>JBPBQK010000039.1:0-189121 GCA_050954845.1 Janthinobacterium lividum
GATTTTGCCGGTTAGCTCGGTAATGTGCTCCTGCACGGTGCGGCCATCGGCCTCGGTAGCAGCCAGGAGGTCTTCCTTGGTGCCCACGTTGGTTTTGATGGCGGTTTCCAGAATTTGCTGTACCAGCGTGCGGAAGTCAGCTACTTTAGCTACCGACTCAGTTTCGCAAGCTAGGCCTACCAGCTTGCCGGTGGTGCCATCGTCGCTCACGTTCACCAGTACGAGGCCTTCCGACGTAGCATTGTCGGCGCGCTTGTCGGCGATTTTCTGGCCCTGCTTACGCAAGATGTCGCGGGCGGCTTCAAAGTCGCCGTCGGCTTCGGTCAGGGCTTTTTTGCAATCCATCATGCCCGCGCCGGTCATGGTGCGGAGCTTGTTTACGTCTGCGGCGGTGATAGCGGCCATTGGTTGGGTTGGTTGTAGAGACGCAATATTTTGCGTCTCGTCGTTGAAGTAATAAAAAAGAGGCCGTTCTAACGGAAAACGCAAAATATTGCGTTTCTACGGCCAATCAAAACTGAAAAAGGGAACCGCCAAGCACTTGCCTCGACCGTTCCCTTTTTCATCAAGCTTAAAAAAGCGGCTTAGCTTTCGGTGTCAGCCTCGGTTTTCTCCGCAATGGCGGCCTCATCGGCTTCCTTGCGGTCGGCATCTTCCTTATCAACTTTGCGCTCCGACAGGCCATCTTCGATAGCCTTACCCACCACATTCATAATGAGTTGAATCGACTTCGAAGCATCGTCGTTAGCCGGAATAGGGAACTGCACCAGCTCGGGGTTCGAGTTTGTATCCACAATGGCAAACACCGGAATGCCAAGCTTTTGGGCTTCTTTCACGGCGATGTGCTCGCGCTTCACGTCAACTACGAACAGCGCAGCAGGCAGGCGGCTCAGGTCGGCGATGCCGCCCATTACGCGCTCCAGCTTCTCGCGCTCACGGTTCATCATGAGCTTCTCGCGCTTAGCGAGGGCGGCGAAGGCCGTGTTCTCTTTTACCATCCGGTCGATGGTAGCCATTTTCTTCAGCGACTTGCGGATGGTGGCGAAGTTCGTCAGCATCCCGCCTAGCCAGCGGTCAGTTACGTAGGGCATTTTGAGGCGAACGGCCTCCGTTTGCACAATTTCCTGCGCCTGCTTTTTGGTGGCAACGAACATGATTTTGCGGCCGCTTTTCGCAATGTTGCGAATAGCCGAAGCCGCATAATCCAACGAAGCCAGCGTCTTGTTCAGGTCGATAATATGGATGCCGTTCTTCTCCATGAAGATATACGGCGCCATTTTCGGGTCCCACTTGCGCGTAAGGTGGCCAAAGTGGGCACCCGCGTCAAGCAGCTCTTTATAGGTGGTGGACTGAGCCATGATAGTCTGCTTCGGATTTTAGCGTTTAGAGAACTGGAACGAGCGACGAGCCTTGCGCTTGCCGAACTTCTTACGCTCGACCATGCGGGGGTCGCGGGTCATGAAGCCTTCCTTACGGAGAGCCGATTTAACCTCTGCGTTGTCGCTTACCAAAGCTTTTGAGATGGCGAGGCGGATAGCCTCAGCCTGGCCGGCGATGCCGCCGCCGCTCACATTTACCTTGATATCGTACTGGCCCACCTGCTCAAGGGTAGCCAAGGGCTGGTTCACAATGTTCTCCAACAACTCGTTGGCGAAGTAGGACTTCATGTCCCGGTCATTGATAGTGATATTCCCTTGCCCGGCCTGCATGTAGATGCGGGCCACCGAGGTTTTTCTTCTACCAGAGGTGTTAGTAGCTGCCATTTAGTGGAAAAATAATGCGGTCAATAGCGACCGTAAAAGCAATGATTTACAGGTTCTTCAGCTCGTATACCGTGGGCTGCTGCGCCTCGTGCGGATGCTCGCTGCCAGCGTATACATACATGTTGCGGTACTGGGCAGCACCAAGGCGGTTGCCTTGCAACATACCCTTCACAGCGTGCTCAATGGCTTTGCGCGAATCGCGCTCCATTTGCTCGCGCAGGGTGCGCTGCTTCTGGCCGCCGGGGTAGCCCGAGTGGCTGATATACAGCTTTTCGGTCATCTTTTTGCCGGTCACATGCAGCTTGTCCGAGTTGATAACGATGACATTATCGCCGCAGTCGGAGTTAGGGGTGAACGAAGGCTTGTGCTTGCCACGCAGAACGTTAGCAATTTGGCTGCACACGCGGCCCAGCGGGGCCACGCTGGCGTCGATGATGACCCAGGCTTTCTGGGCGTTGGCCTTGTTGACGTGGGTCGTCTTGAAGCTCAGGTGGTCCATGAGGATTGGTAAAAATTACCGGCTAAACAATTGACAATAACCCCCATGCCGGACAGGCTTGGGGAAAAACGGACACAAAGGTACCCTTTTTCTGGCACAATACCAAACGTGGGCTAGCTAAATGTCTGAAACTAGCGATACTCCCGCAGCGTCTCGACCAGTACACGGAAGTCTTTTGGGTAGGGCGCTTCTACTTTAATCGCCTCGCCATCGAGCCCCGTAAAGCCCAACTCTACCGCGTGCAACGCGAAACGCTTGATAAACGGCTGCTCAGTTTCGCCTTCTTTCAGGTTGAATTTCTTCTTAAGCGAAGACAGGTAAAAATCTTCGCCGCCATACAGCGTGTCGCCCACTATTGGCGTCTCCACATAGGCCAAGTGCAGGCGAATCTGGTGCATCCGGCCCGTTACGGGCTCGCACTGCACCAGCGCGTGCTTGGCGTAAACTTCGAGGGTAGTAAAGCGCGTTTCGGCCGGCTTGCCTTTGTAGGCGAGGCGGGCTTTGCCGCTCTTAGTAGTTTCGATATTGCGCTCTACGATAAACTGTTCCAGCGGCGGCGCGCCATTGGTTACGGCGTGATAAATCTTGTGCACTTCGCGGTTTTCGAACTGCATCGAGATGTGGCGGTAGGCCTCCGGGTTTTTGGCCAGCACCAGCGAGCCGCTGGTGTCGCGGTCGAGGCGGTGGCCCACCTGGGCATCGTCGGCGTACTCGCGGGCCAGGCGCAGCAGGCTAGGGGCTACGCCAATGCGCTCATCGAGCGTGGCGAGGAACGGGGGCTTGTTGACGACGATATAATCGTCGTTCTCAAACAGGATAAGGTCTTTGAACTTAGGTGGCTTCATGCGTGCCGCAAAGGTACGAGCGGTGAAATGGTGCGTAGTGAGGTGGTGAGTTTTACATGAGAAACTCACCACCTCACTGCTCACCATTTCACCTACTTCGGCTTGGGTAGCTTGAACTCCATGGTGGTGCCTTCGCCCACGATGCTGCGGATGTGAATGGTGGACTTGTGGGCCTCCACAATGTGCTTGCTGATGGCCAGACCCAGGCCCGAGCCGCCGGCTGCCCGCGAGCGGCTTTTCTCGATGCGGTAGAAGCGCTCGAAAATGCGCGATTGGTGCTCGGGGGCAATGCCGGTGCCGTTGTCGCGCACCGATACGCGCAGGCCGTTGCGGCTGGGAGCCAGCTTCACCACGACGTGGCCCTCTTGCTCGCGGCCGTATTTGATGGCGTTATCTATTAGGTTGACAAGTACTTGGCGGATGCGGTTGCGGTCGGCACTAACAAATAATTCCTGCTCGCCTAGCGGCAAGGGAAAAAGCTCTAGCCTAGTACCGCGCCGCTGCGCTTGCTGCTCCAGCAGCTCAAAAATTTCGCGCACCAGCATCACCAAGTCAAACCGCTGGCGGCGCATGCGAATCACGCCTTTTTCGAGCTGCGAGATGGTGACCAGGTCTTGCACCAGCGTGTCGAGGGCGTCGAGGCTAGTGGCGGCTTTTTGCAAGAACTTGCGGCGGGTGGCCGGGTCCATGCTTTCCTCTTCTTCCTCCTCGTCCAGGATGGTGTGCACGAAGCCCTGAGCGGCGAAAAGCGGGGTTTTTAGCTCGTGCGATACATCGGCCAGAAACTCGCGGCGCAGCACTTGCAGGCGCTTAAGCTCGTCAAATTCCTGCTGGCGGCGCTCGGCGGTTTCCAGGATTTCGTCGCGCAAGCGCTTCAGCGGTTCGGGGCGGAATAAAAAGCGGCTGCTGAGCTTCTTAAACTCTTTGCGCTTAATGTGTTCCAGGCCAGCGTAGATGCCATTTATTTCCCGGAAAATCAGCGCTTCAAAAGCCAGGTATACTAGCAGGAAGCACGCCCCAATAGTGGCCCCGCCCACCAGAAAAGCCTGCCGCACGGGCATAGATGGCCCGAGGTAGGCAAAGGTGGTAAGCACCCCCGCCACCAGCAGCGCAATAAAGAGGGCAATGGTGCGCGACGATAACTCGCCCGTTTTGTAGCGGGCCGAATGAGAGAAGTAAGTCAGGCGAGCGCGCAGGAAGTAGCTGCCGCGCAGTACCCTCGTTAACAGGCGTAGTCGCGCCATAAGTGCCATAGCTCGCTGCATAAGAGCGGGCTAGTCGGCATTAAATTTATAGCCTACACCCTTAATAGTTTGGATGTGGTGGTCGCCCACCTTTTCGCGCACTTTGCGCACGTGCACATCTACGGTGCGGGCCAGTACAAAAACATCGTTGCCCCAGATGTTTTGCAGCAGCTCGTCGCGGCTAAATACCTTGTGGGGCGTGGTAGCCAGAAAAGCCAGCAGCTCAAATTCTTTCTTGGGCAGGGAAATCTTTTTACCGTCCTGGTACACAGCAAAAGCCGTGCGGTCGATGCGCAGGCCGTTGATGTCGATGGCCTCGACGCCGGTATTGGGCTCCTGGTCGCGGCGCACCACGGCGGCTAGGCGGCTGAGCAGGGCGCGGGGCTTGATGGGCTTGGCAATAAAATCGTCGGCCCCGGCCTCGAAGGCGGCTACTTCCGAAAACTCTTCGGAGCGGGCCGTCAGTATCATAATGTACGTGTCCTTGAGGCGGGGCTGCTCGCGCAGCAGGCGGCAGGTGGCGATGCCATCGAGGTGCGGCATCATAACATCGAGCAGGATGATGTCGGGCACGAAGTCTTGGGCTACGGCCAGGGCGCGGCGGCCATCACCGGCCGAGGCCGTGAGGTAACCTTCTTTTTTGAGATTGAACTCAAGCAATTCAACAATGTCCGGGTCGTCATCAACGACCAAGATTTTGTAGGCGACAGTTTTTGCTGACGTAGACCGGGTAGGGGCAGAAGCAGCCATAACAGCGTGGCGAAAGGGAGAATAATTTTCGCCCCACAAAAGTACCATTCTGCTGCCGGGCGGCGTATTACGTTTATATGATGCGCCGGCCGCTTATGTTACCTGCTTGTTACTGTGTGGCTACTAGGTTTAGTTTGCTTTTCAGGCCGTCGTACTTGTACATATCGACCTTTATCGACCCCACAAACATCTCGGCCTGAAACAACACCGGGATTTTATTGCGGTCGTCAGACAAGAAAATCTTCACCGCTTCTTCGCCTTTGAAAAGCTTGTTGTTAGGCATCTTGGGCACCAGCTTCAGCACCCGAATGGTGCCTGCTTTCGTCTCGATTACCTCGCGGCCTTTGAACGTGACTTCCAAGTTGAAGGTAGACTCGTCGAAGAAGCCAGGCATTTTAATAACCTCGCCCGGCTTCATGTGCTCGTAGTGCAGGGTGCGCAGGTAGTAAAAGCCACTTACCAGCTCCTGGGCATTGTTCGGAATCTTGTAGGGAGTGCGCGTGGGGTTGTCTTTGTCGTGCACTTGCACATCAGCCACATCGCGGCGGTGGTCAAAATCGACGGTCTCTTTTTTGTGGTAGCCCTTCTCGGTGATATCGCGGGTCGAGCGCAGCGGCAAAATGCTGGTGGTGTCGATGTAGGCCCGCCATTGGTCGTGGATGTGCAAAAAGAAATCGAACGAGCCCGTTGTGTGGCCGCTTACGGTGGCGCGGTAGCAGGGACGCTCGGCCACGCGGTCGAGCGCGCCCGAGGTTTCGACTGTTGCCTCGGCGGCGTTAATGAGCCCGTAGTGAACCTTATAATGGATAGTTTCACCCGTTTTAAAGCTTGGATTGGGCCAGATGCGCACGGGCTCAGCATTGCCTAGTGGCTGCGCCCAAGCCGTGCAAGCCAGCAGGATAGGAGTACAGAGTAACCAATGACGACGCATACCTAGAATAGACGTAAAGCAATACCTACGGAATAATTACAAACAGAGTGCCAGGACAAAAATAAGATAATAAGAGGTAAGCCCGACAACTACTGGTCACTAAGAAAATACGCTGCCAAAATAGGGCAAAGAAAAAGCCCGCTGCCAAATGGCAGCGGGCTTTTCGGGCAATAGGCAAAAACAGCTTACAGCGTGTCGTCGCCGTCTTCGGGGCCGCTCAGGTCCACGGGGATAACGTCGGTATCGCCCTTGGCCATCGTGCGGATTTTCTGTTCGATTTCGTCGGCTAGCTCGGGGTTGTCGAGGAGCAAAGTCTTCACGGCCTCACGGCCCTGGCCGATTTTGTTGGTGCCGTAGCTAAACCACGAGCCCGACTTGGCAATGATGCCCATGTCAACGCCCAAGTCCACAATCTCACCTACTTTCGAAATGCCCTGGCCGTAGATGATGTCAAACTCAACTACTTTGAAGGGTGGCGCAACCTTGTTTTTCACCACCTTCACTTTGGTGCGGTTACCGGTTACGTTGTCTTTGTCCTCTTTGATTTGGCCGATACGACGAATGTCGAGGCGCACCGAAGCGTAGAATTTCAGGGCGTTACCACCGGTCGTGGTTTCGGGCGTACCGAACATCACACCGATTTTCTCGCGCAACTGGTTGATGAAGATGCAGAGGCAATTCGTCTTGTTAATAGTGCCGGTGAGCTTACGCAGGGCTTGGCTCATGAGGCGGGCGTGTAGGCCCACTTTCGAGTCGCCCATGTCACCTTCAAGCTCGCTTTTGGGCACCAGGGCCGCCACCGAGTCAATAACGATAATGTCGATAGCGCCCGAGCTAATGAGCTGGTCGGCAATCTCCAAGGCTTGCTCGCCGTTGTCGGGCTGCGCGATGAGGAGGGCATCCACGTCGATACCCAGCTTCTTGGCGTAGGTCGGGTCGAAGGCGTGCTCGGCGTCGATGAAAGCAGCCGTGCCACCCGCCTTTTGGGCTTCGGCAATGGCGTGCATCGTCAGGGTCGTCTTACCGCTCGATTCGGGACCGTAGATTTCTACCACGCGGCCGCGGGGCAGGCCGCCAATGCCGAGGGCAATATCGAGCGAAAGCGAACCGGTGCTAATGGCCGGAATGTCGTTGACCTTCTGGTCCGACAGCTTCATCACGGTGCCTTTGCCAAAGGCTTTGTCCAACTTGTCGAGCGTCAGCTGAAGCGCTTTGGCTTTCTCAGTGGCCGCGTTGGTGGTGTTTTTCTCGGCTTTGTCAGTTGCAACTGCCATGTCGGGGAAATTGGGTAAAAAAGTAGTTAGTTTGGTGCTTTTATCGGGGCGGCCGCCTTTTGCGTCACCCAAAGAAACGGCAAGTAAGCCGTGCTTGGGTTGTTCTCGGGCGGCTTTTTCTAACACAGCGACCCTCGGTTTTGTGCCGTTGAAAGCAGAAATATATGAGGAAATTTCTAAAATTTTTGGGATGCCTTGGGGCTGTGTTATTTACGACCGGTCAGGCGCATGCACAGCTGGATAATCGGGCGTTTACGTCGCCGACACCGGGGTTAAAATATGATACCTTATCGCTGTTTACTATTGGGAAAATAGCGGATATGCCTAAACAATACTATGAAGAACTTGCTAGAAAGAATCATTTTATAGACAGCATCAATCATAAGCTTGCCCAGCGCCCTAGCCATATCACTCCTAACTCGGGTGAATTACGACTATCCCTCAACTCCTTTACCTTCTTCAAAGATAACGAGTATTTTAACGACATCGTGCAGGGTTACACGCTGTTTGGCACGCAGTTAAATCCGCAGCTAGTTTATTATCCAACCAAAGACCTGCGCCTCGAAGCGGGCGTATTTCTGTGGAAGGACTTCGGCAACCCGCAGCTCAAGCAAGTCCGCCCGACCTACCGTGTGACCTGGACGAAAGGTAACCAGCAATTCATCTTTGGCAATATTCGGCCGCACCTCAACCATAACTATATCGAGCCATTGCTTGATTTTGAGCGCGTAATACTAAAACCGTTAGAAGAAGGCCTGCAATATCGCCTCAATACCAAGCGGGTTTTTCTGGATACGTGGGTCGATTGGCTCAAGCAGGAATACCCCGGCGTGGCTTACCAGGAGCAGATAGCCGGCGGCCTCAGCAGCAGCTTCCGCCTCACCAGCGACCAAAGCAAGGTGCAGGTGTCCATCCCCTTCCAGTTCACGGCGCAGCACCACGGTGGGCAGATTGACACGCTGCACGCGCCCATCCAAACGCTGTTCAACTACGCCACGGGCATAGTGGCCCGGCTGCCACTGAATAACCGGATAGTTCAGGCGGTGCGCCTCAGTGCCTACGGCCTGCTCTACGACGACCATTCGTTTACTTTTCAGCTGCCTTTCAAAAATGGGAACGGCCTGTACCTGAATGGGACGCTCGAAACCCGCTACGCCGACCTAATGCTGAGCTACTGGCAGGGCCACCAGTTTTACTCGCCAATAGGTGGGCCGTACTACGAGTCGGTGGCCTCGCGCTACGGCACGCCCGGCTACACCGAGGCCGACCGCCGCCTGCTCTTCGTGCGCCTGCTCCGCGACTTCCGGGTGGCCGACGCGGCGGCCGTGACCGTGCGCGTCGAGCCAGTCTACGACTTCAACCGCAAGCTGCTCGATTTTTCGTTTGGCGTGTACTTTAATTTCCGGCAGGAGTGGCTGCTCGGCAACGTGGGCCGGCGCGTGCGGACTGCAGATTAAAACGGATTAAACGGATTTCGCGAATACGCCGCTGGTGCGGCTGGCTGCTTTTGTTTCTGCGTTTCTACGGGTGAATTGATGGGAAAATTCTGCTGCGGAAGCTGTTAAGTAGCTATTGAGCAGACTTTAGTCGCTTAATTATTTGGGGCGTACAAAGTGCAAGATGGCAGGTGCTTGCGGTGCGGGCTGGCTGTCCCAAAAGCTGAAGCGAAACCATGGCCGGGTTGTTTCTTCTTGCTTTACCAGTTGGAAGCTAAGCGCTTGGGCTACTTGCTGGGCGCGGAGGTTATCGGCAAAGCATCGAATGAGCAAGCGCTCGGCCTGCACCTGCGCAAACCCAAATTCTACAACCGCTCCCAATGCTTCGCGGGCATAGCCCTGGCCCTCGGCCTGCTGGGCCAGGTAGTAGCCAATTTCGGCCTGCCCCTCACGCTGCGGCATCAGGCAAATGTCGCCCAGGTAAGCGGCGCTGTCGCGGTGCCAAATGCCAAATACGTAGAATCGCCCCGTGCGCCAGTCGTGCGCAAACGTGGCTAGCTGCGCCGGGGCCTCGGCGGGGGTAGGCACTGCCCGCAGCCGGTCGGGAAACGATACCTGGAGCCGCGCCCGGCTTTGGTCGAGCACGGTGAAGAAAGCAGCCGCATCGCCCGCCTCGTAGGGGCGCAGGCGCAGCCGGGGTGTTTCGAGAACAAGCGGTTTTAGCACAATAGAAAAATGGCGGCAGGCATGGACCGCAGATTCAAACGGATTAAACGGATTTCGCAGATACGCCCGCCTGCGGCGGGCTGACTAAGTGAATGCGGGCTTGGCATAGTTGGAACAAGCAATCGCAAGCTGTTAAAGCTATCAACATTAACAACAAAGAAAGGCCGCCTAAACAGGCGGCCTTTCTTTGTTTTCCGCACTGCAGCAGATAACCGTTCGCTCAGTCAGCCCGCCGCAGGCGGGCGTATCTGTTCAATCTGTTTAATCCGTTTGAATCTGCGGTCTAGTATTGGCGGGGGCTGCCCAGCGCTTGCTGGGTGCGCATCACATTTACCTGGCGGGCAGCCTCGTTGAAGAATTCGAGGCGGCGAATGAGCATTTCTTTAGTGAAAACGCGGCCCTCGGGCGTGCGCATGATGGCGTGCTTGTCGGCCAGCACGCGCAGCATGGCGGCCAGCGTCTGGTCTTCGTGGCGCATAAACTGCTGCTGAAACTCGGCCAGCCGCGCCACGCCCGTGGCCGAAAGCGTGAAATGCTCGCCCGCACCCTGGTTAAGGACTTCGCAGAGCACGTAGACTTCGAGCGGCAAACTAGTTTCGAGGGAAGTAGTACGCAAGTCGAGGCCTGCGGCCAAGGCATCGAGGATGATGCGCACGTTGCGCTCAAATTGCTGGTAGTAGGCTTGGGCTTCCAACTTTGTTGAGTTATGAGTTAAGGGTTATGAATTAAGTAGTTGTAGGTTGAATTAGGTCAACTCATAATTCACAACTCACAAAAGTTCTTTCACAATCTGTTCGATGGTCACGCCTTCAGCTTCGGCTTTGAAATTGCGTACGAGGCGGTGGCGCAGAATAGGCAAAGCTACGGCGCGCACGTCTTCGATATCGGGCGAGTACTTGCCATTAAGCAGCGCGTTGCACTTGGCCGCCACAATGAGGTACTGGCTGGCGCGGGGGCCAGCGCCCCACTCCAGCAGCTGCTTGGCACGGGGGGCAGCGCGCTCGCCCTGCGGGCGGGTTTTGTGCACTAGGCCCACGGCGTATTCTACTACATTGTCGGCCACCGGTACGCGGCGTACCAAAGCCTGATACGCCTGAATATCATCGGAATGCAACACCTTGTTCACCGTCGGCTTGCGGTCGGAAGTGGTGTTCTTCACGATGTTCAACTCCTCTTGGTAGCTCGGGTAGCCTAGCTCAATGTTGAACATGAAGCGGTCGAGCTGAGCCTCCGGCAGCGGGTAGGTGCCTTCCTGCTCAATCGGGTTTTGGGTGGCCAGCACGAAGAATGGACGCGCCAGCGGGTAGCGCTGCCCGGCCACGGTCACGGCATATTCCTGCATGCTTTCGAGCAGGGCGGCCTGGGTTTTGGGCGGCGTGCGGTTTATTTCGTCGGCCAAGATGATATTAGAAAATATCGGGCCTTTTACAAACTGAAAATCACGCTGTTGCGTTAGTGTTTCCGAACCCACAATGTCGGAAGGCATCAGGTCGGGCGTGAACTGGATGCGGTTGAACGAGAGGTCAAGCGAGTCAGCGATGGTCTGGATAAGCAGCGTTTTAGCCAGGCCGGGTACGCCCACCAACAGGCAGTGGCCCTGCGCAAACACGGCCGTAAGTACCAGCCGCACCACTTCATCCTGCCCTACAATGACCTTCCCGATTTCCTGGCGCAATTGCTGGTAAGCGCGGGTAAGCGAGTCGGCAGCTTCTTTATCGTTTTGAAATTGAGCCATTAGACTAGGTAACAATACTAAAAAATGTCATGCTGAGCTTGTCGAAGCATCTCGCGTGGTGCAGTAACTTCTATCGTTGAAATTACTGCACCACGCGAGATGCTTCGACAAGCTCAGCATGACAAATACATTTTTACTCTGTGCTGGCCGTCAGTACTTTGCACTGCTCATACTCGGGGGCTACTTCTAGGTACACGGTGCTGCGGTTCTTTTCGTACCATTCATCCAGCGCCTTATTTTTTTTCTGTGCCAAGGCGGCCTGCGAAATTTTCTGGTAGTCGTCCGTCAGGTTGGCTTGGTGCGGCGGGATGTTCGACTTGAGGTACAAGATGCGCATGGCGTCCTTGCCGTCGTCGGTGCGGTAGGCCATGGGCGGCGTAATGTGGCCCACTTTCATCGTGTCGATGGTGAAGAAGATGGCTGGGTCGAGCTTGTCGATTGGCATCCGCGAGCCACCGTCCTGGCGGTTGGCCAGCAAGCCACCATTGGCGCTGCTGATTTTATCGTCGCTGAAATCCTTAGCGGCTTTGGCAAACGAGATGCTGTCGCTCAAAATCTGGCGGCGAATGCGCGCCAGCTTCGTAGCCGAGGCGCTCACGTCGGTAGTGCCGGTGGTGGGCTTCAGCAAAATGTGGCGCGTAGAATACGAGTCACCCTTGCGCTCAATGAGTTGAATGAGGTGAAAGCCAAACTGCGACTCCACTACCGGCGATAATTGGCCGGGCTCCAGCTTGCGGGACGCCGCCTCGTAGGGTGGCACCAGCTCGCCGCGCTTGAAGAAACCCAAGTAACCGCCTTCCACGGCCGAGCCGGGGTCTTGCGAAAACTCTTTGGCCAGCGTTTCAAACTTCTCGCCAGCAATGATGCGGGCGCGCAGCTCGTTGAGCTTAGCAATGGCGGCCTGCTTGGCGGCGTCGTTCACCTGAGCCGGAATAACTATCTGACCTACTTCTACTTCGGTAGAGAAGTAGGGCACGCTGTCTTTGGGTACTTTCTCGAAGTACTCCTTTACCTCGCGGGGCGTCACGGTCACCTTGCCCGCGATTTTCTCTTGCATTTCCTGCTGCACCAACTGGTCGCGTACCTGCGGGCGCAAATCTTCCTTGAGAGCGCGCACCGACTTATTATACATTTCTTCCAGCCGCTTTTCCGAGCCTACTTGCTGCACGAAATAGGCCATGCGGCGATTCAACTCCCCATCTACCCGCGCATCGGTCACGGTCACGGAGTCGACTTCAGCGCGAGCCAGCATGAGGCGGTTCAGTACCAGGCTTTGCAGGATTTTGCAGCGCAAATCGGGCGGCAGCGGCTTGCCTTGGGCACGGGCAACTTCTTGAGCGTAAACGTTTTCGAGGTCGGAACGCAATACAATCTGGTTGTCTACCTTCACCGCAATGCCATCGACCAACTCCTGGCCCCGCGGGCGGGTGATGCCCAACTGGGCATGGCTGGCCAGCGGAGCCGCCAGCAGAGTACCTAAAGCTAAAATAGCGAGCGTCGGCAGACGCTTAAGGATAAGTTGCATAAAGTAAAGAGCCGCCGGAGAGGCAAATGGTTGCCGCCGGTGCGGCAGTAACGCGAAAGGAAGAGAAGAAAATCCAGCTCGGCAGCAAAACCAGCCCTGGCGTAAAGCTAACCTGGGTGGTTACTTGGTAATCAGCTTGTTTACTTCAGGCTCGTTTACCTTCACCGGGTACTGCTGGCGCAGCTGCTCAATCCACTGCTTCTCCAGATAATTCTGATAGTCGCTGGTGGCTTGGCCACGCGCATCGCTCAGCTCTTTGGGGCCGGCGGGCAGCGCCTGGCTAACGATAACGGCGTAGTAGCGGCCATCGCGCTGGGTGGTGTAGGTGCCGGCCGGGCGGGTGAGGTAGTCGTCCATCACCTTGTTATCGCCCTTCTGGAAGGTGCGCTGCTGAATCTGCACGGCCAGCGGGTTCTGGGCGTTCAGGTTAGTTTCGAGGGCACTGGTGGCGCTGGTAAATACCGTGACGCGGGTGTCGCCATCGGCCGTCACGGCCGGGGCGGTGGTGGTGGCCAAGCGACGGCGAGTTACTTTGCCCGTCACCGCCAAGTAGTCGAGGGCCGCCTTGGCGCGCTGGCGGGCCAGCGCCGGGCTTTCGCCCCGCTTCACATGGCCAGCCAGCGTTGCGCTCAGGGTCGTGTCCTGGGCCATGCGCTTAGCTAGCTCATCCAAAATGGCCGCGCCATTGACGCCCGCCAGCGTAGCCGTGCCCGGCTTGAAGTGCGCCAGCGCCGAGCCAGCGCGGCCTGCCACCGGGTAGTGGCGGGTAGTCAGCTCGCGCTGGGCCCGGGCCAGCAGCTGCGGCGTAGCCGCCGACACCACTGTGCCGCGGGCGCGCTGCCCAAACTGATAGTTGGTCTGGTTGGCCATGAAGAATTTCTTCAGGCCGGCGGTGTCCTCAATGGCTTTGCTCCACACCTTCTGGTCCATCAACTGGAACAGGAGAATACCATCGCGGTACTCTTTCACCAGCATGCGGTAGTCCTCGTACTTGGTATCGAGGCTGTTGCGCTCAAATTCAGTCAGGCTTTGGTCTACGTACTGGTCGTAGAGCTGCTGCATGATGAAGGCTGGCTCGGCCGTGGGGCGCGGGCGCTGGCTTTGCTGCACGAAGGTCAGGAAATCGCCCACGGAGTAGGGCTTATTCTTGATAGTGAACAGCGGTAGCTTGTCGCCGCCGGCCTTAGTGGTGGTTTTCGAGGCCTTATTACCGCCGGCCGTCATGGTGGCCGCGTTATACTTGAAGCGGCCTTTTACTAGGGCGGTGTCGGCTTGGCTGAAGGCCAGCGCTTTCGAAGCAGGAATTTCCACGAACTGGTCTTCCTGCCGGATGCGCTTCAGGAAAGCGGCGCGGTTCAACTCCGAGCGCGAGTCTTTGGCGACCTTGCCTTTCAGCGTGGTTTCCATGGCGGCGAAGGCCGGCACGGGTTGCTTTTCAATCAGCTTGATGATGTGCCAGCCGTAGGGCGTTTGCACCGGAGGGGCAATGTCGCCGGACTTTTGCAGCTTAAAAGCCGTTTCCTCAAACGACGGAATCATGCGGCCGGTGCCGAAGGGCGGCAGCTCGCCGCCGTTGGCCGCCGAGCCGGCGTCTTCCGAAAACTGGGCTACGAGCTTGTTCCAGTCTTCGCCCTTGCGCAGGCGGCCGTAGAGCTCGTTGATTTTTTTGTGAGCGGTGGTCGAGTCGGCCTTGGGGGCCTGGGGCGTCACGCGCACCATCAGGTGGGCCACTTTGATTTCACCCTGGGCCGCGCGGCGGTCATTTACCTTAATAATGTGGTAGCCAAAGCGCGTGCGAATGGGCTGGCTCACCTGGCCTACGGGCGTGGCATACGCCGCATTTTCAAACGGATATACCATTTGCATGGCCGTGAAGTAGCCGAGCTTGCCGCCGTTTTCGCGGGCCGAGGGGTCTTCGCTGCTGGCGGTGGCAATGGCGCCGAAATCGCCGCCATCCATGACGCGCTGGCGTAGGGCCACTACCTTTTGGTAGGCGGCCAGCGTGTCGGCGGGGCTAGCATCGGGGGCCACGCGAATGAGGATGTGCGAGGCGTTTACCTCCTGGCTCATGCGGCTGTAGGCCTCGCGCACCAGCTGGTCGGTCACGCCCTTCTCGGTGAGGTAGGGCTGGGCTAGCTGCTGCTTGTAGCCTTCGAGCTCGCGGTTGAAGGCGCGGGTGGTGTCGAGGCCCTGCTTCTCGGCATCGAGTACCTTGAGGCGGAAGTTGGTGTAGAGCGTGAGGTAGTCCGTCACGCTGGCCCGGGTGCCGTAGTCAGGAGCGGTGCCGTTGTTTTTCTTATAAACGTAGGCAAACTCGCTGGCAGGCACCGGGTAGCTACCCAGCGTTTCGATGGCCGGGCCGCTGGTGGGCACGGCCGAAGAAGGGGCCGTGGTCGAAGCCGTAGTGGGTTTACTGGTCTGGCAGGCGGCCAGCTGCAACAGCGTAGCGGCGGCAGCGCCGGCCAGCGGGAGGCGTAAATGCATAGAAGAAAATGAGCGGAACCAGCCGGATAAGCGTCGGAAGATAGCCCCAACGCTTTGGGCACAATGCTGGTGCAATTTTACGAAGAAAAACGCAGCAGACAGTTTTTAGAGAATAGATGGTAAAATAAGCAGATAAAACTGTCATTGCGAGCAAAGCGCAGCAATCGCACCTGAACGGCTTATCCCTAGCTCGTCCTGGTGCGATTGCTGCGCTTTGCTCGCAATGACAGTTTTATTTTTTTACTGCATCACCTTGCTCAGGTGGCAAACGGTGTGGGCATCGCGCTCAAAAAACTCTACCTGGTCCATGATGCGCGATACCAGCGCCATGCCCATGCCGCCCTTGCGCCCTTGGCGGATGTACTCGCGCATATCGGGGTTGGGCGCAACGATGGAGGGCGCGAAGATGGTATTACCGTAGTCTTCGATTTCAACATCGAGGCGATGCTCGGTGAGGGCCAGCACCAGGTCGAGAAACTGGTTGGCATCCTCGCCGTTGGCGTGGATGATAAAATTGGCTACTACCTCATCTACCGCCAGCACTACTTGGTTGACTATTATCTCACTGCGCTCGGCCGCTAGTAAAAACCCGCGCACAAAGTCACGCACCTGCTGGAGGTTCTGGCGCGAACACTGAATGCGGAGACGGCTGGTCATAATGGGGAGATAGTGAGATAGTGAACCGGTGAGTAAGTGATGGCGATAAAACTCACCACTCACTACCTCACTATTTCACAGCTACGCGGCTTGAGCTTCTTGCTCGGTGGGCACAATATTCATCAGCGAGTCGAGGCCCAAAATCTCGAATACGTTGAACACCTTTTCCTGCATGTTGAAGAACACCAATTTCACGTTGGAGTCTTGCAGGCGCTGCAGGTGCGAGATAAACACGCCCAAGCCAGCCGAAGAGATGTAGCTCAGGCGCTGGCAGTCAATGAGTACCTTCTTGTAGTTTACTATCTCGGGTTTGTTGAGCTCCGCGTCGAGCACAACGGCGGAAGAGGCATCTAGCTCACCATCAAGAATGAGGGTGAGCGTATCGGCGGTAGCGTTCGTGGTTACTTTCATAATAGGGCCCCATACGTAGGGCTAGGCGTGGGGTTGGGCCGCTTTGAACTTGATGACGAGCAACGTCTGGTCGTCGTGCAGCGGCTGGCCCCGGCTAAACTCCTGCACATCGTGGCGCAGGTGGGTATTTATCTCTTCGGCCGACTGGTAGAAGCAGGCTTCCAGCATCAGGCGCAGGCGCTCCTCACCATATTCATTGCCTTCGCCATCGCGGGCCTCCACGATGCCATCGGTGTAAATGACCATCACATCGCCGGGGTTATAATCCCAAAACTGCGTTTTGACGTGCTTCTCATACCCCGCATCGCGGATGATGCCCAGGCCCAAGCCTTCGGTACGAAAGTAGCTAACCTCCTCCTTAATGGAGTGGTAGTACAGGGTGTGGCAGTGCCCGGCGCGGGCAAAGCTAAAGCCGCCGGCTTGGTAATCAATTAAATAAAACGCGGCCGTAATAAACGACGACCGCTCCAGGCAGTGTGTCAGGGCCTCATTAGCCTGCACCATAAAGCGGTGCGGGTCGGGGTAGCGATTGCGGTCGCTCTTGGCCAGCGGGTTGGCCTGCATGAGGGCGTGAAAGATGCCCTTCATCTGGGCCGTGTGGAAGGCGGCCGTCACGCCCTTGCCCGACACGTCGCCGATGAGTACGGCCAGCTTTTGGCCAGGCAGGTGTAAGAAATCGTAGAAATCGCCGCCTACTTCCTTGGCTGCCTGTGCATAGGTGGCTACCTCAAACCAGTTATCAGTAGGCAATTGGCGCGGAATGAGACGCTCCTGTACCAAGGCCGCAATGCGCAGCTCGTCCTGGGTGCGCTGGTTATTGAGGGCATCCTGAGCCAGCTGGAGGTTCTCGAAGCTCAGCACCGTTTGCGAGGTGAAGGCATTCAGGATACTCAGCACCTCCGAGTCGAAATTGTAGGGCTCGTGGCTCAATAGCACCAGCGTGCCGTAGTCGTGCGCGGCATTATGCAGCGGCAGCACGACTATCGAGCCGTAGGCATTGGATAGGCCAGGCAGGCGCTGCGAGCGGGCTAGGTCATCTTCTACTAGCTCAACGAGCTGGGTGGTGCCGGGCACAGGCACCAGTGCGGCGTTCAGGGTAGTTAGGTCGGCGGCGGTGAGTTGGTGCAGCAGCGGTGCTGGCAGCGCGTTGCCCATCTCAGTGGTCGAAGGAGGCAGGAGGGCCGCCGCGTCGGCCTTGCTGGTCTGGATGGCCGAGTTGAAGAGCAGCTGATAAATTTCGGGGGCCGTCTGGCCGCGCTGAATGAGCTGGCTCAGCTGCTGCAAGCTCATAATCTCGGCCCGGCGCTCTTCAAATACCTTGGCCACCGGCAGGTTGAAAAGCGTAATCAGCAGCCCCGCCATGGCGTAGCAGGTAGCGAAGAACGAGCTAAATACCAAGAACGATGACTGCGTAGCCGGCACCAGCAGTACCGGGTCGGTTTGGGCACCGCGCAGGTACAGCAGAAAGAAAACCGTGAAGCCCAGCACGCCGAGTTGCAGCAAAATGGCCTGCCACTTTTGGCTGGGCGATAAATAGGCTATCCAGCGCTGGTGGCCGCTGAGGTAGATGCCAAAAAAGCCCAGCACGATGCCCGCACCCAGGCGCACGCCCGGCGGCAGCGGCCACGTAAACAACTGAAACAGCAGCGCCATGCCTAGCAGCACCTCAAATACCGTCCACTCGCGGCGCAGCTTGGCCCCACCTCGAAAGTTGACTAGCGAACGCCAGGTATAGAGCGTTTGGGCTAGAAAAACCATGAACAGCGCCAGCGCAATGGTGTATACCACCGCCGTAGTCGTGTTGCCGGGCAGCGAGAGCGTGTGGTGGCTCGTCAATTGCTCGACGCCCACCAGCGCGCCTAAGCCCAGCGACAGGCCCAGTCCGCGCAGAAAAAGCCGCCGTAACAGGCCCACAAAGTTTTGGCCCGCCAGCGGCTCGGGCTGGGTGCGGGCATACAGAAACATGAGGGCCGCAAAGCCGCCTTGCGCCAGCAGCAGCACCCAGCGTGGCCAATTGGCCGGCAGGCCCGGTATTGGTTGGCCCTGGCTCAGGGTGCTCAGCAATAGCACCAGCCAGCACACGCTGGCAGCAACTAGAAACCAAGCAGAACGGCGAATTTTGGGCATAAACAGCGTAAAGTAATACCCATCGGCGCAAAGCTCCCGCTCGTTTCTGCCCGGCCGTTGGAAAGGCAAAAATAAGTCGGCAAGCCGCACAACCTAGCGCGGGCAACCCAGCGGCCGCCCGCGCTGGTGCTTAGCGGCTCGAGTAATTGGGCGATTCGCGGGTAATCTGCACATCGTGCGGGTGGCTTTCGCGCAGCCCCGCCCCCGTGATGCGCACAAACTGAGCGGCTTGCAGCGCCGTGAGGTTGGGGGCCCCCACGTAGCCCATACCGGCGCGCAGGCCGCCCGCCATTTGGTACAGCACTTCGCTCACCGGGCCTTTGAAGGGCACGCGGCCTACGATGCCCTCGGGCACCAGCTTCTTCACATCGTCTTCGGCATCCTGGAAATATCGGTCTTTCGAGCCGTCTTCCATGGCCTCAACCGAGCCCATGCCGCGGTAGTTTTTGTACTTGCGGCCTTCGTAAATAATAAGCTCGCCCGGCGACTCGTCGGTGCCCGCCAGCAGCGAGCCCACCATCACGGCGGCCGCGCCGCCCGCCAGCGCCTTCACGATATCGCCCGAAAACTTGATGCCGCCATCGGCCACCAGCGTGGCGCTGGTGCCTTCGAGGCCCCGCGCCGCCTCCAGCACTGCCGAAAGCTGCGGCACCCCAATGCCGGCGATAATGCGCGTGGTGCAGATGGAACCGGGCCCAACGCCAACTTTCACCACATCGGCCCCGGCGTCGGCCAGGGCGCGGGCCCCGGCGGCGGTGGCCACGTTGCCGGCCATCACGTCGAGGCTGGGATATTCTTTCTTGATGAGGCGCACGGCGTCGAGCACGCCCTTGCTATGGCCGTGGGCCGTGTCCACGCTGATGATGTCCACGCCCGCTTCGTGCAGCGCGGCCACGCGCTGCATGAGGTCGGCCGTGACGCCCACGGCAGCCCCTACGCGCAGGCGGCCTTGCTCGTCCTTGCTGGCGTTGGGGGTACGGCGGCGCTTGCGAATGTCTTTATACGTTAGCAGGCCAGCCAGGCGGCCGTTGTCATCCACGAGGGGCAGCTTGTCTACTTTGCGCTCTTGCAACATATTTTCGGCGGCCTGGTGGTCGGTGCCGGCGGGGGCCGTCACGAGGCGGTCGAGGGGCACCATAATGGTGGTAACCAGCGGCGTAAAGTCGCGCTCGAAGCGCAGGTCGCGGCTGGTGATGAGGCCCACCAGGCGGCCATCGGCCTCCACTATGGGCACGCCGCCGATGTTGTGGTGGCGCATCAGCTTGCGGGCATCGGCCACGGTAGCGGTAGGCGGCAGGGTGAAGGGGTCGAGGATAACCGCCGACTCGGAGCGCTTGACGCGGCGCACCTGGTCGGCCTGGGCCTTCACACTCATATTCTTATGAATGATGCCGAGGCCGCCTTCCTGGGCCAGGGCAATGGCCATATCGGCTTCCGTCACGGTATCCATCGCCGCCGAAATGAGCGGCACATGTAACCGGATGCGGGGGGTGAGCTGGGTGCCGGGGTCTACGTCGCGCGGAAGCACTTCCGAGTAGGCGGGTAGCAGCAGTACGTCGTCGTAGGTCAGGGCCTCGAAGGCGATTTTGGGGGCGGCGTGGTCGGCCATAGCAACAGGGGGTTTAGCAGAAAACCGTATTGCCAGACAAATATACGGCGACTTGGCCCGATAAATGCCAAGTGGGTAGTGCGGGCGCTGCCAACGCGCCGCGCCGAGCCATCGTTTAGGGGCTTGTAAGCCATCTCTTTCCCACTTAATCTTTTTCTGTAATGCTCACTGTTTTTGTTCGTCGCGTGCTGCCCATGCTACTGCTGGGCACGCTCGGGCTAAGCTCATGCGTGGTGCGGCCCTACGGCCCGCCGCCACCACCCCGAGGCCATCGGCACGGCTATGGCCGGCCCTATGGCCCGCCGCCACCACCTCCCGGCCCGTATAGAAGGGGGTATTAACCCTATTGAAAAGGCTGCTCCAATATATGTTGAAGCAGCCTTTTAGTTTATTGATTCAACTGGTGAAGTAGCGCTGGGTAGCGGTGCCAGGTTTGTAGATTCTCTGGCACCGCTACTCGGCGCGTTGTTGCGCAGCCTAGGTAGTGCGCAAGTAAGGCCAGCCGATAAAGCCGACCAACTCTTGAATAACACCGCTTAACGGGCTAACATACGGCCGCAGTTACTCGTTAAAGAATCCAATTCTTTCACCCTAAAACACCTTGGTTATGCAGTCTGTCTTGCTTCGCCGCATTTTGCCTCTGCTATTACTTGGCACCCTGACCCTTGGTTCTTCCTGCGTGCGTAGGGGCCGGGAAGGTGCGCCGCGGGTGCACCACGAGCGCCGCCCTGGCCCACCGCCCGGTCCCCGTCGGGCCCCCGGTTATGGCTATTAATAGTATGGCTTAACAAAAAGAGGCTGTTTCCACGCTGGAAACAGCCTCTTTTTAAGTTGTAATTACCCTGGCAGCTCGGCTCCATCGCCGGCCGCCGGCCGCCCCTGCGCCGACGAGTAGTGGCGATGCAGCCAGCTGCTGAGACCGCCCAGCCCCGGCATCAGCACACGCTCGGTGATGTTGGCCTGGTCGAGTTTATCGCGCACTTCCCACTTGAGACGGGCCGGAATGCGGATGCGGAAAAATAATTCGGGCCGCTCGGCCAGCCAGTTGTGCAGCAAGGCCTGCGGCGTGCTCATCAAGGAAAACAGCGCGTACTGGTGCACGATGCGGGCATCGAGCGAGGGCGGCTCCAGAAAGAGCACAAACGGCTCGGTTTGTAGTTCTTGCAGCGCGGCCAATGAGGGCGCGGCCGGGGCCAGCAGGTCGGAGGTGAAGACGTTGGAGCCTTCGCTGGCGAGGGCGCCTTGCAGGGCGGGCGGCAGCTGTTCGGCGGCTTTCACATAGTTCAGGGCCCAAATAATGCCGTCTTGGTGGTAGGCGTGCAAGTCGTCGGTGGCGAAGTGCAAAGCCACGTAGGGCGAGTAGGTCCAGTCGAGCAGGCGGGTGGGCAGGCCGTGGTGCTGGGCCAGCGCCAGCCAGTCCCAGACGGTGGCGCTGGGCGGCGTAGTGGTGTCGCGGGCGTATTTGCGGAAGTTGCGCAGCAGGTGGTGCTCTAGCTCGTGGTAGTTGCCGCCGAGGCGCTGCAAGCTGGTAGTGAGGGTATAGCCAAAGCTGCGCATGCCGCGGTACACAAACGGCGAGCGGTAGCGGCCGAGGCGGGCATCCCAGGTTTCGCGAAAAACTAGGTCTTGCAAATGCTGCCAGCTCTGGGCTTCAAAATCATTGTGCGGATAGTGCAAGGACGCGGGCATAAGACTAAGGTACAAGGGGGCCGGGCCAGCCAGGCTTTAAACGATGGTTGGGCCCGGCAGGGCTGGTGGGCGGCTGCGCGCTTTTGCACAACCAAGTGGCCGCCCCACCTATCCCTAAAACCTGCTGGCCGAGGCCTATTCCAAACTAACCCAAGCTACTCTGACCAGTGCCCACAGCGCACACAAAAAGGGGCCACAACTGCAGTTATGGCCCCTTTTCGTGGCTGAGTAATCTACTGAGTTAGCTCGGAAAATCGGCCCCGTTGCCGATGTGGGCATATTGCTCAATCTCCTGCTTAATCTCGGTGAATTTCTCCAGTGCGCCCTTCACGGCGGCTTTGCCGAGCGGCAGGTGCACGGGCGGCGCATCCATGCGCACGAGGTCAAACATGGCCTGGGCAGCGCGCTCGGGGTCGCCGGGCTGCTGGCCGCTATACCCCTGAATGGCCGCCATATTCTTGCCCGCCGTGTCTTTGTAATCAGCTATTTTGGGTTCGGTAAACGTAGCCGAGCGCCCCGCCCAATCGGTGCGGAAACCGCTAGGCTCCACATTGGTAACGTGAATGCCGAGCGGCCCTACTTGCTGCGCCAGGCTCTCCCCAATGGCTTCGAGGGCAAACTTCGAGGCATTATAAATGCCCACGCCGGGGAAGGTGCGCAGCCCGCCCACGCTGGTAATGTTGAGAATGTGGCCGCTCCGGCGCTCGCGCAGGTGCGGCAGCACGGCGCGCAGCACCCGCAGCGGCCCAAATACATTGATGTCGAATTGCCGCTGCACCTCTGCATCAGGCACTTCCTCGATGGGCCCCATCGAGCCGTAGCCGGCATTATTTACCACTACATCGAGGTAACCCAGCGCCTGAATGGCGTCGGCTACGGCCTGTTTTACGGCGGCTTCGTCGGCCACGTCGGCTACCAGGCCACGGCCGTTTGCGCCGGCTTTTTTAGAGAATTCGTCGGCTTGCTCTTGCTTGCGGAAAGTGGCGGCTACTTTGTCGCCTTTGGCCAGGGCCAGCTCGGCCAGGTGCTTGCCAAAGCCGGTGCTGACGCCGGTAATAAACCAATTTTTAGCCATGAGTACGGATGGGCTGATTTGAATAATAGGTACCAGTGCTAACGAGGAACGCGCCCGGATGTTCGTGGTGCTGCCTTGTTGATACCAACCGTTCGAACAGCAATTAGCTGCTTTCAGCGAGACAGATAGGCTATTTGGCGACTTATTCGGCACAGCAGTCGGCTTCACTAGGTGCCATGCCCAAGAGTTCCGTAAATTTGTGCATAGACAACTAGTTCCAACTCCGCCAGCGCCGGCCCAACGGCTTATCGCTGGCCTTAGAAAAGAGTTGGAATTGGTTAGTTCTAGAAACAGGAAAAGGAAAAGTTGGATTGCCCACTCTCTTTTAGGGGTGGGTAATTTTATGCTCAATAAGTTCGGCAGCAGCTTTTAAAATCCAGTACCAGACGCGCTAAACAGACGTTTTCATCGTCACCTGAAGCAACGAAAAAATATACTAGCACAACTTTTTTTGTACTCTTGTTTGAACCCCTTGTGCTGCCCAAGTAGGTTCTAGGACGTTCCGAGGCGCTTTTTAGTGAGTTTGGTAGGAATATGCTCCATTGGCTTGTCAGGCCACGGGTGCTTTGGGTAGCGGCCCTTCAGGTCCTTGCGCACCTCAAAATAGCCTTTCTCCCAGAAGCTGCGCAGGTCGCGGGTCACCTGCGCCGGCCGCCCGCCAGGCGACAATAGGTGCAGCAGCAACGGCACCCGCCCCCCGGCCACCGTGGGCGTTTCGGTGAGGCCAAATAGCTCCTGTAATTTCACGGCGAGCACCGGTGCGCCCGGGTCGCTGTAGTCGAGGGTGATGTGTGAGCCACTGGGTACTTCTAGCGCGGCCGGGGCGAGGCGGTCAAGCTCTTGGCGCTGCGTCCAGCCGCCCGGCAGCCGCGTTAGCAGCGGCTCGGTCAGGTCGAGACGCTGCACTTGCTCCAGGCTCTTGAGGCCCGCCAGGTGCGGCCCTAGCCACACTGGCAAATCGGCCAGCAGCGCCGCGTCATCAACCGTCGGCCACTGCTCGCCGCCGATGAGCTGGTGCAGAAACTCTAGCCGCTGCTGTAGCTGCTGCGCCTCAGCCGTCCAGTTCAGCTTGCCCAGGCCAGCCTCCTGCAAATAGCCGAGCAGCGCCTGCGCCACCAGCGCCACATCGGGCTGGCCGATGGTGCTCTCCGATAGCAGCAGTGCGCCGAGGCGGCGCACGCGGCGGCCCGCCACGCGCTGGGCGGTGGGGTCATAGCGCACCTCGTCGGTGGTGATTATCTGCTCGCCAAAAGCAGCTTCCAACTCTTCTTTATCGAGCGGGGCGGCTAGCGTGGCACGCGGCGCGGCGGCCGTGCCCGCCAGGTAGGCCACGGCAAAAAACTGGGCCTGCGGGTCCACGTCCTCGGTTTTTAGGCTCACACGCTGCCCGGTCACGAGCCGCAGTCGGTCGGGAGCCTCGCGCTGGGCCAGCCGGTCGGGGTAGGCCAGCGCTGTGAGTAGGCCAAGGGGTGAGTTGGTGAATGAGTGATTGAGTGAATTGCCTTTCGCTCCCGAGCGGCTTTGCAGGTGGCGGGCCACGTCGCGCACGCGCTGCAAGGTGGCGTGGTGCAGCGCTAGGCCCGGCAGTGGTGGCCGGCCGCTGGCCAGGGCTTCGAGGCGCAGGCGCAGGTCGGGCGGCAGGGGGCGCGGGTCGTTGGGCGTGGCCCAGCGCAATAGGTCGCGCTCGCCCAGCAGGGCGGCGAGGGCAGCGGCGGCGGGGCCGTGGCCCAACTCGGTGCCGCGCACTACAAGGTGGCCCAGGCGCGGCGGGAGGCCCAGCTTGGCAAGTTGGCTGCCGTGCAGGGTTGAATTAAAAATTAAAAATGGAGAATTAAAAATTGGCTGCTCATTCAACGAGGCAGCGTTAACAGCCTCACTTTTAACTTTTAATTTGTCATTTTTAATTTCCAAAGCCCCTAGCCTTACCAGCAGCTCCCGCGCCTGCGCCACCGCAGCAGCGGGCGGCGCATCGAGCCAGCGTAGACTATTCGGGTCATTGGCCCCCCAAAGAGCCAATTCCAGTACCAAGCCGCTGAGGTCGGCGGTGTGGATTTCGGGCGGGCGGTGGGCGGGCAGCTGGTGCTGCTCGGCCTCCGTCCAGAGGCGGTAGCAGGTGCCGGGCGCGAGGCGGCCGGCGCGGCCCCGGCGCTGGTCGGCGCTGGCGCGGGCCACGGGCACGGTTTCGAGGGTGGTGAAGCCGGTGCGTGGCACAAAGCGCGGCACCCGCGCAAAGCCACCATCAACGACTACTTTCACGCCCTCGATGGTAAGGCTGGTTTCGGCAATGCTGGTGGCCAGAATGACCTTGCGACGGCCGGGCGTAGCTGGGCGCAGGGCGGCATCCTGGGCTTCGAGCGGTAGCTCGCCGTGCAGCAGGTGCAGGTCGGTATCGAGGGGCAGACTATCGCCGAGCTTGCGGTCAACGCGCTGCAAATCGGCCACGCCGGGCAGGAACACCAGCACGTCGCCTTCGTGCTTGGCCAACGCCTCGCGCACTTGGCTAGGCACTAGCTCGGCCAACCGCTCGCTAGGCTTATTGGGCAAGGCGGCGGCCCGCCGCGGGTCGAGGTAATAGGTTTCGATGGGAAATAAAAAGCCCGCCGACGACACCACCGGCGCGGGCAGCCACTGGCCCAAGCGCTGCGCCTCCAGCGTGGCCGACATCAGCAGGATACGCAGCTCGGGCCGCAGCACGGCCTGGGCATCGAGGGCCAGCGCCAGGCCGAGGTCGGCATTCAGGCTGCGCTCGTGAAACTCGTCGAAGACCACGCAGGCCACGTCTTCCAGCGCCGGGTCGTCCTGAATCATGCGCGTCAGGATGCCTTCGGTGATGACCTCGATGCGGGTGTCTTTCGATACTTTGCTGTCGAGGCGCACGCGGTAGCCCACAGTGAGGCCCACGGGCTCGCCCAGCAACTGGGCTAGGCGGGCGGCGGCGGCGCGGGCGGCCAACTGGCGCGGCTCCAGCACCAGGATTTTTTGGTTGGGTTCGCGCCACTCGGCAGCTAGCAGGGCCAGGGGCACCACGGTGGTTTTGCCCGCGCCGGGGGGCGCTTCGAGTACGGCGCGAGGCGAAGTGGCCAGCGCGGCCAGCAGCTCAGGCAGCGCGGCTACTACGGGTAGGTCGGGGTAGGGAGGGAGGCGAAAGACGGCCACTTTTTGAAGTATGAGTTAAAAACTATGAGTTAAAAATTGAGGCGTCGCAGAGCGGCATTTTGAATTTTTACTTCATAATTTTTAATTCAAAGCTACACCCGCTGCAAGGCCCACAAGTCGACGTGCAGCGGGCCGCCGGCGTGCAGCACTGGCGCGCCCGTTGGCGTGGGCAAGCCGTGGCCGGCGAGCAAATCTGACTCATACGCTAGCAGCCGGGCCTCGCGCAGCGGCCACGGCTCGTGGTTGATGCGCCCGCGGTACAGCTTTTCGCCGCGGCCTGGGCCTTGCCCGCCGGCCGCGTAGAGGCAATAGCGCTCGGTGAGGAAGAAGTCGAGCGAATCGGGCGCTAGCGGCGGCAGGGCGTGGCCCAGCTCCCAGGTGGCCGAAAATTGGGCATCGGCCGCGCCGTTGTGCACGCGGTAGCCGGTGTAGTGCAGGTGCTCGGGCGCGGGGCGCTCCAGGCTGAGCCGTGCTCGAAAATAGGGCAGGTAAAAAAACGTGCGGGCCGCCCACACGGCCAGCGCATTGGTGGCATCGAGCGAGAAAAACCACACGCCGGGCACGCCATCGAGGTGCACGTAGGTGCGCACATTCAGCTCCAAAAACTCGCGCACGCCGGGCACAGGGGGCGTCACGCGGCTATGCACGTTCCACATGCGGAAGGGCACGATGCCCAGCCACGCCTGCCCATCGTAGGTATCGACTTGCAGGCGCGGCGGCAGGTGCGCCTGAATCACCTCGGGCGGTACTGGCCAATGCATAAAGAGCAGGTCGCCCCAGTCCTGATGCATCAGCGGGCGGCCGGCGGGGCGCTCGCGCAGGGCCAGGCGGTCGGCGAGGGTGGGAAGCATAGGCTAGATGGTGAATTGGTGAGCTGTCATGCTGAGCGCAGCGCAGCGGAGTCGAAGCATCTCTACCGGTGAACTAACTTCTGGCGCTGGCAACGAAGCGGTAGAGATGCTTCGACTCCGCTGCGCTGCGCTCAGCATGACAGCTCACCAAAAACCAATCAATACACCGCCACCTCGGGGTCTACGTCGCGGCTCCAGGCGTCGATGCCACCCTTCAAGTTAAGCAAATTTTGGTGGCCCAGCCGGTGCTGTAAGTAGCCGAGCGCCTGCGCCGAGCGCACGCCGTGGTGGCAAATGAGCACCACCGGCCCTTCGGTGCGGATTTCGGCGGCCCGGCGCGGCACCTCGCCCAACGGAATAAGCACGCTGCCCGCAATACGGCAGTAGTCGTATTCTATTTCCTCGCGCACATCAACGAGTTGAATGTCTTCGCCGGCGGCTAGGCGAGCGTGCAGGGCGGCGGGGGTAAGTTCGGGTAGCATCGGGCAAAAGTACCCTGCCGGGCTACCTTGCGCGGCTTTTCTACCCTGCCTATGCTGCTTGTTGACCTGGCTGGTTTGCCCGCCGAAATTGTGGCCGCCGTGCGCGCCACCGACCCGCTCGAAGTGGCGGGCGTCGTGACGGGCATCATTTGCGTGTGGCTGGCGGCCCGCAGCAACATCTGGAATTTCCCGGTGGCCATCGTCAGCTGCGGGTTCTACCTGCTGGTATTCACGCGGAGCCGGCTGTACTCCGATGCGGGGTTGCAGCTGGCGTTCATTGGCTTAGCTATTTATGGCTGGTGGGCCTGGCTGCGGCGGCAGCGCCAGGATGCTACCCCTGGCCCGCACCCCGAGGCCGCCGAGCCGGCCACGCTGCCCATCACGCGCACCTCGGCCGGGCTGTGGACGGTGCTGGGCGGGGCCGGACTGGTGTATGCGCTGGGGGCTGGCTACTTATTCACCCGCTACACCGATGCCGCGTTGCCTTACTACGACAGCGCCACCACGGCCGTGAGTCTGGTAGCACAGTACCAGCTTTCGCGCCGCAAACTCGAAAACTGGGGCCTCTGGATTGCCGTCGATGTGGTGTATGTGGGCATGTACTGGCACCGGGGTCTGGCGCTCACCAGCCTGCTCTACGCGGTGTACCTGGGGCTGGCCTCCTACGGTGGCTGGGAGTGGTGGCGGGAAGCGAAAGCTCGCAAAGTATTAGCTTAAAGGCGGTTGTTGTCAACTATCGCAATGACCAAAGACGTTCATCTGCTGCGCATCTCCCTCACCGGCCCCGAATCGGCGGGCAAGTCTACGCTGGCCGCTCAACTGGCGGCGCACTATGGCACGGACTACGTGCCCGAGTATGCCCGTGAATATTTAGAAGCAAATGGTGCTGCCTACACCCCCGCTGACCTCGAAGCCATCGCCCACGGCCAGGTCGCCGCTGAGGATGCTGCGGCCACCCAAGCTACCCAGTTGCTTTTCTGTGACACCGATTTATTGGTGATAAAAATCTGGGCCGAAAATGCTTTTGGCACCTGCCCGGCCTGGGTGCTGGCCGAGCTGACGCGCCCGCGCTACGCCCTCACGCTGCTACTGGCCCCCGACTTGCCTTGGTCGCCTGACCCGTTGCGCGAGCACCCCGACCCGGCGCAGCGCTGGCACTTTTACAACCTGTATCGTGCCGAGCTAGTAAGCCGGGAGTGGCCGTTTGTGGAAATCAGCGGCTCGCCGGCCCAGCGTTTGGAGCAGGCGCTAGCTGCGTGCGGTAAGCTTTAGCTTGCCGTAAAACGTAGTAAAAACGGCAAGAGAAAAACCTCCTTAAAAAACTGGCCAGCTAAAGCTTACCCTACACGCCATGCCTACTTACACCCTCCAAAACGACCAGTGCCGCGTGCGCATCAACTCGCACGGGGCCGAGCTGGCCAGCTTCCAGCGCCGCGACCTCGACGACCTCGAATACGTGTGGCAGGCCGACCCGGCGCAGTGGGGCCGCCACGCGCCGCTGCTGTTTCCTATTGTGGGCCGCCTGGCCGAAGACACGTATCTGTATAATGGCCAGTCATATAAGCTGCCGCAGCACGGTTTCGCCCGCGACCAGGAGTTTCAGCTTATTCATGAGGAAGAAATCAACCTCACGTTTCAACTCATGGCCAGTCCTGCGAGCAAGGCAGTATTTCCGTTCGAGTTTGACTTGCGGGTAAGCTACGAGCTGCGCGGCACCACGCTCACGGTGGGCTGGAAAGTGCGCAACCCAGCCGCCGCGCCGCACGAGCTGCTATTCAGCATTGGGGCGCACCCGGCGTTTCGGTGCCCGTTGCTGCCAGGCGAGTCTTTTGAGGATTATTATTTTGCCTTTGACCACCCAGTGCAGCTTCAGCGCCAGCTGCTGCAAGGTGGCCTGCGCTCGGGCGAGACGCAGCCGGTACCGCTTTCCAACAACGACACCGAATTACCGCTGACCGGCGAGTTATTTGCCGACGATGCGTTGGTATTCAGCCACTACGATTTTACCCGGCTCACGCTGCGCTCGCATAAGTCGGCCCGCGCCTTGCGAATGGCATTTGCGGGCTTTCCCTACCTCGGCCTCTGGACTAAGAGTGCGCAGGCGGGCTTTGTGTGCATCGAGCCGTGGCAGGGCGTGGCAAGTGTTGTAGGTGCGCCCGGCGAATTGGCTGATAAAGAAGGGATACTGACGCTGGGGCCGAGTGAGGAGTTTATTGCTTCCTATACAATTGAGGCGCTGTAAGCTGCGTCGGCAGTAAGCCAAAAACGTGATTGTCATGCTGAGCTCGTCGAAGTATCTCGCATGGCGCAGTAATCTCTAACGTCAGAGGTTAGTTACCCGAGCGAGATGCTTCGACAAGCTCAGCATGACAACGTAATTTGCTCGCAATGACAGGCGTTGACTTACTGCAACACCCGCGGCCGGTTATACTCGGGCTCCCAGTCGTTGATGGGGCGCGAGATGCCGGGGGGCAGGTCGAGGTCGGGCAGGCCGGGGTCGTAGGGCTCGCCGCCGCCATCGTCGCCATCGGAGGAGGGTGGGGGCGGCGGCATGGTCCGGCGCTTGGGCACTACCAAGAAAAAAGTGAAAACAGCCAGCAGAAACACGGCGCAAAGAAGCTGGTGCATAGCGGTAAAAACGTAACTATTCGGGATAAAAAATGCGGCTGATACTCTCTGGCAACGCAAAAACTGCGGGGCGAGTTGTCCCCTTTCTGCTATCAGCTAAGATAACTGACAGCCAGCTATTGAACCTAATAAACCAGCGGCTGCCCGGCAGGTTTGGCCGCCGCCGCAACTGGCTGACTGTGGCCGCCAACGCGCCAACATGCACGTGGCCCGGTGCGCTGGGTATATCTTTGCGCCATGTTTAGGGGTGCTGGCCAGAAATACTGGCCGGCTGAGATTACACCCATTGAACCGGAACCGGGTAATGCCGGCGTCGGGAAATAACAATCTGCGAGCGTTTCCGCCTGTGCACTGACCCCTGGGGCCTGGGCGCGTTCTACCTTACCAAGTTTCATTTTTGAAAACTGTACATTTTGCGGGCGCGGCGCTGTTGGCGCTGGCTGCTGCGCCGGCGTGGGCACAAGGCCCCGTGTCCGGCACGCTCACCGATGCCCGTTCGGGCGAGGCGCTGCCGGGCGCTACCATTTTGCTCGATGGTGCGGCCATCGGCACTACCAGTCCGGCGGGGGCGTTTAATCTGTCGGCCGTGCCGGCCGGTACGCACGAGCTACGTGTGACCTTCCTGGGCTACGAGCCGCTGGTGCGCCAGGTGCAAGGCCAAGTAGCTGAGCAGCAACTGTCCCTGAAGCTTCTGCCGGGCGGCGTGCTCACCGGCGAGGCGCTAATAACGGCCTCCCGCGCCAGCGACCGCACCGCCACCCCTTACACCAACCTCAGCAAGCAGGACCTCAATAAGCGCAATTTCGGCCAGGATTTGCCCTATCTGCTCGACCAAACGCCCTCGGCCGTCGTGACCTCGGATGCCGGGGCGGGCGTGGGCTACACCGACATCCGCATTCGGGGCACGAGCAGCACGGGTATCAACACCACCGTCAACGGTATTCCGCTGAACGACCCGGAATCGCACGGCTCGTTCTTGGTGAATCTGCCCGATTTGTCGTCGTCCATTAACAGTATTCAGGTGCAGCGCGGGGTGGGCACCAGCCAGAATGGGAGTGCCGCCTTCGGGGCCAGCCTCAATATTTCGACGATCGACAACCGCCGCGAGGCCTATGGCGAGACGCAGAATAGCTTCGGCTCCTTCAATACCTGGAAAAACAACGTGTCGTTTGGGACCGGGCTGGTGGGCAAGTATTTCACGTTTGATGGGCGCTTGTCGCGCATCAGCAGCGATGGGTACATGAACCGGGCGGCCTCGGATTTGAAGTCGTATTACTTCTCGGCGGGCTTTCAGCAGAAGAATACCTTACTGAAATTCATCACCTTCTCGGGCCGCGAAAAGACGTACCAGGCCTGGAACGGCGTGCCCGAGCCGGCCCTCACCGGCAACCGCGCCCTGCTGCAAACCTACGTGGATAACGGCGAGCTGAGCACCGCCGACGCGGCCCGCGTGCTGCAGGAAGGCCGCCGCTACAGCTACTACACCTACGACAACCAGACCGACAACTACCAGCAAAACCACTACCAGCTGCACCTCTCGCAGGGCCTGGGTAGCGACTGGAACCTCGGCGCGGCGCTGCACCTCACGCGGGGCTTTGGGTATTACGAAAGCTATCGCGCCAACCGCAAATTCGCGGATTACGGCCTGCAAAACGTGGTTATTGGCGGCGATACGCTCACGCGCACCAACCTCATCGACCGCAAGTGGCTCGATAATTACTTCTACGGCGGCACCTTTGCCCTCAACTACCAGCCCAAGGCCAACGATAAAATTCAGGCCACGCTGGGCGGCGGCTGGAACCGCTTCGACAACGACCACTACGGCGAGATAATCTGGGCGCAGTACGCCAGCACCAGCTTCCCCGGCCAGCGCTATTACCTCAATACGGCCCACAAAACCGACTTCAACGCCTACGCCCGCGCCACGTACCAAGTGATGCCCTGGCTGGGTGTGTACGGCGATATGCAGGTGCGCCGCATCGTCTATAGTATTGATGGTGTGGAAGATGACCAGAACGACGTGACCACCCGCGTCAATTACACCTTCTTCAATCCGAAGGCCGGTATCACAGCGGCGCTCGGTCACGGACAGCAGCTCTACGCCAGCTTCGCGGTAGGCCAGCGCGAGCCAGTGCGCGCCGACTTCACCGACCGACAGCCGGGCTATGCACCCGCGCAGTCCGAGCGCCTCAACGACTTTGAGGGCGGCTATCGCTTCACCCGCGCCGACCTCAGCTTTCTGGGGCCAAATACCGCCGTGCGCGTTGAGGCCAACGGCTTCTACATGAGCTACCGCAACCAGCTCGTGAACACCGGCCAGCTCAACGACGTGGGCACCGCCCTGCGCACCAACGTAGCAAACAGCTACCGCCGGGGCGTTGAGCTAACAGGCTTCGTGTCGGCCAATGACAAAATCAGCCTCAGCAGTACGCTCACCCTCAGCCAGAACCGCATCCTGGATTACCACGACATAACGTATGATGCCAACTACAACCCCGTCGTAGACCCCAACGGCCGCACCTCTACCATCTCGTATTCGCCGGCGGCCATCTCGGCGCATACCCTCGAAGGCCAACCCCTGAAAGGCCTGCGCCTGGCGCTACTCTACAAAACCGTGGGCCAGCAGTACCTCGACAATTCGACCAACGACAACCGCCGCATCGCCGCCTACCAGGTACTCGATTTCCGGCTGCGCTACGCGCTGCACCCGAAATTTATGAAAGAAATCGAGCTGGCTGTATTGGTGAATAATTTGCTCAACCGCGAGTACGTGGCCAACGGCTACACCTACAGCTACCTCGGTGCCAGCGGCAATCAAGAAACGTTTAACTGGTATTTCCCGCAGGCGACCCGCAATTTTCTGGCGTCGGTGAATCTGCGGTTTTAAGGACCGCCTAACTGTCCACCAAAAAGCCTGGCTGCTTTGCGGTCGGGCTTTTTGGTGGGCAAAACCTGGCGGGCCATAGGGCTGTATCTTTGAGTAGATAGCGGTAAGCTGTATCTGCCCTGCCTCATGAAAAAGTTAGTTAGTCTTTGCCTGCTGATTTTAGCGGCCTTTACTTCTTACGGTCAGCAGCGCGAGGTAGAAGATTTTATCAATCAAGCTTATCTCGCAGTAGTACCTGCTTCGTTCAGGTATTATAATTTAATCGATTCGAGCTGCGCTGTTGCGCCTAACCGCTATTCACTCAATAAAGATGATTTTACTGATATAGTAAAAATATATCCGGATTTTCCGGTAAGTTTCTTTCTTCAACAAGCCTTCCCTAGTAAGCGAATTGATTGGAAAGAGTATCACTTAACAAAAGCTAGATTATATCCAGTCGCAACGGCTCCATCACTGCCAGTAGGGGTGGTAGCATATAGAATAGTGCCTTTTGCTATTGCAAAAGCGCGTCTGGATAGCTTAAATAGAAGTAAAAAGCAGTATGAAATACTAGTGCCGACTAAAAAAAACTGGAGCCAGAAGCGCATAGCTAAGGCTGCTCAAAAAGCGTAGACTACCTATGTAAACAGTATTAGTCAAGAAGATATAGTAAGTTACAGATTCTCGTTGCCACTAATAGCTCCTGATAAATCGTATGCTATCGTAAGATTAAATCAATCAGGTATGGGAGGCATTTATCTATTCAAAAAAATAGGAAATGCTTGGGTGAAAATAGGTGAATGTAGTCGCTGGGTTAGTTAAGTGCAAGTGCTCTTTTTTGAATAATTAGCTAATATGATTCTAAATTAATTTTTTGCCATTGTTAAGCTAATTAAGATTATATGATTCGTCTGCTTCTTCTGTTACCAATGCTGTTAGTTGCTGGGCTATCAGCCTTGGCTGCACCCGACTCACCGCCTGCGCCCCTCACCATCGCCGCCGCCGCCGACCTGAAATACGTGCTCGATTCATTGGTCACGATTTTCAACCACCAGCACCCGCAGGAGAAAGTGACGGTGGTGTACGGCTCATCGGGCAAGTTTTACGAGCAGCTTAGCCACGGCGCGCCGTTCGATATATTTTTCTCGGCCGATAGCGACTACCCGCGTCGCTTGCAACAAGCAGGCCTCACAGTCGGCGCGCCCACGCCCTACGCGCTGGGTCGCCTCGTGCTTTGGAGCAAAAAGCTGGACCCCAAAGCCAAAGGCATAAATACGCTGCTCGACCCGCAGGTAAAGCACATTGCCATCGCCAACCCCGCCCACGCGCCCTACGGCCAGAAAGCCGAGGAAATCCTCCGTCATTACAAGCTCTACGACCAGGTAAAACCCAAGCTGGTGCTAGGCGAAAACATCGGCCAAGCCGCCCAGTACGCCAGCACCGGCGCAGCAGATGTCGGCGTGCTAGCTTACGCGCTGGCCCTCAGCCCTGAGTTGCGCAGGGCGGGTAAGTTTTACTTGATTCCGGCCACTGCGCACACGCCCTTGCAGCAGAGCTACGTGGTATTGAAACAGGCCAGCAGCAACGCTACGGCCAAGAGCTTCGCCACATTTATCGCCAGCCCTGCTGCCCGCGCCGCGCTGAAAAAGTATGGGTTTAGTTTGTAAACAGGTCGTTGTCATGCTGAGCTTGTCGAAGCATCTTGCTCGCTTCGTTGCTAACGCAAAGGATTACTGCGCCACGCGAGATGCTTCGACAAGCTCAGCATGACAATTCCCAACTGATAACGCTACTTGAATCTTCCTCCCGACTACTGGCAAACCCTGCGCCTGACGCTAATCCTAGCCTCCTGCACCACGGCACTGCTGCTGTTACTGGGCCTACCGCTGGCCTATGCGCTGGCTAACGGCCGCAGCCGCCTCAAGCCGCTGCTCGAAGCCGTGGTGAGTTTGCCGCTGGTGCTGCCGCCCACCGTGATAGGGTTTTACTTGCTGCTGGCTTTCAGCGATAGCACGGCGCTGGGCGGGTTTTTAATCAACACGTTGGGGCTGAGCCTGAATTTTACATTTGCTGGTATTCTAGCCGGGTCGCTGGTATATAGCCTACCGTTTATGGTGCAGCCGTTGCAGGCGGGGTTTCGGCAGGTGCCGCGCTCACTCACGGAGGCCGCTTACACGCTCGGCAAGTCGCGCCTTACCACGCTTTGGCGCGTGCTGCTGCCCAATATGAAACCCGCTCTACTCAATGGTGCGGTGCTCACCTTCGCCCACACGCTGGGCGAGTTTGGCGTGGTGCTGATGATAGGCGGCAGCCTGCCGGGGCGCACCCGCGTGGCATCCATTGCCATTTATGATGAGGTGCAGAGCTTGCACTACGCCCAGGCCAATGCGTATGCACTCACGCTGCTGGCTATGGCTTTTGTTATTTTGGTAGGGCTGTATTGGTTTACGAAGAAAGACGCCGCCCGCCTCTCGTGATTGCCCGTGATTGACTTTCACCTCACCAAAGCCCTGCACACCGCCGCCGGCCCCCGTACCCTCGATGTGGCCCTCACGCTAGCCCCCGGCGAGCTAGTGGCCCTCAGCGGCCCCTCGGGCGCGGGCAAAACCACGTTGTTACGCATGCTAGCCGGCCTGACCCGACCCGATAGCGGCTTTTTGAAGGTGCAAAGCCAAATTTGGTACGACCACGCCCAACGCCAGTGGCTGCCGCCGCAGCGCCGGCCGCTGGGCTTCGTGTTCCAGGATTATGCCCTGTTCCCCAACATGACGGTGCGCGAAAACCTGGCTTTCGCCGCCGAAGGCCAGCTCGATGCCCGCCGCATCACTGACGAACTGCTTGAACTACTTGAGCTAACCGAACTAGCCCCGCGCCGCCCGGCCGCGCTCTCGGGCGGGCAGCAGCAGCGCGTAGCGCTGGCCCGCGCCCTGGCCCGTCGCCCGCGCCTGCTGCTGCTCGATGAGCCCCTCTCGGCTCTCGACTTGCCCACCCGCCTACGCTTGCAGGGCGCTCTGGCCGAAATACATCAGCAGTTTGAATTAACGACCGTACTCATCAGCCACGACCCCGCCGAAATAGCCCGCCTCGCCGACCGCGTGGTGGAGCTGGATTTGGGCCAGGTACTTCGGGTGGGGCCGCCCGTGGCGGTGACTGCCCCGGCTACCGTAGTTGGGCGCGTGCTGGCGGTGTTGCCCGGTGGGCGGCTACGTGTGCAGCTATCGGGCGGGGCCGAAATTGAGGTAGGCGGTACGGCTGAAGCAGGGGAGGAAATTGCGCTGACGGTGGTTTACCAGTAGCGCGATAGTTCGTAGCGTGGACCCTGCGGGTCCGCGCGTGGGTAGCCTACTAAGCAACTACCTGCTCGCGGACCCGCAGGGTCCACGCTACGAATTGCCGCGCTACATTTGCCCAAACTCCCTATCCGCCCCGCCCATGTCCTCTATCGCCGACGTGCTCTCGCCCGAAGCCAAAGCCCACACCGCCCAAAAAGGCAGCACCAACGCCAACGGCTTCACCGACTATTTCGACCTCGACGGCCTGCTCACGGATGAGCACATTCTCATCCGCCAGAGCATGCGCGATTTTGTGAAAAAGGAAATTTCGCCTAGCATCGAAAAGTGGGCGCAGCAGGCGCATTTCCCCTCCGAAATCGTCCGCAAGTTTGGCGAGGTGGGTGCGTTTGGGCCCACCATTCCGCAGGAATACGGTGGTGGCGGCATGGACTATATTAGCTACGGTCTTATCATGCAGGAGATTGAGCGTGGCGACTCGGGCATGCGTTCCACCGCCTCGGTGCAGGGCTCGCTAGTGATGTTCCCCATCTACCAATACGGCTCGGAGGAGCAGCGCCGCAAGTTCTTGCCCAAGCTGGCCAGCGGCGAGTGGCTGGGCTGCTTCGGCCTCACCGAGCCCGACCACGGCTCGAACCCCGGCGGCATGGTTACCAACATCAAGGAGGAAGGCGACCACTATGTGCTCAACGGCGCAAAGCTCTGGATATCAAACTCGCCCGAGTGCCAGGTGGCCGTTGTCTGGGCCAAAAACGAGCAAGGCCGCATCAAAGGCGTCATCGTGGAGCGCGGCATGGCAGGCTTCACCACCCCCGAAATCCACAACAAATGGAGCCTGCGCGCCAGCATCACCGGCGAGCTGGTATTCGACAACGTGAAGATTCCCAAGGAGAATATCCTGCCTAATATCGAAGGCCTGAAAGGCCCACTTAGCTGTCTCGACTCGGCCCGCTTCGGTATCGCCTGGGGCGCCATCGGCGCGGCCATTGACTGCTACGAGTCGGCCCTTAAGTATTCGCTTCAGCGCGAGCAGTTTGGCAAGCCCATCGCCGGCTTCCAGCTTCAGCAAAAGAAGCTCGCCGAAATGATTACTGAAATCACCAAAGCCCAGCTCATGGCCTGGCGCTTAGGGGTTTTGAAAAACGAAGGCAAAGCCACCAGCGCCCAAATCTCCATGGCCAAGCGCAACTCGGTCGACATGGCCCTGCACGTAGCCCGCGAGGCCCGCCAGATTCACGGCGGCATGGGCATCACGGGCGAGTACCCCATCATGCGTCACATGATGAACTTGGAGTCGGTGATTACTTATGAGGGTACCCACGATATTCACCTGCTGATAACGGGCGCGGATATTACGGGTATTCAGGCGTTTAAGTAAGGAGCAAGATGGGCCTCGATACGGTCGAACTCATCATGTCTTTCGAGCGGCATTTCAAGCTGGAAATTCCAGATGCTGCCGCCGAAAGCGTTCGCACAGTGGGTGAGTTGGCCGCTTGGTTGAGCCAGGAATTGGGGCTAGCCGGGCAGCATCAATCAGCTGTGCGCTTGGCTGTTTGGGCTCAATTGCGCGCTGTATTATATTTAAGAAACAGTAAATCTGGCGTTTACACTGAGGAAGCCTTACTACACGAGGTATTTCCCAGCCGGCAGCAATTGGCAAATTGTCGGCAGCAGTTGTTGAGCCGTTATGGGTTGTTGCTACCTGATTTGACGCCACCGCCTACTACGCCTAAGATTCCCTCGCTCTGGGAAAAAATTTGGGGCCGTCCATTGTGGAGCCCTCCTACTTGGCCTACCCAAACGCTGGCTGAACTAACTGATTGGACCGTAGCCATTAACTACGAACAGCTTCTTCATCTGCCTTTAGCTAGCCAGTATGAGGTTGAGCAAACTGTTATTGGCATCACCAGCTACTCCTCGGGCGTGCCAGTTGAAGAAATTCAATTACAAAGCAGCTTCACCAACGACTTAGGTATGGATTAGTTGGTAGCTTGTATCACATGCACCCCGCCCGCTAGCCCCGGCTGCGCCAGCACCTGCGGCACCAGTAGTTTCACCGTGTCATATTTCAGATTAGGCACATCCAGAAAAATGACTGGGATGGTATTGTGCTGCCAATTCTGCTCGTAGCGCATTTTCTTGTCTGCCGTCAGAAAAGCCTCGAACTTGTGTTCAACCAACAGTCTCAGCAGCTGGCCATTTTTCTTGCTGCGCCAGTCCATGTCCTGCACAGTTAGCGCATCGTGCATTGGCACCAGCCGATGCGACAGCCGCCGGGGCAGTTGCTCATCAAACAGCAGCTTCACGGGGCGGAATTTTATCAGCAAACGAAAAGTCAATCTGCGCGGGCGCTACGTGGAAAGCTGGTGGCAACAAGGCTTCTTGCGCCGCTTTTAGCACTCCCTCGGCCTGCTCGCGGCTCACAGAAGGGAAGTCATACAGGAACATCGTCATTGGCTCATCGCCTCCCAAATAGTCAAATAGCGCCTGAATAGGCACCCGCGTGCCCGTAAGAACCGTCGTGCCACCCGTGATTTTGGGGTCGATGGTAATGAGGTCGGTGCGTAGCATAAGGCTAATATACAGCTATTAAGGGCCTCAGGGTTTCTCCAGTAGATACACCGTTTCGGTGGTGGCACCCACGCCCACCGTGCTCTGCGTGACGTGCGCCACGCGCCAGCCCTGCGCCACCAGTGCGTTGACTTTCAGTAGTTCGGCACGGTGTATTTCGGCAGCGGCGGCTGTGCTAGTGCGCTCCGTGCCAATTTTTATTTCGGGTAGGCGCTGCACCTGGCGCTGGCCATCGGGCTGAATGGTGGTGATTTCGGGCACGGCTGAGGTAGTGCCGGGCCGGCCGCTACCGATTACCATTAGGTAGCCGCTGGGGGCTGTTTTGTCGGGTTGGAAGGCCCAGGAGCCAACTGCGGCTAGCCCAACGCTGGCGAAAAGCAGAAACTTTTTCATGAAGAAAAGGTGAAGAGAGAAGTGATGAGCAGACTAACGTAAAAGCTTGCGCAATGGCTATCTACCTCTTACCAACGCTCCAAAACCCAACGCCCAGCGCTACCCCGCCGTATAGCCCTTACTGTCTCACCCCTTAGATTCTTCCAGCCATGGCTACTGAAACCGAAAATAAACCCGACCACGAAAACGCCGAAACCCGCCGCCACGAGCGCCGCGAAGAGGCCAACGCCGAATACCGCGAGCAAGGCGACGACATGCGCCAGGGTGGCCCCGACCCCGACCTAGCCCACCGCATGCGCACCCGCTCGGGCGACGGTAACTTCGACCCTAACGTACAAGCCGAAGATGGCACCAGCGACGGCGTAGCCGCCCACATCGGCAGCAGCGGCCAAGGTGCCAGCAAGCGCGGCCACGACACCGAGCAAAACGCCAACAAAGCCCCCGACCGCCTCGACCAGCGCAACGTAGACGGCGGCGATTTGAAAGACTAATTGCCCAGTGAGTTTAGTATTGAAAAGCCCGTCGTGCCCAGCACGGCGGGCTTTTTTAGTGTTGAGTTTTCGGGTGGTTCCGTCTCTTCGCCGTAATTTGCCCGCATGAAGCCCGCCACGCCCCTCGTCTTGTTGGAATGCCTTGTTGCCGGCACTTCCCACCGCCCCGAACTACCCGCCCAGGAAAAATTGCTGAAAGTCGGCCAGACGCTGCGCCTCGAGCGCGAGGCCGATAGCAAGTATGACGACTGGGCCGTTAAAGTCCACTCGGGCGCAGCTGGCGATAAGGCCAGCTACTGGCTCGGCTACCTGCCCGAAACCCGCAACGAAACCGTAGCCCGCCTGCTCGATGCTGGCTACCCCCTCACTGCCCGCCTCGCCCACAAAGCCTGGGAAGACGACTGGCTGCACCTCGAAATCGAAGTGCTTTTGCCCCGCGAATAAAGTTGATGCTTACCGCCGGAACGGGAGCTTTTTGCTAACTAAAAAGGTTAGCTAATTGCCCGTTTCCGACGGATAACCGACAACCAGTTCCTATTACTTATTACTATGCGCGAAGCCTATCTCACCGGCGGCAACGAAAATTTCGATGCCACCGACAAGGACATCGACAAGGCCCTGCGCCCGCTGAGCTTCAGCGACTTCACGGGCCAGGACAAAATCCTCGAAAACCTCAAGGTATTCGTGGCCGCCGCCAAGCAGCGCGGCGATGCCCTCGACCACGTGCTGCTGCACGGCCCCCCCGGCCTCGGCAAAACTACGCTCTCGCACATCATCGCCAACGAGCTAGGTGCGGGCATCAAAATGACCAGCGGCCCGGTGCTCGACAAGCCTAGCGACCTCGCTGGTCTGCTCACCAACCTCGAGCCGCACGATGTGCTTTTCATCGATGAAATCCACCGCCTCAACCCCGTGGTGGAAGAGTACCTGTACTCGGCGATGGAGGATTACCGCATCGACATTATGCTCGACTCGGGCCCAAATGCCCGCTCGGTGCAGATTTCGCTGTCGCCGTTCACGCTCATCGGGGCCACCACGCGCTCCGGCATGCTCACGGCGCCGCTACGCGCCCGCTTCGGTATCTCGGCCCGCTTAGAGTACTACGATTCTAAGCTACTGACTACCATCGTGCTGCGCTCAGCCGAGATTCTGCAAACGCCCATCCACGAGGATGCAGCTTTCGAAATTGCCCGCCGCTCGCGCGGCACGCCCCGCATCGCCAACAACTTGCTGCGCCGCACCCGTGACTTTGCCCAAATCAAAGGCAACGGTACCATCACAGTCGAAATCGCGCAGTTTGCGCTAAACGCGCTCGACGTGGATGCCCGCGGCCTCGACGACATGGACAAGCGTATTCTCACCACCATCATCGACAAGTTCAAGGGTGGCCCGGTGGGCATCAGCACCATCGCTACGGCTTGCGGTGAGGAAGGCGAAACCATCGAGGAAGTGTACGAGCCTTTCCTCATTCAAGAAGGCTACATCAAGCGCACGGCGCGGGGCCGCGAGGCTACTGAGGCGGCTTACCAGCACTTGGGGCGACTGTTGCCCAGTCACTTGCGAGGGAATAACGGCGATTTATTTGCTGAGATTACGTCGTAGTTTTCAACCCGTTATTTAAGCTAATTTGCTGGAACGCGCCGCCCTAAGCGGCGCGTTCTTTGTTTCTTCGTAGTTCAATTGTCTGCTACCTAATGCTTCTTCACGCCGAATGGACGCCCTACATCAAGCGGCGCGCCGCCGAGCTAGGCTTCATGGCCTGCGGTATTTCCAAGGCTGAGTTTCTGGAAGAGGAAGCCCCACGCCTCGAAAACTGGCTCAAGAAGGGCATGCACGGCAAAATGGCCTGGATGGAAAACCACTTCGAGAAGCGCCTCGACCCGCGCCTGCTCGTGGATGGGGCCAAGTCCGTTATTTCGCTGCTGCTCAACTACTACCCGCCGGCCGAAGCGCAGCAATCCGATGATACGCTGAAAATCAGTAAGTACGCTTACGGGCGCGATTACCATTTTGTCATCAAAGACAAGCTGAAGACGCTGCTGGCCGATATACAGGCCAATATTGGCGAGGTGGGTGGGCGTTGCTTTGTCGACTCGGCCCCGGTGCTCGATAAGGCGTGGGCCAAGAAAGGCGGCTTGGGCTGGGTGGGCAAAAACACCAACCTTATTACGCCTGGCGCGGGCTCGTTCTACTTCATCGCCGAGCTGATAGTGGACGTGGAATTGGAGTACGATGGGGCCATCCGCGACTACTGCGGCACTTGCACTAAGTGCGTCGATGCCTGCCCTACGCAAGCCATTACGGAGCCTTACGTGGTCGATGGCAGCAAGTGCATCAGCTACTTCACCATTGAGTTGAAGGACCAGCTTATCCCGCAGGATGTGGCGGGGCAGTTTGGCAACTGGGTGTTTGGCTGCGATATCTGCCAGGATGTATGCCCCTGGAATCGCTTTTCCAAGCCCACACAGGAAGCGCAGTTTCAGCCTCACCCCGACTTAAACAAGCTGTCGGCTAGCGACTGGGAGGACATTACCCACGAAGTTTTTCAGGCGTTGTTCAAGCAGTCGCCGCTCAAGCGCACGGGCTACGAGGGGCTGAAGCGCAATATTCGGTTTGTAACGGGCCAGCCGCAGCTAGACAGCTGAGGCTGGCCCCACATACAACTACTCGGTGGGCGCGTGCTGGGCAAAAATGCGGTTCATCACCGTCCAGTGCAGGCGGGAAAACTGTTCGTAGCACCAATTCTTGAAATCGGTCAGTTCGGTGGGCAATACGTGATGCAGGGCTTTGCGAAGCTCTTTCTCAAACAGCATCTTGCTAAAGCTGACTTTGAGCAAAATCGTTTTCACGTAGTCTAGCATGGTGGGTGGGATAGGGGATAGGATGAGGGAGTATTCTGGGCGGCTACTTTATACGCGAAAAGGCCATTTTTGGCGATGCGCAAGCTGTTTTTAAGCTCACACAGCCAAATCAAAAGCCGGCAAATAAAGTGATTCGCAAGAGGTATAAAGATACTGCTATTTCGTTAGTTATTGAAGGTGAGCACGGCAGCAGCCCCACTCCTCTGCTGACTACCAGACGGGAGCTAACGAAAAAATTTTATCGCCTAAAATGGCTGGTCGGGAAAAGCCCACGCGAAAGCACAAAAAAAGGGCAGCCCCGTGAGGCTGCCCTTTTGCATACTAACCGTGTGCGGCTCTAGCTTAGAAGTAGACGCTGAACAGGGTGTTGCCGGCTACGACAAACGTGTTGGCGATGGTTGCTACCGTTTTCACGTCCAGGCCTTCGTCGAAAGCTTCGCTGAAAGCCGAAGTCGGGAAGCCCGTGAAGTTGGTGCTGGTAGTGGTAGAAAGCGCCACACCGCCCTGGGTCACGTTGTCTTCGGGCAAGAACGTAACGCCAGCTGCGGTGCCAATGCCGCTACCGGTGCCATTGCCATACACGGCAGTGCCCGTGTTGTTGCCAGTGCCGTAGATAGGGGCCGTATAAGTTGGCGATGCGCCGCCGTTGTCGGTACCCGAAATCCAGCTCTTTGGAGCGGTGCTAAGTCCCGTACCGGAGCCGGGGATGCCTTGCGAAGGCGCATTGTTGCTAGCACCGGCCCGGCGCATAGCCCGGATGTGCGACGCGTGGCGCGCCTCTACCGAGTGAATGTTGAGGGCCGCCGTCAGCACCGTAGGGTTGGCCATAATGGCGGCCAGGGGAGCAGCACCTTTGTAGGCACGCACACCGGTATCCTCAAACGACTGGGCCAAAGCCAAGTACGTAGCGGCGTTGGTGCGGTAGTCGGCAAATGGGGCGCCGGCTTTGGCAGCTGTAAAGTCGAAAGCTGCGGCGGTCGGGTCGGCGAGAACGGTACCGCCCAGTGACGTAAGCGTAGCACGCAGGAATTTTACGTGGTTGGCTTCGTCGGTAGCAATCAGGCTCAGGGCCGCCGTGTTATTGGCGCTCAGGCCCGTGACCGCGGTGCGCTGCTGGTAGAAATACATTTCGAGGTACTCGAGCTTCAGGGCGAAGGTCAGTACATCGGCTACGGCCAGGCCCATCGGCGTTTGGGCGTAGGCTTTGTTGAAGATGGCGCCTACTGCCAGGGGCAGCGCAGCAGCCGAGAGCTTCTGGCCGAGGCCGCTCATGTGCTTGAATATGGAGCGGCGCGAATCGAGACGGCCGTAAACTTCGGGGTCAACTTTCTCTATTTCAGAGAGGATTTCAAAAAAATTCATGACAATAGCAAAATAAGAATGGGGAGAATGCGGAGTCTCAGTGCAGCTTAGCCCAGGCCAGAAACGTCGAGTTTCGAGCCGTCGGCCAAGTACATGTTAGCCGTTTGCACGACTACCGAAGGCAGCTTCGACATTTCCAGGCTGTTGCCCGCAATGTCAACGATGTCGCTGCCCACGAAAGAGCCTTCCGTAACCAAGTCGCGGATGATGGCGGCGTGGCGAGCCTCTACCGATACTATTTTGCCCGCAATGAACAGGTAACCAGCCTGGGTGATGAAACGGGCAGCCCCGTTGTAGGCGGCAACGCCCAGGTCTTCGAATGCTTTAGCAGTGCCCAATACCGAAGTACGGTCGTTGAAGTTGATGCTGCTGAAGTTGGGCGTCAACGCCTTAATTGGCGTAACGCCGGCATTTTTAATAGCCGTGAGGAAAAAGTCGCGGTGAATAACCTCGTGGTAGTAGAGGTCGTCCAAGATGAGTCTTTCGGCGCTAGTGGGGCCCAGGCCCGTGTAGTAAGTGCCAGCGCGTAGGGCAGTGTAGAAGCCAGCTTCGAGCTGCTCCAGCGCATAGGCGTAGTTGAGAACCCCTACGTCGGCCGTGCCTACGTTTACCGTGTTGGGCGAGTTAGAATTGTTGTCGTCTTTGCAGCCAGCCAAAACCAGGGCCGTGGCACCAGCAGTAGCGCCGGCATACATGAAAAACGAGCGACGCTTGATAGGCGTGTACAGCGGCCGGTCCAGTTCGGCCTCGTGCGGCTGCGAGCCTGAGGAAAGATTTTGGGACATGGGAAAAGGAAAAAGGGAAAAAAACAATATAACTGCCTGCTACGGTCGGGTGCAAAGCGCAGCGGCAAACGGAGGAGAAATTGCGAACTAGAGCCCTGTACGCTAAGGTTGTGCGAATAGATACGCACCAGGTAAAATAATCGTCTGTAAATTACTGTTCAGCTTGGTGGTCAGTACGTTAGCAGCAAAAAAATGATTGAAGCGTAGGCTTTTTCACATACTGAAAAACAGCTTGTTAAAGCGTCAAGCCCGCACTATGGTTGGGCTTTTGGTCGATTTACGTAAAGGATGCTGGTGCCGGATTGAACGAAGCTGGCTGAAGCTGTGAATAATTGGCGAGCGGATACTGCTGCTTGTAAGTAATTATCTGATAGTAAGCGTTTTGTCTGGTATTAATAAATAAATTTTACGTGAGCTTTACCAGGGTAGTAGCTCAGCGTATGGCTAATGTGGGTTATAATGAGTTGCTTTTTGGCCCACTTGGCCCGTATTATGGCGAATAGACAATAAAATATAAAAATTCTTAGCCAGGGTGCGACGCACAAAAAAGCCGGCAGCCCTCTTGTTGAGGACTGCCGGCTTTTGTTTGGTGCCAGGTAAGGTGGCTAGCTTCAGGTACGGCGCACTACGCGGCACCTGAAGCTATTAGAACGTTTGCTGAAACAAACCCTTGGCTTTGCCAGCCGTGGAAGTGAAATTCAAGGCAATGGTTTGCACGGTACCTGGGTCGAGGGGCTCGTCAAAAGCTTCCGATACCGCCGCTGCCGTATACGCACTGTTGAGGGTCGAGAAGGTTACGCCGGCCTGCGTAGCGTTGCTCTCAGCGGGGTAATTGGCGGCGGGGTTGCCCGCATTGTACACGGCCGCGGCTGGCTTAGAGTTGTTGGGAGCAGTGGGGCCCCCGTTGTCTATCAGGTTAATCCAGCTTTTGGGGGCGGCCGGGGCCGAATCGTAAGGCGCTACTGCCGGGGCCAATGCCGAGCCCAGCGTGTTGGCTACGATGGCGCGGCGCACGCTGCGGAAGTGCGAGTTGTGGCGCGCTTCTACCGAGTGGATGTTGAGGGCAGCCTCCAAAATATCTTTGGTACCCGTGGTATTCAGGGTAGGCGCGCCGCCTTTATATGCCCGCTGGCCAACATCAGAAAATGCCTGGCCCGCCGCGAAGAAGAGGGCACCATTAGCATTGCCCGTGCCATTGGGCACTAGGGCAGTAGCCATGGGGCCAGTGCCGGTGCCGCCGCCGCCCGAGTAGTCAAAATCCGTAACTAAATAGGAGGGAGCAGCCGAACCCAATACAGTACGCAATGCACTGATGTGGCCAGCCTCGTCGTTGCGGATGGTCGTGATGCCGTTGGTTTCCGAAGACGGAATCAGCCCCGTTATGCCGAGCGCGGTGTTGTAGAAGTGAAACTCCAGGTATTCCAGCTGCAGAGCCAGCGTGAGCACCTTCTGCACATCGGCGGGCAGCGTGGTGGATTGGCCGTAGGCGCGGTTGAAAAACGAAGCCAGAATGACTGGCACGGCCGCAGCAGTTACTTTCTGGCCGGCATTGCCGAGGTACTTAAATACGCGACGGCGGGGGTTGATACGGTCCAGAAACTCCGGGTCGGCCTGCTCCAGGTCGGAAATCAGCTTGAAAAGATTCATGATACTAGCAATACAATAAGGATGGAGGAAAAGAGCAGGCAGGCCTAGGTGAAGCTGGTAGCCGAAAGCTTGGAGCCGTCGGCCAGGAAGTTGTTGACGGAGCTAAGCACGTCCTGCGGCTTGCGCGAGCGCTCGCCGCCAGCTACTGGGTTGCCATTGCCGGGGGTGAGGCTGGGGGTGCCAGCGCCCGTGTAAGCTGTGGTAGTGTTGGCGGGCAGAGTAGGCGAGAAGGTATTCACTACATCGCTGGCTACAAAGCTGTTGTAGGTAAGGATATCGCGAATGAGCGCCGCGTGGCGGGCTTCTACCGATACGATTTTACCAGCTAAGCCGAGGTAGGTATTATTGGTGATGTAGCGGCCTGCGCCGTTATAAGCGGCCACGCCCGTATCCTCAAACGTGCGAGCGGCTTGCAGCACCTGGGTCCGGTCGTTGAAATTGATGCTCGAAAAATTCGGCGTTAAATCCTTGAGGAGCGTAGCACCCGCCGTAGCCGAAATGGCCGCCTTAAAGAAATCGCGGTGAATGGCTTCGTGCAACGCGAGGTCGTCGAAAATCTGTTTTTCGGCGTTGGAGGCACCCGAGTAGTACGTGCCGGTTTTTACCTGCGCGTAGAACGCGGCTTCGAGCTGCTCCAGCGCGTAGGCGTAGTTCAGGATACCGACATCGCCTGAGCCGACATCCGTTACGGCGGGGTTGTTATTGCTTTCGTTGCTGTCGCAGCCGGCCAGCACGAGGGCTGTGGCCCCGGCCGTAGCGCCGGCATACATAAAGAATGAGCGGCGCTTGATGGGCGTATACAGTGGTTGGTCGGGGCCAGCCTCGTGCAAGTGTGGGCCGGCAGGAATATTTTGGGACATACAGGGAAAAGGAAAAGAAGTGAGTGCTACTGTTCAGGTAACTATTAAGCCCCTGCTGGTTAGCGAGTATCAGTACGAATAGTGAGTGGATAGGATGTTTGTAAAGGGGGTAATAAATAGCTTGCTGAATATGGGGTGAAGACCCTGTTTAGGTAATAACTTGCTCAAGTTGTGCGAGCTAAAAGCCATTATGGAAGAGGCAGTAAATCGAAAAAAAGTAATCGATTGTCTGAACCACTAAATCGGGCATTACGGGGGCCCTCCCGCAGCCACCGCTGAGCAGGCTGGCCGGGCAGAATAGGGGCCATGGTGTGGCACAGCACACGGGCCGAAAAGAGCTACGGTAGGCACTACTGGCCCAAACTGACGAACTTTGCCGCTCCTGTTAGTTTTTTGGGATAAAAGCTCTTGACTAAGCGCACATTTCTTGGCATGATGAGCTGGCTGCTGGTGCTGGCGGGGCTGCTGGGCCGCCCCGTGGCCGTGTGGGCGCAGCAGCCCGCCCCGGCCCCCGAAGCCGAGCTGGTGCCCGGCCCGGCCGTGGTGCCGCTCACGGCCACCTACACGCTGGGGGTGCGGCTGCGCGGGGCCACCATCACGAGCCACTCCGACTTTCCCGAAATCGAAGGCTTCCGCAAGGCGGGCCTTGCTACTACCACTGCTACCCGGCTCGTGGGCGGCCGCCGCACCGTGGCCGAGCTCACGCTGACCCAGCGCTACGCGCCCTACACCGAGGGCACGTACCAGGTGCCGCCCTTCGACCTCACCGTGAATGGCCAGGTGCTGCACAGCCCCGGCGGCCGGGTGCGGGTGGCCGCCGCCCCCGCCGCTGCCCCCCTCAGCGATGCGGCTGTAGCGCCGGGCCAGGGCATCGGCTCGCTCGACCAGCTGCTGGGCAAGCCCAAGCCCAAGTATTTCTACGAGCCGGCCGACCACGCTTCGCTGGCCCTCGAAGCCAACCAACGCAGCGTGTATGTAGGTGAGGGCGTGCGCGTAAACTTATATCTATACGTGCAGCCCGCTGACCAGGCGGTACTCAATTTCTACAATTTTACCGAGCAGCTGCCCGAGCTAGTGCAGCAACTGCGCCAGCCCACCGCCTGGGAGGTGCCCGCCCCCGAAGCCGCCGGCGTGCCCGACACCGTGCGCCGCGGCGGGGTGGTATACCTGCGCTTTCGGCTGGCCGAGAATACCTATTATCCGCTCACCAGTCAGGATTTACGCTTCCCGCCCCTGGCCCTCATCATGACCAAGTACAAGCTCCTGAAAGCGCCGCAGCCAGGCGAGGATGCCAAGCTGGCCATGTACAAAACCTACACGGCACCCGCCCTGCGCGTGGCCGTGCGGCCCCTGCCGCCGCGGCCCGGCGCACCGGCCACCAGCGTGCCAGTGGGGCATTACGTGCTGCGCGAGGGCATCAGCGGCACCCGGTTTCAAACCGGCGAGGCCTTTGTGTACACCTTTGGGGTGGAGGGCGTGGGCAATTCCACCGCGCTGGTGCTGCCCGCTCTACGCTCGACGCCGCAGCTAGAGGTGTACGGCCCCGATATCCGGGAAGAGAAGCTACCCGATGGCACGCCCCGCAAGAGTTTTCGCTACCGGCTGGTGCCGCACCAGCCCGGCGCGCTGCCGCTCGATAGCCTGTTTCAGCTGGTGTATTTCGACCCTACCACCGCCCGCTACGATACCTTGCGCTCAGAGCTGCAGCCCGAGGTGCAAGGCCTGGCACGCGCCGTGGCCACCGCCCGCCCCGACGATGACCCCTTCTACGGCCCCGCCCTAGCCAGTGCCGATACCCGCCTGCAGCCCTTTGATGTGTACCAGGAGGTGCGCCGCTACGCCGGCTGGCTGGTGGGCGCGCTCCTAGTAGTGGCCGCCGTAGGTTGGTGGCGCGCAGGTGGTTAAGCAATAAGCAATTAACAATGAGCAATGAGCAGACCAAATAGGCAGTCTGCTCATTGAACCTACTCATTGTCACCTGCTCATTGCTCATTGATAATTGCTTATTGAACTTATGAATTCTTTCGGAACGCTTTTTCGCATCACCACCTTCGGCGAGTCGCACGGGGTGGGTATTGGGGTAATTATTGACGGCTGCCCGGCCGGCGTGCCGCTCGACGTGGCCGAGATACAAGCGGCGCTGGATAGGCGGCGGCCGGGGCAATCGGACCTGACGACGCCCCGCAAGGAGGCCGACACGGTGCTGGTGCAGTCGGGCACGTTTGAGGGCTACACCACGGGCACGCCCATCAGCCTGTTTATTGCCAATGCCGACCAGCGCTCGGGTGACTACTCGCACATTGCCCACGCCTACCGCCCCAGCCACGCCGACTACACTTACGATGCTAAGTACGGCCGCCGCGACTACCGCGGCGGCGGCCGCAGCTCGGCCCGCGAAACCGCCGCCCGCGTGGCCGCCGGGGCCGTGGCCGCCCGCCTGCTATCCCACTTCGGGGTCGAGGTAAAAGCCTACGTATCAGCCGTGGGCGAGGTCGAACTAATTGAAAGCTACGAAAACCTGGACCTAAGCCTTATCGAGAGCAACCCCGTGCGTTGCCCCGACCCCACGGCGGCCGCCCTTATGGAAGAGCGCATTCGGGCGGCGCAGGCCGCGCACGATACCGTGGGTGGCGTTATCACGGGTGTGGCCACGGGCTTGCCGACCGGCCTGGGCGAGCCGGTTTTCGATAAGTTACCCGCCGTGCTGGGCCACGCTCTGCTAAGTATTAATGCTGTGAAAGGCTTCGAGTTCGGCTCGGGCTTTGAGGGCACCAAGCTGCCCGGCTCGGTGCACAACGACGAGTTTTACACCGACGAAGCTGGCCGCGTGCGCACGCGCACCAACCACAGCGGCGGCAGCCAGGGCGGCATCAGCAACGGGCAAGACGTGTATTTCCGCGTTGCTTTCAAGCCCGTGGCCACGCTCTTGCAGCGCCAGCAAACGATTAATGACCAGGGCGAAAGCATCGAGCTAGTGGGCCGGGGCCGCCACGATGCCTGCGTGCTGCCCCGCGCCGTGCCCATCGTGGAGGCCATGACGCAGCTGGTACTGGCCGATTTATTGCTGCGGGCGCGAGCCAACAAGCTTTAGGTGAAAAGCGGGCTGGCGTAATATATAATTGTGCGCAACCTATGGCGGCCAGTCCTTGTTACTGTTTAAATTGCTTGACCGCTAGGCTATCGTAGCTGGTTCTTGCCTTGCGGCAGCCAGCTTGCCAACGCCTTTTTTAGCCTTAAAACTGTAGAAATCATGTCTGCTATCTCCATTTACGCTGAGGCGTCGCCCAACCCCGAGAGCATGAAATTCGTGCTCAACTCCACCCTGCTGCCCGATGGCGTGAGCGTGGACTACCCCACCGTGGAGGCCGCCGCCAACTCGCCCATCGCGCAGGAGCTGTTCGGCTTCGACTACGTGGGCCGGGTGTTCATCGCCCAAAACTTCGTGACCATCACCAAAACCCAGCCCGAGCTGGGCTGGACGAGCATTATCCCCGAGCTGCGCCAGTTCATTAAGAGCTATGTGGAGGCCGGTGGTGCCTTGTTCACCGTGGACCCCGCCGCCGAGCAAAAGGCTGCCCAAGCCGCCAGCGCCGGCGACCCGACCCAGCAAGACGGCTTCACGAGCCAAAAAATCATCGACCTGCTCGACAATTACGTGCGCCCCGCCGTGGAGCAAGACGGCGGCAATATCACCTTCAAGAGCTACCGCGATGGCATCGTGACCGTGAACCTGCAAGGCTCGTGCTCGGGCTGCCCCTCGGCCACGGTTACGCTCAAGTCGGGCATCGAAAACCTGCTCAAGCGCATGGTGCCCGAGGTGAAAGAAGTAGTTGCCGAAGGCATCCTGGTATAAGGTTAGCCGCTACAATGCGAGAAAAAGGCCGGGCTTTTGTCCGGCCTTTTTCATGCCTGTACCTTTAGGCAAACTACTCTCTATATGGAAGAAGCTCTACTATTGCCCGAAGCGGTGCCTGCCCCGCTCGTCTACCCCACGTTGAAAGAAAGCTGGGCCGCGCTGGGCTGGTTTCTGCTTATCACGATGGGGTTAGTGCTATTGGTGCTGCTGCCAATAAAAGCTATTTTTCACGTAACAGGGTTAGCCAAGTCCGTACTAACGATAAGTATCGCGGTCCTATCCAATGGCGTGCTGGTGCTGTGGCTGCGGCGGCGAACCGCAGCCGGGCGCTGGCTGGGACTGCGCTGGCGGGGGCCGCGCCGACCCTGGGTAGCTTTTGGGCTGCTACTGCCAATAGTGCCGGCGCTGGCGGTGGTGCTGTCGGTGCAGGGGTTTCTACGGCTGCCCCGCTGGTCGGCGGGCAAGCTGCTGGCCGAGTTGGCGGCGCACCCAGCGCTGGCGCTGGTGCTAGGGTGTGTGGCGGCACCTATTTTAGAGGAAATGCTATTTCGGGGGGTGCTGCTGCCGGGGCTGCTGCGCAATTACCGGCCCGCGGTGGCCATCGGCCAGTCGGCGCTGCTGTTTGGTATTTTCCACTTCAACCCGGCCCAAAGCCTCAACGCCTTTTTTATAGGGCTGCTGCTGGGCTGGGTGTACTACCAAAGCCGCTCGCTGTGGCTGTGCATCGGCTTGCACGGCCTCTACAATGCGCTGGCGTTTGGGGCCAACCGGCTGCCTGGGCTGGCCAATGCGAAGCAGCTGTCTGCACTTATGCAACAGCCTAGCTATGCGCTGCTGTGGCTGGCTGCGGCGCTGGTGCTCGCCGTCAGTCTGTTGGTTATGGCCCGCAGCCAAGCCACACCGACCAGCACCTAATGCAAAAGCGCCGGGCAACTGCCCGGCGCTTTTGCATTAGGTGCCTGGTGTAAAGGCTACCGCCGCTGCCGCTGCTTCACCGTGAAGTTGCGGCTCACGATGAAGCCGTAGTAGAGGTTGCCACTGAAGAACGTATTGTCGGTTTGGGCAATAAACTGCTGCTCAATCATGCCCGGCGAGTTGCTGATGTGCAGCTGAAAAATGTGGCCGCCCGTCTCAATATCCACGCCCACGCCCGCCGAGTTATACTGGTTTTTCGCCGCGAAGCGGCTCAGCAGGTAGTAGTACTCCGCATTGACGGAGAAGCGCTTAGTGATTTTGTAGCGCCCGCCGCCGCCCAGCGCGTACACGTCATTGTTTTCTCCTTCGCGCATCACCAGGTTGTGGTGAATGAGCGAGGGCATTAATTGCAGCGACAAATTGGGGCTGAATTTGCGGCCTATCAGGGCTTGGTAAGCGTAAGCCGTGCGCAGGCCAAACGTATGGTCGACGTTGTCGATATACTTGCGGGTATTCACCGCCGCCGAGGCCAGCAGCGTCACCGAAAACGGCGTGGCGTGCAGCCCGGTGCTTTGCCGCAGGGCGCGGTATTTTACGAAGCCATCCACCGCCGCATCGAGCGACGAGCGGCCCACGCCCACCTCCAGGCGGTCGGTGAGGCCATACTCCAGCGCAATGCGCACCTTGGCATTGTCGAACCCAAAAAGGGTAGAGCCTCCCTCGTTGAGGGTGCCAAAGTTGTGCGAAAAGAGGAAAACCAGCGTGCCTTCGCCGGGCGTTTCCACGGTGTGGCCGTTCACGAGGCGGGTGCTTTTGAAGGTGGCATCCACCAGCTGGTTGGGGGCGGCGTCTTTCTTGGTTTCCTGCTCTAGCTGGCCCAGCAAGTCGGTTTGGGCGTGGGCGGCGGGTGCGGCCAGGCCGGCCAGCAGCAAGGCTAGTATCGAGGCACGGCTGATAAAAGTAACTACTTGTTGCATAAGAATATAGCGAATAAAAACTAGGGTTGAGAAACCAGCGTGGGCGCCACGGCATCGCAGGTGAGGCTCACGCGCACGCTCACCGACTTGGCAATGTGCTCGCGCACCAGCAGCGGAATGTCAATGGCGTAGTCGGCCGGAGCAATATTGAAATAAGCAAAAACAACCAGCTGGCCATCACGCAGTTGCAAGGTGCCCGACACGGCTACTTTGTGCGTCACGCCGTGCAGAGTCAGCTGGCCCTCAGCCTCCACGTTTTGGGTGGCCGTGGCCAGCAGCTTAGCTACCTGGGCGGCATTGATGAGCTGGCCGGTGAAGGTGGCTTTGGGGTACTTCTCCGATTCCATGTAGTTTTCGTTGAAGTGCTCCTGCATGAGGGTGCGCTTGAACTGAAACTCGTGAACGGGAACCGCAAATGCCAGCTGGCCGGTGCTGAGGTCGAGCACGGCGGCCACCTTCGTGTTGCGCGCCTCAATGTCTTCCATAATGGAAGCTGAGAAGAAGGAAATGTAGCCCGCTTTGGTCAGGTATTTGCCCTGGGCCTGGGCCGCGAGGGGCGTGGCCAGGCCACCCAGCCCCAGCAGGCACCCCAGCAGCCAGCGCCGTTGCCAGCGCGCGCTTTGTAGAAAACCAGTCATGGAAAAGGGGGAAGAGGCGGAAAAAAACAAGTAGCGGAGCAGCCTCACGCCTTAGTTGTTGAGCGCCCCCGCATCGACCCAGGCCTTGATAATGGCAATGTCGCAGTCGCTCAGCTTGCCACCATCGAAGGGCATGTTGTTGAAGCCCGCATCGTGGCGAATATTGCCGACCATGGGGCTCACGCCGCCTTTGCCATTGACCGGGTTGCAGTAAAACTGCATTTGGGTGAAGGACTCCATGTTGAAATAGCCCTGCGTCTTCAGCACATAATTCGCCGCGTTGTGGCAGCGGTAGCAGTTGTTGGTCAGGATGGGCAGCACGTCGGTTTTGTAGCTCACCGTCAGGGGCATGTTGCACGGCGTGGGCTCGTAGCCATTTTTATAGGAGCAAGCCGATAGATAGCCACCCAGGCCCAAGGCCAGCACCGCAGCCGCTACACTGTACAGACGAGAAGGAATAAAAAATTTCACTTAAGTAAGAAATTAAATAATAAAATTTATTTTATAAATGCAAATTAAGGATAGTGCAACTGAGCTTATTTATTAGTGTAAAGCTCTTGAAACCACAAAGCTAAGATATATTCGTTGTATTAGCGCCCAAACATAACACAATTATTAGCAACCCAAGAGGAGGTGCTATAGTAGCACTTTTATAATAACCTCACTTTGCTAGTTTTAACCAGGCGCAACCTACGAGCCTAGGCAAAACTAGGATTGCCGACCGCGCAGAACGGATGTTTTTCGGTGGGCATGGCCTTTTGCCAGGCCAACCGGCCATTGAGTGCGCCAGCCCCGGTAGCCCACAAAAAAAGAGCCTGACCGCGTAGGTCAGGCTCTTTTCAGAAAGACTAAAAGCTAGGCTAAGCCCGGCAGCTATACAGTGGTGCGCAGTTTGGGCGCATCGCCAGCGGCGGCGCTGATATCCTCGCCAGCGGCGAGGCGCTCGCGCTCCTCTTGCTTGCCGTAGGTGTCCAGGATGATGGGCGTGGCAATGAACAGCGACGAGTACGTGCCGAAGATGATACCAATCATCATGGCAAACGAGAACGAGCGCAGCGTTTCGCCGCCGAAGATGTAAAGCACCAGCACTACCAGGAACACCGTGGTGAACGTAATCATGGTGCGCGAGAAGGTCGAGTTCAAGGCTGGGTTCACCACTTGGGCGAACGTTAGCTTGGGGTCGTTGCGCAGGTATTCGCGGATACGGTCGTAGATAACCACCGTGTCATTCATTGAGAAGCCGATGATGGAGAGCACGGCCGCCACGAAAATCTGGTCCATCTCATAGTTCAGGCCAAAGGCGCGGGCGATGGGGTAGGAGGCGATAACCAGCAGCGCATCGTGGAAAAGCGCGATAACGGCGGCCATCGAGTACTGCCACCGCTCGAAGCGGAACAGCACGTAGATGAAGATGCCGAGCAGCGTGAGGCCCAGCGACAGCACCGAAGTGCGCTTGATGTCATCGGCAATGGTAGCGCCCACTTTCGAAGCCGATGGTACGGTAGGAGCGGCCGAAGCAAACTTCTGGAGGCCGGCATCGAGCGCCTGGCGCACCTGCTTGTCGGCCGCCACGCTTTCATCATCAGCTAGGTAGCCCGTGGTCACGCGCAGGCGAGTGGGGCTGCCGTACTGCTTCACTTCGAGACCCGCGCCCTTAAAGGCGGGGCGCAGCTGGTCAGCCACTTCCGAAGAAACCATAGGCTTGTTGAAGTCAACCACATAGGCGCGGCCACCCTGGAAGTCAACGCCCAAGTTCGGGCCGCCTTGCAGGTACATCAGCACGAAGCCGATAACGATAACAATAGTCGAGAAGGCGTAGGCAATTTTGCGCTTGCCCACGATGTCGAAGTTGACGTTCTGGAACAAATTGCGCGAGAGGAAGGTCGAGAACGTGATGGCGCTCGTCGTTTTGCCTTTAATCAAGGCCTCAATGATGAGGCGCGACACATACACGGCCGACAGGAACGACGTCAACACGCCAATGCCCAAGGTCACGGCGAAGCTCTGCACCGGACCCGTGCCGAAAAAGCCCAGGATGATGGCGATGAGCATAGTCGTCACGTTCGAGTCAAAGATGGCCGAGAAAGCGCGCGAGTAGCCCGCGTTCACGGCATCGTGCAGCGAGAGGCCGTGGTCCAGTTCTTCACGAATACGCTCGAAAATAAGCACGTTCGCATCTACCGATGAGGCAATTACCAGAATTAAACCAGCGATGCCGGGCAGCGTGAGAGCCGTGCCGAATTGCGCTAGCACGCCCAAAATCAGGAACATGTTGAAGAGCAGGGCAGCATCGGCTACGAGGCCGGCGCGGCCGTAGTACACGGTCATAAACACCATGATAATCAGCAAGCCAGCCAGCGACGAGTACAGGCCTTGGTTGATGGCTTCGCGACCGAGCGACGGGCCCACTACGGCTTCTTCCACGATGCGGGTCGGGGCAGGCAGTTTACCAGCCTTCAGCACCTGGGCCAAATCCTGGGCTTCTTCGATGCTGAAGCTACCCGAAATCTGGGTGTTGCCGCCCGAGATTTCGCTTTGCACTACGGGGTCCGAATACACCACGTCGTCGAGCACCACGGCTACTTGCTTGCCGATGTTGGCGGCCGTCATGCGCTGCCATTTCTTCGAGCCGTTGGGGTTCATGCTCATGCTCACCTCGGGGCGGCCGCCTTGGTCGTAGTCCATGCGGGCATCGCTCACTACCTCGCCGGTGAGGGGCGCGGCGGTCATGCCAGTGCGGTCTTTCTTAACGGCAATCAGGCGGATAAACGACTGTTTGTTCAGCTCCTTCGGCTTGGCATCGTAGAGCAGCACCAGGTTGGGGGGCAGCGTGGCGCGGGCTTCGTCCGAGCGCAGCAATTGGTTCACGCGGGCGGTGTCGCGCAGGTTCACACCCAGCGAGCCGGGCATGGTGAAGTAGCGCGTGAGGGCACCACCCTGCAACGCTTTAGCCGAGTCGGTTTTAGCCTGGCCGGCCGGGGTTTTCTTGGCCAACTGCGAAGCCAGCGACGACGAATCGCCAGCGGCGGCCATAGCAGCCTTCGACGTATCGGCAGCGGGCGTAGCAGCTACGGCCTTCTCCTTATCCGTCAGTGTTTTGTCGAGTTGAATCAAATAAGGTGCGAACTCCTGTTGGCTCCATACTTCGTAAAACTCCAGCTTGGCCTGGCCTTGCAATAGTTTGCGCACGCGGTCGGGGTTGTCCACGCCGGGCAGCTCTACCTGAATGCGGCCAGTGCCCTTCACGCGCTGAATGTTAGGCTGGTTTACGCCGAATTTATCCACGCGCTTGCGTAGGATGTCAAACGAACGGTCGATAGCGTCTTCCTCTTCTTTGTTGATGGCGGCCAGCACCTTGCTGTCAGAAGTCGAGCGGTCGATTTTGCGGTCTTTGTTCACCGAGTTGGCAAACAGCGGGGCCAACTGCTTGCCGGGCGCTACCTCTTGGTAAGCCTGGTAAAATAGCGAGGTGAAGGCCGTGCCCGAGTTGGTTTTCTGGCGCTCCTGGGCCAAAGCCAGGGCCTTGTTGAAGCTGGCATCTTTGGAGTTGCCCGCCATGGCGCGCACAATTTCTACCGGCGAAACTTCCAGGGTTACGTGCATGCCGCCTTTCAGGTCAAGGCCGAGGCCGAGCTCGTTCTGGCGCACATCGCGGTAGGTGTAGGGGCCGAATACCGGAGCACGCCACACCGAATCGAGGTAGTGCTGGCGCTGGGTTTCGTTGAGCTTGCCGTTGTGGGTGGCGTAATCCACCGCTTTCTGTTGCACCCCGCGCGAGACGTAGGTGAAAAACAGGAAGTACGCGCAGAGCACCGAAACCACAACGGTGAGCGCGATAATTATTCCTTTATTACGCATTGCGTAGAAGTATGAGTTATGAATTAAAAAGTGTGAATTGGCGGAATACGAATGAGTTAGCTATAGAATTAAAGATGTGAACTGGCATTAACAGCCAATTCCTAACGCATAATTCCTAACTCATAATTTTTCTAGGGTGCCTGCGGCGACACCGCCGCGCTCAGCAACCGCTGGCGGCATAGCAAGGCCACAAACGTGCTGGCCGCTACCAGCGGCACCGCTGCAATGGCCCGGCGCACCAAACGCGGCAGCCAGGTAGTGGGCAGCGTGCCCGGTAGCCAGCCCAGCGCAAAGGCTGGGGCCACGTAGGAGCCCAGCGGCGAGGCCGCCTCCAGCACTACTTTTTGCTTGATAACCGTGGCGCGGGGCGCGGCACTCAGCCGCGACTGCGCGGGCGAACCCAGTGGGCGCAATAAGCTCACTGTCCGGCCATTCAGGCCCAGCAGCAGCAGCACGGGCAGGGCCACTAAGGCTAGCCGCAAAAACTGTCTAAACTGGGAAATTGAATTGTACATACGCCGGGCAGGGCTACAAATATACCTATTTCAAGTGGCAACTGCCAAGCTACCTAGGTTTCAGCTATCGCGCAGCCCCTCAAAAGCATATTGGGCCCCGCTCCAAAACTCATCGAGCGCAATGAGGCGGGGCTTAAAAAACGAAATCAGCGCCGGCCAGTCGTCGCGGCTGAACAGGTTGACGGGCTGCATCTCGGCATAAATGCGGCTCAGGGGCAGCCCGTTGGCGTCGGTGGCGTGCTGCTCCCAGCGCCAGGGCTCGCCCAGCGCTTCGTGCAGCAGGTTCTTCAGCTCCAGAAATTGCTCGAAGAACAACTCGCGCACGCCCGCATCGGGGTGCGTGAGCTCGATGGCGATGCTGGCGCGGCGGTTGTCGGCCTGCATGCGGAAATACACGTGCTTGAGGCCGGTTTTGTAATTAATCCAGTTGGTGGGGCCGCCTTCAGCCGAGGGCACCGGGGCCATGTATTGGCCAAAGGTGGTCCAGAAGGCTTGGCGGAGCTGGGTGGCTTCGGCTTTGCTGTACACTTACTTACCTAACGTTTTAGCGCCGTAGCGGGCGCAAATCAAATTGAAAGCCGGGTAGTACCGGCTCGCCGCTCAGCTCCTGGTCGTAGCCCTGCACAGTTTCGGCGGGCTGGCCGGCGCGGTACACGTAGGCCGTTTCAGCCTCCACATCGAGCAAGAAGCCGAGCTGCATACCGTTGGCCAAGTAGGCCTCCATTTTGGCTTGTAGCAGTTGAACGTCATCCGAAGGCGATTTCACTTCCACCATAAACTCGGGGCACACCGGCGGAAATTTGCGCCGCTGCTCGGGCGTGAGCTGCTCCCACTTAGCTTCGCTCAGCCACGCCGCATCGGGCGAGCGTACGGAGTTATCGGGCAGCTTAAAGCCAGCCGAAGATTCATACACGTGACCCATGCGGGTCCGTCGGTTCCAGTGCATCAACTGGTAATTAGTCTCGGAGCAAGACTCACTCGATTCGGAACCTGCGGGCGGCATAACAGTGATGTCTAGTTGGGGAGTGCGCTCCAAACTCAGCGAAGGATTAGCCTGGCACAGCTCAAAAAACTCATCGTCGCTGAGCCGCGCCAGTATCGCGCCGTGCAACACCGGCAACTCCGGAAACTCGTAGGTGGGCCGCATAGTGATAAATCAAGTAAGACACTAGCCAATATACGGCCGGCCGTTCGCTTTAGAAGTTATATCTGCTCGGCCACCTTGCACTTCAAAAAGCCCGTGAGTACGGCCAGCCCATTCTCAAAATGCCGGTTGTTGGGGATGATGATGTCGGCGTCGTCCTTGAAGGGCTGGATGTACTTCTCGTAGGTCGGGGCCACGTGGTTGGTGTAGCGGTACAGCACATCGTCGAGGCCGTAGCCGCGCTCGTCGCGGTCGCGGATGATGCGGCGGTGCAGCTTCACATGTTCTTGGGCGTCGATGTAGACTTTGAGGTCGAGTAGCTTCGCGATTTCCTCAAAGTAGAATACAAAAATGCCTTCGACCACCACAATGGGCGCGGGCCGGAACACCAGGTCCTGCGGCACCATGTTGGGGTTGTTGAAGGTGTACTCTTTGCGGCGCACCTCGAGGCCTTGGCGCAGGCTGCTCACATCGGCGGCGTAGGCGGCCGAATCGATGCTGCCGGGTAGGTCGAAGTTTTCAAACCCTTGGGAATCACGCTGCTGCTGCTCGCGTGGGTGGTAGTAGTTGTCCTGCGAGATGAGGCAGATATCGCGCTCGGGAAACTCCGACAGCAGGCGCTTGAGAAACGTAGTTTTGCCGGAAGCGCTGCCGCCCGTGATGCCGACGAGAAAAGGGTGTTGCATAACGGGGGACAAAGGTACAGGCGATACCGCTTGGAAACCTGGCTAAGGTAGCACGCGCCGCCCGCCGTCCGGCGCGGCCCGCTGGCGCAAAGTGACGCCCGGCACTACAAACCCAGCGCGTAACTTGCGCCGAACAAACCGCTGCAATACGCATGAAAACGCTCCTTCCCGCCGCGCTAGCCGCCCTGCCGCTGCTAAGCCAAGCCCAGGCCCCGGCCGAAAAATTTGTGCTTGAAGGCAAAGTGGCCAGCGCCACGGCCGCCACCAAAGCCTACTTGCGCTATAACCTCGACGAGCGCCGAATCGTCGATTCGGCCGTGGTGAAGAAGGGCGCTTTTGCTTTTAAAGGCACCCTGCCCAACCCCGTGGCGGCCACGCTCTTTCTCAGCCACAAAGGCGCGCCGCTGGCGAAGTCGCAAGACGCGGTCCCGCTGTATCTGGAGCAGGGCACCATCAAAGTCACCACCCCCGACTCGGCCAGCAAGGCCACTATTCAGGGCACGCCCTTGAATGCCTCGGCGGCCCAGCTGAAAGCCCAAATCAAGCCCCTGCGCACGGAGTATGATAACCTGCTGCGCCAGTACATGGCTGGCCGCGCTGCCCAAATGCCGGCCGACCAACTGAATAGCCTCGAAGCCCGCGCCGATGCCAATGAGGAAGCCCAGCACCAAGTGCAGTTCGCCTACGTCACGGCCCACCCCGACGACCGGTTTAGTCTCTTTGTGCTGCCGCAGGCCGTGGGCTATGCCCCCGATGCCAAGGACTATGCCACACGTTTTGCCCAGCTTTCGCCGCGCTTGCGCGCCATGCCCCAGGGCCAGCGGATAGCCGAAAAAATCAAGCAGTTGGAGCGCGTAGCCATCGGGGCCACCGCGCCCGATTTCACCCAAAACACGCCCGACGGCAAGCCGCTCGCGCTGTCCTCATTGCGTGGTAAATATGTGCTCATCGACTTCTGGGCCAGCTGGTGCGGCCCTTGCCGCCGCGAAAACCCCAATGTAGTAGCTGCTTACAACGCTTTTAAAGACAAAGGCTTCACCATCCTGGGCGTGTCGCTCGACAAGGACACCGGCCGCGAAGCTTGGCTGAAAGCCATCGAGAAGGACGGCCTGGCCTGGAACCAGGTTTCGGACTTGAAATATTGGCAAAACGCCGCCGCCAAAGAGTACGGCGTGCAGGCCATCCCCCAGAATTTCTTGCTCGACCCCGATGGTAAAATTGTCGCCACCAACCTGCGCGGCGAAAAGCTGCAGGAAACCTTAAAAGAATTGCTCACTCCGGTGAAGTAGGCGTTCGCAAAACCAGTGTAAGGGTTGTTCGCGCTGCTAAAGACGTCTGTCATTGCGAGCGTAGCGCAGCAATTGCATCCAGGGTGTGCCTACAGGTGGCCATTCTGGTGCGATTGCTGCGCTACGCTCGCAATCACAGACGTTTTCCATTTTGTTTAAATAACTGTTAATCAGACAGCTGCTTCTTCCTGCAAAAAGGCAACAAGGCTTTCGACTGCCCGCGCCCGGTGGCTGAGCATGTTTTTCTCAATCAGCGTCATTTCGGCGAAGGTGCGCCCGTCGCCTTCGCTGGGCACAAATACTGGGTCGTAGCCAAAGCCTCCTCGCCCAATGGGCGCGCCGGCTATCATGCCCGCCACCTCGCCGCTGAATTCGCGGGCCTCGGTAGCTGGCCGCACCAGTGCGATGACTGTGCGGAAGCGGGCCTGGCGGTTGGGTTGGGTGGCCAGCTCGTGCAGCAGCTTGGCTACGTTGTCGGCGGCCTCGCGCTGGGGGCCAGCGTAGCGGGCCGAGTACACGCCGGGCTCCCCATTGAGGGCCTCTACTTCTAGGCCGGTGTCATCGGCAAAGCAGGCTACTGCGTAGTTATCAAATACATACTGCGCTTTCTGGCGGGCATTGCCTTCCAGCGTGGGCTGGGTTTCGGGCAGCTCTTCGTGGCAGCCGATTTCGGCCAGGCTGACTAGCTGCACCGTAGCTGGCAGCAGCGGCCGAATCTCATCGAGCTTGTGGGCATTATTAGATGCGAAGCAAAGGCGCATAACTAAAAAAGAGAATAAGGAAGGGGTATTAAAACTAAAAAACCGCGCTGTCCCAGCGCGGTTACAAAAACAAAAGTGCAATTCAGTAACGAAAAATTAATTCTTTTTGCCTGCGGCAATTGGCAAACGCTTACCGAAAAGCCAGTTTGAAAGTAGCCCAGGAACGCTGCACGGTGATTTTTACAGTGCTGGTTGTCGGAAGAAAATCCAACTCGGAGCTCTCGGATGGGGTGGCAAGGCGGCCGCTTGCAGGGCCCGGGAGTGGGGTGCTATAAGCGGGGCTGGTAGCGAAGGAGTAGGTAGGTACCATGCTACTAAGCGACACGGGCAAAACCTGGTTTGCAGCCTGCCGCTCACTAGCTAATTGGCTGGTTGTCTGTGGGAAAGCAAGCGTAGGTTTCCACGATAGCCGCGACATTTCGGTACTTCCAGTGGTGGCACCCACCAGCAGGCTTGTCGCTAGCCCGGCCCCGCTTAGCAGCAGCGCCGCGCCCACGCTCAGCCGGAAGCTCCAGCCCGAGAACCTGCGTAGTACATAGAGGTGTTGCACAGATAGAACCAGCCGCTGAGACGGTCGATAACCAAATATAGGTGAAAGCCCCCGTCTACCAAGAAAATATTCGAAAAAGCCAAGCACGCAATTCCTTCAGTGGTAGCGCTTACTTGCGGGGGGCGTTGATTTTGTGGTAGCTAATTCGTACTTTTGCAGTCCCTTCCGCAAAATCGGCAGGGTTTACTAGGTAAAAAGGCCCTCCCGATATGAAAAAGGACACGCACCCCGAGTACCGCCAGGTAGTTTTTCAAGACACCTCGTCGGACTTCAAATTTATTACCCGCTCGACCATGACGTCGGCTGAGACGATTCAGTGGGAAGACGGTAACACCTACCCGGTGATTAAAATCGAAGTAAGCAGCGCTTCGCACCCCTTCTACACCGGCAAGAACATGTTTATCGACACGGCCGGCCGCGTGGAGAAATTCCGCACGCGCTACGCCAGTAAGGCCCAAAGCAGCGCAGGCAAAGAATAGCTTTTTAGGAGCTGTTAGCTCTTGGCTGCTAGCTGTTAGCTTTTTAAAACTCCTTTCGGTACCTCCGAAAGGAGTTTTTTTGTGCACTAGCCCGGCTAGCTGAGTGTAATTTTGGGAGAAAGATTCAGCAAGTTACCAGCTATCAGCTGTTAGCTAATAGCTTACAAAAGAATAATGCACGTTCTGCTCTTCGACGACCCGGCTATTCGGCCGCACCTGCTGCCCTTCACCTTCACGCGGCCAGTGGCGGCGCTACGCTGCGGCATCCTCACGCTGGCCGAAAAATGGCAGCGCCGCTTGGGCGCGCCCACCTTGGGCTACCTCACGCAGCCCTACTTGCAGGCCAAGTTTCCGGTGTGTGCCGATGGGGTGGTGACGGGCCCGGCGCTGGTAATTAACGGGGCAGTGTGCCCCGACGACCTGCTGGTGCGCCAGGTGCAGGCGCTGGCACCCGGCGAGGGCCTCTACTGCGATGAAGTGCTGGTAGCGGCCCACCTCGCCGATGCCGGCCAGGTGGCCGAGCTTATCCAGGATGGCCTGCGCGAGCATCGCCAAGTGGCTGAACCCGTTACGCTTATCAGCCGGCCCTGGCAGTTGTTTCTGCGCAATGGCGCGGAAATTCGCCGCGATTTTGCTTTGCTTACGCAGGGCCGCACCTCGCAGCCGGTGGGCGATGCCCACACCATTGTGTACGCGCCGGAAAATATTTTTATTGAAGAAGGCGTGAAGATTCGCGCCGCGATTCTCAACGCCGAAAGCGGCCCTATTTACCTGGGCAAAAACTCGGAGGTGCAGGAGGGCGCTATTATTAAAGGCCCGCTGGCGCTGGGCGAAGGCGCGGTGGTGAATGCCGGAGCCAAGCTGCGTGGCGACAATACTATTGGCCCGTACTGCAAAGTGGGCGGTGAGGTAGGCAACAGTATCTTGCTGGGTTACAGCAATAAAGGCCATGACGGCTACCTCGGCAACTCGGTTATCGGCGAGTGGTGCAACCTGGGGGCTGACACCAACACTTCGAACCTCAAAAACAACTATGCCCCGGTGAAGGTGTGGAGCCACACCGCCCGCCGCTTCGTGAATACCGGCCAAACCTTCTGCGGCCTTATGATGGGCGACCACTCAAAGGCGGGTATCAACACCATGTTCAACACCGGCACGGTGGTGGGCGTGGGGGCCAATATTTTCGGGGCGGGCTTCCCGCGCACGTTCATCCCATCGTTTAGTTGGGGCGGCGCGTCGGGGTTCGAGACGTTCAAGCTCGATAAGTTTGCCGAGGTGGCCGAGCGCGTAATGAGCCGGCGCGGGCTGAGCTATGACGCTGGGGAAGTGGAGATTATAAAAAACGTTTTTCAGCAAACAACTGAGGACCGGGTTTGGGAGCGGGCAATAAAAGAAGCGTAACATTATCTTCACTGGCTCACTCACTGGTCCCGTTTCGTTATGCCCGACGTGCAAACTAAATCTGATACGTTGCTAGCCTACCTGCTCGGTGGGGTAGGTCTGCTGGCTATTTCTATTCTGCCATTGGTTAGCGTACTTATAGCGGACGTGCAATTGGCAGGTAGGCTGGCACTGTTGGCTTACTGGCTACTCGGCGCCTTTGCTATCAGTTGGGCCGTGCGCCGCTTCTCGAAGCTTGGCCAGCGGGTCGTAGCCGTGGTTGCTGTAGTAATTGGCTGGTACATAGTATTCCAGATACTGATGGTATTAGAAACGATGGTTTTTAGATTTTAAACGTTGCAGTTCGCCGACATCCCCAACCAAATTGCTCTTAAGGAAATCCTGCGCCAGTCGGTGCAGCGCGGGCACGTAGCCCACGCCCAGCTTTTTCGCGGGGCCGAGGGCTCGGCGGCGCTGCCATTGGCCCTAGCCTACGCGCAGTACCTCAACTGCGAAGACCGCGCCGACGATGCTGCCGATAGCTGCGGCCACTGCCCTGCGTGCCTGAAAATGGGCAAGCTGGCGCACCCCGACCTCAACTTTATTTTGCCCACCACGACCACCAAGGCCGTGCCTAAGGATGCCACTAGCGCCAAGTTTGCCGCCGAGTGGCGCACCTTTCTGGCCGAGAGCCCTTACCAGGGCTTCAATGACTGGATGCAGCACATCGGGGCGGAGAACAAGCAGGGCAGCATCTCGAAGGAAGAAGCCGGCTCGCTGCTCAAGCTGGTGTCGCTCAAGGCGTTTGAGGCCAAATTTAAAATCGTCGTCCTTTGGCTGCCCGAGTTGATGCACCCGGCCGCCGCCAACGCGGTGCTCAAGCTGCTCGAGGAGCCGCCGCCCGCTACCATTTTCCTGCTCGTGAGCAATGAGCCCGAGCGGCTGCTGCCCACTATCCTGAGCCGCGTGCAGCCGGTAGTAGTGCGGCCGTTTTCGGAAGATGAGATTGCGACGTATATAGCTGAACACTACCACATACCAGAGGTGAAAGCCCGGCAGGTAGCCCAGCTTGCCGAGGGCAATTTGGGCGCGGCCATTGCCAGCCGGGAAAAGAGTGCTGACCACGATTACGCCGACTTTTTTATTAAGTGGATGCGTAAGTGCTTTTCAGCCAAGGTGGTAGATTTGCTGGCCCTGGCCGACGAGTTTCAGAAAATGGGCCGCGAAAACCAGAAAGAGCAGCTCAGCTTCTCGCTGGGGCTGTTGCGAAAGGTGCTGCTTTTCGGCCTCGACCCGCAGCTGGTGCCGCACCTGCCCAGCGGCGAGCAGCAGTTTGTACACGGTTTCAGCCGGTTTGTGACGCCCAACAACGCCGACCAACTCACCGAGGAGCTAAACACGGCCCACTACCACATCGAGCGCAATGCCAACCCGCGCATGGTGTTCGTAGATGCTTCGCTGCGCCTGGGCCAGCAGCTGCGCCGCGCTTGAATGTAAAAGGGAGTGGCACTCCGTTGCCATGCAAGCGCCAAAACGGAGTGGCACTCCGTTTTACATTGCCGACCTTTGCTTTATGCGCCGTCCCACTTGCTTTCTGCTAGCCGCCAGCTTGAGCCTGGGCACCGTGCGGGCGCAAGTAGTCGGCCCCGACCCCCTGCGCGCCGATACCGGCATCAACCAGGGCCGGTTTATCGGGGTAGTGGCGGGCACGGCCGTGGTTTACGCCCTGACTACCTACTTCTTAGGCAAAACCTGGTATACCAAGCGCATTCCCTTCCACAGCTTCAACGATAACGGCGAGTGGCTGCAAATGGACAAGGTAGGCCACGCTACCACGGCTTACGCCATCAGCCGCGGCGAGTACGAGCTGTTTCGCTGGAGCGGGGTCAATGAGCGGGCCTCGGTGCTCACGGGCGGCCTCATCGCGCTGCTTTACCAAACGACTATTGAGGTGTTCGACGGCCGCTCCGAAGGCTGGGGCTTTTCCAAAGGCGACATGGCCGCCAACCTCAGCGGCGTGGCCTTGTTTATGGGGCAGCAGTACGGCTTTGGCGAGCAAAAAGCCAGTTTGCGCTATGGCTGGCGGCAGAGTATCTACCCCGGCTACCGGCCCAATTTGCTGGGTAAAGCCATTGGCAGCCAGATGCTAAAGGATTATAACGGCCAGCAATACTGGCTGTCGTTCAATGTGGCTTCGGTGCTGCCGGTGGGGCCCTCGTTTCCGCGCTGGCTTAACCTCGACCTGGGGTACAGCGGCAGCGGTATGACCGGTGGCCACGCCAACCCGCCGTATTTCGACAGCGACGGCAACGAGGTGAAATTTCGGCGCTACCGCCAGTTTTACCTGTCGCCCGACATCACGCTAGCCCGTTTGCCCGGCGTGCGCAGCTGGGGTGCCGAGCCGCTGGTAAGCGCCGGGCAGTTCTTCAAAATTCCCGCACCTTCGTTGGAGTACAACCCCGTGCACGGGCTGCGCGTCCATTCGTTACTATTGCCTAAAGACTAGATTTTTAGCGCGAAGTTTCGCGAAGTTCAACCGCAAAGTTTGGCAAAGTAGGTTGATGCAGCTTTTATTGACTTCGCGCTTACACTTCGCGATACTTCGCGTTAAACCAAGTTATGCCTGATACCCCCATTCGCCTCGCTACCCGCGCCTCGCGTCTTGCCCTGTGGCAGACCGAGCACGTCGCCAGCCTCCTCAACCAAGCCGGCCTGCCCACCGAAATAGTACCCATGCAAACCGTGGGCGACCAAGTGCTCGACCGCTCGCTGGCCAAAATCGGGGCCAAGGGCGTCTTCACCGAAGAGCTGGAAGAAAGCCTGCGCCGTGGCGATACCCACTTGGCCATCCACTCGGCCAAAGACGTGCAAAGCACCATCCCGCCCGACCTGGAGCTACTCGCTTTTCTAGAGCGCGAGCAAGCTAACGACGTGGTTATCAGTTTTAAGGAGAATTTTGATATTACCCGCCCCGGCATCGTGCTTGGCACCAGCAGCACCCGCCGCAAAGCCCTGCTGCGCCGCTTCTACCCGCAGGCCAACACCGCCGAGGCTCGCGGCAACCTCCAGACCCGCGTGCGCAAACTCGAGGAGGGTCAGTACGATGCCTTGGTATTGGCTTATGCTGGCGTGCACCGCATGGGCTACGATGGCCTCATCCGGCACCACTTGCCCACCAGCCAGTTTGTGCCGCCCGTAGGCCAGGGTAGCATCGCGGTCGAGTGCTCGCGCTTTTTGGATAGCGAGCTGAAAACTAAGATAAAGCAAGCTCTCGACCACCCGGTCACTCACCGCTGCCTGCTGGCCGAGCGCTCCTTTTTGCGGCGTATGGAAGGTGGGTGCAGCATTCCCTCGTTTGCCCTGGCCACGCTCACCGAGGCGGGCGATATCCACTTGCACGCCGGCATTGTCAGCCTCAGCGGCGAGGAGTACGTGGACTTTACGCAAACCGCACCCGCCGCGCAGGCCGAAGGTCTCGGCCTGGCCGTGGCCGAGCGCGTGCTAAGCCAGGGTGGCGAGGCCATTCTAGCCAGTATCCGCGAGCAGCGGGGCGAGTTGTAGCGCCTACGCCGCGCCGCCTATTTTTGCCCTTAGGTTGAATTTGATTATTCTTTGCCAATGACTATTCGCTTGTCCCGCCTGTCTTTTCTGCTCGGGTTGCTGCTGCTGAGCTTACCCAGCCTGGCCATCAAAAGCCCGCTAAAAAGTAAGAAAGACGAAGTCGTCACCATCAGCACCAGCCTGGGTGATATTCGCCTTATCTTATTCACCGACACGCCGTTGCACCGGGCCAACTTTCTGAAGAAAGCTAAGGACGGCTTCTACAACGGCACCACCTTTCACCGCGTCATTCCGCAATTCATGGTGCAGGGCGGTGATGCCAATTCTAAAGACAGCGACCCCAACAACGACGGCCAGGGCACGCCCAACGAGCCCACCATTCCGGCCGAGCTGGCTGCTGGCCACAAGCACGACTACGGGGCCGTGGCCGCCGCCCGCCAGGGCGATTTTGCTAACCCCCAGCGGGCCAGCAGCAGCACCCAGTTTTACCTGGTCGAAAACCACCAGGGCACGCACTTTCTCGATGGGCAGTACACCGTGTTTGGCCAAGTTATTCAGGGCCAAGAGGTAATCGATAAAATAGCGACGCTGCCCAAAGACGGCCGCGACCGCCCCCTCACCGACCTGAAAATGACGGTGAAAGTAGAAAAGCTCAAAAAGAAGAAAATCACCGCCCTCTACGGCTACAGCTATTAAAGCAGTCCCGCGGGGCGGCGAGTTACCAAATCGGTAATTTGCCGCCCCGCTTCCTTTTCCTCTGTTCATGAAAATTCTGCTCACCGGCTCCAATGGTTTGCTCGGCCAAAAGCTCGTCGGCTTGCTGCGCCAGCAGCCCGACGTGGCCCTTGTAGCCACCGCCCGCGGCCCAAACCGCCTGGCTGGCCTCTACCCCGACCTGTATTTTGTGCCGCTCGACGTGACCGATGCCGCCCAGGTGCGCCAGGTGCTAGCCCAGGAGCAGCCCACGCACCTCATCCACACCGCCGCTATGACCCAGGTCGATGACTGCGAGCTAAACCAAGCCGCCTGCTGGGCCCAGAATGTAACCGCCGTGCAGCACCTGGCCGACGCCTGCGCCGACCTCGGCATTCACCTCACCCATCTCAGTACCGACTTCATTTTCAACGGTAAAGAAGGCCCGCTGGCCGAAGATGCTCAGCCCGACCCCATCAGCCACTACGGCGCGAGCAAGTTGGCTGCTGAGCGCATCGTGCAGGCCACACCCGGCCTGCGCTGGGCTATTGCCCGCACCGTGCTGGTGTATGGCACCGTGCACGGCGGCGGACGCAGCAACATCGTGCTGTGGGTACGCGACTCGCTGCGCAAAAGCCAGACTATTAAAGTGGTAACCGACCAGTGGCGCACACCCACCCTAGCCGAAGACCTGGCCGAAGGCTGCTGGCTGCTAGCCCGGCACGCGGCCGAAGGCATCTACCACCTCAGTGGGCGCGAGCTGCTGACCCCTTTCCAGATGGCCGAGCAGGTCGCCGATTTCTTTGGCCTCGATAAGGTGTTGCTTACGCCCGTCGATAGCTCCACCTTTACCCAGCCCGCCCGCCGCCCGCCGCGCACGGGCTTTCTCATTGCCAAAGCCGAACGCGAGTTGGGCTACCAGCCGCGCACTTTCGCCCAAGGCATTGCACTGCTGGCGCAGCAAACCGACCCCACCACGTAGCACAGCCAAAGTAAAAAAACCCGTTGGCAATACCAACGGGTTTTTCAGCTATAAACCTTCCGCTTTTAAATAAGTCACTACTTAATACTGGACACCGAATAAACACTTAAATGGCAAGGCGCGCGACGTAGCCGGCGCTTGCAGGAAACTAAAAGCGCTAGTCTACTTAGAGCTGCGAGGGCCAGAAGCCTACCAGCAAGCCACCGACCAGCAGGGCGGTGCGCTGGCGCAGAGCTGCCTCGCCCAGGGCGCGGGGTACCAGCCGCCCGTCGGGCGTCATAAAGTCGCGCTCGGCCGACAAGTAGGAAAAATCCTCGGCTAGCGCCCCAGCAGGCGAGATGGCTTGGTTGAAACAGTAGGTAGTGCTCATGACAAATAGTAGCAGATAAAAGGTAAGATGGCTAGGCAGCCAATAACTCAGTTTCGGATTCTGATACAATTTTAGCGGAGTCACTCAGCCCTCAAAAGGACAAACCTGCGTTTTTTACGACATTGTATATTTTTGATATTTATGGGTCTAAAGCCCTAAAAAACCGTGTATAATTGAAAATTATAAACTGAACATTAGAAAAATATTTGCTTTATATTATTGATTTTTAATAATTTAACTAAAAGACTGCGATTGAGCTTACCCTGGTTTTTTGTCAGAAAAGTGCATAAATAGGACATTGAAGCCCCTTCAAAGCAGGCCTTTTTACCTCGGTTTTTCTATAAAAAAGAGAGGATTAGCGCGTTGCAAACGCGCGCGCCAGCCGCTGCAAGGCGAGCAGCGTAAGCAGCAAGGCCCCGCCCGCGCTGGCCAGCAGCCACCAGGCACCGGGCTCTTGGCGCAGCATACCGAGCAAGCGGCCCCAACTCGAAACATCGGGTGGCCGCCCAACCCCCAGAAAAGCCAGCGTGCTTTCGAGCCCAATAAGCCCGGCCAGACTGAGTGGCACGGTAGCTTGCAGGGGCCGGCAGGCGTGGGGCAGGGCGTGGCGCAGCCACACCCTGCCAGTGGACAGGCCCAGCGCGCGCGCCGCCTCCACAAAGGGTAACTCGCGTACTTGCTGCATCTGAGCCCGCACCTGCCGGGCGGGCTCGGGCCAGGCTACTACTACTAGCAGCACCAGCAGTTGCCCCGTGGCCAGGGGCGGCCCGGCGGCCAGCACAAGCACCAGTACCAGCCGGGGCACGGCCCCAAGCAGGGTAATTGCCGTTTGGAAAAGGCTATCGAGCGGCAGCGGCCAAGTGGCGTGGCCCACCCAGCGCACCCGTGGCGCAACCCACCAAGCCAGCATGGCCGCCCCCAGCAACAAGCCCGCCACCGTGCGGCCACCGGGCAGGGCCACCAGCCACCACCCCACCGCTAGCCCCAGCAGCCACGCGCCCAGCGGCAGCCGCCAGCCCCGGTCGCCCCAAAAGCCAGCACTACCACCAGCCAGCGCCCCCACCAGCGCCGCCAGCAGGGCCGCCGGCAAACTTAGGATGGCCACTTGGCGCGCCCCAAATAGTACCTCCGTCAGGACATCGCAGCCGAGCGGGTCGGTGCCCAGCCAGTGCCGGGGCGCGGCCCCCCAACTTGGTGGCTCGGCCACGTGCAGCAGGTCGGGCACGCCGGGGGCGAAGGGCAGCGGTAGCCACGGCGCCAGCAGTCCCACGCCGCTCACTAGCACCAGCCAGCCAATGGCCAGCCAGGTAAGCCTCGAAAAGGCAACGTATGGAAACCGGCCTAAACGCATGAGGCAAGGCGAATGCGCGGGTCGACCAACGCTTGCAGGGCATCGGCCAGCGCCAAGCACAGCAGCCGCACCACCGCCGTGAACAGCACCCCAGCCACTACGACCGGGTAGTCGTGGGCGGCCGCCGACTCGGCTAGCAGGCGGCCCACGCCCGGGATGGCAAAAACCGTTTCTACCAGCACCGTGCCGGCCAGCAAAGTCGGCAGCAAGCCCGCGAAAGAGGTGAGCAGCGGCAGCAAGGCATTGGGCAGGGCGTGGCGGCGTAGCAGCGTAGCAGTGGGCACGCCCTTAGCGCGGGCCGTAGTGGCGTAGTCGGCTTGCAGCTCGCGGCGCAGCGCGGCGGCCAGCGGCAAAGTCAGCTCGGGCAAAACCGCCAGTACCAGCGTTAGCAGCGGCATAAGAAGCTGCAAGGCAAAGGCCCCCGGTGCCAGGTCGGCCGAGCCACTGCCCAGCGAATAGGCGGGTAACAGATTGAGCGCGTCGGGGTTAGCGAAAACAAAAAGTAGCCCCAGTGCCAAGGCAAATACCGGTATGCTCTGCAAGCTGGTAAGTAGCACCTGCAAGCCCGCTCGCCACCCCGTGGAGCCAGCTAGTGGGCCGCTCGCCAAGGCCAGCCCCAGCGCTAGTGCCCCCAGCCCGGCTACCACGGCGGCGGCGCCCGCCAGCGGCAGCGTATAGGCCAGGGCCGCGCGCAGCCGGGGGCCAATAGGCTGGCCATCGCGGTAAGACGCGCCCAACTGGCCGTGCAGCAGCCCCACTACCCAGTGGTGGTACTGATTATGTGTGCCGTGCCAACGCCAGGTAGCCGAGTCGCGGCTGGTGCGGGTGAGGTAAAAAACTGGCTCCGTAAGCCCCAAGCGCTGGCGCAGGGCCTGGCGGGCAGCTAGCTGGTCGGCTTGGCCAATGCTGCTGGCGTGCGCCCGCAAGTCATCGCTTTCCCCCAGCATAACTTCTTCGGCCCCCGCCACCAGTACCCGGCTCAGAATAAATACCAAGGAGGCCGTGGCCCAGGCGGCCAAGCCAGCCCGTCCTATTTGCAGCAGTAGCCAACGCCTCATATCCCAGCAGGTTTAGCGAGCCAGGGCATCTGTTGTGGCGGCCCAGGTAGCAGCGGCGGCATAATAGCCTGGCTTATAGCCCGAGGGGTATAAATTCTGGAGGCCCCGGGCCGTAGTCAGGCGGTAGGGCAGAAAGAACAGTGGCATCAGTGGCATCTGCTGCTGCATTATCAGCTGGAAGCGCCGGAGCAGCCTGCGCTTGCGCGCCGGGTTTCCAGTTGCCGCAATAGCGTCGATGAGCTGGTCGGTAGCGCGAGTGCTAAATTTCGTGAAGTTGCTCTCCGGAATGGTGCGCGAATGCAGCAACGTCGTGAAGTTGAAGGCAAATGGGTTGCCGCTCAGCTTGCGTACATAGATGTCAAAGTCACCCTCGCGGAGGGTAGTAGTCAGGAGCGAAGGCTCGGTAGGCCGCAGCTCGACCGGGATGCCTAACTTGGTAGCAGCGCTTTTAAACTGAAGCGCAATGGTAGCAAACGTAGGTTCGTCGGTGCGGTAGCGAACTGTAAGGGACAGTTTCTCAATTGGCTGCGCTTTGGTGGCTGCGCTGCGCACCCAGCCCGTAGCCTGGCGCTGCCAGCCCGCTCGTTGCAGTAGCGCCAGTGCTTGTGCGGGAGCATAAGCGGGGAGGGGCAGGCTGTCATTATAATACAAGTGGTCGTTCGGGTGCACCAGCCCCACCGTGCGTAGCCCCTGGCCAAGCTGCGTGGCTTTCAGTAGATTAACTGGGTCAAACAGCAAGGCCAGTGCTTGCCGGGTCAGCGAATCGTGCAGGGCGGGCTGGCGGGTATTGAAGCCCGCCGTTACCAGCTCGTAAGAAGTAGTAGCGTAAAACGCCAACTCTTGCTGCGCCCCAGTAGCGGTCTGTAGGCGCTGAAACCCACGGGCCGACATCTGCGGTAGTACATCCAGCTCGTGGCGGCGCAGGGCCAGGGTCGCAGTTGCCTCGTCTGGAATGATGAGAAACTGAATCTGGGGCACCTGGGCTTGCAGCATAAAGGGCGTGGGCCGCAGCGCATTGGCCCACCAGTGGGGCTTGCGCACAAAGGTCAGGAAATGGTCTATCTCCCAGGTCTTCAGGCGGTAGGCCCCGCAGCCCGGCAGCCGCTCGGGGTGGTGGCTGGGGTCGGCGTGTTGGTAGCGCTGCACCAAGGCCTGCAGGGCAGTATCACGCTTGGTCAGCAGCGAAAGCTTAGTTAGCTTGGCCAGCGAGCAGTGGCGTAGCGTGCACTGGGGGTCAAGGGCAGCTTCGGGCAAAATAGGGAACTCGCCGGCCTCGTAGCTGTACTCGGGCGCTTGCCCCTGGCAAACCAGCGTAAACCGCCGTGGGTTGCCAGCATCCAGCCGGATGGCACGAATGAAGCTGAGCTGCGCCCGCACTTTTTCATTGGGCAGGCCGGGGCATTGATACAGCTTGAGCGTGAAGGCTACATCGCTGGCCAGCACCGGGCGGCCATTATCCCAGGTAGCAGCCCGGCGCAACTCGTAGCGTAGCTCGGTAAGCGAATCGCCTACCAAGCGTACGTTAGGCAACGAGTCGGCCAGGGCTGGGGAATAAGTACCCGTCAAAAAATTTACTTGCAGCAAGCTGCAATGCAATAAACTCAGGGCATCTATTGCATTTTGGTTGGGCTGTACCAAGGGCGATAGGTTTTCGGGGTCGCGGACCCACCGAACCCGAATGCCGGTATGCTGCTGTTGCTTAGCTGGTAGCGAGCATGACCCGCTAACAATGGCCAGCAAGAGACCAACCCAAAATTGCTTCATTTAACCAGCAGGGTAAAAATCAATGCCAGCAAGTTAACGAAGTATAAGGATTTACAAGCTTAGTCGTGGTCCCAGCCGCTGCCGCCGATGGTCGGGTCCGGGGCTGGCGAGCCAGTTGCGTCGTGGTCCCAGCCGCTGCCGCCGATGGTGGTAGAAGTGCCGGTTACGTCGTGGTCCCAGCCGCTACCACCGATGGCTTGCGTCGTGGTGGGGCCAGTTACATCATGGTCCCAGCCACTACCACCAATGTTGGTAGAAGTACCAGTGAGGGTAGCAAACTGCAGTAGGGCAAGTACAAGTAGGTCAAACATGGTAATTGAGGTGAGGGGGTAGATGATTAACTGATACAAAAGTCCTCACTTACTTAAGCCCAACAAAGGACAATGTTTGTGAAAATAGGACAACGATTTTTATTGTATTATTTATAATTTTTACAAGCAAAAAGCAAGTTTTACTGCTTCTGCTGCGTAAAAATAGAATTTCCCGTGATGATTTTTTGCAAGAAAAAGTGGAAATTGTGACATCTCTTCGATAAAAAAGCTCGCTCGTCCACTTTGCAAAGGTTTCAACTAAGCAGCTCGTAAAAAAAGGACAAAGTGGTTATTTTTTTATGTGCTAATTTTAGCACTTATTCTAGTCCCAAAACCGCTATTTGGCCTGCTAGGGCGTTTTCTCTATGAAAGAAATTGCAAATTTGGCCCGAATTGTGACATTACGCCGCCTCAAAAATGAGCCCTTGCTCGATTTGGATACGCGGCAGCCGGGAAAGGAAGCGCAGCTGGCCGCAATCTTAGCAGCCGATGCGCATATTACTGGCCCTCAGGCAGCTAAGCAAGTTTATGGCAAAAGCTCGGAGGCCAGCCAAACGGCCTTTTTGCGCCTGCGGGCCCGAGTGCAGGAAAAGCTGCTAAACCATCTTTTTTTTCTCGACCATACCGATGCGCGCTTGTTTGTAGCGCGTCGCTATGAACTTGAATGTCTGGATTTGCTGCACAAGGTAACAATTTTATACTTAGAAGGCGAATATGCGCTGAGCGAGCGCCTGCTGCGGCGCTGCTTGCGCCAGGCCGAAAAGGGCGAGTTTACGAAATACGCTGAGCAGGCGTGCCAGCGCTTGAGTACCCTGTATGCCGAGCAGCGCCAGCAGCACAAATACAACACTTACAGTAAGAAGCTGGCCAAGCTGCGCCAAGTGCTTATTTATGAGCAGGAGGCGGAGCAAATGGCGACCCAGGTGCGCCTGACGATGACCCGGACGGTGACCATCCGGCGGACGCTGCTGCCCAAGATGCCCGGCTACATTGCCAAGGCCGAGCAGCTGCACCAGAAGGCGGGTAGCTTCACTACCTACGTATCGCTCTACCGCTTGCGCCTGATACAGGCAGAGTTAACCGGCCATTACGACGAGATTATTCGCTATACCACGGCGGCTACGCAGCTGCTGCGCCAGGGCAAGCTCAATGAGCGGCGCTTCGACCAGCGCTTCAACCAGTTTATGAGCATGTATGCGCACTTGCGCAGCCGGCAATACAAGGCCGGCCTCAAGCTGGCCGAAGATTTTGCGGCCGATTTGCATCCTACTTCCAACAACTGGTTTTACTTCTACGAGCACTATTTGCTGCTGGCCCTGCACGCCGGCGAATACGACCACGCCCTGCGCCTGCTGCACGTGGCGCACAAAAACCCGTCGTTTCCGAAGCAGCGGCCCGCCGCCCAAGAGCGCTGGCAACTGCTGCAAGCCTACGTAGAGTTTGTGCAGCCCGAGGAAACGCTGCCCCAGCGCCGCCGCATTCAGATGGCCACTGCCGCGCTGCTAGTGGTGCCCGAGTTCACGCGCGACAAGCGGGGCTACAACGTGGCTATTCTGGTGTTTCAGCTGCTGCACTACCTGCGCCAGCGCGAGCTAGAGCCGGTGCTCACGCGCCTCGAGCGCCTGCGCAAGTACCAGCAGCGGCACCTACGCGACGCGGCCACCCTGCGCAGCCGCACGCTGCTGCGCCTGCTTATGCTGCTGCCCGAAGCCGAGTTTGACCCCGAGGTGCTGGCCAAACGGGGCCAAACCCGCCTGGCGCAGCTAAGCCAGGCCCCTATGGTGGGCGATGCCGACGCCGAGGTCGAAATCATTCCCTACGAGCGGATTTGGGAGCTGACCCTTAGTATTTTGCGCGCTGGTACTCCACAATAGTCAGTAGCTTGTAGCTGCTGGCTACTGCACCACTACCACCTCCTGGGTGGCGCAGTGGCTGGCGGCGCAGCTGCCGGGGCCGTAGCCGCGCAAACTTAGGCGCACCTGATAGCGGCCAGCCTTGCGAAAGGTGTGGTCGATGCGGCGGCCCTGCTGGGTGAGGCCATCGCGAAAGTCCCAGATATAGAGCACGTTCTGGCAAGTGGGCAAGCCCGAGTCCAGGGCGTCGAAGGCTATCGCTTCGCCAACGTGGATGGTTTTGGCGGGCAGGCTGAAGTAGATAACGGGCTGCGTAACGAGGTCTACTTCAAAGGTTTTTTCGGCCTTGCGCACCTCGCCGGTGGCGGGCACCAGCACATCGAGCACTACCTGGTAGCGGGCGCGGCGCTTGTAGCAGTGGCTGATAATGAGTCCGGTGAGAGTAGTGCTGTCGCCCATTTGCCAGCGGTATACCACGGGGCCCGCGGCCGGGTCCACAGAGCGGCTGGCATCAAAATCTACGCACATCTGGGGTAGGATTGGGGGCCCGCAGTCGGCGGCATCCTGGGCGTGGGCCGCTTGCGAGGCCAGCCCACCACCCGCCCAAACCGACAAAACCAACAAAGCGCGTAATAAACTCATACAAAAACAGGCTAACTAAATAAGCTGGCGATGGGGCCATAAGTGGCCAATGACCTAAGCCCACCGGCGGGCAAAGTAACGCCCTGCCGCCCTACAAGCGGTTGAGCCGCTGCAAAACGTTGCGCAGGTACGTCTGGCCCACTGGTATATATTTATCCTTGATTAGTAAAGAGTTGTCTTCCAGCGCCTGCACGCAATTGATGTTGGCAATGAAGGAGCGGTGCACGCGCACAAACTGCGTGGGCGGAAATTTCTCCTCGATAGCCCGCATGGTGCTGTACACAATGAGCTTGCTTTGGCTGGTGACGATGTGCACGTAATCGCCGAGGGCCTCGACGTACTGCACCTCGCGAAAATCGACTCGCACCAGCTTGGTATCCATCTTCACAAATGTGAAATCGGGCTCGACGGCCGGGGTTACTAAGCCCGCAGTATCGCTTTCGGCGGCCCGTTCGGCTGTGATTATATCCAGAACTTTTTGGGCCGCCTGCAAAAAGCGCGGATAGGACAAAGGCTTGAGCAGGTAATCGGCCACGGCAAACTCGAAGGCCTGCACTGCATAATTGTCGCTGCTGGTAATAAGCACGACTTGGGGTAGGTCAATTTGCATTCGCAGCAGGTCGATGCCCGACATCATGGGCATCTCGACATCCAGAAAAAGTACGTCGATAGGCTGGGCGTGAGTACGCAGTAGCTCAGCGGCTTCTAGCGCGTTGGTGAAGGAACCGACTGCTTGCAAAAAGGGCGTATTGGCAATGCAGTTCAGAACAATTTGCACCGAAAGCGGGTCGTCGTCAACGACCAGACAACGGAGTGGAGCGGTAGCAGTAGCGGGCTCAGACGAAGAGGTAGGCATAGCAACAGTTGATTTCATAATAGCTATTCATTACGGGCGATAAATTGTATAAAAGTAATACGACTAATCCTTATTAGTCAACATATCCGGACGGAAAAACAAGGAAATTGGTAAGAGGTAATACGTAAACAGAAAAAGAACAGGATTTACCCTCGAGCTTGTAATTGTGGATATAGTTGCCCGAGCTGCTGGCGGATGGCTGACAGCAGGGGTTCGCAGTGCTCGCAGTCGTGGCGGCGGGCATTGCGCTCTAGCTCATCGAGCTGGGTGTGCAGCACCGGCACCCCAAAGTAAGCTACCTGTCCCTTAAGCTTGTGGGCCACTTGGGCCAGCTTGTCGGCATCGTGCGGAAAGGCGGCCCCCAACAGCTCTTCCAGGGGCGGGGCCTCGCTAAGGAACGTGTTAACAATTTGTTGAATAAAGGAATCGTTGCCGCCGGCCAGCTCCTCCAGCAGTTGCCAGTCGGGCCGCAGAGTGGCCGATGCGGCCGCCGGGGCCTCGGTAGGGGGAGGCGTGGGGGCCGGGGCATCAGCGGCTGCCACCGTGGCGCGGCCCGTAAAATACGCCAGCCGGGCATGCAGCATGGCGGGCTCGAAGGGCTTGGCCAGCGTGTCGTTCATGCCGGCGGCCAGGGCCAGGCCGCGGTCTTCGGGCAGCACCGAGGCCGTGAGGCCGATAATGGGCAGGCGCTTTTCGTCGGGGAAGAACTCGCGCAGGGCGCGGGTGGCGGCGTAGCCGTCCAGCTCGGGCATCTGCACGTCCATCAGCACGGCGTCGAAGGGCTCGGTGGCCTGGGTGGCCTGCTCCACGGCCAGGCGACCGTTGGCCGCAATTACGACGCGGATATTCCAGTTCTCCAAAGTTTTGCGGGCTACCAGCTGGTTGAGCTCGTTGTCTTCGGCCACCAGCACGCGCAGGGCGGGCTCGAAGGCGGGTAGCGGGCCGGTGTGCACCTCGGGCTGCGCCTGGGTGGCATCGGCGATGGGGAAGGTGAGCTCGAAGAAAAACTCGGAACCCAGGCCTTCTTCGCTGGTCACGTCGAGCTGGCCGCCGTGCAGCTGCACCAGGTTGCGGGCGATGCTCAAACCCAGGCCCGTGCCGCCAAACTCGCGGGTGGTGCTGGCATTGGCCTGCGAAAAGTCTTCGAAAATAGCCGCCAGCTTATCGGCCGGGATACCAATACCCGAGTCCCGCACTGCAAAGCGCAGGGCTACGTGCTCGGCATCGGGTGGGGCGGTGGCGGCTAGGCCTACTCGTACCAGCACGCCGCCCTTACGGGTGAATTTTAGGGCGTTGCTGACCAGGTTCACCAGTACTTGCTGCAAGCGGGTGGGGTCGCCGAGCACGGCGGTGGGCACCTCGGGGGCCACTTCCACGCGCAGCAGCAAACCCTTGCTGTCGGCTGCGTAGCGGAACATAGTGCTGAGCCGGCGCACGGCGTCGGGCAGGCGGAAGGCAATTTGCTCGAGCGTCAGTTTGCCCGCCTCCATCTTCGACGAGTCGAGGATGTCGTTGAGAATCACCAGCAAATTCTGCGACGACGAGCCGATGGCCGAGAGGTATTCGCCCTGCTCGCGGGTGGGCTGGGTGTTTTGCAGCAGGTTGGTGAGGCCGATAACGGCGTTCATCGGGGTGCGAATTTCGTGGCTCATGTTGGCCAGAAACTGCGCCTTGGCCCGGCGCGAAGCCTCGGCCGCGTCGCGGGCAATGAGCAGGTCGCCGTTCATCAACTCGATGTCGGCGTTTTTTTGGCGCAGCTCGCTGGTGCGCTGGCGCACCGTTTTTTCGAGCTGGGCGCGCTGGGCGCGTAGCAGGCGCTCGCGCCCGCGCACTATCGCCAGCACTCCGCCTACCAGCAGCAGCGCGCCCAGCGCCAGTACCCAGCCCTGCTGCCACCACGGCGTAGCAATGCTGAAGGACGTGCTTACTACCGCGCTCCAGGGGGCCGTGGCTGCGTTATTAGCGTAGCGGGTGCGTACTTCCAGCACGTATTTGCCGGCCCCCAGGCCCACAAACTGCGCCTCGCCGGCCGGGCTTTCGCGGCTCCACTCATCGGCCAAACCCAGCAGGCGGTATTGGTACAGCAAGGGCTCATCGGCCGCCGCCAAACTCAGCCCCTGAAACGTGAAGCTGACGCGGTGCCGCGGGGCCGGCAAATTGCCCAGCGTGGTAGAGGGGCGGCTTTCGCCGTCCACCTCAGCCCCGGTTAGGGCCAGGCTGGGCGAGGCGGCCACCTGAGTAGTCCAGGCCAACAGCGCCGCCCAGTCGAGGCTAAGTAAACCGGCCTGCGTGGCCACCCAGGCCGTGGGGCGAGGGCCACTTGACACGGCCGCGGCCGGCAAAAAATTGCGTGCCAGCAGCCGGATGGGCCGCACCGTGCGCTGGTGGGCATCGAGCAACGCCAGCGCCTGCGGGTGCACCAGCAGCAGCTGCGGCCCTACCGGCACGATGGCCGATACGTAGTCGTCGGGCAGGCCTGCGGTGGCGGCCCCTAGGTGCTGCCAGCGGGCCTCGCCCGCTGGGTAGTAGTATAGGCCTTGCCCCTCGGTGCCGACCCAGATGGTGCCTTCGGTATCTTCGGCCAGCGCATTGGCCGCCAGGCCACTACGATGTAGGCGGTAGTAAGCAAACTGCCGGCTGCCGGGCTGCCACGCCGCCAGGCCAGTGCCGTGGGTAGCCACCCACACGCGGCCGCTACGGTCGGCCAGCAGGGCATAAATCTGGTTGTGCAGCAGGCCATTGGCTGTGGTAAAATGTACGGCGGGTAGCGCGGTCTTGCCAGCCAGCGGCAGGTAATAAATGCCATCGGCCACGGTGCCCACCCACAGGCCCGAAGTGGGCGAGTAGGCCAGCGCTGCCACGTCGAGGTCGGCGGGCAGGCCGGGTACGCGGGTGGCTGGGGCGCCGGGCTTGCTGGCCAGCCACACGCCGCCGTGGGCTACGCCTTGCCAGGTGCCGCCCCCCAAGGCAGCGGACTGGGGCAGCAGGGCGCGCACCGTGCCCGGTAGTGGGGTAAGGGCATGGGGGTTCGCGGCTAGTTGGCTATTCAGGGTGAAGAACTGCGTGCCGGCGGTGCCCCAGATAGTTGGCGTGGCTCCGGTGGGGGCCGCGGCCAGCGTCACGCCCGTGGTGGCGTAGTTGGCCGGCATGGGGGTTAGCTGGGCAAACCGGTCGCTGTGCCGCCACAGGCCCTGGCCGGCCGTGCCGAGCCAAGCGTTGCCATCTTGGTCTTCGAGGAGGCAGGTGGGCACGGCATCGGCGGGCAAGTGCAGGGGGTAGCGCCGCAGATAAGCCCGCAGGCGGGCGGTGTCGGGGGCGGGTGGGCCGGCCGTGGGCGCTTGCCAGCCCTTGGGCAGCTTGGTGGCAGCGGCTACGGGCCGGAAAGCCGCGCCCGGCGCGGGCCGCAGCGAGCGCCTGCCCTGGTAGTGCGCTACCCAGATGCGGCCGGTGCCCGGTTCTTCCCATAGGCCAGTCACAAAGTCTTCGGCCAGCCCATCGTGGGTGGTGAGGGTTACGAAGCGGGTGCCGTCGTAGCGCACCAGGCCCTCGGCGGTGCCCAGCCAGAGGTAGCCCTGCCGGTCTTGCAGCAGGCAATAAATAAAGGGCTGGCTCAGGCCATCGGCCGGGCCAAACTGGCGCACAAATGCCTGGGGCCGGGGCAACGGAGCCGCCATAACCCAGCCGCCCGGCAGCAGCAATAACAACCAGAGCGCAACCCGGCGAAAAAAAGCAAGACGCAATACAGACACAGAAATAGCTAGACCCAATTAAAACCCGGCTTATTGCCGGCGCGGCGCCATGCGTGCAAGTTAGGGAGATGCCTGGGCGGAGCTATTGCATTCAGGATTAGCGCGTCTATTTGCCCGGTTAGCCCCGGTAAATAGGCGGTGAAAAGGACGGGGCTAATTGCCCGCAATCACTTTAAACCCAGTGGGCCGGCTGGCATCGGTCACCGAAGCAGTGGCTTGGCCAGCCGCGGCAGTGCTAGCCGTGCTGAGGCGCGTGCGCGCAATGCCGTGGGTAGCCAGGTACGTGAGCACCGCCTCGGCGCGCGGCTGGCTGAGGTCGTTGCTGGCGGCGGCATCGGCCGGGCCGTTGGCGGGGCCGCTCAATTCTAGGCGCAGGCCGGGCTGCTCGGTTAGCAGCTGCTTGAGGCGCACCAACTCGGGCGCACTCTCGGGCCGCAGGTCGGCCTGCCCAGGGGCAAAGAAGATATTGCGCAGTTCTACCGTAGCGCCAGCCACGGGGCGGTTCAGCGCCACATCCTGCCGAATTTCGGCGTAGGGTGCATTCGCAGGTAGGTCAAAGTTTTCAGAATGCAGCAAATAGCCCACTTGGCGTACCGATACGCCGTAGTTCAGGCCCGAAGGCAAGCTGATGAGGTAGCGCCCGGTGGCCGCATTGGCCTGGTACGTAGCTACTACTTCATCTTTCTGGTTGTTAATCACTTCGATAGTAGCGCCCAGCGGCTGCTTGCTCACTGCATCCAGCACGATGCCTTTCAGAATAGTAACCTGGGCAGTAGCGGCCGCTACGACAGGGGCTGCGGGAGCGGCCTCGGGCGTAGGGGCCGGGGCGGCGGGCGCTAGTTTGGGCGCAACTTTAGCTGCTAAGGTTTTGGCTGGTGCAGCTTTGCTGGCAGTGGTTTTGCCAGCCACTGTTTTAGCAGGCACTTTGGCCGGCGTGGCGGGGCGCTTGGCGGCGGGGGTGGCGCGGGCCACTACGGGCGCGGGCTCCGGCCCCAAGAAGGTGACGCGGTAAATGTCCTTGCCGCCCTGGCCATCGGGCTGGTCCGAGGAATAGTAGGCGTGCTGGCCCGACGCGCCCGTCACAAAATACACATCATCGTCGGGGGTATTGATGGGCCAGCCCAGGTTTTCGGGTTCGCTCCACTGGCCTTTGGCATTGAGCGTCGATTTAAAAATATCGTAGCCGCCCATCGAGTCGTGGCCCTTCGAGGAGAAGTACAGTGTCTTGCCGTCGGGGTGCATAAACACGCCTTCCTCATCGTAGGGCGAGTTAATAATCGGGCCTAGGTTTTCGGCCGGCGTGCGGGCTTCCAGCTCCAGGCGGTAGATGTCGCGGCCGCCGCGGTTGCCGTCGGGCCGGTCGCTCACAAAGTACAGGTACTTGCCATCGGGCGAGTAGCAGGCCGACGATTCGGTGAACTTCGTATTGAGGCGCGCGCCCAGGCTCTTGGGCTTGCTCCAGGTGTTGCCCAGCAAGTTAGCTTCGTAGATATCGCCCTCGTTTTCTTCGGAATACACCAGTAGGCGCTGGCCATCGGCCGAAAGGCCCACGGTAGCATCGTGCTGCACAGTATTGATGGGCGCGCCCAAGTTGCGGGCCGGCCCCCAAGCCGTACCGGTCCAGTCGCTTTGGTAAATATCCTCCAGCATACCATCGCCCTCCGGGTCGAGCTGCCCGCCCGTCGAGCCTACCCGGCGCGAGGTCAGCAGCAGCACCGACTCATCGGCCGAGATAAGCGGGGCGTAGTCCGACATGGGCGAGTTAATGGCCGGGCCGGCATTTTCGAGCAGCACCCGCACCGGGTGGGCTTGCAGCTGCTGGCCGCGGTGGCACTCGCGCACGCGCTGAGCCAGGTCGTCGGTGGTCACGGCTACGTCGTCGCTGGTAGCGTCAGCAGCCACGGGGCGGGCCAGCTCATATTCTTTAATGGCGGCGGCCCACTGCCCACCCAGGTGCAGGGCGCGGGCCAGCAGGTAGTGTAGCTTAGGCTCGGCAGTAGCATCAAGCTGCTGCGACTTTTGGAGGTAAGCCAGCGCCGCCTGCTTCGTGGAGGAATGCAAGTAGCACTCCCCAATCTTAGCATTAAGGATGGCATTGCTCGGATTGAATTTTTGCGCCCGTAGGTAGTGGGGTAAGGCTGCGCCAAAGCGGGCCGGGTCGGCCGTAAACTCGTGGTCGCCCAGGGCCAATTCATGCTGCGCCAGCTTCAGGCCATCTTTATCAATCGTGAACTTCTCTTTGGTGAAGGGAATGCTCTGCGCATGCGCTAATGGCATACCAAGCAAGAAAACCCCAACCAACAGCGGTAAAAAACGAGTAGAAGAATACATAGCAAGATAAGGAAACAGGAAAGAAATAGGCCATGATTGGCTAACACCTACTACCTGGCTTCTTGATGCTGCAGAGTAGCGTAGTAGTAGGATAAGCGAACCTGATAATTTTATTTATTGTATAATGTCAAGATTTTTCTGAATGACTATCTCATTGTCAGCCTAAAGGTAAAGAGAAAAAAATGCAAAAACACTAAGCGGTTGGCAGCTTGATTTTTTAAGTTAAAAAAATAGACGGTTGAGTGAGCGCTCATTGCGGATGCTAGCGGGCCGCCCACCCGCAATTTTGCCCGAACCTTTCGGGGGGCTTCCGACTTATGAAGGGCAGAGCGGCACCGGACGTACTTTTGTAAGGAAGCTGACGGCTGTTCCGCGCTTTTATCTCTTTATCTACCCGTTATGGCTGTTTATCCCGAATACATGGTAGCCCCCATCCGCCAGGATTTGGTGGAGGCTGGCTTCGAGCAATTGATGTCGCCGCAGGAAGTGGACGCCGCCCTGGCTGCTACCGAAGGCACCGTACTAGTAGCCGTGAACTCGGTGTGCGGTTGCGCGGCTGGCAAGGCCCGCCCGGCCCTCAAGCTGGCCCTGGCCAGCGCTGACAAGAAGCCCACGAAACTCGTAACTGTGTTCGCCGGCATGGAAACCGACGCTGTGGCCAAAATGCGTGAGCACATGCTGCCGTATCCGCCCTCGTCTCCCTGCATCGGCCTGTTTAAGGACGGCGAGCTAGTGCACATGATTGAGCGCTATCACATCGAAGGCTCCGACATGATGCGCATTGTGAACAACCTGCAAGGCGCGTTCGAAGAATATTGCTAACCGCAGAGTCAAACGGATTAAACAGATTTAACGGATACGCCCGCCTGCGGCGGGCTGACTAAGCGAATGTTTCGCTGGCCGTTACGCTGTAAACACTGCCAACAAAGAAAGGCCGCCTAAACAGGCGGCCTTTTTTTGTTTTACACCTGCACATTCGAATAGTCAGCCCGCCGCAGGCGGGCGTATCCGTTAAATCTGTTTAATCCGTTTGACTCTGCGGTCTGGATATGCGGTTTAGGCTAATTAGCTACTTCACTCAGGAACTTGATTCGCATCAGGCGTACTTCTTCTTCCGAGAAATCATCTGGCCCTAACTCATTCATGGCCACGGCGATATTGTCAGTGGTAGCCGACATAAAGTAGTCGTAAATCTCGTCCTGCTTGTCCTCATCCACCACATCCTGAATGTAGTAGTCGAGGTTTAGGCGGGTGCCCGAGTAGCAAATGTGCTCGACTTCCTCCATCAAATCGGCCATCGTGATGCCCTGGCTGCGGGCAATGCCCGTTAGGTCCATCTTCTTATCGATTTGCTGGATGATATAGATTTTGAGCTTCGAGCGGTTCACCGTTGATTTAATAATCACATCGGCCGCCGTCTCAATCTCGTTTTCCTCTACATACTTCTTAATGGCAGCCGCAAAGGGCGCGCCGAATTTCTGCGCCTTGCCCTGGCCCACGCCCGAAATGTGCGTGAGTTCGTGCAAGCTCTGCGGGTACGTGGTGGCCATCTCCTTCAGGCTCGGGTCCTGGAAGAGCACGTAGGGCGGCAGGTTTTTTTGCTTGGCTACTTGCTTGCGCAGCTCCTTGAGGAGCGTGAAGAGCGCCTCGTCGTGGCCAGCGGCTTGCTGCGTTTTCTCGCCGTCTTCCTCCTCCTGCTTTTCGGCCTCGAAATCGTGGTCCTTGGTGAGCGTCATGCGGTAGGGATTTTCGATAAAATCGATACCCTTATCCGTAATATGTATCATGCCAATGGCATCGATATCCTTGTCCAGCAGGCCATTGAGTAAGCACTGGCGCAGTACCGACAGCCACACCTGCATGTCGCCGCTCAGAGCCTTGCCCTGGCCATACACGGGCAGGCCATCGTGCCCGTAGCTGTCGATGTGGGGGTTGCGCAGGCCCAGTAGCACCTGGGCAATGTGGTCGAGGCCAAAGCGCGCCTCGGTTTGCACCACGGCGCGCAGGGCCAGGCCCACGTGCTCGGTACCGTCAAATTTCTCTTTGGGGTGGCGGCAGTTATCGCAAAAGCCGCAATCCTTGTCCAGTGCTTCGCCGAAGTAGTGCAGTAGCTGGCGGCGGCGGCACACCGACGACTCCGAGTAGTTCGTCATCTCCAGCAGCAGCTGCCGGGCGTTGTCGCGCTCGGTTACCGGCTTGTCTTTGCTGAATTTTTCGAGCTTCAGAATATCATCGTAGCTGTAGAACATCAGGCAGTTGCCTTCCAGACCATCGCGGCCGCCGCGGCCGGTTTCCTGGTAGTAGCCCTCGATACTCTTGGGCGCATCGTAGTGAATAACGAAGCGTACGTCGGGCTTATCGATACCCATACCGAAGGCGATGGTGGCCACAATCACGTCGCAGTCCTCGTTTAGGAACGCGTCCTGGTTGTTCATGCGGGTGTGCGGGTCGAGGCCGGCGTGGTAGGGAAGGGCGCGTACGTCGTTTACGCGCAGCAGCTCAGCCACTTCCTCTACCTTTTTGCGGCTCAGGCAGTAAATGATGCCCGCCTTGCCTTTGTGCGACTGCACGTATTGGATGAGCTGCTTTTTGGTATTGCGCTTGGCGCGCACCTCGTAGTAGAGGTTAGTGCGGTTGAACGACGTTTTAAAGACGCTCGCATCGTCCATGTGCAGGTTTTTCTGGATGTCCTGCTGCACCTTGGGCGTGGCCGTGGCCGTGAGCGCAATGAGCGGAATCTTACCCCCCAGGTTATCGATGATGCCGCGAATCTTGCGGTACTCGGGCCGGAAGTCGTGGCCCCACTCCGAGATGCAGTGCGCCTCGTCGATGGCCACGAACGAGATGGTAGCTTTTTGGAGAAAAGCAATAGTCTCATCCTTGGTCAGGCTTTCGGGGGCTACATATAATAGCCGCACTTCGCCCGCAATCACGTCTTTTTTAACGCGATTCATCTCCGTCTTAGTCAGGGTCGAATTGTACACTTGCGCGTTCACACCAAAGGCCGACAGCTGGTCGACCTGGTTTTTCATCAGCGCGATGAGCGGCGAGATAACAATGGCCGTGCCCGGCAGCACCAGCGCGGGCAGCTGGTAGCAGAGGCTTTTGCCTGCCCCCGTGGGCATAATGACAAATGTATTGTGGCCTGCTATAATATTCTGGATAACAGCTTCTTGCGTTCCCCTAAACTGCCCAAAACCAAATACTTCCTTGAGTTTAGTTTTTAATTGAGCGGCGGGCGCGAGAGGCTCCGCGGTAGCAAGCATGGGCATAGAATAGCAGCAGGGTGATAGGGTAGAGTGAAGGTGATAAACGAAGATAAGAACAAAGTGAATTTTTTGCGAGAAAACTAGGTTTAGGCGCATCTATTTTCCAAAACTTCGCTTTTGGCCCGTGCAAAGCGGGTAGTGCTACCGAGCCCGAGCGGCCAATGGCGGTTACTTGGCCGCCTCGCCGTAGTTTTGGCCGTGCATCCAACTTCCGACTCCCCCGTGCGACCCGCGCCGGTCGATGTGCTGGCCGTGGCCCGCCAGGTGCTGCTGACCGAAGCCGACGCCCTGCGCGACGTGGCCGCGGCCGTGGCCGCCACCCCCGATTTTGGCCGCTGCGTGGCGGCGTTGCTTGAGCTGAAAGGCCGGGTGGTGGTGACGGGCGTTGGCAAAAGCGCCCATATCGCGGCCAAACTGGTGGCTACCTTCAACAGCACCGGCACGCCCGCGCTATTTATGCACGCCGCCGATGCCATCCACGGCGACCTGGGCATGATTCAGGCCGAGGATTTTGTGATTGCCATCAGCAAGAGCGGCGACACGCCCGAAATAAAAGTGCTGGTGCCGCTGCTGCGCCGTAAAGGCGTGCCCATAGCCGCCCTCGTGAGCAACGCCGACTCATACCTGGCCCAGCAGGCTGCGTATGTGCTGCACGCCCCCGTGCAGCGCGAGGCCTGCCCCCACGACCTGGCCCCCACTACCAGTACCACGGCTGCCATGGCCCTGGGCGATGCCCTAGCCGTGTGCCTGCTCGAAAGCCGCCAGTTTTCGGCCCAGGATTTTGCCCGCCTGCACCCCGGCGGCACGCTGGGTAAAAAGCTTTACCTGACTGTGGGCGACCTCAGCCGCCAAAACCAGCGCCCCCAAGTGCGCCCCGATGCGCACCTACGCGAGGTGCTGCTCGAAATATCGGGCAAGCGCCTCGGGGCCACGGCCGTGCTCGATGCGGCGGGCCAGCTGGCTGGCATCATCACCGACGGCGACCTGCGCCGCATGCTAAGCCGCGGCCATTTGTCGGAGCTGGACACCCTGACGGCGAAGGACATTCTGACGCCCCAGCCCGCCACTATTGCGCAGCAAGAGTTTGCCGTGGAGGCTTTGCGCCGCATGCAAGAGCGCAACATTACCCAGCTGATAGTATTGGATGAGGGGCAGTTCGCTGGTTTCATCCACTTGCACGACTTGCTGCGCGAAGGCCTAGTGTAAAAAACTTCCCTAACTTCACCGGCAACTGTTTGTCAACGCCCTAGCTTACTGCTTTGTCATCACCTGTTCTCTCGTTTCTGATTCCGGCCTATAATGAGTCGGCGCGGCTGGGCGCCACGCTCGGCCAAGTGCTGGCTTACCTGCGGGCTCAGCCTTTCGCCAGCGAATTGATAATAATCGACGATGGCTCGACCGACAACACGGTGGCCGTGGCGCAGGAGTATTTTGCTACGCACCAAGGCCGGGTGGCTACGCAGGTGCTGAGCTACACTCCCAACCGCGGCAAGGGCTACGCCGTGCGGCAGGGTCTGCTGGCCGCCCGCGGGGCCGTGGCCATCTTTTCGGATGCCGACTTATCGACGCCCATCGAAGAAGTGCCCCTAGTGCTGGAGCCCATTCTGGATGGCCATTACGACGTGGTTTTTGGTTCGCGGGCCCTCGACAATAGCCTCATTGGCCAGCACCAGCCGTGGCTGCGCGAGCAAAGCGGCCGGTTTTTCAACCGCATGGTGCGCCTGGCCACAGGCATGCCCTACGCCGATACGCAGTGCGGCTTCAAGGCTTTTCGCCTCGATATGTGCCGCCCGGTAGTAGAAGGGGCCAAGCTCGACCGCTTTGGCTTTGATGTCGAATTGCTGTTTCTGGCGCACCGGGCCGGCCTGCGCCTGCGCGAGCAAGCCGTGCGCTGGAATGATGCGGCGGGCAGCAAAGTGAGTATGCTAGGCGGCCTGCACGGCTTCCGCGAATTGTGGGCGCTGCGCCAGCACTACCGGCGTGGGCATTACGCCGCTGCTCTGGCGCGCACCCAGGTCGTAGCTACCAACCGAGCGCAATTGCCCAAAGTGACCGTTTAGCTCATCCGCCCTGCCTGCCAATTACTAGCCAGGCAGGCCGTTACTTTGTATTGCTATTAAACTCAAAATTTCGCTATGGAAAGCACTTACCTCGTCGTGATGGCGGGTGGCATTGGCAGCCGTTTCTGGCCGTTTAGCCGCACCCAGCACCCCAAGCAGTTTCATGATGTGCTGGGGGTGGGCCGCTCGATGCTTCAATTGACGGTAGACCGCTTCCGCGGCATTTGCCCCCCCGAAAACGTGTTTGTGGTGACCAACCGCGACTACGTAGAACTGGTGCACCAGCACCTGCCTGACCTGCCCGCCGACCAGATTCTGGGCGAGCCCATCGGGCGCAATACCGCGCCCTGCATTGCCTACGCCAGCTACCGCATAGCCCAGCGCGACCCGCAGGCCACTATCATCGTCTCGCCCGCCGACCATGCCGTGCTGCGCGAGGAGGAGTTCCGCCGCCTCATACGCGAGGCTGTGGCGGCGGCACGCCAGCACAATGTGCTCATTACTTTGGGCATTCAACCCTCGCGCCCCGACACGGGCTATGGCTACATTCAGTACATGGATACGGCGGGGCATCGCCTGCCCGATTCTAACTTGTACAAGGTGAAAACCTTCACCGAAAAACCTAATCCGGAGCTGGCGCGCATGTTCCTGGAAAGCGGCGATTTCCTCTGGAATTCGGGGCTATTCGTGTGGCGGGCCGAAACCATCTTGCAGGCTTTCCGCCACCTGCTCAGCGACGTAGCCGAGGTGTTCGATGAAGGTCAAGAGCAGCTGGGTACCCCGCAGGAGGCCGCCTTTATTGACGAGGCCTATGCCCGCTGCCGCAACATCAGCATCGACTACGGCATCATGGAAAAGGCGGATAACGTGTACGTACTACCCGCCGATATTGGCTGGAGCGACCTAGGTACCTGGGATTCGCTGCACCGTGTGGGTCAGCAAGATGCCTCGCACAACGTGGTCGATGGCGACGTCATTCTCTACGATACCCAGGACTGCATCATCAAAACACCCCACGAGCGCCTAGTAGTAGTGCAGGGTCTGGAGGGCTACATCGTGGCCGAGCACGATAATGTGCTGCTCATCTGCCAGCGCTCGGAAGAGCAGCGGGTAAAAGACTTCGTAGCCGACGTGAAGGCGCGCAAGGGTACGGGCTACAATTAACCGCGACTGGTAATCTGCTTTTAAACAAAGAAGGGCCGCTCTAGAGCGGCCCTTCTTTGTTTAAAAGCAAATATTAATTAAGTTTAGCTAATATTAAATCCAGCTTGCTGCCAAATTCAGCCCGCATCTCAGTTACATCTGTCTTTATCATTGCCACGTCCGTTTTCAGCGTTGCCACGTCCGTTTTGAGTGTCGATACATCGGCTTTGAGCGTGGCTACATCGTCTTTGATGACGATATGCTCACGTAGCAAAAAGCTAATACTATCACTTTGCTGGACTAACAGCGTAGTGACGTTCGTAACGGCGCTGGTTAACTGCTTGAGTTGAGCGGTGTGGCGGTCCAGCACGGTTAGCGCTTCGGAAACTAGTAGCTCAAGCTGGTCGAGGCGTTGGTCGGCGGTCATGTAAGCTGTTGATATAAAAAGGAGTCGAATATATAAACTGGTGGCTAGCTCCTGGCTTTGGCTACCTCAAACAGCATAATCCCAGCCGCTACGCCCACGTTCAGGCTTTGAATCTGGCCGCTCATCGGGATGCGCAGGCGCTGGTCGCAGAGGCGCAGCAGGTCGGGCGAAATGCCGTCTTCCTCCGAGCCCATTAGCACGGCGATGGGGCCGTTGAGGACAGCGGGTGCCGATTGGCCGAGGTCGGCATCAGCCTTCTCGGTACAGGCGACTACGGTCAGGCCGCTATTTTTGAGAAATTGGATGGTTTGGTGCAAGTCGGCCTCGCGGCACACCGGCAAGATGTTGAGCGCGCCGGCCGAGGTTTTCACGGCATCGCCGTTGATTTGGGCGGCGCCGCGGGCGGGCACTACCAAGGCCTGCACGCCCAGGCATTCGGCGGTGCGGGCAATGGCCCCGAAGTTGCGCACGTCGGTCACGCGGTCGAGCAGCAGCAGGAAGGGTACTTTGCCTTCCTCAAACAAGCCGGCCAGCAGTGTATCGAGCGGGGCAAAGTCGATGGGCGACACGTAGGCCACCGCGCCCTGGTGATTTTTGCGGGTCATGCCCTCCAGCTTTTCCAGCGGCACCAATGATACCGGCACGTTGGCCGCGCGAGCCAGGTCCGAAATATCCTGGGTCATGCTGTTCTTGGTGCCGCGCAGCAGGAAAATCTTGTCCAGCGTGCGGCCCGCGTTCAGCGCCTCCAAAATGGGGCGCAGGCCAAACAGCATGTCAATGCTACGGTCGGCGGCGGGGCGAGTGTTGTGCTGCTTATAAGGCGCATCGCCGCGCTCGCCGGCGGGCTTACGCTGCACCTGGCGGCCCTGCTCGTCGTAAAACGGGCGGTTGGGGCGCGGGCGATTGGCGCTGCCGTCGCCGGCCGGGCGGCGGTCGTCGGGGCGGGGCGCATCGCGGTTTTCGCGGCGCTCGGGGCGGCTGTCGCCCGCGCCTTCGCGGAAGCGGCGCGGCACGTACTCGTCGTCAAATCCGCCGGTTAGCGAACGGTCATTGTCTTTCTCCATCGTTCTACGGCGGCATACCAGAGCGATTCGTACTCGGGGTGGCGCACCAGTTCATAGTTATCAGGTGCTAAGGTACTAGGGCGGGGCCGGAAGGTGAATGCCGTCTCGCGGCCGCTGCGGTCGAGCTCGGTATAGACCCAGCGCTCCTCGCCGGTGGGCAGGCGGCGCACGCTGCCGGGCGCGCCCAGCACCACATACAGCAGGCCGCGGTCGGTGAGCCAGCCCGGCTTGTGGCCGGTAAACAGCTCGTTGGCTGTCGTCACGAGGCCATAGTAGCGGCGAATGAGGTCGCGAGCCCGCGCCTGGTCGCCGCCCGCGGCTTGCAGCCAAAACTGGTCCACGGCCCGCTTGGGCTCGGCAGATTGGCGCAATTGCTGGCGCTCGGCGGCCGTGGTGAGGTACAGCAGATTTTCGATGAGTTCCTCGGCCGTGCGCTGGCCGGGAAAGTCGCTGCGCGTGACGAGTAACGGCATAGTACGCACTGGCTCGCCGCCCATGCCACCTATGCGCAGCGCATACAGCCCTTGCTGCGGCAGCCGCAGCAGCTGATTAGGAGGCAGCGGCGCGGCCGACGAGTCGAGCACGCCCAGTTGGCGTGGCGCGGCTGGCTGGCGGCGCGGGTCGGCAAAGGGCGGCAGGGCCGCCACGCCAGACGCCGCGTAGCGCCGCCAGCGCACCGGCTGGGCCAGGCCAAAGCCCGCCACTACCACCGCCTCGCCGGCCCGCACGTAGGAGCGCGTGAGTACCAGTCCCATCGAGTCGAGCAGCACAAAGGGGCGGGCCAAGCGCTCGGTAGTCAGCCGCAACCAAGCCGTGGTGGCCGGGTTTTGGTCGGCTCCCTGAGGCTGGTTGGTTAAAATGGATTCTTCAAGATTGGCCTGTAATACTGACCCGGCGGGCAGCTGGGCCACAGGCAGCGCCACCGTGAGCACCAGCGTGGCACTGGCCGGGTCGGCCCCTGGGTAAAGCCGCAGGCGCTTGGTGGTTTGCAGCAGCGGCTGCTTGGCATCGTAGGCAGGCCACACCGTGAGTTGAACAGTAGGAAAGGCCTGCCCGGCGGGGCCGCCCGGCCGGTTTACGAGCAGGCGCAGGCTGTCGGCCTCGCGGCGGGTTTCGAATAGCAGGCGGCTGGTGGCGGGCCGGTACAGGCCCGCAAAGTCGAGGCGCGGCGGCACCGGCGGCGCGGCGGCCGTGGCACTCAGCAGCAAGCTCAGTAGCACTAATAATGCGCCGCCGTTGTTTAATTTGGACCTTGATTGACCGTACTGTTCTGCTTTCTTTAGTTTCCCACCCATGAGTTTCCTGCTTGCGCTGCTGATATTTTCGCTCCTTGTACGCTATTTGCTGCCGGTGGTGCTGCGCGCAGTGCTCGGTAGCCTTGTGCGCCAGCAGGTGCGGAAGGCCCAGGAAGGCGGGTTTTATGCACCTACTAGTGGCCAGCAGCGGGCCTATACCCCACCGGCCGCCGCTCCCGGCCAGGTGCGCGTCGATTTCGTGCCGCCCAAAACCGCTAAGGTTGAGCAGAAGCCCGAATTTCGGGGTGGCGAGTATGTAGATTATGAAGAGGTCAAATAACCGCAGATTCAAACGGATTAAACAGATTTAACGGATACGCCCGCCTGCGGCGGGCTGACTACTCGGGCGCAGAGCGGCCTTCGGCCAGCTTTTAAAGGAGCAGGCGAAGCCACTCCTACGTCCAAATAGTCAGCCCGCCGCAGGCGGGCGTATCCGTTAAATCTGTTTAATCCGTTTGAATCTGCGGTCTGGATATGAGGTCTATATGCCCAGGCCGAGGCGGATGCCCGAGCCTACGTGCTCGCGGCTTTGCAGCGCTGTGTAAAAGTCAATGCGGCCGATTTTGAAAATGTGCTCGATGCCCGCGCCTAGCTCTAGGTAGGGGCCCGACTGGCTGGTTTGTAAGTAATTGAGCGAGAGAACTTCCTGCCATTTCAGGGCCTTCAGTAGCGGGATTTTATTGAAGATGAAGCCGTTGAAATGGTGGTTGAAGTGGCCTTCGAAGTAGCTGGCGCGGGTGCTGTACTGGTAATAATCGAGCAATTGAAAATCGCCGAAATTGCCGGTAAGAATGGTGCGATTACCCGAAAAATGGCGGTAATCGACAAACGTCAAATTAGCCGTGCTGCCCACGAAGCCGCCCAGCACCGCCTCGTAGGACGAGGTGCCCAGTAGACCCAGCTGAATGTTTTGGCGCACCGAGCCTTGCAGCAGCGTGTAGCGCACGTGCGTGCCCAGCGCGCCCACGCCCTGCCGTATCTGGGCGTTGAAGGTCGGGTACTTAGTGCCGAGGTTAAATTTGCCATCGGGCCGGGTAATGTATTGGGTGCCCGGCCGGTAGCTTACCGAGAGGTTGAGGGTAGCAGCGCGGCTGCGGCCGAAGCCCGTGCCATCGGGCAGCTCCTCGGCCTCGGGCTGGTTGGAAGTGAAGGCGCGGCCCTTCACATCATTCCATAAGTAGGTGCTGGTATTTTCGAGCTCGTGGCGGTCGAAGTAGCTGGCCGCGCCGCGCACGGTGAGGCCATTCACCGGCTCCCAGAAGTAGCTGAGTTCGGCCCCGTCGCGGCGGTAGAGCTTGGCGTAGTTGCGGTTGGCCAGCAGCGAGTATACTGAGTTGATGAAGGGTGTGAGCTGCGAGTTGCGGTCAAAATTTTCGATGGTGCGGCCCGCTACCAGGCCCACCTGGCGCAGCTTCACCGGGTCGAGCTGCCAGTTCACGGTTAGGCTGGGTTGCAGCTGCTCGTTTTGGAAACCGTAGCGCAGCGTGGGCGTCAGGGTCACGAAGCGGCGGTCGTCGGTGCGCTGGGAGTAAGTGGCCTGGGCATTCAGCACGTAGCCCTCCACGGTGTTGTATTGCAGCTCATTGAAAATGGGCTGCACCGATAAGCTGCTTTTGGCGAAGGTATTGCGGTGAGTGTAGCCGCTCAGTAGCAGCTTGCTGGGCGTGAACTCGTTGCGCTTGCGGTCGAGCGAATCCTGGTAGGGGCGCGAGTTACGGATTACTTCCGAGCTGTCCTTTTTGTGGTAGTCGAGCTTTTCTTCCTCCGTCAGGGGTACCGGCCGTATCTGGGTCCAGTACGAGCTGTCGCGCTCGTTCACGCCTTTTTCGACCAGCATCACCTCGCCGGTTTTCATCTGGGCAAATGGGTCATTGCGGATAGAATCGCGCCGCGCCTGCTTCACCTGGCGGCGCACTTGCCGGTTCAGGCCCGCGAGGTCGGGCTTCTGGCGCTTGATTTGGCGGGTCAGCTCCTTGGTCGTGACCGGGGCCACCACGGGCGGCGCGGCCGGTTGGGCGGCCGTGGCCGGGGTGGCCGCAGCGGGCGCTTTCTTCACCTCGGGCGGCGCGGGGTAGGTGGGGACCACGTGGTTGTAGTTCGACACAACCGCCGTGGCGTAGCCCGAGCCCTTAAAGCCAAAGGCCGAAAAATTGACGCTTAGCTTCTGCGATTGCAGCACCCACACGTGCGGCACGCCCGGTGCGGGGGCAAATAGCTGCTCGATGTGCAGGTCGTCGACATAGTCGAGCTGAGCATCCTTGGTAAGGCGCAAATCCACGGAGTGAATGCGCCACGAGCCGTCCACGATGTAGATGAAGCCGCTGAACACTGGGTCGGTGCGGCGGCGCGGAATGAGGCGAATCTTATGCACCAGCTCGCCGCCCTGCTGGGTAGTGCCCACCAGCTCGTACTGGTAAAAAAGAAACGAATTGCTGGCGATGGGCGACACAAAGCCACGCTGCGAAAAGCTGGGCTTCAAGACATTGTCATAAAAATTGAGTCCGCCCTGCGCCCGGTTGAAACTGATGCCCCGCGAGTCGCCGCTAACGCGGCTCGAAATCATGCGCTCCTTAATAGTATTAGGCTGGGTGAAGCGGATATCGGATAGGCTTTCTGATAGGTATAGGATGCCTGGCTTCACATCGGGCCCTACTTTAAAGAGGCCGAATACCTTGCTGGGCGTCTCGCTAAGGCGAATCAGGCTTTTGATATACATGCGGGCCTGAAACGTGGCCACCTCGCGCTGGTGGTAGGTGCGCCACTGCTGCGCCTGCTGGATGATGGCGTAGGCCGGGTCGCGGTCGGAGCCCCGCACAGTTACCTCAGTTAGGTTATACGACTCGGGGGCCAGCGCCACGTTGAGCACCACTGTAGAGTCGCCGGCCGGCACGCGCACGGCCTCGGTGCGCGGGCGGTAGCCCACGTACTGAAACACCAGTTGGTACTGCCCGGCTGGCATCTTTAGTAGGTACTGGCCCTGGTCGTTGGAGCCGGTGCTGGCCGCCGTGCCACGCACCGCCACGTTGGCAAAGGCTAGGCCTTCATTGTTGGTGCCCGTCACCTTGCCCTTGATAATGCCCGCGTGGGCAGTGGGGGAGGCCGCCAGCCCGCCCAGCAGCGAAAGGAGTGAAAATAAATACTTAAAAAAGCGCATACGCAAAAGCAAATCCGAAGCAATGGGCAAGATAGGGCGGCCCCTGCCATAGATGCTATCGCGTGCGAAAGGGTTGGCTGGCTTCAGGAAGGCTTGTGTTTGGCGGTGTACCACGCATTGAGGGCCACGCCCAGCAGCACTACGGCCATGCCGCCAAAGGCCAGCGGCTTTATTTTCTCATCAAAAAACCAGTAGCCCAGGGCCGCCGCGTACACCAACCCCAAGTAGTCGAGCGCCGCAATGCCGGCCGCCTGCTGGCCGCGCTGGTAGCTCTGCGTGACGCACCACAGCGCCGCCTGCGTGAGCAGACCCACGGCCGCTAGCCACGCCCACTCCAGCCCCCGCGGCTGGTGCCAGTCGAAGGCCGTCCAGAGGCCCGCTACCGGCAAGGTAACTAATTGAAAATAAAAGATAACTACCAGCGGATGCTCTTTCTGGCCCACGCGGCTATTAAAGACGTAGCTGAGGCCCGAGGTGGCAGCCGCGCCCAAACCCAGCGCCACGCCGGCCCAGCCCAGGCCATTCACACCCCGCGACACGACTACGCCGCCCAGCGAAATGGCAAAAAATAGCCACTGCCACTTCCGCACCGGCTGCCCCAGCAGCCAGATGCCCGCCACCGCCGTGAAAATCGGCCCCAGGTATTGCAGCGTCACGGCCGGGGCCAGCGGCAACTGCTTAATGGTGAGAAAGCCCAGAATCAGCGCCGCCGTGCCCATAATGCCACGCCAGATGAGGTCGGCCCGCTGCGGGGCGTGGCCCCAGGGCGAGGTGTGCGCGGCACGCACCATGGCCAGCGTGAGCAGCAGCGAGATAACTGACCGAAACAGAATGATTTCGACGGCTGGCAGGTCGGGCAGGTTTTTGAGGCAAACATTAACCAGCGCGAAGAGCAGCGTGGATGCCAGCATGTAGAAAACTGCGGGCAGGGAGGAATTTTTCAACGAAAGCGGAGCAAGGCGTGTTCTACCCAACGCCGGGGGCCGAACTTCGTTGCCCGCCCGATTCCTCTTCCTATGTTTAAGCAGCCCGACAAAGCCCCCAAATCGTATACCCCCCTAGAGGCCGTGCCCAAGATAGCCGCCTACTGCGCCTACCAGGAGCGCACTCACAAGGAGGTGGCCGAAAAGCTGCGCAGCTATGGCCTCGACGAGGACGAAGCTGGCGAAATCATTATTCGGCTGGGCCGCGAAAAGCTGCTTGATGAGGAGCGCTATGCCCAGGCCTACGCCCGTGGCAAGCACCGCACCAACGGCTGGGGCCGTCGCCGCATTCGGATGGAAATGAAGGCTAAGGGCCTGAGCGAATTCTGCATCAAAAGTGGCCTTAAGGAGCTGGATGGCGATGAGTATTACGACAAGCTAAAGCAGCTGCTTGGCCAGCGCGATGCCCGCGAAAAGGAAAGCCACCCGCAAAAGCGCAAGCTAAAGCTCATGGCCTACCTCACGCAAAAAGGCTACGAGTCGGACCTAATACAGGAAGCCCTGAACGAGCTGAATGCCTAAGCTTCTAGCTCGGATAGGGTTGAAAGTATAGGTAATAGTAGCACACAACGAAGCAGCTCGCGTGGCGCAGTAATTTCTTACACCAAGATTTACTGCACCACGCGAGCTGCTTCGTTGTGCGCTGCACGGCCACCCAAGCGGGATAGGTACTAAGCCCAGCCCGGCACCCGCTATGGCAGGCAGCGGGGTGGCAGGAAAAGCATGCCTTCTTAAGCCAGCAGCAAGCCGCATCCGCCAAAGCTCGACATCCATCGGACGGCAAAAAAAGGGTTGCATCCGCTGCTTTTCTACATGCGCTCTTCATCTTGGGGTGTTGGATTTTTGCTCGGTGGAGTAGGGGGCATCCTGTGCCCGGAATGCATCACAAGTATTGTCTATTTAATCTATGATTTATGTTATAAAGCATATAATCTGGATTATTGCCAGCCTAAATTTGCCCGCCTTCATTTAGCAGCTGTTTGATTTTTGATGTATTGTATAATGCTGATGGAGAAGCGTTTGTTTATCGAGTGCCGGGCTTTTGTAGTTAAGCTTTGACTGCTGGCGCGTTAATGAGTCTTTCATTTTTCAGGTAGTTGGTAGGTAAGATTGTGCGTTGCTCTGCCTAACTTGCTTTTAGTTTATACCCTTCATTTTCACATTTCCTCCTTCTCTAATGCCAAATTTCTACTCTACTCTGCGGCGTTTCGCTATGACGGCGTTGCTGAGCGGTGGCGGGTTACTGGCCGCTCAGGCCCAAAATCTGAGCCAGCCATTGACCGGGGCCGCTACTGCGGCGGGGACCTATACCGACCTGGGCACAACGGGCACAGTTATTAGCACGGCCAACCTGGACGATGCCAACTCGGCCGCCCAGGATATTGGCTTTCCGTTTAGCTTCAACGGCACGATTTTTACGCAGTTTGTTCTCAACACCAATGGGTTGATTCGTATGGGTAGCGCGGCCCCCTCCACGGCAGCGCTGCACATAGATGGCACCGGCACGGACCCGCTCCAGAGCCTGCTCGCGGCCGATGTGAATCTCATCATGCCGTTCAACCTCGACCTGGTGTCGGGCACGGGCGGGGCCGAGTACCGCGTGACCACCACCGGCACGGCCGGCAGCCGCATCTGTACCATTCAGTGGAAAAACGTGGCTGACAAAGCGTACTCGGGCAACCCCCAGCAGTACAGCAGCTTCAGCTTTCAGGTAAGGCTGTATGAGGGCCCCGGCACCATCGAGTTTGTGTACAATGCCCCTACCGTGAGCACCGCCGCGGCCACCTCGCGCTTTAGCAACGTGGGCCTGAAAGGCTCGGGCATCGGTAGCGGCCAGGTACTGGTGGCTGCCAAAACCAGCACCACTGCTTGGAGCGCCACCACTTTCCAGAACACGCCTTACGGGTCTATTAGCACCCACGACATCGACAACTCTACGAATCCTACGGCTGGCCGCCTCTATCGCTTCACCGACCCTACTTATTGCGTGTCGCTGCCCGTTTCGGCCTATCCTTATACCCAGAACTTTGATGGCGTAACGGCCCCAGCCCTGCCCTGCGGTATCTCGGTGGTTGATGCCAACAGCGACAGCAACACCTGGACCAACTTCAACAGCGCTACTTACGCGTCGTCGACGCCTAACTCGATGCGCTACTCGGGCAACACCAACCAGGCCAACGATTGGTTTTTTACCAACCCGCTGACCATGACGGCGGGCCAGAGCTACCAGCTGCAGTTTAAGTACCGCTCGTACTCGGCAACCTACACCCAGGCGCTGGAAGTGAAAGTGGGCACGGCGGCCACCGTGGCCGGCCAGACCACTACGGTCTTCACCAACTCGGCCTTCAACAACGCAACCTATAACACGACCAGCACCAGCCAGGTAGTGCTCTTTACGCCCACCACCACGGGTACTTACTATTTCGGCTTCCACGCCATCAGCAACGCCAGCCAGCTGTACCTCAACGTCGATGACGTGAAGGTAGACCAAGTTGCTACCCCGGCTTGCCCGCAGCCCATAAACCTAGCCGCAACCAACGTTACGGCCACGGGCGCTACGGTCACGTTTACGCCCCCCATCGGCGGCACTACCTATACGGTGGTTTACGGAGCCTCGGGCTTTAACCCGACCACGGGTGGCACTACCACCACGGCCTCGGCCTCGACCAGCATCACGCTGAGCGGCCTGAATTCGAACTCTCCCTACGATGTGTACGTGCAGGCCACTTGCGGCAGCAGCGGCACCAGCATTCTCACCGGCCCGATAAGCTTCCGCACGGCTTGCGCCACGGTTACTTCTTATCCTTACCTGGAGAACTTTGATGGCGTGACGGCCCCGGCCCTGCCTTGCGGCGTGACGGTAATCAACGCGAACAATGATACCAAGACGTGGGTAAACACGGCTAACGCGACTTACGCCGCCTCGGGTACCAACGCGATGACGTATACCTATAACCTCACTGGGCCTGCTGATGATTGGTTTTTCACCAACGCTCTGCAAATGACAGCGGGCAAGAGCTACCAGCTTCAGTTTAAATACCGTGTGTACTTGGCTTCGTATCCCGAAGCCATGGAAGTGAAAGTGGGTACGTCTAACACCGTAGCAGGCCAGACGACCACCTTGTTCACAAACAACAACCTGATTAACGTTACCTACGCTACCACTACTGCTGGTAGCATCCCTGGCCAGGTAATGCTGTTTACCCCCACTACTACCGGGGTGTACTACTTCGGTTTTCACGCAACCAGCCTCACCAACCAGTATAACCTCTACGTGGACGACCTGCGGGTGGATGAGACGAATGCCCCAGCTTGCCCACAGCCAATAAACTTGGCCATAGGCGGCATTACGCCCACGACTGCTACCGTAACGTTTACGCCGCCTACCAACGGCACGCAGTATACGGTTATCTACGGGTCCCCGGGCTTCAACCCGGCTACGGGCGGCACCACTACGCCGCCCTCGACCTCTACCAGCATCACGCTGACCGGCCTGACCTCGAATACCAACTACGATGTGTACGTGCAGGCTACTTGCGGCACCAACGGCGCGAGCGTGCTTACCGGCCCCGTTAGCTTCACCTCGGCTTGCGCTACTACGACGACCTTCCCATACACCGAAAACTTTGACGGAGTAGTTGCGCCCATCTTGCCATGCGGCATTACCGTGCTCGATACCAACGGCGACAGCAAGCGGTGGGAAAACTACAGCAGCACCACCTACGCCGCCTCGGGCAGCAACTCGATGCGCTACAACTACAGCACTAGCGTAGCCGCCGATGACTGGTTCTTCACCAACGCCATGAGCATGCAAGCCGGCAACACCTACCAGCTGCAGTTCAAGTACCGCTCCTACATCTCGGGCTATACCCAAGGCCTGGAAGTGAAAGTGGGCACGGCCAACACCGCCGCCGGCCAGACGACTACGGTATTCTCTAGCAGCAACATCACCAACACTACCTACGTAACTACTGCCGCTGGCACCGGGGCCGGGCAGGTAACCAGCTTCACGCCGACCAGCACCGGGGTCTACTACTTCGGCTTCCACGCCAACAGCGCGGCCAGCCAGTACTACCTCTACGTCGACGATGTGCAAGTAACGCTGACCAGCCTAGGCGCTTGCCCCACGCCCTCGGGCCTGGCCGTAAGCGGTATCACGGCTAACACGGCCACGGTAACCTTCAACGCCGTAGCCGGCACGAGCTACCGCGCCATCTACGGGGCGCGCAACTTCAACCCGAACACCGGCGGCACGGCCTCGGCTCCGGTTACGACCGGCTCGGTGACGTTGACGACCCTGACGCCCATCACGAACTACGACGTGTACATTCAGGCCACCTGCGGTACCAACGGCAACAGCCTGGTATCGGGCCCGATTAACTTCACCACGGCTTGCGCCACCACGATTGTCTTCCCTTACCAGGAAGCATTTGACGGGGTAACGGCCCCGGCCCTGCCCTGCGGCATCACAACCCTCGATGTCAACAACGACGGTAGCACCTGGGTCAATGACACCGACAACCCCAGCTCGGGCCGCAACTCGATGCGCTACCTGCCCAGCTCGGCTAATGCCGCCGACGACTGGTTCTTCACCAACGCCATGAACCTCAAGGCAAACATGAAGTACCAGCTGCAGTTCAAGTACCGCGTGTTCTCGTATAACTACCCCGAGAAGATGGAGGTTAAAATTGGCACCAGCACCACGGCCGCCAGCCAGACCACCACGCTGTTCTCAAACATGGCCATCCTGAACGGGGCGTACACCACGACCTCGCCCGGCACGCAAACCGGTAACGTGAACAGCTTCACGCCCCCGGCTGATGGCACCTACTTCATCGGCTTCCACGCCATGAGCGTGGCCAACTCGTTCAGCATCTACGTGGATGATATCTCGGTAGAAGCCTCGGCCGTGACGGCTACCAAGAGCAGCGTGGCTCCCGGCTTCAGTGCCCAGGCCTCGCCGGTGCCCTTCAGCGACCACCTGACCCTGACGCTGCAAACGCTGGCCGCAGGCCCGCTGCAGCTGACGCTGCACGACGCCGTAGGCCGCGTAGTGCGCGAAACCACGGCCACTGTGCCGGCCGGTGCCAGCTCGCTGGCGGTGCCCGGCGCTGGCGCGCTGCCCGCTGGTATGTACATCCTCACGGTGCGCCAGGGTGGCAACACCCAGGTTATCCGGGTGGCCCACGAATAAGCTGCTGATTTTTATAAAAAGCCCCGGCTACGGTAGTAGTCGGGGCTTTTATAGCGGCGACCGGGTTGGTGAGCCACGCGCTCGGTGCCAGCCCTTGCTTTCGTTATTTCCCCCCTTCCTTTTATATGAAAAACCTTTTACCAGCCCGCCCACTATGGACTTCGGCCCTGCTGCTCTTGCTGGCATTACTAGTGCGCCCAGCATTGGCTAGTCACCTCTTGGGTGGCGAAATGACCTACCGCTACATCGACGACAGTGGCCCCGCCAATACGCCGCTGCGCTACGAAGTGACGCTGCTCATCTACCATAACTGCAACAACATCAACACGGTAAATTACGCGGATGTTGGGATTTACAGCCGCGATACTGGTGCCAAGCTGGCGCTGACAACTGCCAACTATTCGGGTGCTCTCAATGGCAATGCCCGGCTGCCTCAGATATCTATCTCTTCGTGCCAGACGCCTTACGTGCCGCCGGGCTGCATAATTCCGGGCAATTCGCAGACGTATCAGTTGCAGCGCTTGGTGGCCATTATCAACCTGCCCCGCAACACGCAGGGCTACTACGCCATCTGGACGAGCGGCAACCGCAACAACGACATTACAAACCTGCTCAACCCGAGCGGCCTGTATATGTCGCTGTACGCCACGCTGTCGCCACCAACTATTTTCAACCGTTCCCCTATTTTTTCCAACGTAGCTATCGCCCTCGTTTGCGCCAACGATACTACGTATTACCTGAATAATGCCGTTGACCCCGACGGTGACCGGTTGTCTTATGCTTTTGGGCAGCCTTATAGCCTTTCGGCCTTGCCTACTACGTTCACGCCGCCACTACCAGTAGCACCCTATAATACGATAGCGGGCTCGGGTACCTTCTCGGCTAATACTCCATTTGGCACCGGGCGGGGCATTGTAAATCACCTTGATGCTTCTACGAGCGTAGCCACGCTGGCCACGCCCAATATTGGTAAGTATGTAGTGGCCGTCGATGTGCAGGAGTATCGCACTATCGGCGGCGTGGAGCAGCTCATCGGGGTTACTCGCCGCGATGTGCAGCTGGTCGTAGCCGTTTGCCCGGCGTCGCCGGCTCCGCGGCTGCCACCGCCGGTGGCTACGGGCGGCGCTAGCATTGTACTGCCGCGTAATTACACCATTGAGGCTGGTACTTCGGTGACCATCCCGATACTAGCCACGGCCGCGCCGGCAAATATTAACAACCCGCTTACCCTGACGGCAAACAGCCCGCTGCTCGATGGCCCTGGTGGCTACGACGCTACTCTGAATGGCAACTCGGGTACCTTAGCGGGCCTGACCGGCACCGCCACGGCTACGGGAGTTGGCTCTGTGCTGGGCACTTTTACGTATAAGGCCGGGTGCACCGATGCCCGCACTATCCCCTACGACATAGCCGTGACGGTGGAGGATAAGGGCTGCGCTGGCAAAACGATATTCGACGTGTTCCGCGTGACGGTAACAAAACCCCAGGGCCCCACGGCCATTGCGGGCGATGCGGCGGCGTGTACCTCCACTACCAGCACCTACACGGCCAGCGGCGGCACCACGCCGGGCTTGACCTGGAGCGTAACGGGTGGCACCATCTTGGGTAGCAACACGGCCAACCCCGTGACGGTGCAGTGGGGCCCGGCGGGCACCGGCACCCTCTCGCTGCAAGGCGTGTCGCAAGGCGGCTGCCTCACCGATGTGGTAACCAAGAATGTAGCCGTATCGACGGCCCCGGCGCTCTCTTTTGCGGGCAACCGCACTATTTGCCAGGGGGCCAGCACCACCATTACGGTGAGCGGGGCTGCCCCGGGCGCTACCTATACGGTGACTGGCGGGCCAGTTACGGGCACGGGTACCACGTTTGTTCTAACACCAACGGCTACGACGACCTATACCATCATGGCCGCTTCGACGACCAGCAGCTGTGCGGGTTCAGGTCAGATTACCATCACGGTAAACCCGGTGGCGGCTCCCGTGGCGGTGCCCCCCGTGGCCATCTGCTCGGGGGCGTCGGCCCAGCTGGGCTCTGCGCCCGTAGCTGGCAACACGTATAGCTGGAGCCCCACCACGGGCCTCAGCAACCCGGCCATTGCCAACCCTACCGTGACGCTGACCAACACCACCAGCGCCGCTACCACGCAGACCTACACCCTGAGCGTGACCAACGCCAGCGGCTGCGCCAGCACCACCACCACCGTCGTGACCGTGAACCCGGCCGTGGTAGCCACTACCGCGGCTACCGTAACCACCGTCACGGATGCGCCCGTAACCATCGGGGCCGCGCCAGTAGCGGGCTTTACGTATAGCTGGAGCCCGGCCACCGGTCTGAGCAGCTCCACGTTAGCTAACCCTACCGTGACGTTGCCTAACTACACCGGCATCCCGATTACGCGCACCTACACCCTGACCACGACCAACACGGCTACCGGCTGTGTGGGCACGGCTAGCGTAGTAGTGACGGTGAACCCCGACCTCACGTTTGAGGTGTTCAACAACGTGATTACGGCCAACGGAGACAACCTGAACGACCGGCTGAAAGTCCGCAATATCAAGTCGTTCCCCAACAACAAGGTTGAAATCTACAACCGCTGGGGCCGCCAGATATTCACGACCACCAACTACGACAACGACACCAACTACTGGGGCACCGACCCCATACTGGTAGCCGGCAATTACTACTACATCTTCAAGCAGGGCGATAATACCATTGCCAAAGGCTGGATAGAAGTAGTACGCTAAGCGGCAGTAGCCATCTTCGAAAAAGGGCTTTCCATCAACTGGGAAGCCCTTTTTATGTTGGTTACTATAATATGTCATTGCTTCGCTGCGCTCGCAATGACAAGCGCTTACATCTTACGAGCTGGCCCCGGCGCCACCAGCCGCTGCCCGATGATGACGCGCCGCCCGGTGAGGGTGCGCAGCATGGGCACCAGTATCTGCTCGGCATTGCGCTGGGTTTCGGCCAGGATGCCCGATTGCAGGGCCGAGCGGCGCACCTGGGCCTCGGCGTAGCGGTAGGCCTCATCAACTACCTGGGCATCCTGAAATAAGGTGTTTTCGGTGCTGAAAACGCGGCTTTGGCTGTGGTCGACCTGGAAGCTGCAAAGCTCGGGGGCGGGCAGCAGCACCCGCACCACCGAGTCGCCCTCCAGGGTTACGTCCTGGGGTTTTATTTTGCGCAAGTCGAGGCAGCCCACGGCCTCGCCCCCCACGATGAGGGCCGCCTTGGCATCGGGCAAAAAGGCGTAGCGCGCCGAGCGCCTGTACTCCACCACGTCTTTGAAGCGGTAGCGCACCAGCTCGAGCCGGCCCAGGGCCTCGACCTGCGTGAGCACGGTATTGTGCGTCACCGTCACTTGGGGCTCGTGGGCGGCCAGGGGGTTGAGGCCCACCAGCGAAGGGGCAATTTTTTGCCAGAGAAAAACGCCCAACGCAACAAGCAAGGCGAGCGGGAGCAAACGGCGAAGCAAACGAACAAGCGGCATAGTCTGCCTGAATACGGGCGCACGGGCGCACCGTTGGGCTAAGCGCAGCCTTTACCTTTATGGCCTATGCCATTACCTACCGTATTGCAGCGCCTGTGGCCCTGGCACCGGGCCGTGCTTGTGGGGCTGTGGCTGCTGGTGCAAGCCGGGTTTCTGCTGAAATTTCACGGCCCGCACGTGGCCAACGACAGCCAGCTGTACCTGCACTACGCGGCCAATGTGGCGGCCCACGGCCACTACCAGTTCGAGCACCAGCCGCCCGCCCGCGAGCTCAGCCCCGAGCTGCCCAACCCCGATACCTTCGAGTACGAGCACGTGCAGCGCTACATCGTGTACGCGTGGTTCCAGAGTTTCTGGCTGCGGCTGGGGGCGGGTCTTTGGGGCATTGTACTGGCGCAAATAGCTGTTTCGGGCCTGGCAGCAGCGGCCCTCTACGATGGCGTGCGGCGGCTAGCCCACGGCCGCTGGGAAGCGGGCGCGCTGGCGGCGCTGTTCTTTATTCTGTGGCCCGATATTCAGCAATTCAACTGCTACCTGCTCACCGAGTCGCTATTTATCAGTTTGTCGGTGCTGGCGTTTGCGGCTTTTGTGCGGGTGCGGCGCGGGGGCTGGTTGGCCTGGGTTGGCCTGTTGGCGGTGCTGCTATTGGCGGCCTTCACGCGGCCCAATGGCTTTGTGCTAACGGGCGCGGCGCTGCTGGCAGGCCTCGAAAACCTACGGCAGCGGCCGGGCCGGCGGCTGTTTTGGGTGGTGGTAGGCGGGCTGGTGCTGGCGGTGCCGCTGGCGCTGGTGGTGCTCAACTACCAGCTCAAAAGCTACTTTATTGTCGAAACCTACCAGCGCGGCGAGCTGATATTTGGCAACCAGACGTGGGTGGTGCGCCCGGCCACGCCGCTGGCCATGCCGCCGCCTGGCACGGGCCAGGTGCTGCGCATCCTGTATTTTGCGGCCCATAATCCGTGGTTTTTGCTGCGGCTGATGGCGGGCAAGCTATTCGTGTTTGTGAGTGGCCTCAAGCCGCACTACTCGCTGGCGCACCGCCTGGCCTACGTGCTGGTGCTGTGGCCGCTGTACTGGCTGGCGGCGCGGGGCACGCAGCGGGCAGGCGTCTGGAAGCTGAGCCGGATATTTCTGTTGGCAGTGCCACTGCTGCAAGCCCTCATCGTGATGCTCACCGTCGATGACTGGGATGTGCGCTTTCAGGCCCCGGTGCTGCCGTTTGTGTTTGCCCTGGCAGCATTACAATTGACAATTAACAATGAGCAAGTAACAGACTGTTAGTTCGGTCTGCTCATTGTTAATTGCTCATTGAAAACCCGCCCACGCTTGCAGCCCACCCGTGTGCACGGCCACCACGGTGCTGCCGCGGGCAAAATGCCCGTTGCCAATCAAATCCAGCACCCCAAAAAGCAGCTTGCCGGTATAGATAGGGTCGAGCAGCACGCCAAATTGAGCTTCGAAATCCTGGATAAACGCCCGTAGTTCGGGCGGCAGCTTGGCGTAGCCGCCAAAGTGGTAGCCGGTGTGCAACTCGTAGTTATCGAAGGTTTGGCCTACGGCGGCTTGGGTAAGGGCATCCATTTCGGCCCGCAGAAAATCGCCGCCTTTGAGGGCCGCCACGCCTAGGGCACGGGCCGGATAATTAGCCTCGACCAAACCCAGCGCCAGGCCGGCCAGCGTGCCGCCCGTGCCGGCCGCCACCGCCACTGCATCAAAATCGGTGTGCTGGCGCAACTCGCCGATGAGCTCGGCCACGCCGCGCAACGCCAGCGCATTGGTGCCGCCCTCGGGCAAGAGGTAGGCGTGGCCAAACTGCTGCTGAATTTCAGCTAAAAAGGCCGGCTCGGCCCGGCGGCGGTAGGTGGTGCGGTCGAGGTAGTGGAGCTGCATGCCATCGGCCACGCAGCGGGCCAGGGTGGGGTTAAGGGGCTCATGCGCTTCGCCGCGCACCAGGCCGATGGTGGCGAAACCGTAGAGCCGGCCGGCCGCCGCCACAGCCGCCAGGTGGTTGGAGTAGGCCCCGCCGAAGGTGAGCAAACGCGAGTGGCCCTGTTGGTGAGCTGCTTGCAGGTTGTATTTGAGCTTGCGAGCCTTGTTGCCGGGTAGGTCGGGGTGCAGCAGGTCGTCGCGCCAGAGCAGCAGGCGCACGCCGTGGCGAATGGCAATAGGGTGGGAAATGGGTTGCAGTAGGGAGGAAACGCCTGTCATTGCGAGGAGGAACGACGAAGCAACCCTTCCTTTATACCCAGCAAACGCTGAATGCGCGTTGGCTTACGCAAAAGGAAAGGTTGCTTCGTCGTTCCTCCTCGCAATGACAGGCCTATTTAGCCTCTACGCTTAAGCTTTGCGACGCGAGCCAAACACGCCCGCCGCGGCCACCGCCAGCAGCACGCCGATGCTTGAAATCAGCGATACGGTATTGCCAATCTTGTATTCCTTAGGCGCAAATACAAACTTGATTTCGTGCGCGCCGGCCGGCACCTGCATGGCCCGCAGCACGAAGTCGGCCCGGAAATGGGGTACTTCCTTGCCATCCAGGAAAGCCTGCCAGCCATCGGCGTAGTAGATTTCGGAAAATACTACCGTGCCCGGCTGCGCTGCCGAGTAGCGGTAGGTGAGGGCATCGGGGGCGTAATTGGTGAGGGCGATGGTGGCCGACGAGTCGGCGTAGGTGGCCGGCTTCACACTCGGAAACTTGGTGACATCGACCACCGCCACGCGCTTGGCATCAAGGCCAGTGAGAGCGGCCATCTCGGCGTCGGGAGTTTGCACGGTGCGCAGTTCCTGCACAAACCAGGCGTTGCCGAGCGCGCCGGGGTTGCGCTGCACCTGCTCGGGCTGGCCCTGCTGCTGGCCGGGCAGGATGACGTAGCGCGTGTTCAGCATGTTGAGCACGCTGGTGTTATTGGTCGAAATCTGGCGCTCTATCAAGTCTTGGTAGCGGCGCAGCTTAGCCCCGTGGTAGCCCCCTATGCTCTTGTGGAAGTACGAGGTGCGGGCCTCGTTGAAGGGGTTGCCCACGTTGAGCACGCGGTAGCTCAGGTCTTTATCCTGCAAAATCTGCTGGTCGGCGGGCGAGGGCTGAAAGCTCTCCACGATGGTTTCGGTCTGGTAGTTTTTGTCGCCGAGGTAGCGCTTGTCCACCGTCCAGAGGTCGAGCAATACCAGCGCCACCACCAGTCCGGCGGCCACGCCGCCTTGCACTTTGCCTTTCAAATAGAAATACAGCGCCCCCAGCGTGAGGCCCACGAAGAGCAGCCCGCGCCAGATGTCGCTACGCATCAGGTCGGCGCGGTCGGCGCGCAGGGCGCTCATCAGCTGCGGTGTAAAGCCCTGCTGCGTGAGGTTGGCATCTTGCGGCGAGGCAAAATCGAAGCTGAAGCTCACCAGCCACGTCAGCACCAGAAAGCCCGCCGTGATGGCCCCGGCATAAAGCAATTGCTTGGTGCGGTATTGGTTTTCGGGCGAGTCGACTACCAGCGTGGGGGAGCCAGCGGCGGCTTTGGCCGCCTTGGCTAGCGCGGGGTGCAGTGGTTCAGTAGAAACTGGCGCAGGACCAACGGGCACTACTGCCTCGCGCGGGCGCAGAATGCGCGAAAGCGCCAGCGCCGCCAGCAGCGGCATGGCTAGCTGCGCGATTACCAAGCCCATACTCACGGCGCGGAAGCTGCGATAGCCTGGCAAGTAATCAAATATCAGGTTGTTAATCGTCTCAAAGTTTTTGCCCCAGGCCAGGATGAACGACACTAGCGTGCCCACCAGTAGCCAGTAGCGCGTGCGCTTATCCACCACAAACAAGCCCAGCACAAACAAGAAGCACACCACCACGCCCACGTACACGGGGCCGGCCACGTAGCTTTGGTTGCCCCAGTAGGTGGGCATGGCGTCGAGCATATCGGTGCCTGCGCCCATAGTGTTCAGCTCGCGGGCCATGTTCGAGTCTTTGCTCAGGGGCATGGCGCTGCTGCCGCCGTAGAAGTTGGGCACCAGCAAAGTCATGGTTTCGCCGATGCCGTAGCTGTAGGCGAAGGCATAGTCGCGGTCTTGCTGCCGGGCACTGGGCGCGGCGGGCTGGCCGGGCGCGGGCGGCAGGGCCTTCAGCTCCGAAGGCGAGCGGTTGCTGAATTTGCTGTATTCGTAGGTGGTATACAGGCGGCCAAAGCTGACGCCAATCGCCAGCGCTGCGCCGATACCCAGCAGCACCACGCGCCCGAAAAAGTCGCCCAGCCGCCCGGCCCGCACCGCCGATACCAGCTCGATAATGCCATAAATAACTACCAGCAAACCCAGGTAATAAGTTATCTGCGGGTGGTTGGCGCGCACGTTCATGGTGAGGCCCAGCGTGAAAAGTGCCGCGCCCAGCCATTTATTCTGCCTAAAAGCCAGCATGAGCCCACCCAGCACCAGCGGCGCATAAGCCAGTGCCCACGACTTTGTATTGTGCCCCGCCGCCAGGATGGCAATGTTGTAGCTCGACAGGCCCAGCGCCACCGCGCCGGCCACCGCCACCAGCGGGCGCACGCCCAGCGCCACCAGCAGCACGTAGCCGCAGAGCAGCGCCACAAACAGGTTGCTCACCACGGCGGGCAAGCCCAGGGCGATAAACTTCTGCACGTACACAAACAAGTCGCCGGGGAAGTGCACCGAAATCAGGTACGTGGGCATCCCCGAAAACATGGAGTTGGTCCACAGCGGCTCGTGGTCGTGGGTGGCGGCCCACTGCTGCGTCTCGTGCGCGCCGCCCTGAAACTGGGTGATATCGTGCTGCGCCAGCGTCTGGTGGTTGAACACGATGGGCGCGAAGTAGGCCACGGCCAGCACCACAAAGAATAACACGGCCAGTACATGTGGCCACGCCCGCTGCCACAGCGGCGCGGGCGAAGTAGAAAGCGAAGAAGAAACGGCCATCGGGCGGTTTTTAGCGATTGGGCAAATGAAGCCCGAAGGTAGCGCCGGGGCGGGGGATGCCTTTCACACTGGGCGTCGCAACCTGCGGTGCCTCACCCGCCCGCCCCGCCGCCTGGGCACAACGAGCCCCCAACTAACAACGCAGCCGGGCGTTCAAAAAACAGGCCCGACCTTACAGCGGTGTTCCTTTGTTCGGCCGGCAAAACTGCGTGGGTTTCAGCTGCTGCTCGGCCCGCGCCACGATTTCGGCGATGCGTTTTTGGCGCGTTTCTGCTCGCTTGGCTAGTACCAGCCATTGCAGGATGTTTCGTTTGTCCGAGCGGCTCAGGCTTTCAAAGTAGCTATTTACCAGGGACTGAGCTTGCAGTGCCTGCGCCAAGTCAGGCGGCAGCAGCAGGGCTTCTACCTCGTCCAGCAGCGTCCAAGAGCCGTTTTGCTGGGCCTTTTCGATGCTGGCGAGGCCGGCTTGGGTCATGCGGCCTTCGGCAATCAGGTGCTCGATTTTAACTTTGTTCACCTTCGACCACGCGCTGGTTGGCTTGCGGCGGCTGAAGAATTGCTGGTATTTGTCGGCGTCTATCGGCTTTGCCTGGCTGTCTATCCAGCCAAAGCACAGCGCCTCATCCACGGCCTGGCTCCAGGTGAGGGAGGGCATACCCGATTTCTTTTTGTGGTAAATCAGCCAGACGGACTGCTTTTCGGCGTGGTGCGCTTGCAGCCACTCGCGCCAGTGCTGCGGGCTGGTAGGGCAAAAGGTTTCCAGCGTTTTTTCGGGCATTATAGTGGGTGAGAGACGTATTGATGGATTAGAAGAAACTATAACAAACGTTCGTCATGCTGAACGCAGTGAAGCATCTCTACCGCTTCGTTGAACGGTTCGGAGGAAGCGGCCAAGATGCTTCACTGCGTTCAGCATGACAGACGCTTTTTATCACTTTTCTGATTCAGCAACAAGCTACTGGCTACTTCATAACCACTAAAATCAAATTGACCAGCAGCATACCCACCAAGTGGTAGCTACCCGTGATGAGGCCATAAAAAAACGGCCGGGGAATGTTGGGGTTGATGGCAATATTAACGGTATTGGTAAACAAGTACCCGACCCCCACCAGCAGTGCAAAAGCCAGGGCATTGCCATAAGAAGTAATACGTAAGGCATGCAGGAGCACGGCGCAGGTAACAGTTATCACCAGGGCGCACAGGGCGGGGCCAATGATATAAAGTGGCTCCTGGTTTTGCTTGGCGTCGGGCTCATACGTTTTGCCCAGCGATGCCTGGTAGGCCTTCGGAAAAAGCAGCAGATACCACAGCGCACCCAGCAGGAAATACGCCACGAAAGCGGCCAACACACTCAGCCAGTTGATAGTGGATAGGACAGCAAACATAAGGGTTGGAAAAAAGGGGGTTACGCCGAGCAAATACTCGCCTGACCCCACAAAATTCCGGGCCGCCCATGACAGCCCTATGTCAGCAGGACTACTCAGGCTGGCAAAAAAAATCGTGCGCCCGCTGGGCCAGCTCGCGCAGGTGCGCGCGCATGGTGGGCGGCTCTACCACCACCACGGCCCCCGCGTGCGGCAGCAGCCAGGCGGCGAGGTACGGAAACGAGCCGATGAGAAACGTCATTTCGAGGCTGCCATCGGGCAGGGGCCGCTCGTGCGCCCAGCCGTACTGGTGCTTGGTATCGTGCAGGCGCTGTGCCGCCTCGGGCTGCGCCCTCGCCGCCCGAAAGTGAATAACGACCTTTTCGCGGCCCCGCCGGGCGGCTTCGGCCGCCCAGTAGTCTTGCAGCGTTTCGGGCCGGGCCGCGAAGGCTTCCTGGCTGATGGTAAGCTCCTGGATGCGGTCGAGGCGAAAGTTTCGGAAGGCCTGCCGCAGCCGGCAATAAGCCACCACGTGCCAGTGCTGGCTCAGGTACAGGCCAATGGGCTCGATGGCGCGGGCGGTGGGCGCATCGCCAGCAGCGGCCTGGTAGCGGAGGCGCACCACCTGCTGCGTGGCCACGGCCGATACCAGCTGCTGGTAGGTGCTGAGGTGGCCGGGGCGGCCTACTGGCCCCAGCACCTGAATGTGCGGCCCCAGGGCTTCGAGGTGGTCGCGGTCGGTGTGGCGCAGCACGGCACGCAGCTTGTCCATGGCCGCGCCGCTGAGCTGGGCCGTGGGCGCATCGGTGAGGCGGGCGGCCAGCTTTTCGGCCGTGAGCAGGGCCGTGGCTTCTTCGCGGGTAAACATGACGGGCGGCAGCCGGTAGCCTTCGGCCAGCGAGTAGCCCACCCCCGCCTCGCCAAACAGCGGCACCCCGGCCTGCTCCAGCGTGTGCAGGTCGCGGTAGATGGTGCGAAGGCTCACGCCAAACCGCTCGGCCAGGGCGGGGCCACTTACCACGCGCTTGGCTTGTAGCTGCACCAATAGGGCCGTGATGCGGTCAAATCTATTCATTGAAGCGGGGGAAGAAGCCAAAGGTCCGCGTAGAGGTTGACCCAAACGAAGGTAAACGAGCAAAGGGACTTCGACATGGTCTGTTTGCCAAACAAACTGCCTGCGCCCCGCGTCTTACTGATTCCATTTTCACGAAGCTACCTCATGCCTGATACCCCAAAAACCTGGTTTATTACCGGGGCTTCTACTGGCCTCGGCGAGGCCCTGGCCGCCCTGCTGCTCGACAAAGGCGACCGCGTGGCCGCCACCTTCTGCAAGTCGGAGCAGGTGCAGGAGTTTACTCACCGCAAGCCCGGCCAAAGCCTGGGGGTGCTGGTCGATGTTACCGATGGCGCGCAGCTGCAAGGAGCCGTGCAGCAGGTTATCAACACCTTTGGCCGCCTCGACGTGGTGGTAAATAATGCCGGCTACGGCTCGCTGGGCAGTATCGAAGAAATACCGGAAGCAGAAGCTCGGCAGCAGTTCGACGTGAACGTGTTTGGCCCGTTGCGCGTGATACGGGCCGTGCTGCCCCACCTGCGGGCGCACAAAGCCGGGCATATCCTCAACATTACCTCGGTGGGCGGCCTGATTGGCATAGCCCACGCAGGCATTTACAACGGCTCCAAGTTTGCCCTCGAAGGCCTGGGCGAGTCGCTGGCCGCGCAGCTCAAGCCGCTGGGCATTCACGTCACCAACGTCGAGCCGGGCCCTTTTCGCACCAAGTGGGCCGGCGACTCGGCCACGTACACCGAAACCAAAATAGCTGATTACCAAGGCATCGTGGGCGAGGGCCTGAAAGCCTCATTGGGCCGCGACGGCAACCAAAAGGGTGACCCCGCCAAAGCCGCCGAGGCCATGTACCAGCTGGTGCGCCTGCCCAACCCGCCTACGCACTTGCTGCTGGGCGGCTTTGCCTACCAGCTGGTGCGCCAGAAGCTGCAAAGCATGCTCAAGGAAATCGACGACTTTGCCTACCTCGGCGAGCCGACGGATTTTTAATCCATAAGTGGCTGGTCAAAGCTGCGTCTATCATGCTGAGCTTGTCGAAGTATCTCGCTCGTACCATTGGGGAGCAGGTGATTACTGCACCATGCGCGAGATGCTTCGACAAGCAGTAAGCGCATGGGTGGGTAGAGGAGAGGCTGAAAGACAGAAGCTTGCCCCAAAATAAACCACCCAGCCCAGGCGGGCGCTGGCCGGGTGGCCCGCACCCAGCAACTGCACCCGACCTTTGCGGGCGTTATGCCCATCCGTTTTTCCGACCTGCCGGCCCTGCTCGGCGGCACCCTGCTACTCGCGCCTGCCACCGATGCCACCGTAGTCACGCTGCTGCTCGATAGCCGCCGCGTGGGCCTCACCGAAGGGGCCGTATTCTTCGCCTTGCACGGCCCCAACCACGATGGCCACCACCACTTGGCGGCGCTGTATGCCAAGGGCGTGCGGCTGTTCGTAGTGCGCCACGCGCCCGCTAGCCTGGCCCCGTTTGAGGGGGCGGGTTTCGTGCAGGTAGCCGATACCCTGGCAGCTTTGCAGGTGCTGGCCGCCCGGCACCGGGCGGCGTTTACGGGGCCGGTGTGGGCCATCACGGGCTCCAATGGCAAAACCATTGTGAAGGAGTGGCTGGCCCAGCTGCTGGCCCCCGACGAGGATATTTGCCGCTCGCCCAAAAGCTACAATTCGCAAGTGGGCGTGCCGCTGAGCGTGTGGGAGTTAGCCCCCGGCCGCCATACGTTGGGCATCTTCGAAGCTGGCATTTCGGAGCGCGGCGAAATGGCCCGGCTGGCCGAGATTATTCAGCCCACGCACGGCATTTTTACCACCCTGGGCACTGCCCACGACGCCGGTTTTTCTTCTTCCGAAGAAAAGCTGGGCGAAAAGCTGCGCCTCTTCGAGCAGCCCGGCTTCGGGCTGCTGGTGTACTGCGCCGACCAGCCTGCCGTGCACGCCGCCGTGCAGGCGCGGGCCCTGCCCGCCCTGGCCTGGACGCGCCACGACGCGCCCGGCGCGGCCCTGCGCTTCCGCCTCAAGGCCACCGGCGCAGGCAGCACCACCGTGCTTGTGCGCCTGGGCGAAGCCAGCCTGGGTTTGCGCCTGGCCACCGACCAGCCCGCCCTGCGGGCGGCCGCGCGCTTCACACTGCCCTTCGCCGATGAGCTGGAGCTAGAGAATGCGCTGCACTGCCTGGCTGTGCTGCTGTGGCGGCAGCTCGACCCCGCCACCGCCATCGCCCCAGCCGAAATGCAGCGCCGGCTGCTGCGCCTCCAGCCCGTGGCCATGCGCCTCGAAATGAAGCAGGGCCGCCACGGCTGCTACCTCCTCGACGATACCTACAACAACGACTTGGCCGGCCTGGCCCTGGCCCTAGATGCGCTGAGCCGGCAGGCAAGGCCCGGCGGCCGCACCCTCATTCTCAGCGATGTACTGGAGTCGGGCCTAAGTGGCCCCGAGCTGTATGCCCGCGTGGCGGCCCTAGTGCAGGCCCACGGCGTGACGCGGCTCATCGGGGTAGGGGAGGCGCTTTCAAAAGAATTAAAAATGAAAAATGAAAAATTTAAAAGAGCAGAGCAAGAAAAGCAAGGGCCCTTTTTAATTTTTAATTCTGAATTTTTAATTCAAACCTACCCCACTACCGAAGCCCTGCTGGCCGACCTGCGCCCAGCCGATTTTCAAAACGAAACCATCCTTATTAAGGGGGCGCGGCGGTTTGGGTTTGAGCGAGTGGTGGCGGCCTTGCAGCAATTGCAGCACGGCACGGTGCTCGAAGTGAACCTTGATGCGCTGACCCACAACCTGCAGTACTATCGCCAGCGCCTGAGTTCCAGCACGAAACTGATGGTGATGGTCAAGGCCTTTGCCTACGGCAGCGGGTCTTACGAAGTAGCGAGCCTCTTGCAGTTTCAGCGGGCCGACTACCTCGCCGTGGCCTACCCCGACGAAGGCCAGCAGCTGCGCGAAAGCGGTATTAGCCTGCCCATCATGGTCTTAAACCCCGGCCCCGACAGCTTTGAGCAGTTGCGGCGCTACCGCCTAGAGCCCGAAATCTACTCGCTGGAGCGCCTGCACGACTACCTGCAAGCCGCCAGAGAGCCGGCCGAGGGCACGACCCCGCTGCCACCCCTGCACCTCAAGCTCGATACGGGTATGCGCCGCCTGGGCTTCGACGAAAACGACCTGCCCGCGCTGCTAGAGCTGCTGGTGGCGCACCGCGCCCAGCTGCCCATTGCCAGTATCATGACGCACCTGGCCGCCGCCGACGACCCCGCGCACGATGCCTTTACGCAGCAGCAGCTCAGCACCTTCCGGCGCATGGCCGCCACCATCGAGGTAGTGCTGGGTGGCCCGGTGCTCAAGCACGCCCTGAATTCGGCGGGCATCCGGCGCTTTCCCGAAGCGCAGTTTGACATGGTGCGCCTGGGCGTGGGCCTCTACGGCGTGGAGGCTGGCGACGAAACCAGCCACAACCTGCAACCCGTGAGCACGCTCCGCACCACCGTATCGCAGGTGAAAACGCTGCCCGCCGATACCACCGTGGGCTACGGCCGGCGCGGCGCGGCCACTGCCCACGAGCGCCGCCTGGCCACGCTGGCCATTGGCTACGCCGATGGCTACGACCGGCGCTTTAGCGCCGGCGCGGGGCTGGTGCTGCTGCACGGCCGCCGCGCCCCGGTAGTGGGCTCGGTGTGCATGGATATGGTGATGGTCGATGTGACCGATATTCCCGAAACGCAGCCCGGCGACGTGGCCGTGCTTTTTGGTGAGGGCTTGACTATCAACGAGCTGGCCGGGCGCATTGGCACTATCCCGTATGAGTTGCTGACCAACGTGAGCGAACGGGTGAAGCGGGTCTTTGTCAGCGAATAAAAACAATAGGCTTCAGCTTAGGCAGGCGCTGGGCAGCCTGCCCGGCTAGCACCTGCAAGCCAGCACGCAGGCGCTGCCCTGCCAACGTTATAGGGCAATGATGCGTAACCGGCGAAATCATTCTTTCATACCAAGGTGATTTTGCTCTGAAAATGACGAAGCCTACCCTCGCTCTACTGGCCGCCACGACTCTCGCTTTGGCCACTAGCTGCAACGACCTCAAGAAATCGGACGATAAAAACACCCTCGGCGATGCTACCACCGACACGGCCGTAGTAGCCCGCACCGGCCGCACCGCCACCGACCTGGCGGCTAATGCCGCCGGTGCCGTAGACAGCGCCGCCAGCAAAGCCGGCAACGCCATCGGCAATGCCTTCGACCTGACCAAGGCCAAACTCGCCGACGTGAAGTTTCCCGAAGTCAGCCTGCCCGGCGTATCGGTGCGCGGCAACGAGGACTACCAAGTCTATGGCCTCGATGAGAAAGTACTTTTCGATACCGACAAAGCCGTGGTGAAGCCCAGCGCCGCCGAGGCCCTCAAGCAAATTACGGCCTCCATCAACCAGCGCTACGCTGGCAAAGACGTGCGCATCCTGGGCTTTGCCGATGCCCGCGGCGACAAAAGCTACAACCGCGCCCTGAGCAAGCAGCGCGCCGAAGCCGTGAAGGCCTACCTCGTCACGACCGATAAAATGCCCGCCGACCGTGTCAGCACCGAGGCTTTCGGCGAAGAAGAGCCCGTAGCCAGCAACGCCACCGCCGCCGGCCGCCAGGAAAACCGCCGCGTCGAAATCGCCGTGCAGGTGAAGTAGACCGCAGATTCAAACGGATTGAACGGATAAAACGGATACGCCCGCCTGCGGCGCGCTGACTAGGCAAGCGCAGAGCAGCAAGGTTTCGCTACAAAATAAAAAGGCCACCCAATCGGGTGGCCTTTTAGCTAAACGGCCGGAAGCCCAGCAATTCTAAAAAAGAGCCAGTCAGCCCGCCACCGGCGGGCGTATCCGTTTTATCCGTTCAATCCGTTTGAATCTGCGGTCAAGCTGCGATTATTTGACGTAGGCGTCTACCTCGGCGCGCATCATGGCGTTGAAGCGCGAGCCGCCGTTGGCGAGCGTCACCAGGTTCCAGCCGCGGCCGATGGCGTAGCTCCAGGTGCGGCTGTCTTTAAACTCGAACGTGGGACGCAAAATCTGGCCGTAGGGCGTGTAGTTGTCCATAAAGTTTGTGGTGTAGAACTTGTCACCGCTCACAATCCACTCCATCGCCACGTAGAAGCCTTCCTCGGGCGCGGGGATATTATAGCTCGTCAAATCGACCGTAAACCACTCGCCACCACGGGCCGCCGACACAATCACGCTCTCGCCGAGCATATCCGAGTTGGGGGCATTGTAGTTGCCATCGGCCCGGTAGAGGCGCACCCGGAAGGGCTCGCGGGGGAAACCATTTTCGCCAATATAAAACGCCACTGAGCGTACAAAGCCAAGTTTTTTGGCCTTCTCATTTTTGCACAAAAAGGCGTATTGGCTGCCCGGCATGCCCTGAATCATGCCCGCGCCGGGCGAGTTGGAGTGCGCGCCCAGCATCAAGGGCTTCACTTTGCTGGCTTCCACCACCACGTTGGCCAGCTGAATGGGCTGCTTCGGAATCTGGAGGATAACTTCCTCCATGTTGGCCCCACGCTTCACAAATAGCGCCGTGCGTTTGTAGCCCAAGGCCATCACGATGATGGAGTCTTCCGTCACTTTCGTGGGCATGGCCAGCTGAAAGTAGCCATACTCGTTGGTGAGAGCCCCGGTCTGCTCTTCGCGCATGTTGATGGAGGCGAAAGGAATAGGGCTTTGGGTGGCGGCATCGACCACGCGGCCCGTAATGCGGCCCTCCTGGGCGTGGCCAATAATTGGCGATAGCCCGATAACAGATAAAATAAACAGTAGTCGCTTTAGCATATTGGTAAAAGCTAAAAAAGAGGCTTAGTGCACAAATTTAACACGGGGTTTATGGAAGTTCCACGCCTTTGAATAAAAATAACCGCAAAGCAGGGGCAGAGGTAAAATAATTTATTTTATGACTATGTATAATGCTATTAAATTTGCAGAAAGTGAGGGTAATCATTTATAAACACTACTATTATGCAAATTTTAAGTAACTTGCAGAGCTTATCGTTATAAGGTGATTATCTAAGCTAAGTGAAAAATAGGTCGTTATTTATAGGCATGCTATGGTGGTGCGGTATAATACCGTACAGCCATGCGCAGGAACCGGCTGCGGCGGTGGTAAAAACCACCCGCCCGGCTGAGACGTTGGCAGGGGGCGCCGCCCCTGCGCTAGAGGGGTTGTGGCAAGGGCCACTGGCAGTGCCCGGCGGCAAGCTGGCCCTCAGTGTAAGTATAGTGGCCCTCACGGGGGGCGAATATTTTGCCGCCCTCGACGTGCCCATGCAGAAGCTAAGCCGCGTGCCCATCGACCTGCAGCTAGTGCCCGGCACCGACTCGGTGCGCCTGCTGGTGCCGCAGCTGGGCAGCCGCCTGCTGGCCCGCCTCGACTCGGGCGGTGCACTGCTGCGCGGCGTCTGGACGCAGCCCGGCCTGCGCACGCCGCTGGTGCTGCGGCACAGTGCCCTGCCGGTGGCCCCGGCCAGCACCGTCACCACTCTCAGCCGCCCATATCGCGAGGAGAAAGTGATTTTTTCGAATTTCTCGGCGCGGCTCAAGCTAGCGGGCACCCTCACAGTGCCGGCCGGGCCGGGGCCGTTTCCGGCCGTGGCCCTGCTATCTGACTTGGGCGCGCAAGACCGCGACGGCCGCCCCGCCGAGCAGCCCGAGGGTGGCCTACCCCCGCACGCCTACCCGCTGCTGAGCCTCTTGGCTGACTACCTCACCCGCCACGGCGTGGCTGTGCTGCGCTTCGACGACCGCGGCATTGGCCAGTCGGAAGGCAACAATACTACTGCCACCACCACCCAGCGCGTGGGCGATGCCCAGGCGGCGCTGAACTTTCTGCGCACCCGGCCCGAGGTCGATTTACTGCACCTAGGTTTGGTGGGGCACGGCGAAGGGGCCAACGTGGCCCTGCTGGCGGCGGCCCAGCCGCTGCCACCCGCTTTTGTGGTGGCGCTGGCGGGCTACGGCCTGCCGGGCTTCGAAACCCTGCAAGCCCAGCAAGAGGCCGCCTTGCAGGCCCAAAAACTAGCGCCCGCCCAGCTCGACCTACGCCTGCGCCGCCAAGCGGCCATGGCCGAGCTGGTGCGCTACTCCACCAACCTCGACCAAACCCAGGTTATGCTGGCCAACCTGCTGAGCCAGGACGAGCCTGGTCTGCTACCCGCCGCCGCCCAAACCCGCGCCGCCGCCCTGCTCACGCCCTGGCGCCGCGCCTTTTTGGCCTTCAACCCCCTCGAAAAGCTGGATGCCGTGCAGGTGCCGGTGCTGCTGCTCAGCGGCCTGGCCGACGAGCAGGCCCCGCCTGCCCAGCATCAGGCCGCCCTCGAAAAAGAGCTGCGCGACAACGGCAACCGCCTCGTAACCAGCCAGCGGCTGGTGGGCGTCAACCACCTCTTGCAGCCGCCGCCCACGCAGTGGGTGGTGCTCGATGGCGAGCCGCGCCCCATAGTGGCCCCGGCCCTGCTCGAAGCTATGAAGCTGTGGCTAACCGGGCAGGCTAAAAAGTAAGCGGGCCGCCGCGTAAGCACGCAAATTGACGCCGCTGCAACTGGCGGGCCAGCTGCCCGCGCCAGGCTGAAGCGCTGCAAAACCCGGCGGGCAAGTAACTTGGCGGGCCAGCTTTGGGCTTAGCAGCTGCGCCCCGGTGGCGGAGCGGTAGTGGGCCGCAGGTATAGCGATGCGCAGATGAATGGAAACGATATGTCAGGCCTGAATTTTGACCTCCTGACCGCGGGGCCGGTGGCCATGCTGCTGGTGCTGGCTGGGCGGCGGTTTTTCAACTTGCCCGCGCGCCTGCCCCGCTGGAACCGGGTACTGTCGTGGCTGTGGGTGCCGGCCGCCGTGAGCTTTGCCGTGGCGGCCGCGCTACACTATCGCAGTCCGCTGCTGAGCGAGGTGTACCAGCTTTTTGCCTGGAGCATGGCGCTGGTTACGCTGCTGCTGCTGGTGCGCTACCGGCCGGCGCGGCCGCTGCTGCTGGGCGTGGTGCTGGTGGTGCTCGGTAGTTTGCTTAAGGTTGGGCTGGCGGCGGGCTGGTATCAAATGCTGCCCTTTAAGGTGACAGTGACGATGGATGGGTACAAGCTGCCGCCGCCGTATGCGGGCTATTTTAAATCGTGGAACAGCTTGGTTACCAGTTTTCTGTTTGCGATGTACGTGGTGGCTAATACCCAAAAGCGCAGCCTGGCCAAAGAAGAAAAACAGCGCGCCGAAGAAGCCCAGGCCCGCCAGCTGGTAGCCGCCCAAAATGCCGAGCTAGAGCGCCTGGTAGCCGAGCGCACCGCCACCCTTACCCAGCAGGCCGAGGCCTTGCAGGAAGCCCTGACGGAACTGAAAAACACCCAGGCCCAGCTTATTCAGGCCGAGAAAATGGCCAGCCTGGGCGAGCTCACAGCGGGCATCGCCCACGAAATTCAAAACCCGCTCAACTTCGTCAACAACTTCTCGGAGGTATCGGCCGAGCTGCTCGATGAGCTGGCCGACGAGCAAGCCAAGCCCGCCCCCAATGCCGACCTGGAAGCCGAGCTGCTGACCGACCTCAACCAAAACCTGCAAAAAATAAGGCAGCACGGGCAGCGAGCCGCCGGCATTGTGCGGGGCATGCTCGAACACAGCCGCGCCAGCACCGGCGAGCGCACCCTCACCGACCTCAACGCGCTTTGCGACGAGTGCCTGCGCCTGGCCTACCACGGCCTGCGGGCTAAGGATAAGACCTTTAACGCGACGCTGAAAACGGATTTTGCCCCGGTGCTGCCGCTGGTCGAGGCTGTGAGCCAAGACCTGAGCCGAGTGCTGCTCAACCTGTTTACCAACGCCTTCTACGCGGTGCGCCAACGCCAGCAGGCCGCCGAGCCCGGCTACGCGCCCACCGTGAGTGTGCGCACCGAGCGAGCCGGCGACGAAGTGCTGGTGCGGGTGCGCGACAACGGCACGGGCATCCCAGAGGCGGTGCGGCAAAAGATTTTTCAGCCCTTTTTCACCACCAAGCCCAGCGGCGAGGGCACCGGCCTGGGGCTGTCGCTGGCGCACGACATCATAGTGCAGGGCCACGAAGGGGCGCTCGAAGTCACGAGCCAGGAAGGCGAATACACCGAGTTTGTGGTGCGGCTGCCTTTTGGGGCCGCTGCCTAAAGACCTGCCGAAATTGCGATTACCAGAACTGATAAATACCTCACGGCCATGCCCAGTAGCAGCGCATTTATAGATACCGCCGTTGGCATAGGCCTGCTGTACTGGGGGCGCAAGGCGCTCGATACGCCCGGCCGCCTGCCCACCTGGGACCGTTGGCTGACCCGGCTGTGGCTGCCGGCCTCGGTGTTGATGGCGGCCGGTATTTTTATAGAAGGGCCGACGGGTGAGCCCATTGTCAATTGGTTTGATGACTTGTTTCTGGCCGGCGTGCTGGTGCTGGGCGTGGCGGTGGGCTGGCGGCTGCGGGCCCAGCGGCCCAGCCTGTGGGTGGCCGTGGGGTTGCTGCCCTATGCGCTATATACGCTGCTAGAGGTGCTAGTGCGGCCCATCAGTACCAGCCTGGCCCAAGGCATCAGCCAAGATGATAATGTGGAAGGGCTGGCGGTATGCTGGGTTATTATTTGCTTTTTTGTGGCGCGGGGCCAGCAAAAAACACTCACCGCCGAGCTCAAGCGCCGCCAGGCAGCCGAGCAGGAGCAGCGCCGCATCGAAACCCAAAACCATACCCTCGAACACGAAGTAAACCAGCGCACCGCCGCCCTGGCCCGCCAAACCGAAGCGCTACAGCAAGCCCTGGACGAACTCAAAACCACCCAGGACCAACTCATCCAGGCCGAGAAAATGGCCAGCCTGGGCGAGCTCACGGCGGGCATCGCCCACGAAATCCAGAACCCGCTCAACTTCGTCAACAACTTTGCCGAGGTGAGCAGCGAGCTGGCCGAAGAGCTAGCCGAGGAGCGCGCCCGCCCCACCCGCGACGCCACGTTGGAGGCCGAGCTGCTGGCCGATTTGAAGCAGAACATGCAAAAGATAACGCAGCACGGGCAGCGGGCGGCGGGCATTGTGCGGGGCATGCTCGAGCACAGCCGCGCCAGCACCGGCGAGCGCACCCTCACCGACCTCAACGCCCTGGCCGACGAGTACTTACGCCTGGCTTACCACGGCCTGCGGGCCAAAGACAAAGCCTTCAATGCCACGCTCAAGACGAATTTTGCCCCGGTGCTGCCGCTGGTCGAGGCCGTGAGCCCGGACGTGGGCCGGGTGCTGCTCAACTTGTTTACCAACGCTTTCTACGCCGTGCGCCAGCGCCAGCAGGCCGCCGAGCCCGGCTATGTGCCCACCGTCAGCGTGCGCACGGCGTTTGTCGACCGTGAGGTGCAGGTGGTGGTACAGGACAATGGCACGGGCATTCCGGAGGCGGTGCGGCAGAAGATATTTCAGCCCTTTTTCACCACCAAGCCCAGCGGCGAGGGCACCGGTCTGGGGCTGTCGCTCAGCTACGATATTGTGGTGCAGGGCCACGGCGGCACCCTCGACGTAGCCAGCGAGGAGGGCGTGGGCACTACGTTTACCATCAGGCTGCCGCTTTAGCGGCCAGCTGAAGCTTACCCTACCCTTGGGCAATTCTTACCTTTACGCCGATGAAAATCCTGGTTGTTGACGACGAGCCCGACGTGCGGGTGCTGTTTGAGCAGCGCTTCCGGCGCGAAATTCGCAGCGGGGCGCTGGCGTTTTCGTTTGCTTTTTCGGGCGAGGAGGCGCTGGTCTACTTGCACGACCATCACTCCGAGGTTGTGCTTATTCTTTCCGACATCAACATGCCCGGCATGAGCGGCCTGGAGCTGCTGCGCCGCGTGCGCACCGAGCACCAGCCGCCGCCCCCGCCCCGCGTGATGATGATAACCGCCTACGGCGACGACGCCAGCCGCACCCAGGCCATGGCCCTCGGGGCCGACGACTTCCTGACCAAGCCCGTCGACTTTGCCGCCCTCAAAGAAAAATTACTCGCCCTGCCTTCCGCATGAAAACGAAAATATTGGTTGTCGATGACGAGGCCGACCTCGAGCTGCTGGTAAAACAGAAGTTTCGCCGCAAAATCCGGGAGGGCGAATACGAGTTTGTTTTTGCCGCCAACGGGCAGGAGGCACTGGTGCGCGTGGCCGAGCACCCCGACACGGCCATCGTGCTCTCCGACATCAACATGCCCGTGATGGACGGCCTCACGCTGCTGACCGAGCTGCACACGAGCAACCCGATTATCAAAACCGTTATCGTATCGGCCTACGGCGACATGGCCAACCTGCGGGCAGCCATGAACCGGGGGGCGTTCGATTTTGTGTGCAAGCCCGTTGATTTCAGTGACTTAGAAGTCACCATCGAAAAAACCATCGTGCAGGTGCAGCAGCTGCGCGACACGCTGCGCGCCATGCAGGAAAACAACATCCTGAAGATGTACGTCGATGAAACGGTTATCAACTTCATGTCGCGCCCCGATTTTGAGAGCCGCCTGCTGGCCTCCGAAACCATCGAGGGCACGGTGGTTTTTATCGACATCTGCGGCTTTACTTCCTTATCAGAAAAGCTGCCCGCCGCCGTGGTCGTGGACTTGCTCAACCGCTACTTCGACCAGATGGTGAAGGAGATAATTGCGCAGGGCGGCTACGTCGATAAGTTTATGGGCGATGCCGTAATGGCCGTTTTTCGGGGCGAATACCACCTCGACCGCGCCGTGGATGCCGCCCTGGCCGTGCGCGCCCGCCTGCTCGCCCACGCCGACGAGGCTATCCCCGGCACCGACTACCGCCCCGCCGTCAGCATCGGCATCAACACCGGCGAAATGGTATCTGGTAACCTCGGCTCGGCCTCCCTCAAGCGTCTGGATTACACCGTAATCGGTGACACCGTAAACGTGAGCCAGCGCCTACAAGGCGTCGCAAAACCCAACCAGATTATCGTGAGCGAAAAGGCTTACCAACTGCTCAAAGAGTCCTTCCAGTGCCAGCCCGTGGGCGAGGTGCGCCTTAAAAACAAGCAGGAGCCGGTGATGACGTATGAGGTAATCGCCTAGGTCAAGGAGCAATTAACAAGGAGCAATGAGCAGACTGATTATTCGGGCTGCTCATTGCTCCTTGTTAATTGCTCCTTGACTTACGCTTCATTCTGCCGCCGCAGGCGCTGGCATAGCACGCGCAAAATATTGCGCAGCACCTCGCCGCGCTCCTCCATCACGTCATAAAAATCGTCCTGGTCGAGCCGGAAGGCGCGCACCGGCCCTTGCGCCACGGCCGTAGCCGAGCGCGGCTCGGCATCGAGCAACGCCAGCTCGCCAAAAAAGTCGCCCGAGTGGAAGGTCGTCAGCAATTGCGGGCCGTTGAAAATACCGACCTCACCCTCGTACACAATGTAGAGCGACGCGCCCAGGTCGCCTTTAGCAAAAATCTGGTGGCCAGGGGGGAAGCTCACTTCCTGCATGATAGGCACTATGCTGCTGAGTACATTTTCGGGCGTCTCGGCGAAGAGGGCGGTGTGGCGTAGCAGGCCCACGCGGGCCTGGGCCGGCAGGTGGGCAGCGGCGGCGTGGTGGCTCATAAGCAAGTGGGGGAGGGCCGGGGCCAATTTCAGCGCCTCCTGGTAAATGATTTGTTGGCTGGTAGCCAAGTGGTTGATGGCCGTGAGGGCGCTTTCTTGCAGCAGCGCATCGGCACTGCCGAAGTAAGGCAGCCAGTCGGGCAGCTGGTTGAGCGTGGGCAGATGCTGACGCAAGGCCACCGCGATAGTCCAGTCGCTAAACGTGCTTTCGCCCTGCTGAATGATGTAGGGCAGCAGCGCCATTTGGGCTTCGGCCGGGCCGAGCAGTTGGTCAAACACCTGCGCCGTTTCGACGGCGGGGCGCACATCGAGTAGGGCTTGCAGGCCCTGGTACCAGGGTCGCGGAATGAGGTTATCGAGAATCTCCAGCGCATTGGCTTGGCGCTCACGGGCGGCGTGGGCCACACCGCGCTGCGCGTCGGCAATAAGCTGCGGCGGATACAACTGCTGGAGCAAGCCAAAGATGCGCTGCTCGATGCGGGTCAGCTCGTAGTCAAGTGCCCGGCCCAACTCGCCGTTGGCGCTGATATGGGCCAAGCCGTGCACCAGCCGTTGCGCCAGCCGCAATTCTTCTTCCACCAAACTTTGAAAAATGGGAGCGTCGGCCTCCATTGGCGCGAAGCCGCGCAACGCCCGTAGCGCCGCCTCGCGGCGGGCGGTGTGGGGCTGCTGCGCTAGCCCTACCAGCGCCTGCCGGCTGCTGGGCAGGCGCAGTTGCCCGGCCACCAGTGCGGCGCGGCGGGCCAGCGCATCGGGGGTGCCAGGGCGCAGGGCGGCGGCCAGCGCCGGCACGGCGGCCGGGCCTAGCGCCAGCAGGCGGGCGGTGGCGGTGGGGCGCAGCTTTTTGTTGGTTAAAGAAGCAACTAATTGCTGCGCTTCGGCTAGGTCGGCGGGCGCAAAAGGAGCGGCTTCGGTAGCGTCGGGAGTAGCGGGCAGCTCGGTGCGCAACTCCTCAATGAGCGAGAACCGGTGGCTCAGGGCGTGCTGCAATTCGGCTAAGTAGTGGCCGTAGGTGCGGGCCAAAAAGTACAGCGCCCCGGCCATAAACAGCGCCATCCACACAAAGGGCAGCCACGGCGCGGCGGCCTCGTGGCTGGTGAGCCAGTACAGCAACAACCCCGCAATGCCCATGCCCAGCGGCTCATAATAGCCCTTGGCCAGCGTGTGCGCCTGCAAGCGCTCGTGCGGCACCAGCGGCTGAAACAGCACCAGAAACACGGGGTCGAACACGGCTCGCCGCAGCACTTCTAGCCCCAAATACAGCCCGATAAAATAAATTAGCAAAGCCGACTCGCCAGCCCCCGCCGCGCTCAGGCCCCCAAATACCAGCAGCCCCACCAGCACCATAATGGGTAGCGTCAAGAGCATCCGTCGGATGCCCAGGCGGTCGAGCGTCACCTGCGCCAGGCCGATTTTAAACAGCATAGCCAGCAGATAGGTGAGGGCCAGCACGCCGCCCACGTAGCGCATCACCAGAGTTTGGTCGTGAAACTTGTGCTTGACGTTGACGAAGAAGGAATATTCCACGCCCGTGGTGACGGCCGAAATGGCCGTCAGGCTAAGGCAGATGCTGAGCACCAAGTTATTATCGCCAAACCACTGCCGCCAGGCGCTGGTGCCCGCCGCGCGCTGCCGTCGGCCCTCGGGGCGCACCTCCACATCGTGCGAGCGCAGCGTGATTTGAAGCACCACCAGCGCCGCGCCGTAGGCCGCGAAGGCCGTGAGCAGCAAATACAGCAAGTCGGTGTGCGCGTGAATGAGGATGGCCAAACCCGCGCCGAGCGCCTTGGCCGGCATGTCGCCCGCGCTGATGAGGCCAAATAGCCGCTTGCTCTGCCGCACATCGAACACCACCGCCGACACGCCCCAAAACTCCAGATTAGTAAGCAGGTAGATAACCCGGTAGCCCGCCATAATGGCCACCGCCGCCGCCACCGAATGCCCTTGCCACAGCAAAATGCCCAGCACGCCCGCCAGCGCCACCACTGCCAGCAGCACGCGCCCGGCCAGCTTTTGCAGCAGCATGTGGTGCTCGAAGTGCGTGTACACCCGCCCAGCCGCCATCATGGCCAGCGCGGCCACGCCGTAGGCCAGCGGCAGGTTACGCTCGGGGTTGTTTTCGAGCAGTATTACGTTGGCCGCCACGTACACCTGAATGGTGCCGATGCCGAGCAAAAAATTATGCAGAAAAAATAGCCAGACCGTGCGCCCTTCATCGGGGCGCACACCGAGCCAGCGGTACCAGGTAGAGGAAGCTAACAAAGGGCTCACAACTGATGAGCCGGCAAGTTAGGAATGAGTGGCGGAGTGATTCGGTGAAGGAGTGGATGATGTTGTCATGCTGAACGCAGTGAAGTATCTCGCGTGGTGCAGTACCTTAAACGTTAGCAACGAAGCGAGCAAGATGCTTCACTACGTTCAGCATGACAATATCATCCACTCATCCACTCATTCACCAATTCACCAATTCACTCCTTCACCGACTCACCGACTCACTTTATCATGTCCACTTCCGCCTTAATCATGGCGTTGTAGCGCTGGCCGCTGCCGTTGGCCATGGTCAGCAGGTTCCAGCCGCGGGCGATGGTGTAGTTCCAGGTGCGGCTTTCCTTAAACTCGAACGTGGGGCGCATAATCTGGCCGAAGGGCGTGTAGTTCTCGTCCATGAAGTCGGTTTTGAAGAACTTGTCGCCGCTCACAATCCACTCCATCGCCACGAAAAAGCCTTCTTCGGGTGCCACCACGTTGTACGAAGTCAAATCGACGGTGTACCACTGCCCGCCGGCAGGCGACGACACAATGACGTTTTGCGTCAGCAGGTCGCTATTCGGCGCGTTGTAGTTGCCATCAGCCTTATAGAGTCGCACCCGGAAGGGCTCGCGCGGAAAGCCATTTTCGCCGATGTAAAATGACACCGAGCGGATGTTGCCCAACCGATGGTTTTTGTCATTTTTGATGAAAAAGGCGCACTGGCTGCCTGGCTGGCCTTGCAGCAAGCCCTCGCCGGGCCGGTTGTTGGACGAGCCGAGGCCTAGGTTTTTAACCTTGCCGCCCTTCACGGTCACGTTGCTCAGGGCAATGGCCATGCGGGGCACTTCGATGGTCAGAGTCGTTTGGGCCACGCCGCGCTTTACTAATACGGCCATGTGCTTGTAGCCCAGCGCCATCACTATCAGCGAGTCTTGCGCATTTTTAGTGGGGGCGGGCAGTTGAAATACGCCAAACTCGTTACTGAGGGCACCGGTTTGCTCGTCCTTCAGGCTTACCGAGGTAAAAGGCAGCGGCTCTTTCGTGTCTTTATCTACAATATGGCCCGAAAGCAATACGGTGGCCTGCGCATGAACTAATTGAGGCAGGCAGAATAAAAATAATGCAAAATAAAGTAGGCTTCTGTACATAAATAATAGGTTTTTAATCGCGGTAGTGCAAATCTAGGTAACAGCGGCCACTAGCTCCGCACTTGCCCCTTAAAAATGTTTCGGCCACCGAGCGGGTACCCTTGCTGCGGGTAGCTGAATACGTGAGTTGATTGCATACCTGTGCCGAGTAGGGCCGCCCGATTTCTATCAAGCCGCCGCGAACCTCAGAGGGCAAAACAGACGTATCTTTGTTTAAATCCCTTCTAAATAGCAGCTGTTCCCTTGGCTTTCCTTCGTCGTTCTTCCCCGGTTGCCGCTCCCGTTTCGGCTTCGTCGCGCCGCACTGCCAACGACCTGCGCGTGGGCGAAAGCGCCACTGTGTGCTGCCTGAAGGACCCCGAAATGGCACTAAAGCTCCTCGAAATGGGTTGCATTCCCGGCACGCAAGTGCGCCTGACCGGCCGCGCCCCGCTCGGCGACCCACTTATGCTAGTGCTTGGTGATGAAGAATATACGTTGTCGCTGCGCGTGAGCGAAGCGGCCACCATCCAACTGAAAGCTTAAATAATCCGCCTTTCCCCGCCGATGCAGGAAGTTCCTACTGCGCCCCGGCCGACTACGCTGCCGCCCGCCGGTGCCCGGCCGGCCGCCGACCCGCACCTCCCCCGCCTGGCCCTCATCGGCAACCCCAACTCGGGCAAGACCTCGCTGTTCAACCAGCTCACGGGCCTCAACCAAAAAGTCGGCAACTTTCCGGGCGTCACCGTCGACCGCAAAACCGGCGTGGCCCAGCTCGGCGGCCAGCGCCGCGCCGAGATTATCGACCTGCCCGGCACCTACTCGCTTTACCCCAAAAGCCTTGATGAGCAGGTGATTGCCGACCTGCTCTACAACCCCGACTCGCCCGACTACCCCGATTTTGTGGTGGTGACGGTAGATGCCAGCAACCTGCGCCGCAGCCTACTGCTGTTCAGTCAATTGGCCGATTTGGGTTTGCCCGCCATCCTGGGGTTGAACATGACCGATGTGGCAGCCGAGCGCGGCATCCAAATCGACCTGCCTACCCTGGAGCGCGAGCTGGGCGTGCCCGTGGTGCCCATGAATGCCCGCAAGGGCGTGGGCGTGGCGGCCCTCCGCATCGTGATGGCCGAGCGCCTGGCCGCCCCGCCTGCCCTGCGCTTTTGGGAGCTTGGCGATGAGCTGCTGCCGCTGGTGCGCCAGATTCGCTACTACTTCAACCTGCACAACGACTACCTGGCGCTGCACTACGCGCACCAGTTTCGGGGCCTGCGCTTTCTCAGCGACGACGACCGCGCCTACCTGCAAGAGCTGACCGAGAAGTATAAATTTGACTCCACTGCCCGGCAGGCCGAGGAAACCATCGGCCGCTACGGCCGCATCAACGAGCTGCTGCTGGAAGTGGTGACCGTGACGCGCACCGAGCAGCGCGAGCCAGTTTCCAATAAAATCGACAAGGTGCTGACGCACCGCATATTCGGCTACCTCATTTTTCTGGCCATTTTGTTTCTGCTGTTTCAGGCCATTTTTGCCTGGGCGCAGTACCCGATGGACCTTATCGACCAGGGCATTGCCAGCCTGAATGCGCTGCTTCAGCAGCACTTTCACGGGCCGCTGGTAAAGCTGCTCACCGAGGGTGTGATTGCGGGTTTGGGTGGGGTCCTAATTTTTATTCCGCAGATTGCGCTGCTTTTCGCCTTCCTGGCCGTGCTGGAAGAAACGGGTTACATGGCCCGCGTTACCTTCTTGATGGACAAGCTGATGCGGCCTTTCGGACTGAGTGGCAAAAGCGTGGTGCCGCTCATTTCGGGGCTGGCTTGTGCCGTCCCGGCCATCATGGGGGCGCGTACTATCGAGAGCTGGAAGGACCGGATGCTCACCATTTTCGTGACGCCGCTTATGTCGTGCTCGGCGCGCATTCCGGTGTACACGGTGCTAGTGGCGCTGGTGGTGCCCGACGAGGCGTGGCTGGGCATCTTCAACATGCGCGGGCTGGTATTGATGGGCCTCTACCTGCTGGGCTTATTCTCGGCCCTCATTTCGGCTTTTATCCTGAAAAAAGTACTGAAAGCCCGCGAGCGCAGCTACTTCATCATGGAGTTTCCGGTGTACCGCTGGCCCCGCTGGAAAAACGTGGGTTTGACCATTGTGGAGAAAGTCAAAGCCTTTATTTTTCAGGCTGGTAAGGTGATTGTGGCCATTTCGGTGCTGCTGTGGGTGCTGGCAAGCTACGGCCCCGGCAACCGCCAAGCCGATGCCGAAAAGCAGGTACAGCAGCAAGCCACCGCCCAGCACTGGGCCGCCGCCGAAACCGAGCGCCAGGTAGCTTCGGCCCGCCTTGAAACGTCTTACGCTGGCACCTTCGGCCATGTTATCGAGCCGGTTATCCGGCCGCTGGGTTTTGACTGGAAAGTGGGCATTGCGCTGCTCACGTCGTTTGCGGCGCGGGAGGTATTTGTGGGTACCATGAGCACGATTTACAGCGTGGGCCAGGATGCCGACTTGGGCACCGTGCAGCAAAAGCTCGCCAACGAAAAAGACCTCAACGGCCAGCCGTTTTTTACGCCGGTGCGGGCGCTGTCGCTGCTGGTGTTCTACGTGTTTGCCATGCAGTGCATGAGCACGCTAGCCGTGACCTACCGCGAAACCAAAAGCTGGCGCTGGCCCTTGGGCCAACTCGTTTACATGACCGGGCTAGCCTACGCCGCCTCGCTGCTTGTCTGGCAAGTGTGGGGGTAGGGCACAATTGTCATTGCGAGGAGGAACGACGAAGCAACCTTTCCTTTGCGTCAGCGAACGTTCGCAATGCGCAAAGGAAAGGTTGCTTCGTCGTTCCTCCTCGCAATGACAATCGCTTACTGTTCCTTCTGAAATGACTACCTACGAAACCCTTTTGCGCCTCGCTTTCCGCGACCCGGCCGACCAAGAAAAATACCTTACGCCAGCTGTTTTAGGCGCCTACGCTGGCTTCGAGCAAGCGCCGGCCCGCGAGCAGTCTTTCCGCTTCGAGCAGTGGCGCTTGGGCGTGGCCACCAGCCTGTTGCGCCTGCTGGCCGACTTGGGCGAACACGACGAGGCGCGCCGCGCCGCCGACGTGCTGCACCGCGCCCTGAGCACCGCTCGCTCGCCCGAGGACATCGACAAGCAGATTCACAAGGAAAGCAAGCTCTTCGACCAGATTTATACCAACCTGTACGTTAACGACGAAGGCGAGGCCCTGCTCGACCTTTTTGCCCGCACCCTCGATGCCGACGCGCCCGACCTGCTAGCGCAGGTGAACGATGAGGCCGTGGACCTGGCCCGCGAGCTGGATTTTGAAGCCCGCAATGAAGACGAGTAGAAAGTAGTAGTGCCAGTTTTTATTAATGCCGCTGCCACATAAAAAAAGGCCGCCCCGATAACCGGAGTGGCCTTTTTTTATGCGAAAACCTTACCGAGGCTTAGTAGCCAGCGTTCTGCGTGAGCAGCGAATTGTTATTGATTTCGCGCTGCGGAATGGGCAGAATCAGCGTGGGGCTGGTAGCGGCTACCGTGCCCACAGCTTGGCCCGTGCGCTTGAGGTCGTGGAGGCGGAAGCCTTCAAAAGCCAGCTCCAATTGACGCTCTTGCAGCACATCGGCCAGCGTAACGGTCGTGTAAGTAGGAGCTCCCGAGCGGGCCCGCAACAAGTTGATATCGGCCGTGGCCGACGCTACGCCACCGGTGCCACCCCGTACATCGGCCTCGGCCCGGATGAGGTACATTTCGGCCAAGCGCGCTACTGGAATGTTCTGGCCGTAGGTGCGCCACTTAATGGTGCGGTAGCGGCCGGTTTTGTTGTTGCCATCGCTCACGTAGATGAGCTTCTTGGTCGTGATGGCGGACAGCGTATCCGTGCCACGCACGTCGTCGACGTCGTACTGGCTTACGAAGGCTGGCTGAATGTACACATCGCCCCGGCCATACAGGATGGTCTGGTCGCCGTTGGGGCTGTAGCCCGCAAAGTACGTGGCCAGGCCATCGTTGCTGGTGCCGGCGTTGTTCTGGTCGTTTTGCTGAATCTCAAAGAGGCTTTCGCCGCTGTTGCGGTTCGCAAAAACGGCCGCTACCGAGCCTTGCAGGCTGTTGCCGCTATTGGTGATAACGTCGTTGGCCATGGCGCGGGCCGCCGTGTAGTTGCCCTGCTGCAAGTACACGCGGGCCAGGATAGCCTCGGCCGAATACTTAGAAGCGCGGGTTACGTTCTGCGTGGGTAGGTCCTGAATGGCGGCTTGCAGGTCGGTGATTACCTGGGTGTAAACCTGCTGCACGGTCGAGCGGGCCAGCTGCACGTCGGCCTGCTCAGTGGTGGTAATGGCCGTCAGGTTGATGGGCACGCCCGGCTGGGTATTGGCCCCGCCAGCGGTGTATTGCTGGGCATACAGGCGCACCAGCTCGAAGTACATGAGGCCCCGGATAAACCGGGCTTCACCCTCAAACTGCGTGCGCTGACCGGCGTCGGTCACGGCCGTCAGGTTGGCCAAAATCAGGTTGCACTGGTTGATGGCATTATACGCCTGCGTCCAGATGCCCTGCGCATTCGACAAGCTCGAAATCTGCGTGCGGCGGTAAAGCTGGTTGTAATTGGTAAAGCTACCGTTCCAGACGATGTAGCCAGCGCCAAGCTCGCCCATCAACTCGGGCACCAGAATGAGGTCGGTGCCGTAGAGGCGGGGGTCGTCGAGGCGGGCGTAAGCGCCCACCACGGCGGCGCTTACTTTCTGCGACGTGTTGTAGGCCGTGGCAGCATCGATGCTCTGCTGCGGCTCAATTTCGAGGGCGTCTTTGCAGCCCGCCAGGCTCAGGCCCAGCGCCAGCGCGGCGGCTGGCCAGATAAATTTCTTTTTCATATCTGCGTAAAAAGACAAATTTTTAAAAGCCAATGTTCACGCCCAACAAATACGTCTTAGCCAGCGGCGGCGTGTAGAAGTCGTGGCCCAGCAAGTAGTTGGCGGTGCCCAGGCCGTAGGTATTCACCTCGGGGTCGTAGCCGGTGTACTTGGTGAAGGTGGCCAGGTTCTGACCCGTGATGTAGATGCGCAGCGTTTGGATGTGGCCGCGCTTCACGAGTTCCGAAGGGATGTTGTAGCCCAGCGTTAAGTTTTTGATGCGGAAGAACGAGCCGCTTTGAATCCAGCGCGACGACGTGTTGGTGCCGTTGGCAGCGCCGTAGCGCGCCTGCGGCACGGAGGTAATGTCGCCGGGCTTCTGCCAGCGGTTGAGCTGGTCGATGGTCTGGTTGTCGAAGTAATCGGCGTTGGCCGACTGGTACACGCCCGCCGCGTTGTAGATATCGTTGCCCGAGGTGAACTGGCCCAGCGCGCTCAGGTCGAAGCCTTTGAAGCTGGCATTAAGCGTGGCACCGCCCGTAAACTTGGGGTTCGGGTTGCCGGCTTTCTGGACGGGGGCCGTGGCGTAGTTGTTGCTCTTCGAGCCATCGGCTTGGTAGTACAGCGCATCGCCGTTGGCAGCGTCTACGCCTGCGTACAGCTTGGTGTAAAACACGCCCAGCGGCTCGCCCGCCTGCACCCGGCTAATGGTGTTGCCTGTCGGGATGATGGCCGACGGCAAATCCTGGATAACGTTGCGGTTGAACGACATGTTGCCGCCCACGCTCAGCTTGAAGTCCCCGTCGAGGATGCGGCCATTCAAGGCAATTTCAAGGCCCTTGTTGCGCAGCCCGCCCACATTTTCAGTGATGGTGGTGTAGCCGCTCACTAGTTGCAGCTGGCGGTTGAGCAGTAGGCCGGTCGTGTTTTTCTGGTAGAGGTCAACCTCGCCGGTAATGCGGTTGTCGAGGAAGCCAAATTCCAGGCCCAGGTCAACCTGCTTGGTGGTTTCCCAGCTCAGGTTGGGGTTGCCGAGGGCGGCATCGGGGGCAATGCCCGACTGGTCGGCGTAGGGCAGGGCCGAGACAAGGCGGCGCGAGCTGAAGTTGCCGATTTCGCCGTTGCCGGTTACGCCGTAGCTGGCGCGCACTTTCAGGAAGCTAATGGCCTTGATGTCTTTCAGGAAGCTTTCTTCCGAAATAACGTAGCCCACCGAGCCAGCCCCGAAGGTGCCGTAGCGGTTATTGGCCCCGAAGCGCGACGAGCCATCGCGGCGCACGCTGCCGCTCAGCAGGTATTTGCCCTTGAAGTTATAGTTGACACGGCCGAAGAAAGACAGGAACGAATAGCCCGTGCCAAACGACGTGTTGCCGCCCGTTTTCACGGCCGCGCTGGCAATGCGCGTAAACTCCGGCGTGGGGAAGCCCCGGCCCTCAGCCGATGTTACTTTCTGGTCGGCCCGCTGGTACGACTCGCCCACCAGCACATCGAAGTGGTGGTCTTCACTGACGTTGAAGTTGTAGGTCGCCGTGTTGGTATTCGTGTAGTTAACCGTCTGGGTTTGCGCGTTGTAGGCGTAGCCGGTGGCCCCGCCGTCCTGCGTGCCCGCCCCGCGCACCAAGTCCTCGTTCAGGTTCAAAAAGTCGCCGCCAATCTCGGTGCGCAGGGTCAGGCCCTTCACCACCACCCAGTTGAGGTAGGCCGAGCTAAACGAGCGGTACGTGCCCGCCCGGTTCGAGCCCAGCTCCTGGTCAATCAGGTTGTTATAGTAAATGGTGCTCGCATTCAGCAAGCCCGTGGTAGGGTCAAACTGCGGCTGCAGCGGCGTGAGCGCATTGAGCTGCAAGGGGTTCGAGAACTCGTTGTCGCCCGATACCCGGTCGTTGACGGTGCGCGCCAGCGAGAGGTTCAGCCCTACTTTGAGATTTTCGAAGATGCTGTGGTCGAGGTTCAGGCGCAGGCTGGCCCGCCGAAAGCGGTTGCCGATGATGATGCCCTTCTGGTCGTTGAAAGTGCCGCTCAGGAAAAAGCGCGTCTTGGCATCGCCGCCCGCCGCGCTGAAATCGTACTGCGACAGGTTGGCTCCCTGGTTGCTGAAGGGCTTAAACTTGCCGTTGTTACGAAACGCCAGGCGGTCCCAGGGCGTGTTGTCGGTCGAGTTGTAGTCGAGGCCGCCCTCGTACAGAAACGCGTCAGTCAGGTCAGGGTACTGCGTATTCGGGTCGGGGCCGATGATACCCGAGTTGGTCATCGACTCGCCCAGCAGCGTCTTGTACTGGTCGGCGTTCAGGAACTGGCGCAGGCGCGTGGGCGCGCTCATGCCGTAGTAGTAGCCCACGTTGACCTTGGTTTGGCCCTGGCGGCCTTTCTTGGTCGTGATGAGCACCACGCCGTTCGACGCCCGCGAGCCGTAGATGGCCGACGACGAGGCATCCTTCAGAATCGAGATGCTCTCGATGTCGTTGGGGTTGAGGTCGGCCAGCGGGTTGAGGGGCTCGGCCCCGGCCTGCGACTGGTCCTGGAAGGTAATTGGCACCCCGTCAATGACATACAGCGGGCGGTTGGAGGCCGTTACCGAAGATGTACCGCGCACCTGAATGTTGATGCCCTGGCCCAGCTTGCCGCTGCCCTGGTTGATAACCACGCCCGGCGTGCGGCCCTGAATGGCCTGCTCGAAACTCGTAACCGGCTGGTTTTCTATCACGTTGGCCGACAACTGCGTGACCGAGCCCGTGAGGTCGGCCTTGCTTTGGGTGCCGTAGCCTACCACCACGGCCTCATCGAGGGTGCTGGTGCTGGCCGCGAGGGTCACGTTGAGCGTAGTGCGGTTGCCAACGGCCAGCGTCTGCGTAGTATAGCCAAGTGAGCTGATAACCAGCGTAGCGCCGGGCCGTACGCTCAGGCTGAATGCGCCATCGGCGCCGGTCGAAATACCGTTGGTAGTGCCTTGCTCCAGCACGGTAGCGCCGGGGAGCGCGCCGCCGTCCGAACCTACTACGCGCCCGCTAATGACTTGCGACTGGGCGAACGCAGGTAGAGCAGCCACCACCATTAGAGGGGTGAACATTTTTCTCATAGGGAAGGAGTAATGAGTAAAGTGAGATAATAAATTGCGCACTGCCTATAAATAAACAAGCAAAGACAAAGCAGCGGAACGCAAAGAAAGGGTATGTTAAGCAAAAAAGCCTAGCTGTACTAAGTGCGCCCCAAATAATAGAGGGGCATCTTGCTTGTTTATTGCAAATTATTCTCTGCTTTACCGTAAAACTGATGCCTGTTCAGTCCGAATAATGAAAAGGCTATTAGTTGGCACCTCGCGCACCATACAGTATGGCTGCGTAGGCTTAGCCCCTACCTTTGCCGCACGCATGACCCCTATTCAGTATCTCACCACGGCGGCCCAAGTGGCCGATGTAGCCACGCACCTTGCCACTTTGCCGCGCATCGGCATCGATTTGGAGTTTGATGATAACCGCTACCGCTACGGCCGCCACCTGGCCCTGATTCAGGTGTTTGACGGCAGCACTGTTTACCTTATTGACCCGCTGCCACTGGAGCCCGAGATGGCGGCCGGGCTGGAGCCGCTCTTTGCCGTGTGCCGCGACCCGGCCGTGGCCAAGGTATTCCACTCCTGCAAGTCGGATATTCTGCTGCTCGACGAGCTATTCGGCGTGCACTGCCGCAACATCGTGGACACTAGCGTGCAGTTTACGCTGCTAGCGCTGGAGGATAATAATATTTCGCTGGGCCGGCTCATTCAGAGCGAATTAGGCTTAGAAGTGGATAAAGGAGAGCAAAAGTCGAACTGGCTCAAGCGCCCCCTTACCGAGGCCCAAAAGGAGTACGCCGCCAACGACGTGCTGTACCTTTTCGAGCTTACCGACCGCTTGGCCGTGCGCCTGCAAGAGCAGGGCCGCGCCCAGTGGGCCCAGGAAGAAAACCACGCCCTGGAGGCCGTGCGCTACGGCCGCGATGAGCTGCGCCCGCACCTGCGCCTGGCCGGCAAGTACCGCATCACGCCGGCCGAACTGCCGCTCTTTCGGGAGCTGTTTGCCCTGCGCGACCGCATAGCCCGCCAACTCGACCGCCCCAGCTATATGGTGCTCAGCAACGACCGCTTGGCCGAGCTTACGCGCCAGCCCATTGCCTCGCACGGGGCACTGCGCGGCGCGGGCGGCCTGCACCCCGACCTCAAGCGCGCGCCCTACGCCGACGAGCTGGTGGCCCTGGCCACCGCCGACCTCGCCCCCGATGGGCCGCTGCCCGCCGACCAGCGCCGACCGCAGCCCTTCCGCCGCCGCTTCAACGGCCCCGTGGCCGCCCGCGCCGAAGCCCGCGAAACCCTGCTGCAAGCCCTCAAAAACCACCTGGCGGCCGATTATAGCCCCGTACTGGCCAACACCGTGCTCAGCAACCGCCTCATCGGCGACGTGGTGGAGCAGGGCAGCCTGGCCGCCCTGCGCCCCTGGCAGCGCCAGCTGCTGAGCGAAACGGCCAGCCAGCACGGCCTACCCATGGCCGACCTCGACGAGCCACTGGCTTAATACTGAGCGCGAAGGAGCGCAAAGGTGGGCGCGAAGTCCGGCAAAGCACGATATTCATGGCTTTGTCAGACTTCGCGCCCACCTTTGCGCTCTTTCGCGTTTAAAAACACTATGAGTAAGCTTACTGTCTTGCTGCTGTGGCTGTTAGGCTTGCCGGCCTTTGGGCAGGAAGCGCAAGTGCTGCGCGGGCTCGTGCTGGATGCAGACACCCACCAGCCTATACCCAATGCGCAGGTCGGTATTGCGGGCAATAAGCTGGGCACCAGCACCAACCCGGAGGGCCGCTTTGCACTGCGCGTGCCGGCCGCCTACGCCGGCACCGAGCTGGAAGTGGCCCTGCTGGGCTACCGGCGCTACGTGCGGCCGCTGCCGCCGCTGCCCGGCCCCGAGCTGCGCGTTGAGTTGAAAATCAGCCCGGCTAGTCTGGGCACGGTGGCCGTGTCATCGTCGGTGACGAGTATTATCAAGGAGGCCGTGGCGCGCATTCCGCGCAACTACCCTACGCGCACTACGCACCTGACGGGCTTCTTCCGCGAGTCGGACGACAACGTGACCAGCCACGAATATTACTACTTGGGCGAGGCGCTGCTGCTGGTGCAGAAAGCGCCCTACCAGCACCCGCACGACGACGGGCAGGTGAAAATCCTGGAAATACGCAAAGTGGATTTGCGCCTCAACCGCCCCGGTGGGAGCGGGAGCCTAGTGCCGCTAAACTGGATTGCGGGCTCATTTATCCCGCACCGGTTCGACTTTGTGCACAACCGGCCTGAGTTCCTGCGCGCGTCGCATTTCAAGGATTACCAGTACCGCCTCACGCCGCAAACCAGCTTTCAGGGCCGGCCGGTGTACGTCATTGCCTTTGGTCCCCGGCCCGGCACCGACCGGGCCGATTTTGCCGGCCAGCTCTACATTGATGAGCAGAGCTACGCCTTTTTGGGGGCCAGCTGGCACCGCACGCCCAGCGGTATCCGGCGCGAGGGCGTGCTGCTGTTTGAGGCGTCGGAGCGGACCTATCTGGTTGATTATCAGCGCTATGCGGGGCGATGGTACCTCAAGAGCGTATGGTATAATACCCTGGGCAAGCCCATCGGCGGGCAGACGCGGCGGCACTTGGCCGAGTTTATTACCACGGCCATCGACACGACGCAAAACCAAGCGATTACCTACGTGGAGCGGGCGCAATATGGGGATGTTTTTCTGCACGCCGCGGCCCCTTACGATTCCACTTTCTGGAACCACTACACCACCCTGCTGCCCCCTACCCAGCTACGTCTCGACCTGCTCGACCAGGAGCGCCAGCGCCAGGCTGAGCGCCTGCTGCGGGCGCCGGTGGTCGCTAGCCCTGCCGCTGCTGACACTACAGTAATTATCTCTAAGCCAGTAAAAAAGTCGTGGCTGACGCGCATCCGCTACACCTACGGCCTGGGGCTGCTGCCCGTACAGGGACCGCTGGCGGCGCTAGGGGTGGCGGTGGCCCCGGCGGGATATTCGTTTAGGGCCGCGGCCACGGCCGATGCGCGCGCGCAGGCCGTGGCGGGCAGCTACGGGCTGGGCGTGCAAGTCGATTTAGTTAAGAATTTCTCGGTGTATGGCCTCACGCGCTCGGCGTTTGGGGGCTTGCAGGGGCTGGGCTGGGAGGCGGGGTTGGGCTGGGAAATCAACCTCAACCCCCGCCACCGGCCCTTGCACGCCCGGCTGGGCGTGGCCTACCTACGCCAGACCTTGGGCCGCGACCTCGGCACCTTCGACAACCCCGATGATGGCCTGCGCCTGGCGGGCACCAAGCTCTCGGCCGACCGCCTGACGCTGGCCCTGCAAAGCCAGACCGAGGGCCTCCAGCCACGCCTGGGTTTGGGCCTGGAGCTAAGCCACCAGTGGGAGGCTACCGCCGACCTGGGCTACCTCTGGCCACTGCGCACCCGCACCCGGCTGTATGCCGAGGAAGACAAGTGGTTTTTTGGCAACGAAACCACCCTTGACCTGCCCGCCAGCGAGGTGCAGCTGACCGTGGCTGGCCAGCCCGCCACCGCCGCGCCCTGGCAGCTGGGGCGCTTGCAGCTGAATATCAGCCTCGTGCACCGGTTTGGGCGCTGAGCGGGGCAGCCCGCTGGGGGCTTAATGCCCCCAGCTTCCTACTTTTGACGGCATCATGACCGAACCTCAGCCCACCTCTGCACCTCAGCCCGACACCACTGTCAAGGGCTGGCGCTTTTGGGGGCAGTTGCTATTTTGGGGGGCGCTGGCGTTGCTAGCTTCGGGGGCGAGCGTGGCGTATCGCCTATTGTACGAGGCCAATGTGCTCGCTCATGTGGACGGGCCGGCCTACCTCTACATCCGGCGCGGGGAGGGGTTTGAGGAGGTGTTTAAAGACCTGCACCGCCCGGAAATGCTGGAGCGCCCCGTCGATTTTGCGGTGGTGGCCAGGGTGCTTAACCTTGGTACCAAAGACATAGTGGTGCACCCCGGCCGCTACACGCTGCCCGCGGGCATGGGCAACCTCAACCTGCTAAACCTGCTCCAGAGTGGCCGGCAGGATACGCTCACCTTCACGCTCAAGCCCTTTCAGTACCTGCCGCAGCTGCCGCGCCAGGCCGGCCGCCAGCTCGACCTCGATACGGTGCAATTGCATAAGCTACTGGCTGATAATACGTACTTAACCACTCACTACCACCTCGATACGGCTACCATCCGCACGCTGTTCATACCGGGCAGCCTGCGTTTGTTTTGGCCTACACCCGCCGAGGTTTTTCTCGATTCGGTGGCCGCTCGCCACCGCCGCTTCTGGAATGCCACCCGCCGCGGCGAAGCTGATTCCCTGAAAATGACGCCCGTGCAAGTAACCGTGCTGGCCAGCATAGTGCAGCGCGAAACGGCCCAGCCCACCGATAAGCCGCTCATTGCGGGCGTGTACCTCAACCGCCTGCGCCGGGGCCAGCCCCTGCAAGCCGACCCCACGCTGCTGTGGCCCCTGCACGGCCTAGGCACCCGCAAGCGCGTGCTCAACGTGGATAAAAAGGTGGATTCACCCTACAACACCTACCGCCACAAAGGCCTGCCGCCCGGCCCCATCACCACGCCCTACCCGCAGGCGCTCGATGCCGTGCTGCGCCCCGCCCACCACGAGTACGTTTTCTTCTGCGCCCGCCCCGATGGCAGCGGCTTCTCCGACTTTGCCGAAACCTTTGCTGACCACAAGCTCAACGCCCGCCGCTTTCAGCACCACCTGGATAGTTTGAAAATCAAAAAATAAGCTGCCCTTGCGAGGAGGCACGACGAAGCAAGGACAAACGCATTATTACCTAATAACTAACTACATGCGCCTAGTCATTCAGCGCGTTCGCCAAGCTTCTGTCACCGTCGAAGGTAACATTACCGGCCAGATTGGCCCCGGTCTGTTGGTGCTAATTGGCTGCGCGCCCACCGACGATGAAGCGGCCCTCACCTGGATGGTTCGCAAGCTGCTCAACCTGCGCATTTTCGCCGATGAGAATGGCCAGATGAATCGGAGCGTGCGCGACACCGGCGGCCAGGTGCTGGTGGTGAGCCAGTTTACGCTGCTGGCCGATGCCCGCAAGGGCAATCGCCCCAGCTACATTGGGGCCGCTCCGCCCGCCGTGGCCGAGCCGCTGTATGAGCGCTTTGTGGCGCTGGTGGCGCAGGAGCTGGGCCAGCCGGTGCCCACCGGCATCTTTGGGGCTGATATGCAGGTAAGTTTGCTCAATGATGGGCCGGTGACGATTGTACTCGATTATCCGACTCTTACCTGATGCTGTGCCAATGACCCTCGACCAAGCCCAAGCCACCGTAGATGAGTGGATTACGACCACCGGCGTTCGCTATTTCAGCGAGCTTACCAATATGGCCATCCTTACCGAAGAGGTGGGGGAGGTGGCCCGCCTTATTGCCCGGCAGTACGGCGAGCAGTCGTTTAAGGAGTCGGACAAAGGCCGCGAGTTGGGCGACGAGCTGGCCGATGTGCTGTTCGTAGTCATCTGCCTGGCCAACCAAACGGGCATAAATCTCACCGAGGCTATGACGCGCAACCTCGCCAAGAAAACCCAGCGCGACGCCACCCGCCACCGCGACAACCCCAAGCTGACGGGCGGCGAGGCACCAAGCAAGTAGCTGAGCCTACTGCATGACTAACGCGGCTCTCAGCAGCGGGTGTGACGGAAATTAAAAATTATAAGTTAAAAATTTGATTATCAAATTTTTAACTTATAATTTTTAATTCGGTATGTCAGTTCTGAAATTGCGTTCCTAATGCAGCACGCCCAGCGCGGCGGCATTGAAGCCTTGCAACTCAGTAGCGCGGTTGTGCTGGATTTTTTCCACCCAGTCGGGGTCGGCTATGAGCGAGCGGCCAATGGCCACGAGGTCAAACTCCTGGCGGTCGAGGCGGCGCGTTAATTCATCGAGCGAGCTAGCGCTCGGCGTCGAGTTTTCGCCGGCAAAAGCCCCCATAAAATCCCCACTCAAGCCGACCGAGCCGACCGTGATGGTGGCTTTGCCAGTAAGCTTTTTCACCCAGCCCGCTAGATTCAGGTCCGAGCCTTCGTTGGCAAACTCAGGCTCCCAGAACCGGCGCTGCGAGCAGTGAAAGATATCGACGCCAGCATCGGCCAGTGGCGTCAGCCAAGCCGCCAGCTCCTGGGGCGTGGGGGCCAGCTGGGCGGTGTAGTCCTGCTGCTTCCACTGCGACAGGCGCAGGCTGATAACAAAGTCGTCGCCCACGCGGCGACGCACCTCCCGCACCAGCTCGGTTGCCAGGCGGCTGCGCTCGGCCAAGGTGGGGCCGCCGTAGGCATCGGTGCGCTCATTGACCCCAGCCCAGAAAAACTGGTCGATTAGGTAGCCGTGGGCCCCGTGCAGCTCGAGGCAGTCGAAGCCCAGGCGCTGGGTTTCGGCGGCGGCCTGGCCAAAAGCCGCAATGGTGTCGGCAATGTCGCGCTCGGTCATGGCTTGGCCGCCGGGCACGCCCGGCTTGAGTAGGCCCGAGGGCCCTTCCTGCACGGCCGGCAACGCTACACCCGAGTAGTGGCTGCCCACCGTGCCCATGTGCCAGAGCTGCGGGCCAATCTTGCCGCCGGCCTGGTGCACTTCGTCGGCTACGTGCTGCCAGCCGGCCAGCGCCCGCTCGCCGTAGAAGTGCGGCACGCGGGGCGTGTTGGAGGCGGCGGGGCGCTCTACCACCGTGCCTTCGGTGAGAATCAGGCCGACCTGGCCCTCGGCCCGGCGGCGGTAGTAGGCGGCCACATCGGCCCCCGGCACGCCATCGGGGGCAAACTCGCGGGTCATGGGGGCCATGACAATGCGATTTTTGAGGGTTAAGGACTTCAGCGAAAACGGTGCGAACAGTGGGTTAGCTGACATTAGAATAATAAGTTGAGAGCCCCAGCGACTTCCTTTAGAACTGGGAACCGATTTGGAAGAATGAGTTGGGTTTTGGCGGCGGCGCAAGTGGGCGGCCGAGAGGATAGTAGTCCGTAGCTGATACGGCAAAGGTTGGATGCCTGGCGTACCTTTGGCAAGTAGGCACCTTAAGGTCTGGTTGTTTCCTGTCAGAAACTATTGTTGATAATCAGGTTGCTATGAGCAAAAATAATTCAAATAAAGTCTATGCCTGTGCTATTGCGGCCAGCGTAGACATGGTGGGCGGCAAGTGGAAAACCAGTATTTTGCTGAATCTGCGCGACCGCACCATGCGCTTTGGCGAGTTGCAGCGCAGCGTCGATGTTTCCCAAAAAGTGCTGACCCAGCAGCTAAAAGAACTGGAGCGCGATGGCATAGTGCGCCGCCAGGTGTATGCCGAGGTGCCGCCCCGCGTGGAGTACAGCCTCAGCGCGTATGGCCAGACCTTGCAGCCGGTGCTGGAGGCGCTCTATGACTGGGGCGTGGCGCACTACGTGCGCAGCCAGCCAGCTTACCCGGCCCCGGCCGAGCTTTGCCCGGCCAAGCCGCCGGTGCTGGTAACAGAGCAGCCGTAGCAGCGGTTGGCGCAGTACTTTTAGGAAGCAATTGATAGCAAGCCATGAATGAACAGCTAGCCCAGTTGGTGGCCGTGGCCGCGCAGCCCAGCCGCCGCATTGTCGGCCTCATGTCGGGCACCTCGCTCGATGGCCTCGACGTGGCCCTGTGCCGCTGCACCGGCCACGGGGCCGGGCTCGATGTGGTGCTGGAGCACTTCGCCACGGTGCCCTACGAAGCTGATTTCCAAGCCCGCCTGCGGGCCATCAGCCAGCACACCGTGCAGCTGCAGGATGTGGTGGTGCTGCACGCCGAAGTGGCCCGCCACCATGCGGCGGCCGTGCTGGCGTGCCTGGAAAAGTGGGGCGTAGCGCCCACCGAAGTTGACGTGCTGGCCAGCCACGGCCAAACCATCTGGCACGCGCCACGTCACCAGCACCGGCGCGCCGACTACCCGCACCACGCCACGCTGCAAATCGGCGATGGCGACCACCTGGCCCAACTCACAGGGATGCTCACGCTCTCCGATTTTCGGCAGAAGCACGTGGCCGCCGGCTACGAGGGTGCGCCGCTAGCCCCCTTTGCCGACGAGCTGCTGTTTCGCCAGCCGGGGGTTAACCGCCTGCTGCTCAACCTGGGCGGCATTGCCAATTTTACGCTGCTGCCCGCCGATGGCGGCCCCGCCCTGGCCACCGATACCGGCCCCGCCAACACCCTGCTCGACCTGGTGGTGCGCCAGCATTACCCCGACCGCAGCTACGACGCAGGCGGCTACCTCGCCGCCCAGGGCCACGTGCACGCGGGCCTGCTGGCGGCGCTGCTCAGCCACCCGTTTTTCACCCAGAATTTCCCCAAAACCACGGGGCCGGAGCTATTTTCGCCGGCTTACCTAAAAGCCAGCCAGGCCAAAACCTCGACCACCAGCCTGCCCGCGCCCGACCTGCTGGCCACGCTGGTCGAGCTTACGGCCGCGGCCGTGGCGCAGGCCGCCCGCCACTACCTCGGCCCGCAGCCCGCGGCCGAGATATTGGTGAGCGGCGGCGGCGCGCACAACGCGGCCCTGCTCGCCGCGTTGGCCCGGCACCTGCCCGCCGCCCGCCTGCTCAGCACCGCCAAGGCCGGCATTGCGCCCGATGCCAAGGAAGCGGTACTTTTTGCGGTGCTGGCCAATGAGACACTGGCCGGCAACCCGGCCATCAGCCTGGGCAAAATCTCGCTGCCGTAGAGTTGATGTGTTGCATCAAAAATTAAAAAAATGACAATCAAGTTTTTAATTCCCGCTGACAGAGTGCCTTATTCTGAGAGCTGCGCTACCGGCCGCGCACCCGAAAGCCCAGCACCTGCCGCGTCGTAGTATCGCGGAAAGTGACTTCGAGTAGCACGGATGGCGGTTTTTGCAGCGAGTCTTTGACGAAGGAAAAGCGGTAGAACCACGGCTCGTGCCCACCGCGCTCGCTCAGATGCGTACCGAGCGTGTACAACTCAAGGGCTTGGCCGCGCTGCCGGCCCAGCTGCCGCAGTGGCTGGGCGGCGGCGGCAAAAGCGGCTGGCCGCAGCGTGGCGCGCACCTCGGGAGTTAAACGCTGATAAGCTGTTGGGTAATCGGCCTGCAATACTTCACCCAAAAAAAGGTAGGCCACCTGCGCCTGGGTGGGCGCTGGTGGTGCGTGCCAACTGATGCTAACAGCTAACCCGAGAACGACTGCTGGTAGTCGCCAGCAACTGCGGCTGATGCATTTACGCTGCTGATTGGCCATGCCCAAAAATACGTAGGGGCGGCCCGGCCAAAGCCAAGCCGCCCCTACGCAGGCAGTTGTTGTGGTTACTTTTCTCCTTCTTTGGGCACCAGCACAAATACGTCCTCGCCGGGGCGCTTCATGAGGTACTTTTCGCGGGCAAATTTCTCCAGCAAAGCCGGCGAGCTGAGCAGCTCGGCGCGGTCGTGCTGCACGGCCTTGATGCTCGACTCGTAGTATTCCTTTTCCGAGCGCAACTCGTGCCACTTGCGGTACATATCGTACTGCTTGCCCACGTCGTTGCCATCAAAAAGCACCATCCAGACCACGAACGCGGTGCCGGTGAGGAGGTAGAAATTGCGCAGCACGCGCAAAACGGGGAAGAGAAAAGCAGGAGGACGCATTTTAATTGTTAATGGTTAGTTGTTAATGATTAATTGTCAATGGAATACTGGGAGAACATTAACCATTAACAACTAATCATTAACAATTAAAACTACATTTTCTTGCCAGGGAAATAAGCCATTTCGCCCAGCTCTTCCTCGATGCGGAGCAGCTGGTTGTACTTGGCCATGCGGTCGGAGCGCGAGGCCGAGCCGGTCTTGATTTGGCCGGTGTTCAGGGCCACGGCCAGGTCGGCGATGGTGCTGTCTTCCGTCTCGCCCGAGCGGTGGCTCATGATGGACTTGTAGCCGTTGCGGCGGCCCAGGTTCACGGCGTCGATGGTTTCGGTGAGGGTACCGATTTGGTTTACTTTGATGAGGATGGCGTTGGCAATGTGCTCATCAATACCGCGTTGCAGGCGCTCCACGTTGGTTACGAATAGGTCGTCGCCCACCAGTTGGATTTTCTTGCCCACCTGGTCGGTGATGCTTTTCCAGCCCGCCCAGTCGTCTTCGGCCAGGCCGTCTTCGATGCTGATGATGGGGTATTTCTTGGTCCACTCCACCCAGTAGCTCACCATTTGCTCGGGCGTCAGCTTGTCGCCGGTGCTCTTTTTGAAGTGGTAGTGGCCGTCTTCGAAGAACTCCGAAGCAGCTGGGTCGAGGGCAATCATTACCTGCTCGCCGGGCTTGTAGCCAGCTTGCTCGATAGCTTGCAGCACGAGCTGGATAGCCTCTTCATTCGACTGAATATCAGGGGCAAAACCGCCCTCGTCGCCTACGTTGGTGCTCAGGCCAGCCTTCTTCAACACCGACTTGAGAGTGTGGAAGATATCGGTGCCCCAGCGCAGCGCTTCCGAGAAGCTGCTAGCGCCCACTGGCATCACCATAAATTCTTGAAAGTCAATCTTGTTGTCGGCGTGCGAGCCGCCGTTCAGGATGTTCATCATCGGCACGGGCAGCGTGGTAGCGCCTACGCCGCCCACGTAGCGGTACAGCGGCTGGCCGAGCTCCTGGGCCGCAGCGCGGGCCGAAGCCAGGCTCACGCCCAAAATGGCGTTGGCACCGAGGTTGCCTTTGTTGGCGGTGCCGTCGAGCTCGCGCATGATTTTGTCAATCAGGCCCTGCTCGTATACTGAGAAGCCAATCAGCTCTTCGGCAATCTTAGAGTTCACGTTCTCAACGGCTTTGAGTACGCCTTTGCCTTGGTAGATAGCCTTGTCGCCATCGCGCAACTCCACGGCTTCGTGCACGCCAGTGCTAGCGCCGCTCGGTACGGCGGCGCGGCCCACGGTGCCCGAGTCGGTGGTTACGTCAACTTCAATGGTAGGATTGCCGCGCGAATCGAGAATCTGGCGGGCATGAATGGCTGCGATGTAGCTCATTGTGGATTGCTTGGTAGTGGATGAAGAGGCGGTGAACTGCCTGCTGGCCTGCCAAAAGGCGGAACAACCGGCCGGGCAAAGGTAAGCGGGGGCACTTACCTACGCCACTGCCGCTAGTTCGGCCAGCAGCTTACGCAGGTGAGCAAATAAGTCGTCGTTGCCGCTTTGCTGGTAGGTGCTGAGGGCCGCTTCGTAGGCCGGCAGCTCGCCCAAGAAGGCCGTCACATTTTCTGGCGTAATGGCCTCGAAGCGTCGGCCGTAGCTGCGTTTCTCAATCTCAGCCGCATTCAGCCACTGCTCAAACTGCGCCGGAATGGGCACCGAGCACACCGGCTTGTGCAAATACACCGCCTCCGAAATCAGCGAAAAACCGCCATTGGTCAGCACCGCCCGGCTGCCCGCCAGCTCCGCAATAAAGCCCGCTTCGGAAAACGGCCGCAGCAGCACATTGCCGTGCGCCTCGTCTTTGTTAAAGCCATACACGCGAAATTCCTGGTCGGGAATCTGCTGCAAAATATCTATCAAATCATTCTGCGTAGTGGCTGATTGGTAGACCAGTACATAATCGCCCTTGCTTGGCTGCGCGGCCTGAATCTCGGGCCGGATGATGCTGGGCACCTGCGTGGTATTCTCGGCGTAGCGCAGGCGCAGCGGCAGCTTGAAAAATGTAGTGATAAGATAATGCCGGGCGCGGGGCAGCTTGGCCCGCACGATGTAGCGCGCTACGTCGAAGTGCTCGCGCTCGGTTTCGGGCACCACTACATCGAGCAGCGCCCGGTTGATAATCTGCATGTTATCGATGCTGATAACCGGTATCCGCAGCAGCTTGGCGTAGAGGTAGCTGAAGGACTCGAAATCGGAAATCACCACCTCGGGCCGGAAGCCGTGCAGCAGCTGCCGATACTGCCGGAAATTGGTGCGCAACGATTCGGGCGCAGTGCGCAGCGTGAGGCCGATGGTGCGCGACTTCGACACCGTGAGTTCCTTATAAGCCAGGTGAAAGCCCTTGATTTCCAGCACCCGGCCGGGAAATGTTTTGTCGAGCAGCGTGAAAGCCCGCGAGCTGCTGACCGCGCGCACGTCGTGCCCTTCGGCCAGCAGCCAAGCGATAATGACTTTGCTGCGGGTGGCGTGGCCGAGGCCCTCGCCGGGCACACCGTATAGGATGGTCATGTGAGGTGAGATAGTGTGGGGTAAACGTCTGTCATTGCGAGGAGGAACGACGAAGTAACCTTCCCTTCACGCCTCACAAACGTCGATGAACGTTAGCAAAGTGTAAAGGAAAGGTTGCTTCGTCGTTCCTCCTCGCAATGACAAGCGCCTTCTTATCTCATTAGTGTTTACTGCCCACCTACTGCACAAGCAGCTTGCCAGTGCGTACGCGTCCCTCAGTTTCCAGCTGCACCAGGTATAGGCCCGCCGCCAAGTCTTGCAGCGGCAGCGCCACTTGATGCGCGCCGACAGACTGACTCTGGTTCGTAAGCACCGGGCGCACCAGCCGGCCGTTTTGGTCGAGCAGACGCAAGCTTACGGGGCCGGCTTTGGCCAGTGTGAAGCTGGCGGTGGCCGAGCCTAGCTCGGCGGGGTTGGGGTGCAGCAGGAAATCAGCTTCGGCATCGGTGCCGACGGGCACCACGGCGCGGGTGGCCAGGGCAATGGCTTCGTCGCCAGGTTGGTAGGGCACTATGTCGAAGTAGCTCAATAGCATCTCGTCGCTGGTGTTTTCGCCCCACTGCACGGTTTGGGGTGGCGAGTTGGGCTGGCGCGGGTTGCTGGTGGTATTGTCGTAGGTGATGTCGGCTTCGAGGCGCGAGCCGGCGGGCAGCTTTTGGATGGCCAGGAAGCGGTAGTTGCCCTGCCAGCGGAAATTCCAGGCATCAATTTTGGCTAGCTTTATCGTGTCGCCGTTGGGCTTCACGGCCCAGATTTTCCACTTCTTGGCCAGCAAGTGGCTGTGCGGCAGCACTGAGAGCAGGCTCACATCCTGCGGGATAGTGAGGCTGGTATGAAAGGTTTTGACTTGGTTGGCCGGAATGACGAATGGGCCGTTGGTGAGGCCGCTCCATGGTGAAATAGCATCCACGGTGTGCACATAGCGCGTCACGGGCTGGCGGCTGAAGAACACATTGACCACTGACGAGTCGGTTTGGGCTACGCTGGTGGGGCCGTAGTGCACCTGCACTAGTAGCGTGGCTTTTTTATACAACTTTTTGCCCATGCCGGTAGGAAAAAAGCGCACCTGCATGCCTGGCACCCAACCAGCAAAATTGTCCTCCACCGCCCCAAAGCCGAAGCCGCCGAAGCTGGTGTAGCCATAGCCGGGGGCCTGGGCATCGAGCGCCGCGCCCTGGTTAGTGGTGTCGAGGCCGATGATGGAGTGGTGCACCAGGCTCTTATTGCCAGCCCGAAACTCAATGGCGGCCACGTCCTGGTCGGCGGGCAGGGTCACGGGCAGCACAAATACCCGGTACAAATCCTGGTTGTTGCCGGGGATGGCGAATTTCTGCGCCATCGGCACGACCAAATCGGGCGTGCCGAGCTGCGAGCCGGTGGTGAAGGTGGGCACCGGCGGGGCCAGCGCGGGGTTGCCCTGCGGCATGCCGCCATCGACCCAATTTTTTATTTGAGCGACTTCGCTGGCGCTCAGTACGTTCTCATCGAGGTAGTGGCGGTAGTTGGGGTCGGGCTTCCAGGGCGGCATGTAGCCCGAGCCCGTCACGGTCTTGATGGTGGTGCCCCGGCTGGCTACGTCGGCGTAGCTCAGCAGCGAAAACGGCGCTACTTCGCCTGGCCGGTGGCAGCGGGCGCAGTGCGTGTAAATGAGCGGCGCAATGTGCTCGCTAAAATTGAGCTGGGTGGTCTGGGCGCGGGTGCGGCCGGGCAGGGCCAGCGTAAGGCCGGTTAATAAGAGTAAAAAATATTTTTTCATAACGTAACTAGCAGATTTCAAGCGAATATAATGCCAGACAGCGCTTGGCATAGCGACTATACTTGGCGCAGCATTTGGGCGCAACAACGACCCGCTAAGCAGTGCTTAGCGTTACTGCTCAATAAAACACCCGATGGCTTCGGTGCGCGGCACTGCCACCGGCCGGCCGGCTGCTACGTCAGCCAGGGCGTCGGCTAGCTCGTGGTGCTGGCTTAGGCTGCGGCGCTCGCCTAGGGCGGCGTACTGGTCATCGAGCCGCCCTTGGTAAAGAATGGTACGCTCGTCGGCCGTCACAACCACCGCCTCGGGCGTGATAGTGGCCTTGAAGCGCCGCGTGAGCTTTTGCCCAAGGTCAAGCTGCAAGGAAAAGGGCACGGCGTACTTGCGCCCAAACGCGGCCAGCGAAGCCGCCGTGGCCGTGCTGCCCGGAAACACGCCCACCAGGCGCACGCCCTGCGCCGCGTAGCGAGCATGCAGCTCGCGTAAGGGCAGCGTGGCCTGCTGGCTAATAGGGCAGGTTTCGGCCAGAAAAACGTATACCGTAACGCGCTGCTGCCTGGGCGGGGCTGGCCGGACTGAAGCGTCCGGTAGCCCCCGCCCAAACAGCAGCGCGGCAAGTAGTTGCGTAAGTAAAAGGAACGTCATGGGCAAGTCGGGCGAGCGGTAGCACCGCAGACACGCCCAGGCGGCGTGAAGTTCCGACCTGGCTAGTGCTTAACGGCGGCCTTGTTGAAAATTTGGGATGCGAAACTGCACCCCCAGCGACGGGATAAACGTGGAGCCACTCAGTGAGGCCGTGGTGCCATCGACCAGGGTGTAGGTGCCGTAGTTCTGGTAGTAATAGCTGAAAGCGGGAATGATGTACACGTACTTGTAGCCCAGCTTGAGGTTGAAAAACAGGCCGTAGGACGAGAAATTATTGCTTTGGCCCGGCAGTGAGGGCAGCACGGCCGTGCCAGCGCGGTTGTATAAGTTGCTGGGCGTGAAGCCGTAGCTCACCCACGAGTGGGCGTACACCGCGCCGTAGCTAATGGCCCCGATGCTTTCCTCCGGCCCAATCGACTGGCTGATGGTGAGCGGCACAATCAAGTCCTGGCGCGTTGCCGAAATACCCAGCAGATTATTCAAATCGTTGAGGAAGGAAATCTTGGGCAGCCCGGTGCGCTGAATGGCGTATTGGAGCCCAATGCTAGCGTAGGTGGTGCCGCTGGCCGCCCCGCGCTCGGGGTTTTCGACCGAGCCAGTGGGGCCCAGCAGCTGGTAGGCCGCATCGAACACGTGCGAGCCGAAGGCATACTTATAGCCCGCATCGAGGCGCGGCACAATGCCGTAGCGAATGCTGAGGTCAGCGGCGGGTTGCACGGGGTCGAGCAGATAGGCCAGGGCGGCGGTCTGCACATTGCTCACCGCGTCGGAGTAGTTTACTTTCTGGCCACTCTCGGCCTGGGTACCGAGCTGGCTGGCGGCGCTTTTGATGGCATCGGTAGCCTTGTTGAGAGGCGCGGTGGCGATGTTAAAGCTTTGGTTGTAAGCCACTCGGAACTCGCCCTGGGGCGTGACCTTGCCCGAGGTGGTGATGTTGCGCGGGGCGGTGCAGGCACCGGTGCCGGCGAGTAGCGCCAAGGCAGCGTAGCGCGAAAGGGTAGAAGTCGAGAAAATGGACATAGGTGATAAAGATAGCGGGCTGGGTAGCGTAAGCTTTGGCTGGCGAATGCGGAAAGCGTGCTTCAAACGCCGCCGCAAGCTAAAGCTTGCGCTACATGCCCGCCAAAACGAAAACCGGGCCAATGCTGATATAGACCCCTCAAAAACCCGGATTTTCCACGCTAGTCCATGCCCTCGGCCGTATCTTTGTACTCATTCTAAATACTTAAATTTCCTGTAATGCCCGAGATTGTTTCGACGGATATCTGCATTATCGGCGCGGGCCCCGTGGGGCTGTTTGCCGTGTTTGAAGCCGGATTATTGAAGCTACGCTGCCACGTGGTGGATGCCCTGCCGCAGCCCGGCGGCCAGCTCACCGAAATCTACCCCAAGAAGCCGATTTACGACATTCCCGGCTTCCCGGAGGTGCTAGCTGGCGACCTGGTCGACAACCTGATGAAGCAAATCGAGCCCTTTCACCCCACCTTCACGCTGGGCGAGCGGGTAGAGCGCTTCGCGAAGCTGGAGGACGGCACGTTTCAGCTCTACACCACCGACGGCACCGAGATTCAGTGCAAGGCGGTGGCCATTGCGGGCGGCCTGGGCTCGTTTGAGCCGCGCAAGCCGGCCGTGGAGAATCTAGAGCGCTTTGAGGGCGGCAAAGGCGTGCACTACATGGTGCGCGACCCCGAGCATTTCCGCGGTAAAAAAATCGTGATTGCAGGCGGTGGAGACTCGGCCCTCGACTGGACCAACTTCCTCGCTAACGTGGCCGCCGACGTGACGCTGGTGCACCGCGGCACCACCTTCCGCGGCGCGGCCGACTCGGCCGAGAAAGTGCAGAAGCTGCACGAAGCTGGCAAAATCAAGCTCGTGCTCAGCTCCAACGTCACGCACTTGCACAGCGAAGACGACATGCTCCAGCAAGTAACCATCACGGGCAATAACGGCCAGGCCGAAACCGTGCCCGTTGATGCGTTCGTGCCGCTATTTGGCCTCACGCCCAAGCTCGGCCCCATCGGCGAGTGGGGCTTAGACCTCGACAACGACGCCGTGGTGGTAAACACCGTGGACTACAGCACCTCGCTGCCCGGCGTGTACGCCATCGGCGACATCAACACGTATCCGGGCAAGCTCAAGCTCATTTTGTGCGGCTTCCACGAGGCGGCGCTCATGTGCCAGGGCGCGTTCAAGTACATTTTCCCCGACAAAAAGTACACCCTCAAGTACACGACTGTAAACGGGGCTCCTTCTATGTGAGGTGGTGAGATGGTGAACTGGTGAGTGGTCAGCCTGCCCCAGAAAACGCACCATCTCACCAGTTCACCATCTCACTATATGGAAAACGACGTTCGTATTTACGTGGAAGAAGCGCCCGGCCAGCGGCGCGAGCTGGAAGCACCCACCGACATGGGCCTGAGCCTGATGGAGCTGCTCAAGGCTAACGAATACCCCATCCAAGCTACTTGCGGCGGCATGGCGCTGTGCGCCACCTGCCACGTAGAGGTGCTGGCCGGCCCCGCCCTGCCCGAGCCTAGCGACGACGAGTGGGCCATGCTCGACACGCTGCCCGTGCTGCATGAAACCAGCCGCCTCAGTTGCCAGATTCGCCTCACGCCCCGCGTCGATGGGCTAGTGGTGCGGTTGGCTGAGGTGCCGTAAGGGGTCGGTTATATTGGTAAAATTTAGTGCGGTTGTCATGCTGAACGTAGTGAAGCATCTTGCTTGACTTAGTAATTTCTCACGTTAGCAACGAAGCGGGCAAGATGCCTCACTGCGTTCAGCATGACGAGCGTATAAAGAAGAAGGGCCATTCCGCTAGCGGAATGGCCCTTCTTCTTTTCAAGCGAAAGCTACGCCTCAGATGCGGCGCACATTCACGGCATTCACGCCCTTGCGGCCTTCCTGGGTTTCGAACTCCACGCGGTCGTTTTGCTGAATCTGGCCGCCGTTGAGGCCGGTTACGTGCACGAAGAATTCTTCGCGGGTAGCATCGTCGGTGATGAAGCCAAAACCTTTGGCCTCATTGAAAAATTTTACTGTTCCGGTTTTCATGACCTAAAGAAAAAAGAGACTAACCGGCTGCTGCTGGTTGGGTAGCAGCATACGGCCCGGCCTGCGTAGGGTTGAGCGCGCGGCTATTGGTGGTCGCGCCACTCGTACACCCACTTGGCCTGAATCTGCTCGAGGTGGCCTTCGGTAGACTGCTCGCGGGTGCCCGCAAAGTTGGGCAGCGTAAGTATCCACTCCAGCAGCTCGGTAAAGCGGATGCGGTAGATTTTGGCTTCCGTGAAGTCGTCGCCAAACTTTTCGTAGAGCGCAATGGCAATATCCTCGTGGTCGGCCCACTCGATGGGCGGCTCGTAATGGTTCATTTTTTTAATGGTTAATGATTAATGGTTAATTGTTAATGACTGCTAATTGAAAAGTGAAGCCAGCTACCAGCCACTCCTTAACAATTAACCATTAACCATTAAAAAACTAGTGGCCCAGAAAGTGCTGGGGCGGAATGGTGACGACTACCGCCAGCTGCTCATTGGGCAGCACGCACTGGCAGGCCAGGCGCGAGTTGATGCGCGGGCTGATGGCACGGTCGATAAAGTCTTCTTCCTTATCGGAAATCTCGGGCAGCTCGTCCATGCCCTGGTTTACGTAGATGTGGCAGGTGCTGCACCCGCACACGCCGCCGCAGTTGTGCTGCAGCTGAATGCCGTTGTTGAGGGCTACGTCGAGTACCGACTCGCCGCTGGCGGCCACGTGCGTTTGGGCGGGCTGGCCGTCCTGAAACTGAAAGATGATAGTGGAAGGTTGCAAAATACGGGAGGGCTCGCGGGAGCCAGTTGAAAGTACAAAGTTAGGCAGGGCCGGGCGCGTGCGCCGCAACGGCCTGAATGCGCTGTGTGAGCTGGGTATAGAGTGCCTGCCAGGCCGGGTGGGCGGCCAGCGCCGCCGTGTGCGCGGACAGGGTAGGGGCATCGTGGCGGGCGGCGGGCCCGGTTTGCACCGCAAAGGGGCCGGGCTGGGCGGCCAGCGCCTTGTCCACGGTTTCGCGCACCAGCGGGGCCAGCAGCCCAAAATCGAGGCCCGCCTCGGCCAGCAGCTCGTGGGCAATGCCGAGAATGTGATTGGTAAAATTGCTGGCAAACACCGCCCCTAAGTGCAGCCGCAGCCGCTGGGTGGAGCTCAGCAGCGCCACCCGCTGGCTGAGGCTGTGGGCTAAGGCTAGCAATGTAGCTTGGGCGGCGGCATCAGCGGCCTCCACAAACAGGGGCACCGTGGGCCAGTCGATGGCGCGGCCGGGGCTGAAGGTCTGGAGTGGGTACAGCACGCCGCCGCGTACCTGCGGCGCGCTGGCAAATACGGCCAGTGGCAGCGCGCCCGCCACGTGCGCCACCAGCGCCCCGGCGGGCCAGGCCACGGCAGTTAGCACGGTGGGCACGGCCGCATCGGGCACGGCCAGCAGGTAGAGGTCGGCCGGGGGCGGAATTTGGTGCATGAGCAGTAGTATCGCCGGGCAGGAAATAGGCAGCTGGGCGGCCAGCGTGGTAGCCCCTGCCTCAGTGCGGCCAGCCACAAAGGCTAGCTCGTGGCCCGCTGCCGACAGGGCCGGCATGAGCGCCGTTGCTACCCGGCCAGCCCCAAATAAACCAATGCGCATGATAAAATGAGGAGGCGACTTAATGAAAAATAACTGACGACAACTGATTGATAGTCAAAATGCTGTTCTGTTGTATTATCAATGTTTGGTGTAGGCTGCCGCCAGTAATTGCAGTTGGGCTGGCAAAAAGTTCCTTGAAAAATTAGCATCTTGGGGCTTCAAAGGCTGCGGGGCTTACTTACGGGTGGGTGAGCAGCTAATTAGTAACCAAATTTCCCCATATTCTCTTTTCGCTTTTTCATGAAAAAATCGTACACTCGAACAACTGGGTTGGCACAGCGGCTGCGGCAAGTAGGCCTCACGGCCCTGCTGGCAGTCGGCGCTACTGTGGCGGCGCACGCGCAGCTCACCTATGCGGCCGCCAGCGTGGTTAATGCTGCTGGCACTTATACTGACCTCGGCACTACGGGCACCGCCATCACGACTACCAACACGGACGATGCTAACTCGGCAGCCCAAAACATCGGTTTCACATTCACTTACAACGGCACGGCCTTCACGCAGTTTGTTTTTAACACCAACGGCGTAATCCGGCTTGGGAGTGCTGCCCCTTCGACGGCCTCGCTCTACTACGATAACAACACGGCTCGTACTTCCACCGACCCATTGGCGAGCACCAATGCAGCCGATGTGAACCTGCTCATGCCATTTAACCAGGACTTGGTACCAGGTTCTAATGCTGCCGGTGCAGACTACCGGGTGCTAACGAGTGGCACTGCACCTAACCGCGTGTGCACCATACAGTGGCGCAATGTGGCCGACAAGGCTGGGGCAGGCAGCGATGTAGCTAATGTTACACAATTCGCAAACTTCAGCTTTCAAATTAAGCTGTACGAAACGACGAATAACGTCGAGTTTGTTTATGACCAGGCAGTAGCTGGCACAGGGGCGGTTGGTGTCCGCTTCCCCAACGTTGGGCTGAAAGGGTCTGGGTTGGCCTCTGGTCAGCTGACTGTGGGGCTAAAAGCCGAAACGGCAGCCTGGAGCACCACTACTTTTCAAAATGTAAATTATGGCAGCTCTGCCCATAACATCACGAAGGCGGTAGGGCCTGATGCTGGGCGCACGTACCGTTTCGTATCGGTAGCGCCGGTAGCTAATGACGTTGCGGTGCAAGCTGTATATGCACTGGGCAAAGTAGCCACGCCGAACGCAGTGCCGCAAGCTGTGCGCGTGTACGTAGCCAACTTAGGGACAGCTGCCCAAACTAACCTGGCTATCACACTGACTATCAGTGGTGCTAACACGTATACCTACACCGCTACAGTTGCTACGCTGGCAGCAGGGGCAGCAGGTACGCTCACTTTCCCGGCTGCACCTGCTACGCTCGTTACTGGTACCAACACCATTACGGTGAGTGTGCCAAGCGACGGCAACAACACCAATAATTCGGTGAGTGTGCAGCAGCTGGTTACCACTAACCGCCTGAGCCACATTGCGCCAAACCTGCCTACCGACGCTGCGCTGAGCGGCAGCAGTTCTGCGGCTGGCTACGTTTTGACCACCAAGTACACGGTGCCAAACACGGTGTATCTCTCCGAGGCGTTGATTTCTTTTGCTAACATCACGGGTGGCCCAACCACGGCTTTCCAGGTGGTGGTGCAGGACGCTACTGGTACTGGCAGCACGCCAGGTAGCGTACTATATACCTCACCCACGCAAAACCGCCCCGCCACTGGAGGCGATGTTGCGGTAGCAATTCCTAGCCTGGCACTTACTGGCTCGTTCTTCGTAGGGGTGAAGGAAATAGGTACTACCGGCGCGGGAATCGCTACCCAATCGGAAACGCCACTGCGCAACACGACTTTTTACTTTTCGGCCACCGGGGCTGCGCCCTGGACGGATATTGCAGCTACTACCTTGGCCCGCCGCTTAGCTATCGAGATAGGCCTGTCGGCGGCTCCCAACTGCGCAGCTCCTGCCGCCCTGGCACTGACGAGCGCTACCGCTAACTCAGCTGTCATTTCTTTCACCGATGCCAGCAATTCGGGCAGCTATCAGCTAGTGTATGGGGCAGTAGGCTTTACCCCTACTACTGGGGGCACTACCGTACCTGCTACGGCTTCGCCTGCCACCATTACCGGCTTGCAGCCTGGCACTACTTACCAAGTGTACATCCGAGCTAACTGCACGGCCGGCGGGCAAAGTGTATTCAGTGCACCGCTTACGTTCAGCACGCCCTGCGCAACTAATACGACTATTACAGCTTTCCCTTACACAGAGGCTTTCGACAATATCGCTAGCGGTGCCGCATTACCCTGTGGCTTCACTGTGCTCGATGCCAACAACGACGCCGTTACGTGGCGTGTGTCGACGGAGAACCCTAACTCGGGTACCCGCAACATCCGCTACCAGGGCCTGCTGGCCACCGGCTCGGCCGATGACTGGTTCTTTACGCCTGCCCTGACCCTGCCCGCTACGGCTAACACCCGCTTCCAGGTAGCCTTCGCTTACCGCGCTGCTGGCAGCGCCAGCACTGGCACTTCGGCCTTCACCGAGGCCCTGGAAGTGAAATCGGGCACCGCCGCTACCGTGGCTGGCCAGACCAACTTGCTGTACACCAACAATAGCATCAACAACCTGGCTTATGCCCAGGCCAATGGTACTTCGGCTCCCGTGGTGGCCTTCCTGCCTGCCGGTGCCAGCACGCAGTACGTGGGCTTCCACGTGAAGAGCCCGGCCCTGCAAAGCAACCTCTACATCGATGACCTGAGCGTAACGGCGGTAACCGTAACGGCTACTACTTCGGAAGCCCTGCTGCGCGCCGTAACCGTATCGCCGAACCCCTCGACTTCGGGCGTATTCAACCTGAACGTGAGCGGTGCTAACGCTCAGAAAGGCCTCGAAGTAACGGTGGTGAACAACCTCGGCCAGCGCGTATACGCTGGTACTGCCCGCGACAACTTCACTACTCAAATCGACCTGAGCCGCTTGGCTGGTGGCCTCTATCACCTGCAGGTGAAGAATGGCGACGAGTACATGGTGCGTCAGATTGCGATTCTGAAGTAAGCTTCGGCAAGCTTCGCTTTTACAAAAGGCCACCCCATACGGGGTGGCCTTTTTTGTTGGGTAATAGGCTGCTCGCCGCCCGGGGGAACCTCACCCCCTAGCCCCCTCTCCAAAAAAGAGGGGGACCAAGCTTCTAGTTCTAGTTTTTACATTGCTGACTAACAAGGAGAAACAGGTAATTCAAGATTAGCATAAAGCCTGAGCTACTGCTAAAGACTAGTTCCCCCTCTCCCCAAGGAGAGGGGGCTAGGGGGTGAGGTCCACGCCCGGCGAGCCAGAACTACACCCACCAAAAAAGGCCTGCTGGCTCTCACTGAATGAGAGCCAGCAGGCCTTTTAAAACCTATACAAAAACCTACGCCACGGCCTGTGGGCGCACCGCCCCGGCGCGGCCCGTATTCGGCACCGCTTCGGGCTTGGCCTTGGCGGTGCGGCGCTGCCGCACGCTGATGCCCAGGCCGAGGCCCATGAGCAGGGTGCCGCCCCACAGCAGGTTGATAAAGGGCTTTTCGGTGGCCTTGAGTACGATGTAGTCTTTGGCAGTGGTGCTCACGCCGAGCGTGAATTTGCCCTTCACGGGGTCAATCTGGTCGAGAGTAAGGCGGAGGCCCAGGTCTTCGACCTCGTCGGGCACGCGGCCGATTTGGCGGTCGCGCAGCAGGAATACGGGGTGGGCATGGTACTGCCGGCCGTTTTCGCCCGCGATAATCATGTCGGCCTGCAAGGCAATGTCGCCGGGCTGTAGCGTGATGCCGGGCACCGCGTGCGCCTGCTCGATGGCCCGAAACACAGCGAAATAGTCATTCAAAAACAGCGTATCGCCCACGCTCAGCTCGTGCGGAATGCTCGGGCTCCAGGGCTGCTCTTTGCGCGGGTCGGGCACGGAGGTGATGTGCGAATAGATATCGTGCCCCCAGTAGCGCTGCAACGCCGGCGAGGCCAGGATGCCGCCCATTTCCTCGTTGACCTGGGCGCGGGGGTAGAGCGTGAAAGCCTCGCCCGTCTTCTTGTCGGCGTAGTTGACGCGGTAGTAGGTGTTCTCGGGGCGAATGGTGAGCGTATCGCCGGTTTTGTAATACACCTTGTCGTCGCGCTTGATATCGCCGCGGGCCACGGCCTTATACTCGTCGTCGGTGCGGTAGAGTAGCTGCGTGTTCACGTAGCCGGGCACGCCGTCTACTTCGAGGTACTGGCCGGTATAGGTGACATCGTAGCCGTGCATGGGCGCGGTTTCGTTGCGCAGCAGCAGCACGTTGTCGCGGTTGTCTTCTTCGGAAAGCTGGCGGGCAATGAGCTGACCCGTCACGTTGCGCGAGATGGTATCGGAGTAGCCCGACGAGCCCAGCATGCCCAGCAGCATCAGGGCAATGCCGATGTGCGCCACCGCCCCGCCCGAGAGCGTGACGCCGCGCCGCCACAGCCCGAACAAAGTCCCGAAATTAGCCAGCACGCCAAACAGCCCGGCCGCCAGCAGCACCGCATAGGGCAGGGTGATGGTGTGACCAAAGTAGCGCAGCAGCAGCACCGTGAGGGCCGTGCCGAGTAGCGCGAGCATCACGGTCGGCGCGAAGGCGTTGAGGACAGCTTGCTTGTCGTTGCGCTGCCACCACATCACCTGCCCGATGCCCGAAAGCAGGGCAATGAGTACGCCGCTCCACAGCTGGATGCGGGTGTAAAATGAAACTTGGTCGGCTGGTAAAGCCATGTTGGCCTTGTAGCCGAAGAAGCCCAGGAACGCTTTATAAACCGGAATGCTAGTCGTAAATACGACCTGAAAAGCCGCCAAACACAGCACCACCGTGCCCACAAACACCCACAATTCGGCGTTGTAGCCATTCAGCTCTTTTTCCGAAACCGGGATGCTCGACCAACGCTTAACCAGCAGCGCGATGGCCAGCACGGTGAAGAAACCAAGGTAAATCAGCAACTGGCCCGACAAGCCCAAATCGGTAAATGAGTGCACCGAGGCTGCGCCCAGCACGCCACTGCGGGTGAGGAACGTGGCGTAGAGAATGAGCACAAACGTGGCGATGACCAGCACGAAGGCTGTGCGCAGGCCCGTGCGGCGCTTCTGCCACAGCATCATGCCGTGCAGGGCCGCGATGAGCACCAGCCACGGAATAAATACCGCGTTTTCGACCGGGTCCCAGTTCCAGTAGCCGCCGAAGTTCAGCGTTTCGTAGGCCCAGTAGGCACCCATCATGATGCCCACGCCCAGCACTGCGCCGCCCAGCGAAGTCCACGGCAGGGCCGGCTTTATCCAGGTCGTTACTTCCTTTTTCCAGAGCCCCGCAATGGCGAAAGCAAACGGCACCAGCGTGAGCGCGAAGCCCAAAAACAGCGTGGGCGGGTGAATCACCATCCAGTAGTTCTGGAGCAGGGCGTTGAGCCCATTGCCGTCTTTAGGTACGAAATCGGGCTGCGTTTTCCACACCGGCAGGTCGCTCATAAAGTCGCGCATGAGGATGAAGGGCGACGAGCCAATCTTAGTGGTGCCCACCACCACGCCCAGAATCATGCTGACCAAAAAGGCCTGCACCGACGCGAAAATGGCCAGCACGGGGGCTTCCCACTGCCGGTTGAATTTCATAATACCTAGCCCGATGACGACGTGCCAGAATATCCACAGCAGGAAGCTGCCTTCCTGCCCTTCCCAAAAGCAGGAAATCATGAAGTGCACCGGCAGGTGGTTGGAGGAGTGCGCCCAGGCGTAGTAGTACTCGTAGCGGTGCGCGTGAATGATGTTGAACAGCGTGCCCACCACCATAAGCACCGCCGCGCCGTGCACAAAGAAAGCGCCCCGCGCTAGGCGCAGCCAGCTGGCATCGGCCTCGCCGAGTGCCCGGCCCCGCGCCGCCTGAAAGTAGCCGTAGGCCGCTACCGCCGCCGCCACAAAGGCCACGATGACGCTGGCCTGGCCGAGATTTCCGATAAATAAATTCACAGGCTGACTAATTTTTCTTGCAAAGGTACCGCCTAGTGCGGGGTGGATTATAGGTCGGGTATAGAAGCCGCCATGTTACGCCAGTCATGCTGAACGCAGTGAAGCATCTTGGCTGGTGGACTAACTTCTTACGCTAGCAACGAAGCGAGCAAGATGCTTCACTGCGTTCAGCATGACGGTTTTTAAAGTGGAGTTGCTGCCTAGTAACCGGGGGTGCTAAGCGGCAGCAGCAGGTGGTCGGTGTGAATAGAACCACGCGGCGGGCGGCAGGTTACGTCCACCGCCACTTGGCTGAGGCCCGCATCGCGCCAGGGCTGGGCGTAGAGGCGGGCCCGCTGGGCATCGCTGGGCTGATTGGTAAGGCTAAGCGAGCGCAGCAGGTTCCCGGTTTGCGGATTGGTGATGGTGAACGTCAGGTATGCGCCGCGCGGGTAGCGGGCGAGGGGCAGTTCTAGGAACGAAGTGCCGCCATCAATCGCACCCGCCATCACGGGTTTTAGCTTGCTGAAGCCGACCCATTGCTGCTTTAGAAAGGTGGGCGGGGCGGCGGGCTCCTCGCTTTCGGCCACCACCTGGTAGAGGTACTGGCCCACGCCAGGCAGCGTATCGGTGAGCGTATAGGCCGCCCGGCGCGTGCCGTACACGTTGCGCGTGATGGGCACCCGCCGAATTTCGACGGCCCGAAACCCGCGCTGCTCGCGCCGCAGCACCCGGCACTGCGTGGCAGCAGCCAGTGAGTCGGGTACTTGCCAGGCTAGCTCAATAATGCGGCTGGTGCCGGGTGCAGTGGCCGGAACGCCCGGCGCGGGCTGGGCAGGCAGGCCCCGCGCTTGCCCGCTCACTTGCAAGGTGAAGGTGCAGTAATCCTTGAGGTAGCCATCGACATCGAGCAGGTAGGGCTGGCCGGCTTGCAGGTTGGGCAGCGTGACAAACAGGTCGTCTTGCGTGCCAAATGAGGTGCACGACAAAATGCGGTAAGTAGCTGGCTGGCACGGCGTGCCCGTGAGCACCACCAGCTGCACCCCGCGCACATCGCGGCAGCGCTGCCCGCCGATGTTCACGAAGTACGTGCCCGTGGCCGGCGGCCGAAACTCAAACCATTGGTCGTTGTGGTATTCGATGCACTTGCCGGTCAGGCGCTCATCTACGCAGCTGGGCTGCACAGTACAGCCGGTGGTAGTCGAGGTGATGGTTTCTTCGGCTCGCAGCAGGCGGCGGTTTTCGATGTTGTCGTTGGCTACCTGGGCGCGGGCGGCGGGGCAGTTGAAGAAGGCCGCAAACAATGCGCCCGTCACGCAGCGCGCAACGAAGCATCTCGCGTGGTGCAGTAATTTCTTGCGTAAAGGATTACTGCACCACGCGAGATGCTTCGTTGCTATCTGCATGCGGGCGGCCTGAAAATTAACTTCTGTAGTTAGTTGCGCATCGCCGTGGGGGGCGGGGCCGTTTTGCCGAGGTCTTTCTCTACGTACTTGCTCGGGCACTTGGTCAGAATCTGGTCGGCCACGAAGATGTTGTCCTTCATCGCGCCCACAATCACTACCTGCTCCGACTTGTCGAGGTCGGGCGGGGCGGGGTTGTGGTACACCACGCGCTGGGCCACGTTGAGGGTGTCAATCAGCGTGAAGGCAAAGTAGTTGGGGTCGCGGCGGGCGTCGTATTCGAGGCCCATGGGCTGCTTGGATGCGTCGCGGGGCAGGGTGCCCACTACGTGCACTTTGTTAGCGTTGCCAGCCGCCGCCTGCTGCCGCGCCTCGGCAAACGTGACGTAGGAACTAGCGCCCGACATGGTGCTGATAATGACTCCCACCGCGGCCGCGATGATGAGCAACACGAAAATATGCGTCTTCTTCATGAGATATTAGAAACAGCTTTTCAACGGAATGGGTGCCTTTGAGAAGCAGGAAAACGATTGTCATTGCGAGCGCAGCGAAGCAATCGCACCCGAGTGGCTTGCCGTGATGCGATTGCTTCGCTGCGCTCGCAATGACAAACACCCCTTCACCAACTTACTCTTTCACTTCCTTTTCCAGCCGGCTCACTTTGCCATCGAGGCGAATGAGGTACACCAGCAGCCCGGTCACGATGATGACGAGCACCAGCACCACCACGTAGATTTTGCCACTTTGGCGTAGGGCGTCGGCCATCTCGGGCTCGTTGGCAGTGGTTTGGGCCAGGGCGGCGCTGGCCACTAGCAGCAGCGGCAGCAGCAGGGCCACGGCCCGGCTAAGCCAGTTGTTTTTCTTGTTTTTCATAAATCTTCTCTTGCACAAAAGCCAAACGACAAGCCACTTCCGTAATCCAAACCCCCAGCAGCGTCCAGCCAATGACGGCCGGGTAAAACACCAGCCGCATGGCGCTGTCAAGGTCGTATTTGCTGAAGCCTGGGTTGCCGCCCATGCCGGGGTGCAGCGAGGCCGCCGCCAGCCGGGGCATGATAAATAGCAGCGGAATGGCCGCCGAAAACGCAAAAATATTGTAGATAGCTGACAGGCGCGCCCGCTGCTGCTCGTCGCTCACCGAGCCGCGCAGCACCAGGTAGGCCGCGTAAATGAGCATGGTCACGGCGGCGGCGTTCAGCTTCACGTCGGTGGTCCACCAGGTGCCCCAGGTATAGCGGGCCCACAGGCTACCGGTCAGCAAGCCCAACACACCCAGCAAGATACCCGTCTTAGCCGACTCGTGGGCCAGTGTATCGAGGCGCATGCTGGGCGCACGCAGGTAGCGGATAGAATTCACCACCGACGTAAACAAAATAACTGTCATCCCGAACCACATGGGCACGTGGAAGTACAGGTTACGCTCCGTTTCGTTGAGAATGGCCAGGCGCGGCACGTGGCCCAGGAAGCCCATCACGACTGTGTACAGCAGCAGCGCAATGGTCAGGTATTTCCACCACTTCATAGTGAGTAATTAAAAATTATAAATTAAGAATTGGCAGTCGGGGCTTCTTTCTTGTTTGCGCGGCCCACTATGCCAAACAGTGGGTCGCCGTATTTAGGCTGGTGGGCAAATACTTCGGTAGGCTCAAAACCACCCGCCGCGAAATATTGCTGCACCAGCGCCACGTGGCCGCGGTCGTCGAGGGCTTGCCAGGCATACACGGCTTTGTTGGGAAAGCAGCGGTTGGAAAACGTGACGACCAGCGGCGCACCCGGCCGCAACACTCGCGCCAACTCGGCAAATACCTCGGCTGGCCGCGTGAGGTACTGCACCGATACGCAGATGCCCGCCCCATCGAACTCGGCATCGGCGTAGGGCAAGTGCGGCTGCTCGTTCAGGTTTTGCACCAGGCGGTCGGTGAGGCGAGGGTTTTGGGCTAGCTCGCGGGCATTCATGCCCAGGCCCGCCACGCGGCTGTACTGCATTTCGGCGGGCAGGTGGCTCACCCAACTGCTCATCAAGTCGAGCACCGCGCCCCCGGCCGGCAGAAACTGTCGGTAGAGTTGCGTCACCGCCGCCACGGCCGCCGCGTCAATGTGCGTAACGAGGCGCTCGAAGCGGTAAAACTCCTGGTCAGGAGCTTCATCGCGCCGCGTGAACGCCTGTGGAGGAAGGTCATTTAACATTTAACAAGTATCATTTAACAGCCAATCAACTATAAGCAATCAACAGTTATCAGTTAGCCTTTGAGTAGCTGTTAAATGATACTTGTTAATTGTTAAATGACTCAGCTGCGCCACAAAAACGGGGATAATACATAGGACACCGCCCCCACGATAAAGTTCAAGGCTACCAGCGTGAGCAGCGGCCCCTGGCTGGTTTCCCAGGGCAGGCCATCGAGGGCATTTTTGCTTACTTTCGTCACCACCAGCAACACGGGCACCAGCAGGGGCAAGCCCAGCACCGCCAGCAGCGTGCCGCCCCCGGCTTGCCCCGCCCGCGCCGCAATGCCCGCCACCAGCGTCAAGGACGAAGCCAAACTCACGGCTCCTAGCGCCACGTTGGCCACAAACAACCCCATGCTCTGCACCGGGTTGCCGAGCAGCAGGGTGTAGAGTAGTAGCCCAGGCCCCGCCAGCGCCAGCAGCAGCAGCGCGTTATAAGCGATTTTGGCCAGAATTACGGCCTCGGGCCGGGCCACTGTGTAGTAGTACAGGCGCAGCCCGGCGGGCTCCTGCGCCAGCCCGCGCCCCGCCGCACCCAGCGCCGCAAACAGCAGAATTATCCAGAATAAGGCATTCCAGGCCGGGGCCGGTGGCAAGCCGCCGCGCAGCGTAAAACTGAGGTAGCTCACGTAGACCGTGCCGCCCACGTAGAGCAGCAAACCCGCCAGGGCGGTGCGCTGCCGCCATTCCAGGCGCAGGTCTTTTAGCAATAAATGCCAGATTTCAGCGGGCAGCGACACGCCACAAAGATACGGCCGGGGCCGGGCCTGGCTTTTATGCCCTATTCAACTAAAATGCCGCCAAAAAAAAGCTCCAGCCGATAAGGCTGGAGCTTCTCTCACAAAAGTTAGGCTACTACGGGCTGCTACTGGCGCGCAACGCGCAGCACCTGTGTTGCACCGCCTTGCTCTACGGTCAGGAAATAGACACCCGAGGAGAGGCTGCCGGTTTCGGGCACCGTGATGGCGCTGGTGCCAGCTGGGGCGATAGCAGTGGTAGTGCGCACTACCCGGCCCAGGGCATCGCGCATGGTGAGGGCCAGCGGGCCGGCCTTCTGGGTATTGAGCGTGAGGGTGAGGGCGTTGCCGAACGGCACCGGCGCGGCTTCCGCGTTGAATACGCCGTTGTTGGCGCCCCGTGTAGCCAGCACCGGCGATGCCGTGACAACTAGGTCATCGAGAAACAAAGCATCCTGGTTGGCCTGGCTGATAACGTGAAAACCAATGTAGTACGTGCCGTTGGCCGTAGGCGTGATGGCCGTTACGTTGTTGGTCGTAGTGGTGGCATAGGTCGTGTTGGTGATGTTGGTATTCGAGAACAGCGTAGTAGTTTGCCCGGCTGGGGTGGCGGTAGTACCGGCTTTTACTTCCAGGGCCTCGGGGTAGCTAGCGTTGTGGGCTTTGTACTTAAACTCAAGCTGGTAGCGCATGCCTGCCTGTAGCGCCAGCGGCGGCGTAAAAAACCAGTCATTACCGGGGTTGGTAGCGCTGTAGATGTAAGCCATCGCATTGGGCGCAGTGCTGACCGTGGCACCGTTCGCGCTGTTCAACACCACCCACGAATTGTCGTCATTGTTGGCATCGAGCACCGTGATGCCACACGGCAGGGTCGCAACGTCGGTTCCATCAAACCCCTGCGTGTAAGGAAAAGTACTCACAAGAGCCGGCGTAGCGGGGCAGGCCACTGCGGGATTGAAGTGATAGGTGCGCCCAGCGTCTGGCGGCGCAACATTCGCTATATTGTAACTAACGGTCTGGGAATAGTTGTAATTTTGGAAAGCGGCTGCACTCCAAGCTGCTGTAGCGCCTTTTACGGCCAAGACCACCTGTGTTACGTCCAGGTCAGAGCCAATTAAGCCTATGTTGGGAAAGCGCGTGGCCGCGGTATTAGTGCTGGCGGTTGCCGGGCCGTACACAAACTCGATAGCGGCCGTGGCTTCGTATAGCTTCAGCTGAAAGCTGAAGTTGGCATACTGCGCGCCCACGCCGGCATCGGAGCCAGCCCCGGCCTTGTCAGCCACGTTTTTCCACTGAATGGTGCATACCCGGCTGCCCGCCGTGCCGGTAGTAGCCACCCGGTACTCTACCCCGCCGGTGCCCGGCACCAAGTCAAGGTTAAACGGCATAATCAGGTTTATATCCTGTAAGCTAAAGCTTTGCAGCGGGTCGGTAGCAGTCGAAGACGTATTGTTGTCGTAGTAAAGCGCCGCCGTAGAAGGGGCCACGCTGCCCAGCCGAATGATGCCGTTGGTATTAAAAACGAACTGCGTGAACGTGCTCCCGTTGTAGGGAAAGGTAAAGCCAATGTTCTGAGCCGCCGAGTTGGCGTCGTCCGTGCTGGTCGTGGCAATGACGGTGCCCGTAGTACCCAGGTCGGTATACGTACCGGCGGTGTTGGTGGCCCCAACCGCCATGTAGTTTAGGCTTTGCGCGTGGGCGACTGACAGGCTGCCCACGGTCAGCAGGGCAGCTAGGCCCAGGCGCGACCAGGAAGAGGGAAAGTAGGATTGCATCATGGAGGTAAAATAGAAGAGAGGGGTTATAGAAATGCCCAATTTCCTACTACGGGAAATCGTGGAGGTGGGTGGGGATAAAAGGAGAGCAAAAGATGCTATATGCCGGGCAATGAGCCGGGGCACTAAGCAGAAAAAGCAAGGGTCAAGCTCCGGAAACGACATCCGGTACTGCTGGGGCCTACGTGCGCCGTAACACGTCAACTACTTGGCTTATTGATAGTACTATATCAATATTGCCTGCTATCTACCGGCAAAAAAAATCGTATTCTGACTTGGCAAATGTAAACCGACAAGGGCAAGCAGCCAAGCTAGCCCCGTAAATGCAAAAAGCCCCAGCTGGTCGAGCTGAGGCTTTGGGGCACTTGCAACAGGTATAATAAGGGTTGCGCGCGCAGTTGCTGCAACCTAAAAATCGTGGCCCAGCGTCAGGTAAGGCTTGGGACCAGTGCGCACGTAGTTTTCCTCGCCCCAGGCCAGGTCAAACTTGGTGTAGAAGCCCAGCATAGTGGTGCGCACGCCCACGCCGTAGCCCACCAGCAGCGGGTTGCGGAAGTTGATAACCGTGCCCGAGAAGAAGGAGTTGTTCTTGAAAGTCACCGTGTTGTTGGAGTTGCTTTCGCTGAACGGATTGCCACCCGAGTAGGCCGTGCCTGCATCGACGAAGCCCGTAAACTCGAGGTTGCGGAAGAAGCCCGAGTAAATAGGGCGGCGCGATAGATACTGCACAATGGGAAAGCGCAACTCGCTGTTGAACAGAATAAAGCTGCGGCCTGTGCGCTTGCTCAGGTCGAAGCCCCGCAGGTTGGTCACAAACTGCTGGTAGAACACCGTGGTGGGGTCGGCTATACCACCGGGGCCGGGCAGCAGCTGCTGGTCGGTGTACTTCTGGCCTAGCCAGTTGTCCATGCCCCCAATGCGGAAGGTCTGCGGATTGGGGCCGAAAAAGCTGCCAAAGCTGGCCCGGTTGGCCCATACCAGCTGGCGGTGTATCTTCTGGTAGTGGCGCAGGTCGATGTAAAACTTGCCGAAGTTGCCACTGGAGTTATTTACCTGGTACTGCTGCAAAATGCCAACTTTGAGCCGAGTACCCAGCAGCATATTCACTCCCGTAGACCGCGAGTTATCAAACACCAGCTCAGCGTTGTAGCCCAGGTAGTTCACCGATTTATCCAGCAGCGTGCTGGCATCGCCCGTCTGGGTGCGCGAGATGTTATCGAACAGCGGCCCGCCGCGCACGCTCAGGTTGTGGGTGAGCGGGTAGGCCACAGTGGGCGCAATCTGGTGGTGGCCAAAGCGCGTCTGCCCCAGCGCATTAGACTGCGCATCCAGGAAATACGCCTGCTTGCGGTACGTAATGCCCCAGTCGACGCGGTGCGTCAGGTTGGTATACGAAAAGCTGATGTTGCTGGTGCGCAAGTCGAGCTGGCCAAACAAGTTGGCCTGAATGCGCTGGTTCTCAAAAGCATCCGACAAGTTAGCTTGCAGCGAAATGCCAAAGCCCAGCAGCGGGTCCACCGCGATGCCCGTCATCAGGTTATCAGCCATGAAGCGGGTATCGTAACGATAGGGCCCCGCCAGCGTCGGCGTCGCCGACTTCACCACCACCGGCGTGGCAGCCTTGGTGCTGCGGCGAGGCCGCACCGGAATGGCGGGGTCATCGTCCTCTTCAAACTGATAGTTGTTGGTATTTACCGTAGAGCCCCCGCGGCGCTTAGTAGCTGCCGAGGCTGGCACGCCATTATTGGGGTTGGCGGCGGGGGCCGGGGTAGTAACGGCAGTGCTGGCGGCCGGGGCGGCGGGGCGTACCGGCGTGGGCGCGGGCTGCGAGCGGGCTTCCAGCGTTTGCTGGCGGGCGGTTTTGCCCAGCACCAGGTTGGTTGGCAGCTCAAACTTGGGGTAGAGGTAGAGCAGGTCGCGGGCCTGCACCTGGGCCACTATGGCCAGGGCCTGACTGCCAGCATTGTAGTCAAAGTCCTGCACATCAGACGAGAAGTTGGTCACGGGCGTATGCTGGCCCGTGCGGCGCGAGTAGCGGTACACGCCGCGCACGCCGCTTTCCTCACCCAAATACAAAATCTCATCGTCCGAAATTGGCCGCGGCCGCGACTCGTTCGAGATGGTGCTCACCAGCGTTTCCACCGGGTTGGCCCGCCCGTCGAGGTGGTACAGAAACAGGTCGTAGTTATTCACTACGTTTGGGAACGCCGCCGGCCGCGCCCGGCCCGCCGAGTCGAGGTAGCGGTTGGAGCTGAACACAATGCCTTGCCCACCGGGCAGAAATACCGCCTGCTGGTCATCGTATAGGTCGTTGGTCAGCCGTTCGGCCTGGCGGCTGCCCGCCTTCAACAGGTAAATATCATTCTGCCCATTCTTGATGGCGCTGAAGACCAGCGACCGGCCATCGGGCGAGTAATTCAAATCGAGCACTTGCTCGTAGGTATCAAAAATGCTGGTGGGCCGGCTGATGCGGATAGCCCCGCGCAGGCGGCTTACGATGCCATCGCCGGCCGCGTCGTGCAGGCGCAGGGCCATGCTGCCCCGGCTCAGTTCGGCCACTGCCACCTGGGTATTGCCGCGCCAGGCCAGCGCGGGTAGGCGGGTTTCGAGCTGCTGGTCGGGGGTTTTATACCCATTGTGCAGCAATACGTGGCGGTGCGAGCCATCGCGGTTGGCCACCACCACCCGGAAGCGGCCCTGGTCATTCACGGCGTAGGCCACGCGCTGGCCGTCGGGGCTCAGCACGGGCTGCGAAAACAGGTCGAGGCCCCGGCGGTTGCGGGTGCTGCGGCGGGCATCATCGGCGGGCTGCGTGAGGCTGGCCACGGCGGGCCGCACATTCAGCTCGCGGTAGTACGCCAGCCAGTTGCGCAGAAATACCTTAAACGGCACGTTTAGCGACGAGCTGATGCCTACCTCCACATCGCGGGTAATGCGGGTGAGGTTCAGGATATTCTGCACCGCGCCGTAGCCATAGCGCTCGGCCACGTAGTTCCAGATGCTATGGCCGGCCAGCCGCGAGTTGCGCACGAAAAACGGTGCGGTGCGGTTGCCGGTGGGGTACTGGCGCACCATGTCGCGCATGTAGGCATCCATTTCCACGCTCCAGCCCTCGGCCGCGTAGGCCGAAGCCCCCCCGATAAACCAGTCGGGTAGTTGCAGCAAGTAGTTGCTTTGCAGCACCTCGCGCAGCGAGCCGCCGTACATCATGTCGTTGAGCAGCACCTGCGTAATCTGGAAGCTCATTTCGCGCTTGAAGTCGGTCTGGCGGCCCGTGAAGGCGATTTCGACCTTGCTCATACGCGCCAGCTGGGCCTCGCCGCCGTTCACGGAGTTGGGCAGCGGTAGGTTGATATTGCTCTGCCGCAGGTCGCCCACCGAGTTGTAAAGCATCAGCGTGGTTTTGCTGTAGGGGTAATACCCCATAAGCGCCGTGATGCGCTGTAGTTCCTGCTCGGCATACTCGGTGGCGCGGTGCGCGCTGGCCTCGCCGCCCCCGTAGAAGTACACGTTAAAGTTCTGGGTCGAGTAAAACTGCCAGTCGAGCTTCTTATACTGAATGCGCACCCGGCCAAAAGGCTCCTGCGCCGACTGCGCGTGGGCCGCGGGCGCGGCCAGTAGCGCTACCGCCGCCAGCGCCAGGGCACCGGCGCGGCTCAGCAGCCTCGTGGGGATAAAGCCGGCAGCAGCCCGGCAGCTATTGAGGAGAAATTTCACGACAAATCAGGCAGAAGTAAAGCGAGCGGGAGGGGGAACAAATGGCCGAAACCAGTGAAACTTTGGCTAGGCTTTATCCAAACGTCTTAAAGGTAGGCTTATTTTCTAGTAAGTCGGCAGTATACAATTTGTTGTAGCGGGCCACGTCAGCTTCGGGCCAAAGCGCGCCCTGGCCGTTGAGATAATCGGCCAAAAGCTGCGCCAGCCGCGGGGCCAGTGACACGCCTTTAGAGCCAAAGCCACCGCAGATACTCAGCCACGGCAGGCCAAGGTGGCGGCCCAGCAGCGGGCGGCGGTCGCGCACGGCGGGCCGCACGCCGCGCCGCAGCCCCCGCACTTGGTAGGGCAGAGGCGTGAGGCCCGCCAGCCGCTCGCTAAGCTCGGCCGTGCCCTCCTCCGAGCCAGCCAGCACAAATGGCGGCCACCGGTACGTGGCCCCCACCCGAAACTGCCCAGCCCCGTCGGGCACCACGTAGGCACCCCGATTGAGTACCTGCGCCGCATCTAGGCCCGGCACGGCCACCGTCAGCACCTCGCCCTGGTTGGGGGTGAGGGGCAGCCAGTTAAAATGAGGACAACTGAGCGCGGCTGCGCCCTGGCAGCACACCACCTGCCCGGCGCGCACCCGGCCCGGCGCATACGCCACACCCCCCGCGTCGCTAACTACGTTTTCCCAAGTAAAAGTTTCTTCGCGCAGCCAGCCTTCGGCCTTGCCCCGCTGGGCCAGGGCGGCTAGCAGCTCGGCCACCCGCACGTAGCCGCCGCCGCGCAGCCACGCGCCACCGTGCGGGGCCAGCAGCCCCGGCTGCGCGATGGGCTCGGTTTCGATGCTGGCCACGAAGCCCTCCCACGGGTCGGTGGCGGCGCGGGCCAGCATTTGTTGCTGCTCCTGGGTTGAGCCAAATACTTTCAGAATAGGTGTTTCAATTAGAAAATCGGCACCCAACTCCTGCGCCAGCGCTTGGTAGTAAGAAACGGCATATGGTATCGTTTCGAGGGCGCGCCAGGTGAGGGCGAAGCGCTTGCCGGCCACGGGGTTCATGAGGCCGGCGGCCACCCGCGAGGCAGTGTCGGGCCGCGGCTCATCATACACCAGCACGCGGTGGCCCCGGCTGCGCAGCTCGTGGGCCAGCAGCGCGCCCGCCAGCCCGTGGCCGATGAGCAGGTAGTCGTAGAAGTCAAAATCGGTCGGCATATCTGGTTGGCAAGATAGGGGTGGGGGGGTGAGGAGGTGAGTGGATGTTGTCATTGCGAGGAGGCACGACGAAGCAACCTTTCCTTCCCGCATTGCCAACGTCCGCGTGCGTGCGCTACCAAAAAGGAAAGGTTGCTTCGTTGTGCCTCCTCGCAATGACAGCCACTTTTACCCTGTTCTTTCCACATCCTCACACCCTCCTTACCTACTCACCTAAAACCAATACCTTTGCGCGTATGCTTCGCATTGTCAGCTTCACGTTCAACGGCTTTGCCGAAAATACTTATCTACTTATCGACGAGGCCACGCGGGCCACGGCCATTGTAGACCCCGGCATGTACGCGCAAGCCGAGCAGCAAACCCTGCGCGACTACATCACCCAGGAAAAGCTGGATGTGCAGTATTTGCTCAATACCCACGCCCACATCGACCACGTGCTCGGCAACAGCTTCGTACTGAGCACTTATCCCAATATTCCTTTCCTGCTGCACCCGCTCGACCTGCCCACGCTGCGGGCCGTGCCTACCTATGCGGGGCCCTACGGCTTTGCGGCCTACCAACCCACCGAGCCTACGGGCGAGCTGGCGGCGGGCCAGGTTATTAAGCTGGGCGAAAGTGAGTTGAGCGTGCGCTTTGCGCCTGGCCACGCGCCTGGCCACGTGGTGCTCTACGATGCGGCTGGCGGGCAGCTGGTGGGCGGCGACGTGCTGTTTAAAAGCAGTATCGGCCGCACCGACCTGCCGGGCGGCGACTACAATACGCTTATTACCAGCATCAAAACTGAGCTGCTGACGCTGCCCGATGCCACGGTAGTGTATCCCGGCCACGGCCCGGCCACTACCATCGGGGTCGAGCGGCGCGCCAATCCGTTTTTGCAATAAAGCAGCACGCGCTACATGACCAACTATATACTCCTGGGTAGCTGCCTGCTGGGTGCAGTGCCGGCCGCCTACGGGCAGTATGCGGTGAGTGGAAAAGTGCTGGATAAGCAAACGCACCAGCCCGTGCCTTACGCTAGCGTGCGGGTGGCCGGCACCACCGTGGGCACCACCAGCAATGCCGATGGAGAGTTTGCCCTCACGGTGCACCAAGTTCCTGCAAAGCTGCTAGCCAATAGCTTAGGGTATGGCCGCGACTCGGCGGTGATAGCGGCCGCCGGCCCCATGCCCGCGCTAACCCTGCTGGCTACGCCTGTGCAGCTGCCCGATGCCAAGCCCACCAGCTACGTAGCCGAATTGCTGGCCAAAGCCTATCAGCAGGTGCTGCGTACCAACGACCAGGCCGAGTACGGCCAGGCTTTTTACCGCCAGATAACCCGCATCGACGAGGTGCCGACCGAAGTGCAGGAGGCCGTGTGGAACGTGAAAACCAACAGCACGGGCATCAGCGGGAGTTTGCTGGCCCAGGGCCGCTTTGCGGCTAAGCCGGCTTTGATGAACTTCACCAATTTCTCGGTTTATACCAAGCTCTTCCGCAAAACGTGGGTGAGTACCGGGCCCGACACTGCTACTTCGCACGCGCTGCTGAGCCCGCACTCGGGCCACGACTACAACTTGCGCCTGAAAGGCCTCACCCAAAGCAATGGCCAGAGCGTAGCCGAAATCGCGTTTGAGCGGAAGCCGGAAACGAAGCTCACCGCTTTGCGAGGTAGTATTTACATCGACACCGATACTTACCAAGTGCTGCACGTGCAAGCCACAATGCCCATGAGCAGCTCGTCGAACAAGCGCGCCTACACGCCTAAGAATGGGGACCTTACCTTTGACCTGGACTTGAAGCCGCAGGCCGATGCCGCCGCGCCCACCTACTTGCGGGTGAGCTGCGTGCTCTACCTAAGCCAGCCGCGCAAGCCCGATGCCAAAGTGCAGGCCTCATCCTTTACCTACTTCTACAATGCGCAGCCGACGCCCACCAGTCTGGCCTACACCACCGATGGGCAAGCCAACGACTTGGAGGCTATCAAAAAGCAGCCCTACGACCCCGCCTTTTGGCGCGATAACCCGGTTGTAAAACGCACGCCGCTGGAAGAAGAAACTATTCGGGCATTTGAGCAGCAGAACGCTTTTGGCACGATGCTCGCGAAATAGCTGCCTATCTAAATTAACTGCTTAGTACTACTTGAAAAAGCACCTTCCCAACGCGCTGACCTGCGTGAACCTGCTGTGCGGCTGCATCGCCCTGACGTGTATTTTTAGGGGCGACCTCGTGACCGGGGCCTACTTTGTGGGCATCGCCGCCGTGGCCGATTTCTTCGACGGGCTGGTGGCGCGGGCTCTGCGCGTGTCGTCGCCCATCGGCAAAGACCTCGATTCGCTGGCCGATATGGTATCGTTTGGGGTGGTGCCGGGGGCGATTATCTACCAGTTGCTGGGCATGGCAGTCAACTCAATGCGAGATATTATAATTGGAGGCGTACCAATGGCCGATAAGCTGGCTAGCCAGCCGGTTTGGTACGCCTACGCCGGCTTCCTTATCAGCATCTTCTCGGCCCTGCGCCTCGCCAAATTCAACAACGACACCCGCCAGACTACCTCTTTTATTGGCCTGCCCACCCCGGCCTGCACGCTGGTAGTGGCCTCGCTGCCGCTCATTCTGGCCAATGATGCCTTTGGGCTGAAAGATTTTATTCTGAACCCGTTGGTGCTAATAAGTCTCACGGTGCTGCTCTCGGGCCTGCTCGTGGCCGAATTGCCGCTCTTCGCCCTGAAATTTAAGAACCTAAAGTGGCTTGGCAACCGGCGGCGGTTTATTTTTGTAGGGCTGGCGCTGGGTTTGGTGTTGTGGCTAAAGGCGGCGGGTGTGCCCGTGGCGGTGCTGCTCTACGTGTTGCTGTCGGTGCCCGGCCGGGTGCGCAGCCGCGACGGCGTAGAATCTGCGCCGGCCAACCCGCAATAATTCTGGGCCTTCTTTAGTTAGGCTAAGCGCCGCCCGGAACCTGCCGCGGCAGCAGTGGGTTCGGGGGTGGCTGGTGCCAGCCGTTACGTGTTCATTCAGAGGTTGTTTATGCAAAGATTTTTCCTCTTACTGTGGTTGCTGGGGCTGATAGTGGGCGGGGTAATGCCCGCGCAGGCGCAAAGCGGCGAGCAAACCGCCACCGCCCGCCTCACCTGGGGCACCTACGCCGACCTGACGGATGCTAACGGCACCACCCGCAAGGTGCCCACCTTCAAGGGCGCCTACCACGGGCCGGGCGACGCCGTGGGCACGCTCACGCTGCGGGTGCCCGGCACCGTGACTACCGGCACCGTGCGCGATGCCGTGTACGAGGCCTTCCCTACCGCCGATGCCGCCCTGCTGAGCAAGGCCACGCTGCCCGCGTCGCCCGCCATCCGGCTGCGTGTGGGCGTGGAGGGCCGGCAGCCCTATAGCTACGTGCTGGTGCAGCCCGCCCGCCGCAACCCCCAAACCGGGCAGGCCGAGCGGCTGGTGTCGTTTACGTATGCCTACCAGGCCGACCAAGGCGCTACAAACCAGCGCAATGCCCGCACGATGGCCCGGTCTCACCCGTCAGCATCTGTGCTGCGCCAGGGCGATTGGTTTAAAATCGGGGTGCCTACCAGCGGCATCTACAAGCTCGACCGCACGGCCCTTAGCGACCTGGGCTTGCCGGTGGCCTCCATCGACCCGCACCGCATTCAGGTGTATGGCAATGCCACCGGGGTGCTGCCGCAGGCCAATGCCGCCCCTCGCCCCGAAGACTTGGTGGAAAACAACATCCTGCTGGTGGGCGACAACAACGATAATGTCTTCGACAACAGCGAATACTTTCTGTTTTATGCGCCGGGGCCGCACGTGTGGGCCATCGACAGCACCAATAAGACGCCCACCGGCTTTCACCACGTCAACAACGTGTATGCCGACACGGCCTACTATTTTGTGACGGTGGGCACGGCCAACGGCCGCCGCGTGCCTACGGCCGCCACCCCGGCCGGCACCCCCGGTCCCGCCGCCATTACCACGTTTATCGACCGGCGCTTCTACGAGCACGACCTCACCAACCTGCTGCACTCGGGCCGCCATTGGCTGGGCGAGCGCTTTGCCTCGGGCTCCTCGCAAGATTTTAATTTTAGCAGCGACGGTCAGGCCGTCCTCACCGACCTGGTGGCGGGCAGCCCGGTGCGCCTGCGGGTGGCCGTGGCGGCCGCCTCGCTGGGTAGCTCTTATTTTCAGGCCAGCCTCAACGGCACGGTATTGCCGGGCTCTTTGCCCATAGGGTCGATTTCGACGGCTTCTTTCACCGCGGCCGCTAACACCTACGTCGCCGACCTAACCACCCCGCTGACCACCACGACCGAGCCGCGCGTCACGCTCAGCTTTACCTCTGGTGCCACTAGCTCTACGGCAGCCGGCTACCTCGATTACCTCGAACTGCAAGTGCAGCGCCAGCTGCGCCTGAGCGCTTCCTCGCTGGAGTTTCGCTCGCTCGACCTGCGCGGGGCTGGCTCGGTGAGCCGGTTTGCGCTCGACAATGCCAGCGGGGCCCAGGTGTGGGAGGTAACCAACCCGCGCCGCCCCCGCGCCCTGCCACTCACTGGCGGCAGCTTTGTGGCCTACACCGACTCGGTGCGCGAGTACGTGGCTTTTCAGCCCACTGGCAGCTTTCCCACGCCCCGGCGTTTTTCGGATAAAGACCATAAGGTAGCCAATCAGAACCTGCACGCCATCAACCTCAACGGCGACGTGGATTTGGTAATCGTGACGTACCCGGCCTTTCGGCGGCAGGCCGAGCGCCTGGCCCAGCACCGCCGCGACTACAACGGTATGAAGGTGGAAGTGGTGACTACCAGAGAGGTATTTAACGAGTACGCCTCGGGCGCGCAAGATGTAACTGCCATCCGCGACCTGATGAAGCAGGTGTACGACCGCAACCCTAGCCCCGCCGCCCGCCGCAATTACCTGCTCTTGTTCGGCGACGCCTCCTACGACTACAAAGCTTCGGCTTTCAACGACAAAAACCAGGAACCTAACTGGTGGAAAAGCGCCCGCCGCCCCTTCAGCTTTGATACCAATATCGACGCCGACCTCTATAACCAGAATATGGTGCCGACTTACGAGTCGCGCGAGTCGTTCTTGCCCGTCGATGGAGGCCGCGACTACGCCGAGGGGCGGGCCACGTACTCGTCGGAAGACTATTTTGGACTGCTCGACGACAGCGAAGGCAACTGGGATGAGTTTGGCAATGGGGCGTACGAATCGTGCGATATCGGCGTGGGCCGTATTCCGGTGCGCCCCCCGCGCGACAACAGCAACCAGGCCAGCAACGACGACCAGGCCCGGCAAGTAGTTGATAAAATCATTGCCTACGATGCCACGGCCAGCTTTGGCAAATGGCGCAACCGCCTGACCTTGACGGCCGATGACAACGACCCCATTATCGGCATGGCGTTTACCATTGAGTCGGAAACTGAGTTTGCGCCCATCCTGCAAACTGCCGAGCCCGCTTATAATATCCGCAAGGCCTACCTCGACTTGTTTCCGCAGCAAAGCGTGGCGGCCGGGCAGCGCTCGCCAGCCGCTGAGGCAGCCATCAACGATGCCCTCGACCAGGGCTCGCTGCTGATTGGCTACACGGGCCACGGCGGCCCCGAGTCGCTGGCCGACGAGAAGATTATCACCAAAGCCTCGCTGCTGGCCCTCACCAACCAGAACCGGCTCACGTTTTTCGTGACTGGCACCTGCGACCTGAGTACCTACGACAACCCCGACTACACCTCGGCCGGCGAGGCCGTGCTAACCGACAACGCCACTGCGGGGGCCGTCGGGCTGTTCACGACCACGCGAGTAGTGTATTCCTACGCCAACAAGCAACTGGTGGAGGCGTTCTACACGCAGGTGCTAAGCCGCAACGCGGGCGGCGACCTGCCTTACATTGGCAATGCCAGCCGCATGGCTAAAATAAGTGCTGGGGCCGGCGGCGACATCAATAATCGCAACTACACCCTACTGGCCGACCCCACCACCCGCCTGGCTTACCCCCGGCAGCGCGTGCTCATCGACTCCATCAACGGCCGCAAAGTAGTGTCGCTGCAAACCAGCCTCGACACCCTCAAGGCCCTGAGCAAAGCCCGCCTAAGCGGCCACATCGAAAACCAGAACGCGCTGAATGCCAACTTTAACGGCACGGCCGATATCACGATTTTCGACAAAGCCACCACCGTGAATACCCTCGGTGACCAGGGCGGCGCGCCGATACCGGTGCAGGTGCAGGAAAATGCCGTGTACAGCGGCCAGGCCAACGTGAGCGCCGGTCGCTTTAGCGTAAAGTTTATTGTACCTAAGGACATTGGCTACAATGTTGGCTTGGGCAAAATCAGCCTCTACGCGGCTGACTACACCAATAAGGTCGATGCGCAGGGCTACCAGATGGTCCCCGTCGGGGGGGCCGCTCTCAATCCGGCCGGCGACATTACCCCGCCCGAGGTGCGGCTGTTTATGGACGACGACTCATTTGTGTCGGGCGGCCTCACGGGCGTTAATACCCTGCTATTGGGCAAGCTCTTCGACCTGTCGGGCATCAACACTTCCAACGCGGGCGTGGGCCACGAAATTACGGCTACCATCGACAATGACCCCACCAAGCTGGTGATAGTGAACGACTCGTACACGGCCGCCGTCAATGATTTTACGCGGGGCCAGCTACGCTACAACTACAAGAATCTGGCGCCCGGCCCCCACGTGCTGCGGGTAAAAGCCTGGGACACCTACAATAATTCGGGCGAAGGCACCGTCGAGTTCATTGCCGCCCAAACGGCCGCTCTAGCCCTCGACCACGTGCTCAATTACCCAAACCCGTTTAGCAACATCACCACGTTCCACTTCGACCACAACCGCGTGGGCCAGGAGTTGGAAGTCCAGGTGCAGATTTTCACCGTATCTGGTAAGCTGGTCAAGACGTTACACGCCGATGTGATGGCCAGCACGGCCCACAACCAAACCATAAACTGGAACGGCCGCGACGATTTCGACGACCAGCTGGCTCGCGGCGTGTACGTGTATCGAATTTCGGTTCGCTCGGCTTCTGACAGCCAGCAAGTTAGCAAATTCGAAAAATTAGTGCTATTAAATTAGTTTATTTTATGAGTTATTTGGCAGCTTAATAGCGCTGTCAACTTTAGTCAAATTTCTTTTTAACAAGAATATTAGCCTATTTTCTGCCGCATTAATACAGCATTACCAACCCCATGACCTTGTTCTTTTCTCGTTCGCTGGCCGTGGCGCCCGCGCTTCTGCTAGGCGCTTCGGCCGCTCTGGCGCAGACCACCAGCGATGGCAACCACACGATAACCACGGCCGTGCCGATTCTAACGATATCGCCCGATGCGCGGGCGGCATCGCTCGGGGATGCGGGGGTTGCTACCACGCCCGACGCTAACTCGGCGTACTACAACCCTGGTAAGCTGGGCTTTGTGCCCTACAAAATGTCGTTCTCGCTCAACTACTCGCCCTGGCTGCGCAAGGTGACCGATGACATGAGCCTGAGCTACCTGTCGGGCTACGGCAAGGTGGGCGAGCGGGGTGCGTTTGCCGCTTCGCTGATGTACTTCAGCATGGGCCAGATTGAGTACCGCACCCTCACCAACAACCCCAACGGCAGCTACAACCCCAAGGAGTATGCCGTAGCGGTATCGTATGGCCAGCGGCTGGGCGACAACTTCGGCATCGGTATCTCGGCGCGCTACGTGCGCTCGAACCTTATCGGGGGCTACGATGGCAACGATGCGCAGGCGGGCAACTCGTTTGCGGCCGACCTGGGCGTGTACTACAGCAAGGAAATAAATGAGTATAACGTAGCCTTCGGGGCGGCTATCTCTAACATTGGCAACAAGATGGTGTACACCAGCGCTACCAATGCTAGCTTCCTGCCCACTACGCTGCGTATTGGCACGGCCATCACCCGCGACCTCGACCCGTATAACAAGCTGACGTTCACGGTTGATGCCCGTAAGTTGCTCGTGCCCTCGCCTTATTACGACGACACCAAGGCACCTAACGACCCCACCGTAATTGCCGAAAACAACGCGCGCCAGCAAAAAGGCATCGTGTCGGGCATCTTCAGCTCGTTTAATGATGCGCCGGGCGGGTTTAAGGAAGAAATGCAGGAAATCAGCGTGGGCGGCGGCTTTGAGTACGCCTACAACAACACGATTATGGCCCGTGCGGGCTATTTCTACGAAAACCAGCACAAAGGCGACCGCCAGTACGCCTCGTTCGGTTTGGGTGCGCGCCTGTCGGTGTTCGGCGTAGACGGCACCTACTGGGTGCCCAACTCGTCGGCCAACCCGCTGGCCGAAACCATCCGTATTTCGCTGCACTTCAACCTCAACAAGCTGGCCGACGCCTTCAACGACTCCGGGGCGGGCGGCACGACCACAAACTAAGGTCTGACTTGTCGGTTTAGCTGGCATAGTCTTACTAGTGTAACTGTTATACGCCTGTTCCACCCGTGGGAGCAGGCGTATTTGCTTATGCGGCCGGCCCGCGCTTCCGCTCTTTATTTTCCGCTTCACGCCGTTATTTTAGTCCGTGCTCAACCGTCTTTTACCGCCGCCCACCCAGCCGCTTACCTCCATTACGCTGCCCACGCCCCAGGTAAGCCACCTGCCCAACGGCGCGCGCCTGCACCTGCTGGCCAATGCCGCCCAGCCCGTGCTGCGCCTGCAAGTGGTGCTGCCCGCCGGCAAGCGCCAAGAGCCGGCCCCCGGCCTGGCCCAGCTCACAGCGCGCATGCTCACCGAGGGCACCGCCACCCGCACCGCTCGCCAGATTGCCGATGAGGCCGCCTTTTACGGCGCGTCGCTCGATTGCGAGGCCGGCCCCGACCGCGCCACGCTCACGCTTTACTGCCTGGCGCGGCACCTGCCCACGCTGCTGCCGCTGGTGCAGGAGATACTCACGGCACCCACTTTCCCCGAGACGGAGCTGCAACAGCTGAAAACCCGCATGAGCCAAAACATGCGGGTCGAGCGCCAGAAAACCAGCTTCCGCGCCACCGAGGCCTTCAATCAGCAGCTGTTTGGCGAAGCCTCGCCCTACGGCCAGCCCTTCACCGAAGCGTTATTCAGCAAAATCACGGTCGAGGAGCTGCGGGCTTTCCACGCGGCTACCTGCGCGCTGGGCCAGGCCGAAATCTTCCTGAGCGGCGATGTGGCCGAGCACGCCGCGGCCGTGGCTGCCGCGCTGGGCCAAGGCCCAGCTGCGGCCCCGGCCGCCGCGCCTGGCCTCGCCCCGCCCGATACTTACCCCACGGGCCTGGTGACGGTGCCCGTCGAGGGCAGCATCCAGGCCACGGTGCGCATGGGGCGGCGCTGGCCGGCCCTCACCGATACCCAAACGCCCGAGCTGCTGCTGCTGGTGAAGATACTGGGCGGCTACTTTGGCTCGCGGCTGATGAAAAACATTCGGGAGGACAAGGGCTATACCTACGGCATCCATGCCAGCGTAGTGGCCCGCGAGCAAGCTACCACCCTGGTTATCGGCACCGATGTCAACGGCGACCGCGCCGACGCCACCCGCCAGGAAATAGCCTATGAACTCGAGCGCCTGCAAACCGAGCTGCTCGACGACAGCGAGCTGGAAACCGTGAAAAACTACACGCTGGGCAAGCTCATGGGCGAAACCGCCACCGTATTTGAGCAAGCCGACAAGTACCGCCACGTGACCCTGCAAAACCTGCGCCCCGACTACTACCAGCGCTTAGTGCAGCAAACCCAGGCCGCCACCGCCGCCGACCTGCAAGCCCTAGCCCGCACCTACCTCAGCCCCGCTGACATGCTGACCGTAGTGGCCGGCGGTAATGGGTAGATTTTTAGGGTAGGAGGGTGTGAGGGTAGGGGGGTAGGAGATAAAAGGATAATGGGAGTACACCGCTCAGCTTTAAGAACGGTGTACTCCCATTATCCTTTTTACCTCCTACCCTCACACCCTATACCACCACCGCTTTTTCCAGGGTTTGTAGCAGTTCTTCCATTTTATCGGCGTAGGTGTTGACGGTGGAAAGACCGGTGCGGGCTTCCTCAATTTGGCCACGTTGGTACTGGTGTACCAAGGCCTGGCCAGCTTGCAGAATGGCTTGCAGGTTTTGCTCCATGGCGCGCACCTCGGGGCGGGTGGCGTAGAGGGGCTTCACCACCGCCGATAGCCACTGGCCAAAAGGGTTCTCGGCCAGCGAGAACAGGGCCGCGTCGGCCTCGCGCACTCCGTAGAGCACCGAGCGCAAGCGCGATTTGAAGAGGACTTGCTTAATCCTGGCTTGTTGAAAATCCAGTGTTGAAAGAGCCATGCTAAGCAGGCGGGCGCCCCCGACGGGCAATCCCAGATAACTAAATGCGAAATTAAGAGAGTCTTACTGAGCGGCGGCCCCGGGCAGGGCTTCCAACGCCTTGCGGGCCTGCACGAGCCCGGTTACGTCGTAGGCAAAAACCAGGATTCCAGCCTGGCCCTCGGCTTCGTCGAAGCGCTGGTAAGTGAAGTTGAAGTAGGCCTCGCGGTGCCCGCCCTCGGCAGTGGCCAGGTGCAGCAGCAGCTCATTGCCATAGTACGTTTGGCCGGTTTGGTATACCTTATTCAACAAGTCAACGATGCCTTGGTTAACTAATTCGGGCAGGGCCTCAGTCACGGGCAGCCCCAGCAGCTGCCGGCTCGCAAAAAGCCGCTGGTACGAGGGGTTGACAAACGTGTAACGATACTCGGGGCCCGACAGCACGCATATCTGGGCCGGGGCCTCCATAAACATGTTGTAGAAGGCCTGCCGCTGGCTGCGCATCTGCTGAAAAACTGCGTACTGCTGCTCGGCTAGCTCGGCCTGGCGCTCGTTGGTTTCCTGCAGCTCCTGCACCATCTGCTTCTGGTCGTCGATGTCAGTGCCGCCGCCTATCCAGAAGGTGCCGCCGTCGGTGCTTTGGCGCGGGGTGGCGCGCATCAGCACCCAGCGGTACTGGCCATCGGGGCGGCGCAGGCGGTACTCGGCCTGGTAGGGCGCGCCGTGGGTTACGGCCTCGTCCCAGAGGCCGCGCACGCGGGTGCGGTCGTCGGGGTGAATGCCCGAGACCCAGCCATTGTGCAGCTCCTCGGCCAGGGCGCGGCCGGTGTACTCCAGCCAGCGCGGGTTGAAGTAGTCGCGCTCGCCGCGGGTGTTGGCCGTCCATACCATCACGGGCACCGACTCGAGAATGAAGCGGCTGCGCTCTTGCTCAGCGGCCAATTTGTGCTGAGTTTCGGCGCGTTGGGCTTCGGCCTGCTGGCGGGCCGTCACGTCTTCGGTGCGCTGCAAAATGTAGCGCAGCTCGCCGCTTTCATCTACCACTGGGTAGTGGGTAGCTTCCCAAAAGCGCTGCTCGTAGCCGCTGGGCGTGGCCGCATTGGGCACGTCGTAGCGAATGAGGGGCATGGTGTGCGGCTGGCGGGTGCGGCGCACCTGCTCGTGCGACTGGCGCACCACGTCGTCCTCGGTTTCCGAAGTAGAGGGCCACACCTCAAAGAAATTGTGCCCCGCCACCTCGGCCCGGCTGCGCCCCCCCAGCGACGAGGCCGCGTGGCTGTCATTGAGGTCGAGCACGATGCCATTGGCGTCAAGTAGCAAGTACTTGTCGGGCAGGGCGTAAAATAAATTTCTAAAATCGAGCGGCGTCATGGTAGCTGAAGCGGCAAAATCAAAAGCAGCAAACAAGAGTTAGGCCTGGGCCGCAGGGCCGGTGGGGCTAGCGGCGGGCGGAGGCGAGGGCAAGCTGGCGAGCGCCTCGTTCATCGATTGAATTTCGGCATTGGCGGCCCACACTTCAGTATTGATGGTGAGGAGCTGCTCGTTGAGGGCTTGCAGCAATTGCTCGCTTTTTTCCAGCTTTTGGCGGCTCACTACCTGCGTGGTTACCTCGAAGGCAAATACCAGAATGCCGTCGATGCAGCCGGCCCGGTCGCGGGTGGCCTGGTAAATAAAGTTGTAGTAGTTGTTGCCCAGCGCGCCCGAGTTGCCGTGGTCGAGCTGCACCAGCATCTCGTTGGCATAGTAGGTTTTGCCGGTGCGATATACCTCGTCGAGCAGGCCGAAGATGGGCTGGCCGGCCAGCTCAGGCATGGCCTGGGCAATGGGCATACCCTGAATGGGCCGCTCGCCCACCAACTGCTGATACAGCGGATTTACGAGCCGGAAAATGTGCTGCGGGCCTTCAAAATAGCAAATCAGGGCCGGGGCCTGCATCAGTAGATTGTGCAGGCGGCTGCGCTGGGTTTCGGCTTCGGCCTGGGCGGCGCGCAGCTCCTGGGTGCGCTCGGCCACGCGAGCTTCGAGGTCGCGGTTTACCTGCTCCACGGCGTGGCGGGCCAGTACCTGGTCCGTCACCTCGTTGGCATACACCATGATGCCGTCGATGTGGCCTTCCTCGTTGTGGCGGGCCTGGTAGGTAAAGTTGAAGTAGATATCCTCGGGGGCCTCGTTGTGGGCGCGGGCTATCGGCACCAGCACCTCGCGGCCCTCGTAGCTGGTGCCGCTGCTATACACCCCGTGCAAGATGCCGGGGATGGGCGAGCTGGCCAGCTCGGGCAGGGCCGCCAGCAGGGGCTTGCCCAGCAGGTGCCGGCCCGGAAACAGGCGCTGGTAAGCCGGGTTCACCAATTCGTACGTGAACTCGGGGCCATCGAGGATGCAGATGGGAGAGGGGGCTTGCTGAAAAAAGCGCTCGAGCCGGGCTTGGGCCCGCTGGCGCATAACCTCGGCCGCGGCCGCCTGCAAAGGAGCAGTTTGCGGCCCGGTGCCTAGTACAGCAGATTCGTCGGGGAGGGTCATCCAGAAAAGAGTTTGCCGCGAAGCGAGGCGAGAAAAAACAGTGCAGCACCCGAAAGAAATGCTATGCGCTGCCTCGCTGCGAACCAACCACAAAGATAGCTAACCGGGCACTACTATTGCTGGTGGCGCGCGGCTGGCTGCGCGGCGCCTAGCAATAGTAGTGCCAGCAATGCCGCGGCCAGTGCCGGCTTAGCGCAGCAGGCCCTGCGCCATAACCAGCCGCACGAGCATGGCCACGTTTTTAGCCTTGCTTTTGTCTAGCATGTGCTGGCGGTAGGTTTCGATGGTGCGCCGGCTGGCCAGCAGCCGGGTGGCAATTTCGCCAGTGGTAAAGCCTTCGGCCAGCAGGTGCAGCACTTCAAGCTCGCGCTCCGAAAAATTAAACGGATTGCGCATTTCGGCTGATAGTAGCGTGCGCGACAGTGCTTTGTGCAGCATCAGGAGGCTCAGCTCGCTGCACAGGTACTGCCGGCCCGCCGCCACAGTGCGAATGGCCAGCACAAGGGCTTCTAGCTCGTCGTTTTTGAGGGTGTAGCCCAGAGCACCGGCCTCGAGCAGCTGGCTCACGGAGTGCTCCTGGCTGAGCATCGACAAAATCAGAATCCTAACCTCTGGAAACTCGGCCCGCAGGCGCTTGGTAGTGGCCAGGCCATCGAGCACGGGCATCAGCATATCGAGCACCACCACGTCGGTGCGGGTGGTGGCCAGCAGCTCAAGCAGTTCCAGGCCGTGGTTGGCTTCGCCTACTATTTCCAGGCCGGGCTCCGTGGCCAGCAGCGACCGGATACCGCTGCGCACCACGGGGTGGTCGTCCACTAAGACTAAGCGAATCATGGGTGGGTGCCTGGGGCGGAAGGGCGGGGCCGTTGTAAGCGTGAGCGGGAGGGATTATTAAATATAGATGAAAAATATGAATAAGCTCGCCGCTAAGCAGCGAATGGCCTGTTAATGCTTAGGAAACGGTCGTCAGGCAGCGGGCAGCGAAGCATCTCGCTCGCCCCGTTGCTGACGCAAGGAGTTACTGCACCACGCGAGATGCTTCGCCTCTGCTTGATGCGCAGCATGCGCTGCCTGACGACCGTTCTTAAGACATAAGGTAGTGTGCCTGATAGCTAGAAGCCCAAAAAAACCGCGCTACGCTGGCAAGGGCAGGCGGATGGTGATGCGCGTGCCCTGGGTGCTTTCCACGTCCAGGGTGCCATTGAGCAGGCGCACCCGGTCGAGCAGCGTTTGCCAGCCCACCCCCTTGGGCTTGTCAGACAGGTCGGTTTTGAAGCCGATGCCATTGTCCTGGGCGCGCAGCTCAATGCTTTCCTCATCGGCCGAGAGGTCGAGGCTGGCCTCGGTGGCGTGGGCGTGCTTCACAATATTGTTGGCCAGCTCCTGGGCCATGCGGTAGAGGGCCAGCAGCAGGTGCGGCGGCAGGGCATCGGGCAGGTTGGTAACGTGGCACTGCATGCGCAGGGGCGCAATGCTGTAGTCGGCGCAAATGTCCTGCAAGGCCGCCTCGAGGCCAAAGTCCTGCAAGGTGCGCGGAATGAGCTCGTGCGAGAGTGTGCGCGTTTGCACAATGGCAGCGGCCAGCAGCTGCGAGGCCTTTTGGTGGGCCTGGGCGTAGGCCTTGGGGTCGTCGCGGCACTGGTGCCCTTGCAGCTGGCCCAGGCTTAGCTTGGTGGCGTACAGCTGCTGGGCCAGGCCGTTGTGCAGGCTTTCGGCAATGCGGCGCTTTTCGCTTTCTTCGGCGGCCAGCACGGCCTGGGCAAGCTGCTGCTGCTGGTCGTGCTCGGCCTGCTGCAGGCGCTTGCGCTCCGCTATGTCGCGCCACATGCCCATCATCAGCGGCTTGCCCTGCACCAGCACGGGGTTAAACGAGAGCTCATCCCACACCGGCAGGCCTACTGAGTCGGGGCGCGTCCATTCGAGGCGGCACCAGCCATCGGCCTGGGCGCGGGCCAGGCACTCGGTTAGCACATCCAGCGAGCGGCGGCCGTTGGGCTGGTGCTCGGGCCAAAACTCGGTCATGTGGTGCCCCACTACCTGCCGGCGGTCGGCGCGGCGCAGCATCCACACGCCAGCATCGTTCACGTCCACAAAGCGTTGCTCGTCGAGCAGCAGCATGCCATCGCGGCTTTGCTGAAAGGTGGCCCGAAAGCGCGCCTCGCTGGTGGCCAGCGCCTCGGTGGCCTGGCGGCGGGCCGTGCTGTCGAGCAGCACCAGGCGGCAGGTGGCCGGCTGCCTGGTAGCGGGGTTGGCGGCCATTACGGCGCCTTCGAGCTGCGCAAAAAACGGCGTTTCATCTTGCTGGTGCATGGCTAGCTCGCAGGCCAGGCGCGTGCCCGGGCTGGCCCACAGCTTCCCCAAAAAGGCAATGAACTGCGCCCGCGCCTCGGGGGCCACAAACAGCAGCAGCCGCCGGCCCAGCAGCTGCTGGCGCACGGTGCCCAGCAGCTGGGCCATGTTCAGGTTTAGCTGCAGTAGCGTGCCCGCTTGGTCTACGGTGCAGTAGCCTACCGGGGCAAAGTCGTAGAGGTCCAGGTATTGGGCGCGGTTGGCTTCTACTTCGCTTTGCGCCAGCAGCAGCTCTTCGTACTGCATTTGCAGCTCTATCTGGTGCACTTGCAGCTCTTGCACCAGCCGCTGCACCTCAGAGGAGGTGCCCGCCGGTAGGCTCGCCGATACTGCCTGGCGCTGTTCGGCGCGCGCGCGCAGGGCTTGCAGGGCTGGGTGGGGAAGGGAATCGTCCATAGGCTCACTAGCTGGAAATAAATAGGAAGGTGAGGGAAAGGGTGAGGATAGGCTACAGGAATATCGGCTATAAGCTCAGCTTAAAGCCATGATTCATTAGATATATAAGTGAATAAAAGGAATTTTTTTAAGAATACACACATAGGGCGCTCTTCCCTAAGCAACAGTAGGCTAAAAACGTAGTTGAAAACCAGTGGGAAGGGCACTTTCGTTAGGCGGCATACGGCTTAAAAATTAACCTTTTAAACAAGTGCTATAAGTAGCCACGAAGTTTGTTTCTGCACCAGGAAGTAGACCTGGGCCGGCAGTAGGAAAACCCAGCTATAACGCAGTCGTCAGGCAGACCGGCGGGACGCATCTTGCGCGTTTCGTTGCTGACGCACTGGTTCTTTTAGTGAGGCATAAGCCTAGCAGCTAAAACCCCCAAACGGTCGTCATGCTTCGCGCCGCGAAGCATGACGACCGTTTGGGGGCGCTTTCTATTTTAGAAACCAGGGCCGGGGCTAAGTGCCCGTTAGCCAGCGGGCTCTAGGCGCTGCACGCCCAGCAGCACGCGGTC
>JBPBQK010000040.1:0-113134 GCA_050954845.1 Janthinobacterium lividum
TAACCGCTTCATTCAAAACTAATTAATAGGCGAGCCCGTGGATAAATTGCTATGCTTCGGGGACTTGCTTCTTTGAAAACGGGCGCAAGTTACTAAAAATAGCCCAAATTTCAAAGCCAGCACCGAGAAAGTAGCTCAGAAAGAACACTCCCAAGAAGGCCCAGGTGCCCCGCCCCTCGTGCGCGCCGCCCCGGTAGAAATACACCAGCACGATGACTAAAGACAGCATTAAGCGCAGCACTACGCCGCCGAAATAAGCTCCCAAAAAGTTGTCGGCTGAGCGCTCCACAAAGTGCGCCGTGAGCCAATAGGTGAGTAGCGTAAGCGCCAGTAACCCTCCCAGCACGTAGGGTGCCAGCGGGTGCACGATGCTCGACCCAAACGCCGACTTCAACCCGAAAAGCACAGCAAAGCTGGCTAGGGCAAAGGCGGCAAACTGAGTTAAAAACGAGCGCGTCATGCGGGTGGGTGGGCGAGCAAAATCTAGAACGGATGGCAAAGGTCGGCACAAATGGGCCATGTACCCACGAAAAAGCCCCGCCAGCCGAAGCAAGCGGGGCTAAAAAGCACTTTTTATTTAACGCACTGGCTTAATTGGTGACGGTGTAGCTAATGCGCCGCCGCCGTTGCGCGCCATTAGCGAAGGTCAGCGTAATGTCGAGCCGCACGGCCGTGTTGAGGGCGTAGGTGGCGGGCACGGTATAAGGAATGACTTGCGTGGTGGTCTGGAACGTGGGGTTGAAGGTACCGGCGGCGGGGTAGCTGCTCACCTGCATCGAGTCGGTTTTGGTGGCCTGAAATACCGTGATGGTGGTCGGACTGTCGGTCTGGTTGTAGGCGGCCGTTATCGGAATGGGCTTGCCCAGGCTGTACTTGGCGGCAAACGTGGTGTTGAACGTAGTGCCCAGGATGCCGACGTTGAAAAAGCCCGGCTCCGACTGGAGGGTGTAGTACGTATCCACGTCCTTTTTGCAGCCGGCCAGCAGGGCTATGCCCAGTAGCAGCGGCAACGCAGTTTTAGCTAACGTATTCATAAGCAATGAACAATAGAGTTGAAAACGTTACGGCATGTCAAACCACAGGGGTTTGGTGATGTAGGTGTTATTGTCGCCTTGAGTTACGCCAGCATCGTTGAAAAGCTTGGTAATGGCGTTGGGGTTGTAGAGCACTTCGGTGGCACCGGGCAGCAGGCGGCGCGGGTAGCGCAGCTTGAGGTCGGTTTGGCCGGAGGCCGACGAGTTGACGGCGTTGCCCACGGGGTAAGCAAAATTGACGTAGATGGTGGAGGAAAAATCCCAGCGGCGCATGTCCGACCACGAATCGGGGTTGAGGAACATGGCGATGTATTTCTGTTCTAAAATGCTACGCGGCGTGACAGCGGCCAGCGTTTGGGGCACGGCGGCCGAAGCGAGGTAGGCGTTTATCTGGGTGGTGGTAATCTGTGGGAACGCGACGGTAGGCGGCGCGTAGGTACCACCCACGCCCACCTTCACCATGTGCGCCCGAATGCCGGCCCGCAAAGCGTCGAAGGCACGTTGCGTGTTGCCGGCGCGCAAGGCAGCTTCGGCTTCGATGAACTTCAACTCGTGGTAGGTGATGACCTCGAAATAGCCGAGGTCGCGGGCGTACCAGCTGCCGTAGAAATCGGTGACGGCCGGACTGGAACCCGGCGTGATGTTGATGCCCGTGGTGGTGGCCGAGGTGCCCACGCCGGGGTCAACGCCGAGGCTGGTGGTAGGTGTCAGGATACCAAAGCGCGGGTCAATGACGCCGGGGAACGTGGTGCCATTCAGGTACTTTATGACGTTGGCCGAGAAGGTGGCCGTGCCGAAGTTAGCTCGCGTGACACCGAAAATATTGGTGGTGTTGGTGAGCGGCAGCACGGCCGTCTGGTAGTTTATTTGGGCGTCGTCGGCACTGGAGGTAAAGGCTTTATCGCACAAGGCCAGCACGGCGGCGGGGTCGTAGTTGGCTTTTTTGGTGAGGTGCTGGGCCTGGCGGGCTTTCAGGGCGTAGGCCAGGCGCACCCACTTGTTTTGGTCGCCTTTGTACAAAATATCGCCGCTTTCGCTGGGCGTGGTGCTGTACAGGGGGCGAAAATTAGCCGAAGTGGGCTTCGACATTTCGACGATGCCCTCGTCGCAAAGCTGGTTGATGGTGGCGTAAATCTGCTGCTGCGAGTCGTACTTGGGCGTGTAGTTGTTGCCGCCTTGGTAGGCCTCGGTGTAGGGCACATCGCCAAGCATGTCGGTGGCGTGGGCCAAGATGAGCGCCTGCATAATCTTGCCGGCCCCCACGTAGTAGACCGAGCCTTCGGCCTGCGCCGCCGCTATCATGGGCGGAATGTTGCCGCCCGACTGGAAGTACGAGTAGTTAAACGTGTTCGTACTGTTGGCATTGGTGAAAATGTACTGGTCGTTGCCGCCGCTGTTGGCGGTGCGGCTCACCACATACTGCTCGATAAAGGGCGTGCGCAGGGCCGTAAACATCTGCGTCTGAATACCATTGGCAATGATATTTGGCAGCAGGAAGTTGGGCGTAGTAGAAGTCGGGTTGTTCGGGTTGGTGTTTACGTCGAGAAACTTCTCGCACGAGGTCAGCGCCGTGGTGGCGCTGAGCAAGCCGAGGAGGAGGAGATATTTTTTCATATAGCTAAGCTTGAAACAACTGTCATTGCGAGGAGGAACGACGAAGCAATCGCATCAAAACGAGGTACGCATGAGCCGTTCAAACACCCGTTCGGGTGCGATTGCTTCGTCGTTCCACCTCGCAATGACAGATGCTTCTTTCAGGTTCCTAACTCATTAAAAATTAACCCGCAAACCCATATCCACGCCGCGGGTGGCGGGAATGTTGCCATAGTCGATACCACCCGAGCCGCCGCCGCGCACGCCGGCACCCGAGGCCGCCGTTTCGGGGTCGGCGCCGGTGTACTTGGTAAGCAGCACCAGGTTGCGGCCGGTCACGCTCAGCTCGATGCCTTTGAGGAAGGAGCTAGTGCCGCCCAGCCAGCCAGCGGGCAGGGCGTAGCTGAGGGTGAGGTAGCGCAGGCGCGCCCACGAGCCATCTTCGATGAAGGCCGTGCCCACCGTGCCTAGCACGTTGGTATAGTAGGCCTGGGTTAGCTCGGTGGGACGGGCATTGGGGGCGTAGGTGGTGTTGCCGGCAGCATCGCGGGTGGCCACTACGCCATCGAATACCACTTGCTTGTAGCGCTCGGCGGTGCGGGGCGCGGTGCCCACGGTGGTTTGGTAGTAGTCGTTGCCATTGACCACCACGCCGCCCACGCGGAAATCAAACAGCGTGCTCAGCGATAAGCCTTTGTAGGTAAAGGTGTTGGTGAGCTGCGTGGTGAAGCGCGGGGCCCGGTTGCCAGCGTACACGAAGTTGGCGTTCACGGTGGGCAGGCCGGTGGCGGAGTTCACGATTACCTGGCCGTTGTAGGGGCTATTGGGGTCGTTGACGCGGGCAAAATCGGTAGCCGCGATGCCCGAAATGGCGTGGCCGGGGAAAGCCCCACCCTCGTGCACGTTGGTGATGAAGGTGTCGGACTGGTACACCACGGTCAGCGGCGAGGGCAGGCTCTCGACGTTGTTGGTATTGTGGTAGAAGTTCAGCAGCACATCCCAGGTAAAGCCTGACTTACTGCGGATAGGCGTGCCGCTGAGGCTGATTTCCTGGCCTTCATTGGTGACCACGCCGCCGTTGATGTATTGCAGAATGAAGCCCGTGGCTTGGCTCACGCGGGGCGCAATGAGCTGGTCGATGGTGCGCGAGCGGTAGTAGTTGAGGTCGAGGCTGAGGCGGTTTTTGAAGAATTGCAGCGCCACGCCCACCTCGTAGGTGCGGGTGCGCTCGGGCTTGAGGTAGGGGTTAGAGCCGTAGAAGTCGTTGCGCAGGCCGCCCCCAATGTAGGTGTTCTGCGTGAGCGGCGATTCTACGCGGTAGGGCCCAGTATCGCGGCCTACTTCGGCTACGCTAGCGCGCAGCTTGCCGAAGTTCAGAATAGGGCTTTGGTCGAGGCCCAGCACCTTGGTAAACTCGTAGCCCGCCGCCGCCGAGCCGTAGAGGAAGCCTTTGCCAAATACTTTGCCTTCATCGGGCCGGGGCAGGGTCGAGGACTGGTCGTAGCGCCCTTGCAGCTCCACCGTCAGCTGGTCGAATAGGGTGGCCGACAGCCGGGCAAAGTTGCCTATGAGGTGGCGCTTCGAGTCGCGCTGCAGGGCGCTCGTAGTCACCGTGTTATTGAGCCCCACAAAGCTAGGATTGCGGAAAACCAAGCCCTGGTAGTCGACCGCCTCGTCGCGGTTTTCCTCAATGGTATTGCCCAAAATGAGCGAGCCACGCAGCTTTTCCTGCCAGAAGCTTTTGTTGAACGTGGCCAGCGTGGTGGCCGTGGTCACGCGGTTCTGGTCCACGGTTTCGGCGATGCCGCCGTTTTGGTTGCTGGCCTGCGAGGTGCCCACGGCTCGCACCGACGTGGCGCGGGTGGTAGCCCAGTCGGTACCGATGTTGTGGCTTAGCGTCAGCCACTTGGTGGGCGAAAAGCTCAGTAATATATTGCCGATAAAGCGGTTTGTGCGGTCGGTCTGCGGGTTGTTGATAGCCGACCAATACGGGTTGTCGGCGTCGGCATCGATGCCGCTGCCCAGGGGCAGCAGGCGGCGGCGGCTGCCGTCGGCGTTGAGGTAATTGCGGGCGTCGTCGTTGCGCGGCCAGTTGAGCAAGCTCAGCATAAAGCCGCCCGAGCTGGTGCCCGCCGTGGTGAGCAGGCCCGGCCCTTGCAGCGGCCGCGTGGCCCCCGAGTTGAGGTACTGCGCCGAGCCGCTCACGTTGAGTTTGGGCGAAATCTGGGCGGTGCCCGAGAGGCGCACGGTGGTTTTGTCGTACTTGCTTTCGGGCACCACGCCGGTTTGCTGCAAGTTAGAGGCCGAGGCAAAAAAGCTGGCTTTCTCCGAGCCGCCCGACATATTTACGAAGTTCTGGTAGGTTTTGCCCGTGCGGAAAAAATTGCCCAGGTTGTCGTAGACCGGCTGCCCCGGCTGGAAGCGCGGCCCGAACGACATGCGCGTAGTCGCATCGGCCACACCGTTGGAGCCCTGCGCGTACTGGTCCTGCATTTTAGGCAAACGGTTGACCTCATCCACCGAAAACTGGCTGCGGAAATTGAGCTGGGTGCGGCCGGCCGCGCCTTTTTTGGTGGTGATGACCACTGCGCCGTTGGCGGCGCGCAGGCCGTAGAGCGCGGCGGCGGCCGGGCCTTTCAGCACCGTCATCGAGGCCACGTCTTCGGGGTTGATGTCACCGGCGCGGTTGGCGGCGCCCACCGAGCGGCCCAGCAGGCCGTTGAAGGCCGAGCCGCCGCCCGGCGCGGTGCTTTCCTGGAACGACGAGTTATCCATTATCATCCCGTCGATGACGAACAGCGGCTGGTTGTCGCCATCGAGCGAGGTGCCGCCCCGAATGACGATGCTGGCCCCCTCCCCCGCCCCGCCGCCCGACGAGGTAATATTGACGCCCGCCACCTTGCCCTGCAAGGCATTCACAATATTGGGCTGGCGCGAATCAATAATATCCTTGCTGGTAACCTCCTGCACGGCCGTCACGAGGTCGCGCCGCTCCTGCTTGATGCCGTAGCCGAGCACCACCACCTCGTCGAGGTCGCGGTTGCTGGCCGTGAGGGTGATGTCGAGCGCGCCACCATCAGCCCGGCGCTCGACGCTTTCGTAGCCTACGAAACTGAATACCAGCGTGGCCCCGGCCGGCACATTGGCCAGCGTGTAGCGGCCGCTGCCATCGGTGGAGGTGCCGTTGCTGGTGCCTTTTATCACCACATTCACGCCGGGCAGCGGCGTGCGGTCGGTGGCCTGGCGCACCACGCCCGTGATGGTGCCCGCGGCAGCCGCGGCGCTGGGGGTAGTTTGGGCGTGGCCGGGCGGCGCTACCAGCACGCCGGGCAACAAAGCGAAGGGAAGCCAGTAAATTTTCTTCATAGAAGAGAATGAGCGTAAGCAGTAAATGAGAGGAGAATAGCCACGGCCAGCAAAGGCCTCAGCGAAGGGAAGCCAATACTCTATTTCACCACAATTCTTAAAAATCGCGGCTATTCAGAAGGCTAAAAGTGCAACTTTTTTTTGACTTTTCTTCACACAGGCTTACTTCTGCGGGGCGGTCATTTACGCCTACTGCTCAGCTATTAAGCAATAGGGCGGCTACTGTCCAGGTAAAGCACTATCGATGGCCAGTTGCAGCAGCGCCGAGCGCACGCTCAGCTCGCCCAGCTTGTTGTTGCGCCGCGTCGGATTGACGCGGTTGGTAAGCAAAATCACGAACAAATTCTTATCGGGCTCGACCCAGAAATACGTACCCGTGAAGCCCGTGTGCCCGTAGCTGCGCGGGCTGGCGCTGCGCGCCGAATTGAGCGCCGGGTTCTTGGGGTCGGGTTTGTCGAAGCCCAGCCCGCGGCGGTTATCGGGGCAAAACTGACAGCTGGTGTACTCGGCCACCGTGGCGGCCTTGAGGAGCTGCTGGCCGCCGTAGCGCCCCTGCCAGAGGTAGAGCTGCACCAGCTTGGCCAGGTCGTTGGCATTGCCAAAGAGGCCGGCGTGGCCGCTCACGCCGCCCAGCATGGCCGCGTTTTCATCATGCACGGTGCCTTGCACCAGCTTATGGCGAAACAGCGAGTCGTATTCCGTAGGCGCGATGCGCCGCAGCGGAAAGCGGCGCTTGGGGTTGAAGCCCAGCGTAGTCGCGCCCAGCGGCCCGTAGATTTCCTTGCTTAAAAACTGGTCAAATGGCTGCCCCGTAGCCTTTTGCACGTAGTACGGGTACAGCATAAAGGAAAAGTCGGAGTACACGTAGCCCGGCTTGGCATTGAGCGGCGAGGTAGCCACGCCCTGGTAGATGCGCCCCGGCAGCGCCCGGCTACCCCACAGCCTCGCCGCCACCGGCAGCGGAAACTGCGCCGACGAATCGGGCTGAAAGAACTGCGGCTGCAAGCGGCCACCAGCCTGCACGTAGCCCTGCCAGAAGGGAATAAAGGCCTTGAGCCGGGCCTGGTGCGTGAGCACGTCGCGCAGGCGTAAATCCTGCTTGTCAGTGCCTTGCAGGAAATCGAACAGCGCGCCCAGCGTGTAGTCGGGGCCAAACAAGCCCTGGTCTTGCAGGCGCATGAGGGCCGGCAGCGCGGCGGTGACTTTGGTAAGGGAGGCAAAATCGTAGAGCGTGCTGTTGAGCACCGGCTCAGCCTGGGCAGTGCCCGTGGCCTGCAACACGCCGTAGCTGCGATTGAGCGCCACCACGCCGTGCCGCGCCACCAGCACCTGCGCCCCCGGAAAAGCGCCCGCCTCCAGCGCCTGCTTCATTAGCGAATCAACGAGCTCGGGCAGGTCGTCGCGCAGCCCGGCTTCCTTCACCGATGCGTAGGCCAGGCGCAGCCCACCCGCCGTAGGCTGTCCTGGCCCAAAACCTGTTGTTTGGGCTAGTGCCGACGAGAGCTGCCCGGCTGCACTCATACCCCCAAAAACTACCTGCACTGCGTGGTTACAAGCTTGCACGCTATGCGCTTTCACAAAGACCACCGCTGTGGCTTGTCGCAGCTCGGGCAGCGTGGTTAGCGCGGCGCTATCGAACACTAGCACGACCAGTTTTTTGCGCAAAGCCAGCAACTGGCGCACCACGGCCCGGTCGTGGGCACCGCCTTCGGGCAAAGCCAGCAGCAGTAGATTATGGGTGCGCAGCCGCGCCATATCGGCAGGCCGGGGGCCCACAAACGAGGTGGTGGGCGCATAGTCGGCCACGTCGTGCGGCAGGTACCAGCTAAAATCGAGGCCCGCGAGCAGCTTCGGGGCTGCCTGGGCTTTTATGGTGGCCAGCCGCAGCGTGTCGAGTTGCTGCAAGGGCAGCAGCTCGCCTTCATTGCGCAGCACTACTACATCGGCAGCTTTGAGGGCTGGGCGGCCGCCGGGCAGCAACTGGCTCTGGCAACGCAGCGCGCCCCAAAGCATAATCCCTAAAACGCAGTAAACGACAACGACGGGCCGAGGAAGCAAATACTGGAGCATAGCCCGCAATATATTGCCCCTCAACCCGTCGCTGGTGTTGGCTTAAAATGCTAGGCAGCCGGAAAGTGCTGCTTTACCCACACCACCGCCCCATCGAGGTCAGCCGGCGTGAGATTGTGCCCGGCCGGCGCATCGTGGCGCGTGAGTTGGTAGCCACCTTCCGTAAGCAAGGCCGCGTAGGCCGCGGTAGCGGCGGGGCGCACGGTGGGGTCGTGGCTGCCGGGCGCGAAGTACACCGGCACCGGCCGGGGCGTGGCAAAAGTGGGCACCTGCTGCACCAGCGGCTGCATGGGCCGCCACAGCACCGCGCCCGCCAGCAGGCCGGGGTACAGCATGAGCAGGCTGCCGGCGATGTTGGCCCCGTTGGAGTAGCCTACGGCAATGAGCTGGGTGGCATCGAAGCCTTCTTTCACAGCCACTTTGCCCAGGAAATCGGCTAGCTCGTGGGTGCGAAAAACTACGTCGGGCTCGTCGAACACGCCCATGCCCAGGCGGGCAAAAAAACGGGGCATGCCGCCTTCCTGCACGTTGCCGCGCAAACTCAACACGTTGAAACCGGGGCCGAAGCTTTTGGCTAGCGGCAGCAAGTCGCGCTCGTCGCCGCCGGTGCCGTGCAGCAAGAGCAACGTGGCCCGCGCCGGGCCGAGCGCGGGCTGGTAGATATAGGTGAGCTGTTTAAATTCCGTGGTTTTCATAACCTAGCCTAATACTGGTAAGTGGGCCTCGATGGCGGCGCGCTTGCTTTCGTGCTGGGCGGGCAGCATGAGGTGGGTGCCCAACTCGGCCAGCGGCTCATCGACCATAAAGCCGGGGTTGTCGGTGGCTACTTCGAAGAGCACGCCGCCCGGCTCGCGGAAATACATGGCGTGGAAATACTGCCGGTCAATCTGGGGCGTCACCTGGAAGCCTTTCTTAAGCAGCAAGTCGCGGAAATACATTTGGGTCGCGTCGTCCTTCACCCGGAAGGCAACGTGGTGCACCGAGCCGGCAGCTACCTGGCCGCGCCCTTCGCCGGGGGCCGCTACCAGCTCCACGATGTTGGCGGTGCCGAGGGCATCGGTGGCGTAGCGAAATCGGTTGACGTGCTGGGCCACCAGCTTATAGCCAAATACGTCGGTGAGCACGGCGGCGGTGGCTTTTACATCGCTCAGGGTGAGCGTGATGTGGTGGAAGCCACGGGTGGCTACCTCAGCGCCGACCTCGGCGGTGGTCCAGGGGGTGCGGGGGTCGTCGGCTACTTCGGTCAGCTCCAGCTTGAGGCCGTCGGGGTCGAGGAAGGTGAGGTAGCGCTCCCCAAATTTCTCGGCGGGCTTGTTGTAGGTCGTACCGTTGGCCTCGAAGCGTTTCATCCAGAAATCAAGGCTGCCCTGGGGCACAGCGTAGCCGATTTCGGTGGCTTGGCCGGGGCCGCGGCGGCCGGGCGTCATGTGCTCCCAGGGGAAGAACGTGAGGATGGTACCGGCCGAGCCGCTTTCGTCGCCGAAGTAAAAGTGGTAGGTGCCGGGGTCGTCGAAGTTGACGGTTTTCTTGAGAAACCGCAAACCCATGACCTTGGTGTAGAAGTTGAAATTGCGCTGGGCGTTGCCGGCGATGGCCGTGATGTGGTGCAGGCCTAAGATTTGGTTTTCCATGATAGTAGAGAATTATGCGAAAAAGCGTTTGTCCTTGCGAGCGAAGCAATCGCATCAAAACGAGCCGCTCAGGTGCGATTGCTTCGCTACGCTCGCAATGACAAACGACCTTTGCGTGAGTCCTAGCTTAATGATTGATAGGGGCTTCGATGAGCAGGAAACGCGTATCGGCGGCGCAGTCGAGGTGCACGGGGGCGTGGGTGTTCCAGATGCCGAGCGCGTCGCGCTGGCTCAGCACCTCGTCATTTATGCGCACCGTGCCGCTGATGACGAACACATAGAGCATCTTATTGACGGGGTTGAACGAGTAGTCAATACTCTGAGCTTCGGTATAATAGCCCAGTGAGAGCTTGGCGTTTTGGTTTATCCAGCAGTGGGCGGTGCCCTCCTCGTTGCTCACGATGGTGGTGAGCTTATTAGCGCGGCTTTCCTCCGGAAACTGGCGGCGCTGGTAGCGCGGCGTCACGTTCTGGAGCTTGGGCTCCAGCCAGATTTGCAGGAAGTTCACCTCGTCGTCGCCCACATTGTACTCCTCGTGCCGGATGCCGCTGCCGGCGCTCATTATCTGCACGCCGCCGGCCGGAATAACCTCCGAATAGCCCAGCGAATCCTTGTGGTTCATGGTGCCGGCCAGCAGCACCGAGATGATTTCCATGTTGGCGTGGGCGTGCAGGCCAAAGCCTTTGCCGGGTGCCACATAGTCGTCGTTGAAGACTTTGAGCAGCCCAAACCCATTGCGCTCGGGGTTGGCGTAGGGACCAAAGCTGAAGGTGAGGTGGCTTTTGAGCCAGCCGATATCCTTGAGGCCGCGGTCGCCGGCGGGGAAGAAATGGGTGTTCATGGCAGAATAACTAAAGAGTGAAGCTGGTTGGCAGGCGCTGGCCGCTGCACAAAGATACACGTATGTAGCGACATTTAATGTACATACATCAATTAAGGCGCAAAAGTTTTAGCAGGTTATAAAATCCCCTTTTTACTGGCTGCTAGCTGCCTTTGGTGAGCCCGCGAATAACTTGAAAAAGCGCCGCCAGCACCCCAAACAGCATCAGGCCGATGGTCCACCACGGGTTTTTATTCTGAAAATGGCCATCGAGCCAGATGCCGGCCCAGGCGCTGAGGCCGATGGTGGCGAGCATTTGGAAGGCGATGCCCGAATACTTGGCAAAGGAGCGCAGGCGGCCGGTGGAGTCGGGCGCGCCCGACTCGTCGGGCGGCAGGGGGTTGGTAGCCATATAATAAGCAGCGAAGTGGGCGGGTAAGCTACGCGTGAGGCGGTGGTGAGTTTCGGCGGGGCGGGGCGTAATTTTACGGGTTGGCGGGCGTTACCCAGGCTGGGGCCGAACATTCGGGCCCCGGCGCAGCGTTTGCGCAGTACTCACCTTCTCCGGCTTTTGGCTTTGAGCACTTCTTCTTTTACCCAACTTTCCTGGGCCTGGCTGGTGGCGCTGCTGAGCCTGGGCGCGGCGGGCTGCGCCTCCGATAAGTCGCTGGTGAGCCACACGCTCAACAACGTGGCCGCCCGCGACAACGGCTATTTTTTGGCCCGCGAAACGCTGGCGGCCACCGAAGTGACCCTCTACAAAGGCCGCAACAACGATTACAACCGCCGCCTGCCCCTTTTCCCAACCTTGGACAGCGGCACGGTAAAAGCCACGCGGGCCGACCTGAACGACATTATCAAGAAGGCCTCGCTGCCCATTCAGCACCGGCCGGGCTCCGACTGGACCGACGATGCCTACCTGCTGGTGGGCTGGTCGCGGTTTTACAAAATGGAGTTTGACGATGCCGTGCTCACGTTTAAGTACGTGAACAGCACCAGCAAAGACCCATTTGCCAAGCAAGAAGCGCTGATTGGCCTCATGCGTAGCTTCTTGGTACTGAAGCAGCTGGACAATGCCAAGGCCGTATCGGATTTGCTCGACCGCGAAATCGGCCTGCGCAAAGATGCCCGCGAGCTGTTCCTGACCCGCGCCGAATACTTCCTGCAAACCGACGAACCCAAGCGGGCTATTGAGCAGCTGGAGCGGGCCATTCCGCTGATTCCGGCCAAGAACGAGCGCTCGCGCACGCGCTTCATTTTGGCGCAGCTTTACCAAGAGCAAGGCCAGGACAAAGAAGCCACCGCGCAGCTCAACGAGATACTCAAGCGCAATCCGCCTTATGAGTTGGATTTCTTTGCTAAGCTGATGCTGGGCCAAGTATCGGAGCTGAATACCAAGAATAAAGCGCGGCTGGACAAATACTACGCAGGCTTACTGAAAGACCTGAAAAACAAAGAGTACCGCGACAAAATCTACTACGAGATGGCGCGGCTCGCCTACCGCCAGCAAAAGTATTCTGATGCCCTGGTGCTGCTGCGCACCTCAGCCAAAGCCACCACTACCAACCGCTCGCAGAAGGGCTATACTTACCTGCTAGCGGGCCGCATCTACTACGAGAATTTACAGAAATACCGCCTGGCGGCCGCGTACTACGACAGCACCACGCAGTTTATGCCCAAGGATAACCCGACCTACGCGGCCATCCAGGAGCGGGCCGATATTCTGAAGGAGTTTGCCAAGCAGTACACCATCATCGAAACACAGGACAGCCTGCAAGCTTTGGTGAAACTGCCCGCCGCCGAGCTGGAGCAGCACCTGGCCAAATACGCCGCGGCCGAACTGGAAGCCAAGCGCAAAGCTGCCGAGGCTGCGCTGGCCGCCCAAAAAGCCAAGCAAAAGGCCGACCAGGCCAAGGCCCAAGGTGCACCCGGCGTGCCCAGCGCCCTCAGCGGCAACCAGCGCGATATCAGCAACCCCAACACCTTCGACCCTACTAATGCCGTAGCGTCCGGGGCCCTTTGGTATTTTGATAACCCGACTGCACTGGGCACGGCCCGCACCGACTTCCTGCGCAAATGGGGCGACCGCGGCCTGCGCGACAACTGGCGCACGGTGAACACGCCCAGCGCCTCGCCCAATGCGCCGCAAAACGGCGGCGTGCCACCCAGCATCACCGGCAACGGGCAGACCCAGGTGAACGGCGGCCAGAGCAAGCCCGGCGGCACCGACCCCAACGCCGCGCCCGACCCCGCTGCCGCGCAGCAGGCGCTGGTGACCCAGTACCGCGCCGCCCTGCCCACGACCTCCAGCCAGCTGGAAGCTTCTAACATTCAAATAGAAGCAGCCATGTATGAGCTGGGCGGCATCTACAAAGAGCTGCTGAAAGAGCCCGCCCGCGGCTACGAAACCTACACCAAGCAGGTGGCCCGCTACGCGCACGGGGCCAATGCGCCCGAGGCCTATTACCTGCTGTATCTCTACTATAAAGGCGTGCCCGACGCCGAAAAAACCGCCCAGTACGCCGCCGCCCTACAGCGCGAGTTCCCCAACTCAACCTACGCCCGGCTCATTGCCGACCCGCTGTACCGCGAGCACGAGCTGGCCCTGCACAAGGCCGTGGCCGTGCACCTCGACTCGGCCTTCGTGCTGTATAAAGACCAGTATTTTACCAAAGCCAAGGCCGTGCTGCTGCGCACCGAGCGCCAGTACCCCAAGAACGACCTGTCGGACCGCATAGCCTACTTGCGCACGCTGCTGGCCATCCGCACCCAGCCGCCCATGACGGCCCTGGCCGCAGTAGAGCGCTTTTACCAGGACTACCCCGCTAGCCCGCTGGTGCCGCAGGCCCAGGCGCTGGCAGCGTCTTATAAAAAGGCCGAATCTGGGCAGCTGGCCGGGGCGCTGGCCTCGACCGATAAGCCGGTGGTTTCGGTATTCCGTCCCGGCGAGGTCAACAACCGGCTGCGCATTCAGGAAGATGATGACTACATGCCGCCGCCCATAGCGGCTCCTGCCCCGGTTAACCCAGCTCCAACTACGCCAGCCACTTTCACGCTCACGAGCGCCCCCGAGGCTGGCAATGCCCCCGTGCCATCCGTAAAAGGCTCTAAAGCGCCAACAACGACTGGGACACCAGCAACAACCGGCACGCCAGCCACTACCCCAGCCACTAGCACCCCACCGCCCGCCACCCCAACCGAGGCTCCTGCGGCCCCCGCCGCTCCTGCTGTGGCCTACACCACCCAACTAAGCGCCGCCCACGCCATCGTGCTGGTGTATCCCAAAGGGGCCGCGCCCACGGCCGACCTCGTAGCGAAACTCACGACGTACAACGGCAAGTTTTTCCGGGCTAATAACCTGGTGGTAGAGGCCGCCCAGCCGCTTGGCTCCGCCAATGAAGTAGTAGTGGTACGGACTTTGCCGGGCGCAAAAGTGGCCCAGAGCTATGTTTCTAAGTTGCGCGGACCGCAGTCGCCGCTGGCGCGGTTGCGTGGCGAGGGCTACCAGGCGCTGGTTATCAGCCTCAGCAACTTGGCTTTGCTGCAAGCAGCTGGCGACGTGGCCGGCTACCAACAGTTTTACCAGCAAGTTTACTAATAGCACAGTACCAGTCTAAAGGAGTAGTTGTCATTGCGAGGAGGGACGACGAACCAACCACATCAGGACGAGCCGTTCGGGTGCGATTGCTTCGTCGTCCCTCCTCGCAATGACAGAGATTTCCCTGGCCTTCTTTCTTCCTCGTTACTTATGCCTAGTCATTCTACCCCTGCCCGCCCCGTTTCCCGCCCTACTGGCCGCCGCCCGGCACCAGCCCGGCCGGGGCTCTTTCAGGCGTTTGTGCGCACTATGTGGGTGCTGTTTGCGGGGGGCTTGGTTGGGCTAGTGTTGTACGTAGGCGCGGTAAATCTCAACTTCATGGGCTTGTTTGGGCGCATGCCCAACCTGCGCACCCTCGAAAACCCGAAGAGTGAGCTAGCCTCGGAAATCTATTCTTCCGATGGTGTGCTGCTGGGCAAGTACTTCCGCGAAAACCGCACCCCCGCTGAGTACCGCGACTTGCCCCAAAACCTGGTCGATGCCCTGGTAGCCACCGAAGATGTACGCTTCGAGCAGCATTCGGGTATTGATTTTAAAAGTATCATGCGCGCCGTTGCGGGGCTGGGCCGGGCCGGCGGCGGCTCCACGCTGAGCCAGCAGGTGGCCAAAGTGCTGTTTAAAACCCGCCCCGGCGAGGCCAGCAACCTCAACGACGGCTCGCTCAACGGCGAGGGTAAACTGGGGTTGCTCATCACCAAAACCAAGGAATGGCTGCTGGCTATTCGCCTGGAGCGCAACTATACCAAGCGCGAAATCATGCGGATGTACCTCAATACCGTTGATTTTGGCTCGAATGCCTACGGCATTAACACGGCGGCAAAGACGTTTTTTAATAAGAAGCCCAAAGACCTGACTACGCCCGAGGCGGCTACGCTGGTTGGCATTGTGAATGCACCGTCGCGCTTTAGCCCCGCACTGCACCCCGTGCGCTCGAAGCGGCGGCGCAACTGGGTGCTGCAGCAGATGAATAAGTACGGCTACCTCACGCCGGGCGAGCTGGTGAAGGACACCGCCCAGACCATTGCCCTGCACTACAGCGTGGAGAATGCCACGCAAGGCTTGGCTCCCTATTTCCGCACCGAGGTGGCGAAGTACCTCCAAACTTGGGCCCGCGAAACCGACCACGACCTCTACGCCGATGGGTTGAAAATCTACACCACCATCGACTCGCGCATGCAGGCTGCTGCCGAGCAGGCCGTGGCCGAACACCTGGCCTTACAGCAAAAGTGGTTTTCGGCGCAGTGGAAGGGCCAGTTGCCTTGGCGCGACGAAAACGGCAAGGTTATTCCCAATTTTCTGGCCACCGCCATGCGCCGCACCCAGCGCTACAAGTCGCTGATGACGCAGTACGAGGGCAACAAAGACTCGGTGAACTACTACCTGCGCCACAAGTACCGCATGACGGTATTTAGCTGGCAGGGCGAGAAAGAAATGCTGATGTCGCCCATGGACTCGCTCGACTACTACAAGCGCTACCTGCGAGCCGGCTTCATGGCCGTAAACCCGCTCAATGGCCAAGTAAAAGCCTGGGTGGGCGGTCCCAATTATAAGTTCTTCAAGTTCGACCACGTGCGGCAGGGTAAGCGCCAGCCGGGCTCCACGTTCAAGCCCATTGTGTACACGGCGGCCATCGACCAAGGCTATTCGCCTTGCTTCCCGCGCCCCGATGTGGCCACTACCTTCCCTGGTGTGGCGGGCCGGCCACCTTACACGCCGCATAATTTTGAGGGCGGTTTTTCGGGCCGCACCTTCACCTTGCGCCAAGCGCTGGCCCGGTCTATGAACTCCATCACGGCGTGGCTGGTGTATAAGCTCACGCCCGAAACCATTGTGGAATATGCCAAGCGCCTGGGCATCACCTCCCCCGTCGATGCGGTGCCGGCCGTGGGCTTCGGGGCTTCCGATTGCAGCATCTTTGAGCTGTGCGGGGCCTACGGCACCTTCGTGAACAAGGGCGTTTGGACGTCGCCCATTATCGTGACGCGCATCGAGGACAAGAACCGCAACGTGCTGCGCGAATTTGTGCCCCAAACTAAGGAGGCTCTCAGCGAAGAAACTGCCTACGTGATGACCAACATGCTGCAAGCCAGCACCACCGAGCGCGGTGGCACCAGCACCATTCTGCACACGGGCTTCAAGTTTCCGTTTGAGATTGGGGCCAAAACCGGCACTACCTCCAACTACTCCGATGCCTGGTTTATGGGCATCACGCCCAACCTCGTGTGCGGTATGTGGGTGGGCGGCGAAGACCGCAGCATTCACTTCCGCTCGGGCTACTACGGCCAGGGCGCGCGCCTGGCGCTGCCGCTCTACGGCATCTTTATGAAGAAGATATACGCCAACAAGAGCATCGACCTCGACACACGCCCCTTCCCGCTGCCCGCCAAGCCGCTCACCATCGAGCTCGATTGCTCGAAGTACTACGGGGCCCAACGCGATACCATTCCGGCCGACCAGAAGATGGCGCAGCCCACGACTGGCGACCTCGACGACAAGGACATCTAGACCGCAGATTCAAACGGATTAAACAGATTTAACGGATACGCCCGCCTGCGGCGGGCTGGCTAGCTGGCTTTGGGGTTGTAGAGGCCGCTACTCTTCCTTGCACTGGGTGTAAGGAAGAATAGCGGCCTCTACAATTGTTTACCCCCGATGCTGCCCCATGCGGCTACTTTTGCCAGCCGTTGTGCGTTCTACCCACGTACTACCAGCAGCAGTCAGCCCGCCGCAGGCGGGCGTATCCGTTAAATCTGTTTAATCCGTTTGAATCTGCGGTCTATGGCGGCTAAACCCGAAATACAAGAGCAAATAAATCGCCTCCCCCACCAGCCCGGCGTGTACCGGTACTACGACGACGAGGGCATTATCTACGTGGGCAAGGCCGTGGACCTGCGCAAGCGCGTGAGCAGCTACTTCACCAAGCAGGACCACAACAAGAAGACCCAACAGCTGGTCAAGAATATCCAGCGCATCGAGTTCACTATTGTCAACTCGGAGTCGGATGCTTTTCTGCTCGAAAACAACCTCATAAAGCAGTACCAACCCAAGTACAACATCCTGCTCAAGGATGGCAAAACCTACCCGTACCTGCTGCTGACCAAGGAGCGGTTTCCGCGCCTCATCCCCACGCGCAACAAGCAGCCCGGCGATGGCCAGTATTTTGGCCCCTACGCCCACCAAGGCGCGCTCAATGTGCTGTTGGAGCTAATCAGGGCGTTGTACCCGTTGCGCACCTGCAACTACAACCTAAGCCCCGAAAACGTGGCCGCTGGTAAGTTCAAAGTGTGCCTCGAGTACCACATCGGCAATTGCAAAGGCCCCTGCGAGGCCAAAGAGGACGAGGCCACTTACGGCCAATACATCCAGCAAATTCGCCAGATTCTCAACGGCGACCTGCGCCTGCCCAAACAGTACTTCCGCGAGCGCATGACTGCCGCCGCCCAGGAAATGCAGTACGAACTGGCCCACCAGTTCAAGCAAAAGCTAGACAAGCTCGACGACTTCCAAGCCAAGAGTACCATCGTGAGCGATACGCTCACCAATATCGACGTGTTCAGCATTGCCTCCAACGAGAAGGCAGCGTTCGTCAATTACTTCAAAGTGATGAACGGCAGCATCATCCTCACCCAAAACCTGGAGTTGACCAAGAAGCTTGACGAGAGTGATGGTGAAATTCTGGCTCCGCTCATCATGCAACTGCGCCAGGAGTTTGAAAGCGAGGCTCGGGAAATCCTGACCAATGTGCCCATCGGTGACTTACCGCTGCCGGGCGTCGCCATTACCCAGCCTCAGATTGGCGACAAGCGCAAGCTACTAGAATTGAGCATTAAGAACGTGCTGTACCTCCGCAAGGAAAAGGAAAGCATGAACGAGAAAAGCAAGGATGTGAACGAAGTCCGCATCATGGAGCAAATCAAGAAAGATTTGCGCCTGACCGAGCTTCCTAAGCACATCGAATGCTTCGACAACTCCAACTTCCAAGGCGATAACCCGGTGTCGGCCATGGTGTGCTTTCGCAATGCCAAGCCCAGCAAGAAGGATTACCGCCACTACCACGTCAAAACCGTGGTCGGCCCTAACGACTTCGACACGATGTACGAAGTAGTGACGCGCCGCTACCGCCGCCTCACGGAGGAGGGTGCCAGCCTGCCCCAGCTCGTCATTGTCGATGGTGGCAAAGGCCAGCTCAGCATGGCCGTAAAGGCCATCAAAGACCTCAACCTGTGGGGCCAAATGGCCATTATCGGCATCGCCAAGCGCCTCGAAGAAATCTACGTTCCTAACGACCCCCTGCCCCTCTACATCGACAAGAAGAGCGAAAGCCTGCGCCTCTTCCAGCGTATGCGCGACGAGGTTCACCGCTTCGGCATCACCTTTCACCGCAAAACCCGCGACGACGCAACCCTCAAAACCGAGCTAACCGACGTCAAAGGCCTCGGCCCCATCACTGCCGACAAGCTGCTAAGCAAGTTCAAATCAGTCAAAAAGATAAAAGAGCTAACCCAGGCCCAGCTAGAAGCCGAAGTAGGCAAAGCCAAAGCCAAAGTCCTCCTCACCTATTTCGAGCAGCAAGAGGCCACTTCACAACCTACTGCCGATTAAAATCCGGCCATCCCAATCAACGAAAAAGCGCCTTGGCTAATCAGCCAAGGCGCTTTTTATTCAACAACAAACTACTCAAGCAGACCAAGTCAGGGGCGCAGCCCCGTATCCGTTAAATCTGTTTAATCCGTTTGAATCTGCGGTCTAGAAAGACCACAGGTTATACTCATACTCCACCAAGTCGGCTGCCGTCTGCTGGGCAGCTAGCAAGCCTTCGCGGTCGCCGCCGTACTGGCTAGCCAAGTCATCACCAGCCGGGTTCGAAACCTTCGTGATGTAGGAGTTGAACAACCACAGTTCGAAGGCATCGGCTAGGTTCTTGTGTTGGGCATCGTTCTGCGCATTAAACCAGATGGCCGACTGCGGATTGTTGCGGAACACCTTTACCAGGTCCGAGTACTTAAAAGTAGCAATGTTCTTCTCCAGACCAGCCGCGTTGCCGGGCAGCGTAGAAGGCAGCTTCAGCGAAATGGTTTTAATCTGGTGATACATCCGCGAACGCTTCTTGTCGAATATCATCTCCTCCGACAACTCCATCTGATAGAGGTCTTTGTAGCGATACTCGGCCGAAGTAGCAGGTGCGGGTGGCTCAGCCTTAGCTACCGACGTAATGGGCACCGTTTTATACACAGTCTTACCATTGCGCTTCACTACTCTGCCATTAGCATCCAGCACGGCTACACGCTTGGTAGTAGCCGGCTTTTTAGCAACGGGTGCGGGCGAGCCCCAGCCGTCATCGGCAGCCTTAGCCTTCTTGCCAGCAGCTGGTGCAGGTGCAGCAGCACCCCAGTCACCACCATCAGCGTCAGCGCTGATAGGAGCTTCCAGTGGGTACGACATGTTAGCAGACACCTCCTTAGCGTTGAATGTCGAGGTTACCGAGTCGTTCTTATACGCCTGCAACTCTCCACGCTTCACGGCATCAATAATGACGCGGCTAATTTCTTTGCCGTCCGAGAACATCGGGCGGTTTTGCTTTTCGCGCAGGTCAATTGCCCGCCAGATAGTCTTGCGGAACATCTGGTCGGATACCGGGATGGCCCGGACAGCCCCCGTGGTAGCGGTAGCGGCGGCTGTCTCCTGCGCCCGGGCAGCTACCGACACCGTGAGGGCCGTGAGCGCGAGGGGCAATACTTTGAAATAGCTAGTCATAATTAAGAAACGGATAGCGTAAAGAATTTATTGCAGCGGGATGTTGAACGTGCGGGTCATGTTCACGTCTTCAACCTGACCTTGGAAGTTATTGCGCTGAACGCCCTGAACTTCGATAAACAGACGGTCACCTTCGCGGTAGGCATTCACCATGTCGCTCATGTCACCCTGCGGGCCATTGATAACTTTCGGGCCAACTACCGGGCGCTTGCCGCGGGCCAGTACAGCCGTGAATTTCGACACACGGTAACGAGCATCTTCGGGCAGGAAGGTAGCGAAGCCGGGGTCAGGAATAGCACGCATGGTGATAGACCGAATTGCCGAGCCAGGAGTTCCCTGCTTTTCGTTAGCCTCACTGCTGCCCACAAAGCACTTGATAGTGGGGTTAGGAATCGGGCGAACTTTGAAGTTTTGCGAGCCGATAGCGTTGCCGCCGCTGCTCACGTTCAGGGTTACTTCGCGGGCATTAGGCACCAGCGTTACTTCACCTTTCTGACCGGTGATTACCGAAGCACCCGAGGCCGAGAAGCTAGGCTGGTACTGGGCACCGAGAGCCGGTACTTGCACGCTCAGCTTGTTGCCGCACTTGTAGTACAAGGCCTGCACCGAAGCCGACTGAATCTGCATTACCGGCTTGGTGATGGTATAAGGCACGTTCACTTTAAAAGTAGTGTCGTGACCATTCTGGTTCATGCGGATAGTACCCGACCACGAAGCCTTGGCATTGCCAGCAGCATCAAAGCTGCCAGGACGAGCCGTGAACTCCACTTTGCCGTGGCCATCGGGGCCTACCGTTAATGGCGAACCATTGTAGGTCATGGTAGGACGCAGGCCCGAAGCACCAGCCGTCAGGAACAGGTCAGCTTTGTATTTGGTACCAGCAGCTACCGTGTTCGATTCGGCCGAGGCGAAAGCGCCCAGCTTGTCAAACACGATGATTGAAGCACCTACTTTCTGCGCCTGAGCCGACAGCGCGTCAGCTTGCAGCTTCAGTACTTCCGTCTCCTTCTGCGAGAGCGTAGCAAGCGCTGCTGCCAAAGGAGTAGATTCAAAGTTCAACTGCGCGAAGTCTTTCGAGCGCTGCTCTTTCGTAGTCTGGTCTTTAGACGTTGTTACGCGGGTATCTTCTTTGCCGTCGAGAGCCAAAGGCGTAGCACCAGTAACAAATTTCCCAATGTAGGATGAGTAATCGTTCAGCTTAGCTTTAAGCGGGTAACCTAAGCCGTTCTTTTTGTCGCCCGAACCAATCATGGTAGTGGCGACAACATCTTCGGCGTTGATATCCTTGTATTCAGTGGACCCCTTCGGGTTGCCACCGGCAACTACAAGCTTGTCCCGCACTTCCCGCAGGTAGGCAATTACTTCTTTCGTCTTCTCACGAATTTCTTCGCTTTGAGCTAGAACTGCCTTGTCAGCAGCCTGGTTGCGGTTTTTGATAACTGCCGCCTCAATACCTTTAATCGTACCGTCTGCTGCGTTCGAAGTCTTATCATTCACGCTCAGCAAGCTGTCGTCAATAAACTTAAACTTCAAAATCACAGCCGACTGGACTTGAAGCGCCAGAAGAGCGGTCAGCACGAGGTACATCATGCCAATCATCTTCTGCCGCGGTGTTTCTTTTCCGCCTGCCATTATATAAGTGTTGCTATAGTTAAGAAGAAACGCTAGTCAACTTATACTATGCTGCGCCAGCGCGCATAGCGTTGAGCATGTTGCCGTACACTCGGTTGAGCGAGGACAGGTTGCCAGTGAGGTCGGCTACCTGATGTTGCAGGTTTTCGGTGTCTTTGCCAGCCTGTACCATGTTTTCCATGGCTTTGCCCAGCGTACCGTAGAACTGGTTCATCGACTTCAGGTGCGTGTTGGCATCCTGCAATTCCATTTCGTACACTGCGTTCAGCGCGCCCAGGTTTTTGGTCACGTTCTGCACTTGCAGGTGGTACTCTTTAGCATCGCCGGTGGCGTTCGACATAGCCGATACGGCCTCTACCGTGTTGGCATACGACTCGTTGATGCGCTCCAGCGATTGGGCCGCGGTGCGTACACGCTTCGTGTATTCGTCGGTTACGTTGGTGGCTTCGCCAAGCTGACCCAGCTGCGCGGTAGTAGCGCTGAGGCGATTCAGGCCCTGGCCCAGGTTGGTGAGGGCTTCGGGGGTAACGTTGGCATTTTTCAACATGTCGTCCAGCTTGCCGGTCAGGCCATTGGGGGCCGGAGTCTTTTCGCGGAAACGGTTATCGTTGGTCGAAGGGTCGTAACCTTCGCTCAGTTCAGGGTAAACCAGTGCCCAATCGGTTTCAGCCTGGTGAGGCTGGAAAGCACTTAGAAAGAAGATAACGGCTTCCGTCAGCAGGCCGACGGAAAGCATAGGACCAGCGCCCGGTAAATGCTGGATTTTGAATAGAGCACCTACGATTACTACTGCGGCACCAATACCGTATACTTTCGGCATTAGGGTATCGTACAGGAAATTCTTCTTGACAGCCATCTTGAATTAGAAGTACTTAGGGTTTGTGTGAAAAAAGATTAATTGGGCTACGAAGGAAAATTAGCGGTTGAGGCCGCGGTTGGTGCCCATGCCAATCTGAATCATGGAGCAGCGGAAACCAATATAGGAACGGGCAGAATCTTGGTATTCGAAGTTGCGGGTACCAGTTTCGAGGAAGTACTGAATGTCTTTCCACGAGCCGCCGCGCACTACTTTGCGGGGTTCGTTGTCGTCGGGGTTGGTTGGGTTCAAGTCCCACACAATCGGCACTGACGATTCCATATAGGCATCATCGCACCACTCCGATACGTTGCCGGCCATATCATACAGGCCAAAGTCGTTGGGGAAGTACGAGCCTACTTCCGAGGTGTAAGCAAAACCGTCGGCGGCATAGTCGCCACGACCGGGCTTAAAGTTGGCCAGCATGCAGCCACGGGTGTTGCGAACATAAGGACCGCCCCAAGGGAAGGTAACGCCTTCGCGGCCACCGCGGGCGGCGTATTCCCACTCAGCCTCAGAAGGCAAGCGGAAGTTAGGCAGCGGTGCTTCGCCGGTTTCTTCGTTGCTAGCGTTCTTTAGTTTGCTGCGCCAGTTGCAGAAGTACTTAGCCGCAAACCAGTCGACCCCAACTACTGGGTAGTCGTCGAAGGCAGGGTGCGAATAGTAGTACTCCAGCAGGGGGTCACCCATGTGGTAGGTAAAGTCCCGCACCCACACCGTGGTGTCGGGGTAAAGCTCCGTTTTAATATAGTCTTCGCCCAGGGCCTCTACCGAATCCTGCATAATGGCGTTCACAAACTGACGGTATTCGTTGTTCGTGATTTCGGTTTCATCCATGTAAAAGCCGGCGATAGTCACCTGCTTGTTCATGTTTACCATCGAAGCCGAGATATCTTGGTCGGTCTGGCCCATGTGGAACGTGCCACCGGGGCAAGGCACCATACCGAAGGGCACATCCTGCGGATTGAAAATCGGCCGGTCTTCTGCGCCCACCAAGTCACCCTGGTAGTTCTTTGTAAAACACCCACCCATAAGCAACCCCGAAAGGGCCAGGAGGGGCAGTACCAGAATTTTTTTCATAATAAAGAAAGACTAATTGTATATCCAGGAGTTAGAAGGGCGCATTGTATTCCCTGGCAAATCTACACTATTTCAAGTCGCCTTGCAATATGGGCCAGACGGGTATACACAAGTATTTGTTCCTCAAAACACCAAAAGTGCCTTAGCAAAGCTAAAACAAGGCTTTTTTAAGTGAAGATTATTTCTTCGTGAACTTTTTTCTTTGAAAACTTAGAAGCCTGAAATAGGACTAAAAGCTGTAGCGAGGTGTCCGAATAGCAGGACGGCTAATTGGGCCCACCTTAGGCATGCGCAGGGAAAGCATGATTTCGTGCGAGCTGAAAGCCCGAGCGGCTTGGTTGAAAGCCACGAAATCGAACGCGTAGCCGATGCGGTAACGGTTATCGGGGCCAAACCCATAACCCAGTAGGCCTGCGAAGGATTCCTGATGGCGATAGTTTAACCCGGCCCAGAATTGGTCGTTGAACGTGGCGCGTATTCCGCCTTCGTAGGAGTAGTTACTCTCGTTGTCATATTTGCTCACGGCATCATAACTACCGGGCAGTACTGCTTTTACGAGTACCGTGGGCGTAATCGTAACGCTGGACGATGCTTCGATATTGTATCCGGCCGTGAAGTAGGCGTGGTTCTCGCCCAGCGACCGCGACGTGTTTTGGTAGCCCCGTAGCACAGGAAGGCCCGTGGTGGGGTCGCGCTCGTAGCGAGCGCTTTGCAGCGTGTATACCGAGCGGAACAGATTGTTGGCGCTGATGCCGGCGTAGAATTTCGGTGACTCGTACCAGAGGCCAGCACCCGCATCAAACTTGTGGTCGGAACCGTTGGCTGGCACGTAGGGGTCATACGCATCGAGGTATTTATACGTACCCTTGCTCAGGTAGGTGAACGTACCCTGGATGCCAATACCCAACCGGCCGCGGCCCAGGTTGATATGCTGCGAATAGGACAGCGCCGCATTAGTCACTTTGGACTCGGCAATCTGGTCGTAGTATACTACTGCCCCTATCCCAGCGCTAATAGCCTGAATCGGCACGGAGGCCGATATCATGCCCGTGCGGGGCGAGCCGTTGGCATCGCCCTGGGTGTTGTTGAGATTCAGGTATTGGTAACGCCCAAGTAGGGTGACTTCAGTCTGGCCTTTGATACCGGCATAGGCCGGGTTCAAGTACATGCCATTGAAGCCATAATGCGTGAACTGAGGCTGTTGCTGCGCCGAAACGGTGCCAGCAGCTGCCATAAGCAGCAAGGGAGCAAGTACAATTCCCTTCATACGGGTTGCGGAGAAAGAACTGAGAGAAAAAATAAGGCGAGCAGGACAAAACCTAAAAATAGGATGTATCCTGCTTCCAAATGTAACTACTAAATGGCCGCTTAATGCAACCATATAATGTTATTTTCCTCAATCCCTGCCTTGCAAAGCCCCTTTTCGGCTAGCTCACTTGGTCTTGTCGGTGCCAACACCTGCTGCCAGAGCATGTTGGCGAATATAGGCCTCAATAGCACCGGTCATAGATGGGGCATTGGGCATAGGGGCCTCAATATCAAGAATAAGCCCGGCGTCCCGTACAGCTTTAGCAGTAGTGGGGCCAAAGGCTGCGATGCGCGTGCCATCCTGCACAAAGTCCGGAAAATTCACGAATAGCGAACTGATGCCAGAAGGACTAAAAAAAGCTAGGCAATCGTACTTTACATCTGATAAATCAGATAAATCACTAGCTACGGTGCGGTAGATGACAGCCTCCGTGAACTTGAGATTGTTGGCCCGCATGAATTCGGGAAGGTCATCCTTGCGGATATCCGAGCAAGGATACAAGAACTTCTCGCCTTTGTGCTTTTTGATGACGTCGAACAGGTCGGCGGCCGTGCGCAGGCCTACGAATAGCTTGCGCTTGCGCAGCACTATGTATTTCTGCAGGTAGTTGGCCGTTTGGTCAGAAATGCAGAAGTACTTCATCTCAGCTGGCATCTCGAGCTTGGCTTCCTGGCAAATGCGAAAGAAGTGGTCGACAGCATTGCGGCTGGTGAAGATGACGGCGGAGTACTCCAGAATATTGATTTTCTCCTTGCGGAACTCCTTATAAGGAACTCCTTGCACATCAATAAACTCCCGAAAATCAACCTGGATGCCATACTTCTCGGCCAGCGGCGAGTAGGGCGATACGTCGGTAGCAGGTTTGGGCTGGGTAACCAGAATGCTGCGAATGGGCTGGGCGTGCCGGTTCGAACCCGGCTGTGCTGCGCTCTCGGCCATAAAAGAGATAGGGGTAACGCTAGGGCAATAGATTGAATCGGCTAAGGGCCGCCCCTACTTATTTAAGCAGGGTATGTAAATACGATAAGCTTAAGTAATACCGCCAGGGGCAGTATTTCGGTAGCACAAAGGTACGCGAACAAATGAAGATTAAGTAGCGATGCCTGCTGGTGCAGCGTGCGCGCCACGCGCAGCACCGTAGCAGTGAGCAGAATCAAGACAAAACCATTGGCAATCTCAACAACAGGCGGCCAATAAGCGTTCAGGCTTAAAAACAGCAGCAGAGCCGCTGGTACTAGCAAACCTACCAGTAGAGTAGTGCGCAAAAACTCCCGGTAATGCACCGCTGCCAGTAGGCGCAAATCGAAAATATAGCTGAGAGCTTCGACCAGCAGAAACTTGCCGATGATGAAGGCGATAATTAGCCCGGCGTAGAGCAGCACCCGCGAGATAGTGGCCGATTCGGGCACTTTTAGCAGTTGGTTTACCAGCGGCAGGCTACTAAAATCGGTGTGCAGCGCGGTAAGCAGCAGCGCCAGCGATAGGGCAAATAGTAGCACCAGCACCAGATTAAGCAAGGTAAAGGCTGGCCGTAGCAGGAAGGTTTGGCCATTGGGAGCCGAGCTGAAAATGTCGCCTACCTGCAGCACGCTGGCCAAACCAGCCGGGTAGGCGCTGCGCACTGCGCCATACAACAAGCCTACTATTAGCAGCCCTAATAGTAGGGGCTGGCTTTGCAAAGTGCCAAGCTGAGAGCGGGCCGGCGTGGGGCGAGGCAATGCCAATGGCACCGCAGCATGCGCCGGCTCTTTGGTAATGGGGGCAGGGCCAGCTGGCACTACCATAAAAGAACCTAGCAAAGGGTAGCCCTCGGGCTGCCACACGGCTAGTAAATGGGGTGCCGTCGCTTGGCGCGGCAAATCCCTGGCTAAGTCAACAATATAGGCACCGGCATTGACAGCCCTGAACAGCAGCTTATTATCGACAAAGAGACTGAGGCCCGGCTGGGCCGTGAAGGACACGTGCAGCGGCTGGCCCGCCCGCAGGCGCACCCACTGGTAGTAGGCATGCGCCGGGGCATGGTAGCCAGGCAGGTACAGAATGAGCCGGTTGCGAGCGGCATCGTGCAGCAGCCAGTTGTCGGCCGACAGGCCGGGGGCGGGGGCGGGCGGCAGGGGCCGGTACTCGGCCGCGTGGCTGGCTAGCGCCAGGCCACACCATAGTAGTAGCCAAGCTACCAGTCGCGGCATTACTTGCTTAGCCGAGCCTGAAGGCAAGTCACTCACGGCTAGGAAGAGGCCACCTGGCGCCGGGCCAGCCGGCTTTGGTACACGCCCAGAAATATGCTAAGTAGCACCCCAAAGCTTACCAGCGCCCCAATCAGCGCCAGATTGCCCAGGTAGGAGAAATTGATGACGAACAAAATCACCACTGAATTCAACAGCCCGAGAAGTAGCACCGTGCTGATTTGGGAAAAACCCAGCGCCATAACGCGGTGGTGCACGTGGTTTTTATCGGGCACGAAGGGTGACTTGCCGGCCAGCATACGCAGCGTAAACACGCGGAGGGTATCGAACAAGGGCACGAAGAGGATGCCCAGCGTGATGGCCGGAGCCATGCTGCCAAACGGCTGCCCTATGTGATTGCCCATCTCGATAAACTCAATGGCCAGTATCGAGATAATAAAGCCACAGACAAGCGAACCGGTATCGCCCATAAAGATGCTGGCCTTGTAGAAGTTATACCGCAAAAAGCCTAGCATGCCGCCAATCAGGCACACTGCCACGAATGCGTAGTTGCTGAAGGTGTCGCCGCCGTAGCGGTAGAAGTAATAGCCGAATGTGCTGCTGATAATCAGCACGATAGTGCCCGCCAAGCCATCCAGGCCGTCGATGAGGTTGATGGCATTGGTAATGCCCACGATAACGACGAACGTAAACCCGTAGCTAAACCCGATTGGTAGGGTTTCGATGCCCAGAACCCCCTGAAAGCTGGTGATGCGCACATCGGCCATTATCATCACGACGCCGGTGGCTAGCAGCTGACCCACAAATTTTTTGGCGACCGAGATGGTAACCAAGTCATCTTTCAGGCCTACGAAAAACAGGATGATGCAGCCTGCCAGCAATTGCTGCACACCATTGCCGAGCGGGGCAAAAATGGTGAGCGCCGACATGAAGCCCGCAAAAACGGCTACGCCGCCCAAACGGGGCGTGAGTGACTGGTGCACGGTGCGCCCATTGGGCGTGTCGAGCAGGTTTTTGAGGTGGGCAATGAACACGATGGAGGGCACCGCGAACATGGCTACCAGCAGCGCCCACAGCGCCGCTAAACCCAAATAGATACTAAGTGTATGATTCATAGCGCAAAAGCGGCAATGGCAACAGCTGGCAGAAGTAAGTAAGCAGTTTGGAAGCCGGCCTTAGTTTGGCCGGCCGGCTTACCCGTGCAATACCCCGGCCCGGCCATCGAGCAACTCCAGGCGGCTGAAGTTTTCGGGCACAATGGAATCGGGAACAAACAAAAACTTTCTGTCGAAAATCTGGCGGTCGCGGTAATAGCTCACCCAGTATTGGTTGGTGAGATGAAAAACGGCGGGGTCAATCAGCTCGATGGGCGTGGCCGAGTGGGGGCCTATTTCGGGAAAGTGGTAGCGCAGGGTCGAGGTGCGCACTGCTTGGCCATCGGGCTGAGTGCCGTAGCCATCGGAGGCGACAATAACGGTTTCAAGCGCGAAGTCGTTGTTATTCAGCAAGAAAACCTGCCAGGTTGGTTGCCCGGCCGCGTCTGGCGCAGCCTCGGTAGGGTCATAATCGGGCACGATGGCAATCGACACGCCGACTACTGGTTCAAAGAGAATATCTTGTTTCATACATAATTTACTACTAATCAAGTATTTGCTACACTGCTAAGGCTTGCTGCTAGTGCTGGCCCGCTAGCTGCTGCTGCAAATGCCCCAGCAGGTGCTCTTGCACTTCTTCGATAGCAATTGCCCGGCCAAGCTCGGCTTGCATCGAGGTCACGGCCTTGTCGGTGATGCCGCAGGGTACGATGTAGCCAAAGTAGCTGAGGTCGGTATTGACGTTGAGGGCCAAGCCGTGGAGCGTGACCCAGCGGCTGCACCGCACGCCCATTGCGCAGATTTTGCGCGGGTTGGGCGCGTCGGCTTCCCAGTCGAGCCACACGCCGGTGAGGCCCGCAATGCGGCCGGCTTGCAACCCATACTCGGACAGCGTCTGGATAACAGCCTCTTCGAGCGCCCGCAAGTACCAGTGGATGTCGGGCCGAAAGTTTTCGAGGTCGAGCAACGGGTACGCCACCAGCTGGCCGGGGCCGTGGAAGGTAATGTCGCCGCCCCGGTTGATGCGGTAAAACGTGGCTCCGTGGGAGGCCAGGGCTGCTTCGTCGAGCAGCAGGTGCTCGGGTTTGCCACTCTTACCTAGTGTGTAGGTAGGCGGGTGCTGGCAGAATAGCAGGTGGTTGGGTGTGGGCTGCAAAGGCAGGCCCGCCGCTTCAGCGGTGCGGTTAGCCGCTTTAATAGCTAGGGTATCAGCCAGTAAGCTTTCCTGCAAATCCCAGGTGGGCACGTAGGGCACCAGGCCGAGGCGCTGCACCAGCAGTTCCTGGTTGGGGGTGGCCGACGGCGCAGCCTGGGTTGCGCTGAGGTCAGCGCTGACAGGGGCCACGCAGGCCGAATAACTTTCCATAGCGTCCGGGGGCGGTGGGTGGAGGGGTAGCACGGGCAATACTTTCACAAAGGTACTTCGTACCATAGGCTTTAGCTTGCACGGTAGCTAAGGCTAAGTGACCTCGTTACTTTCTATACAGTATATGTCTCACTCTGCGCACGAGTTAGGTCGGGCCGGCGAGGCCGCCGCCGCGGCATTTTACCAGCAGGCTGGCTACACCATTGTGGCATGCAGCTACCGCCACGGCCGCGCCGAGGTCGACCTGATAGCACAGCGCGGCCAGGAGCTACTCGTGTTTATTGAGGTAAAAACGCGCTCGGGTAGCCAGTATGGTCCACCCGAGACGTTTGTATCGGCCCGCAAAAAGGAGTTGTTTCGCCTAGCCGCCACGCACTTGCAGGAAGAGCTGGATTGGCGCGGCGATATTCGCTTCGATATTCTGGCTTTGACGCAGCTGAGCCAGAGCTTTCGCATCGAGCTATTTGAAGACGCTTTCTATTAGCGCTAGCTACCAGCACTTTGCTACCTTGGCCTAGTTCGCCGGTTGGGCGCCGCCAGGGGTGGCGGGCACGGCCGGGGGCGTCACGGCGGGCTTGGGGTGGTAGCCGGGGCGGCGCTCGACGGGCTTGCGCACGGGAGCCTTTTGGGCGGGAGCCCCGTGGCTGCCGGGGCGGCGGGGGTCGTTTTTGGTCGCGTCGGGGTCGGCATCGTCGCGCTTGTCGAGCTTTTTCTCTTTGTCGAAAATCGGCGAGCCGCCGTGACTGTACTCGCGAATTAGCTCGGGCTCAGCCACTTCGGGTTCGTAGCCCGACTCGCCGTACTGAAACACATAGTGGCGGTAGCCTTTGTAATCCCAGTAGTTGGTCCACTCCCCTACCCGGTGGCCATTTTCGAAGTGGCCAATCCACTCGCGCTTGCCGTCGGCGGTGTAGCGCACGTAATCGCCTTCCAGCTTGCCATTTACGTAGGGCACCACTTCTTTTATCATGGTGTTGGCCCCGTCGTAGTAGCTGATGTTTGCATCGCGCGGGAAGCCCATCTCGTAGTGAATTTTGGAAGTCAGCCCGCCTTTGTTGTCGTACTTCTCCCAGCGCAAGTGCTTGGTACCCATGGCGTAGTAGCCCTGCTCGATAACCTGGTTGTTCACCATCCGCTTGATGGGGCCGTGTAGCACCTTTTCGGTAGCGGGGTCGAGTTCACCGTTGGCGGTAAAAATCTTGTGCTTTTTCGGATTGTAGTAATACACAGCCGGCGCCATGGCGCTGGGCTGCTTGAAATTCTTGAGGTAGTAGAAAATTGTGATAACCTGGTTTTTACCAGTCCCGGTTTTGAAGTACCCGCGCTTGATGCGCTGGCCCAAAAACACTTTTTTCTTTTTGTTGGGCTTGCGCTGGGCAGCTTTCTCCTCCTCTTTCGCTTTGCGGTCTTCTTCCTTGGTCAGCACGGCCTTGCGGCCGGCAATGCTGAGCTTCGGGTTTTTCTTCTTCGTAGTTGTCAAGCTGTCGCCGGCCTCGGGAGCGCCATTCAGCAACGGCTCGTCGAGCTTCGAATTAAACGACACAGTTTTGCGGGTGCAGGCCGCTGCCAGCACCAGCATCACCCATAACATGGCCACCCGTGGCCCAAAGCGAAGTACACCCATTACATCCTAAAACTTAGTCGCCAGCCCAAACGCAAATATATCCTGGTTTGGTGCCCGGCAGTGAGTTGATGAAGGAGTGAGGTTGTCATTGCGAGCGCAACGAAGCAACCTTTCCCTAACGCATTGCCAACGTTTGCTAACGTGAAGGAAAGGTTGCTTCGCTGCGCTCGCAATGACAACCTTACTCACTTACTCGATTACCAATTCGTCGCCGGCTACCAGCAGGTCTAGGCGGAGGCCGCGAGCACTTAAAGGCTGGCCTTTGGCCAGGGTGGGGTAGTTGGTGGCGGTGAGGTGGCGGGCATCGGCCACCACCACTACTTCGGTGCCAAATACCTCGGCGGGGCGGCCAGGGCGTAGCAGCAGGCCGGTTTCTTCGCTGAGGCCCACGCCCAGGAGCGCGGGGTGAGCCAGCACAGCGTGCATCAGGCGCGGGTAACGCTCACGCTCAATGAAGTGCTGGTCAATCAATAAGTTAGGCAATAAACCCAGGCCCGGAATGACGCCGATGCCGCCGCCCAGCAGGCTGCGCCAGCCGCGGCCGGCCACCAGCATTTGGCCGCCCAGGGCCGAGGCCCCGGCGCTGGTACCCGCCAAAATGAAGCCCGCATCGTGCTGGTGGCGCTGGCGCAGCACCGCCAGAAACTGCGTGCCTAGCAGCTGCTCGGTCAGGCGCTCCTGGTCGCCACCGGTGAGGAAAACCAGGGCGGCGGCCCGCAGCCGGGTTAGCGTGGCGGGTGCATCGGCGGGTTGGTTTTCAGCTACTTGCAAGTGGCCTACCTGGTGGCAGCCCAGCTTGGCTAGCACGCGGGCATAGGCAGCGTGGGTAGCGGCGGGGTCGTGCCGGGTGGCGGTGGTAAGAATTTCGATGGGCGCCTGGCGATGGGGCAGCAAGCTGGCCAGCAGGGCCAGGGTAGGGTCGTCGGCACCGCCGCCCAGCAGCACGGTAGTGCCCTGGGGCGCGGGGGCAGCGGCAAGCGCAGAAGCGGGGGTCAAAGCAGCGGGGAGAGGTGATGCGAAGGCGAAGTACGCCAAAAATGCCGGGTGAGGCCGCATAAGGCCGCGCTTGGCCGTAATTTTGCCAGGCGCACCTCCTTTTGCCTAGCGAAACACTCAATTTTTTCTATCCAAAAACCTCTAACCGGTTTTTTGCCTATGACTTCGCCCGAAACTGTAGACCAAATTACGTCGCTGATTCAGGAGGGCGAGTTTTTTAAGCTTAAAAAGCTGCTGCGCGGCTTTCAGCCCAACGAGCTGGTCGAGCTGATTGAGAATGAGGATGAGCGCGAGCAGCTGATTATTTTCCGAATGCTGCCGCTTAAGCTGGCTACGGAAGTATTTGAGTATCTGGACCTGGAAGTGCAGCGTCACTTTCTCGACAACCTGGCTCAAGACAAGATTACCGACATTCTCAACGAGATGTCGCCGGATGACCGCACGGCCCTGCTCGAATTTTTGCCGGCCAACTTCGTGGCCGAGCTGGTGCAAAACCTCTCGGAGCCCGAACGCCGCGTGACCTTGCAGCTGCTGGGCTACCCCGAGTACTCGGTGGGCCGCCTGATGACGCCCGACTACATCGCCATTCGCGAAAACTGGACCATCGAGCAAAGCCTCGACTACGTGCGCCAGCACGGCGGGCAGTCCGAAACGCTGAACGTGCTTTACGTGACCGACGCCCGCGGCGTGCTCATCGACGACATTCGCATTCGAGAGTTTTTGCTGGCCGCGCCCACCACTCGCGTGCGCGACATAATGGACCACCGCTTTGTGCAACTCACTGTCAACCAAGACCAGGAAGAAGCCATCGACGTGTTTCGGCGCAACGACCGGGTGGCCCTGCCCGTGGTGAGCGCCGACCAGGGCATCCTGCTCGGCATCGTGACACTGGACGATATTCTGAGCATTCGGGAAGAAGAAGACACCGAGGACATTCAGAAGTTTGGCGGCTCCGAAGCCCTCGACGAGCCCTACATGACCACGCCGCTGCTGCGGCTGGTACAGAAGCGCGCCGGCTGGCTGGTGGTATTATTTCTAGGTGAATTGTTGACGGCTTCGGCCATGCAGTTTTTTGAGGGCGAGCTGCAAAAAGCCATCGTGCTGGTGCAGTTTATTCCGCTGATTATCAGCTCGGGCGGCAACTCGGGGTCGCAGGCCACGTCGCTTATTATCCGGGCCATGGCGCTGGGCGAGTTTACGCTTAGCGAGTGGTGGCGGGTGCTGCGCCGCGAGCTGCTGGGCGGCATTATGCTGGGGCTGATTCTGGGCCTGGTGGGCTTTGCCCGCATTGCCATCTGGCAAAGTATCACGCCTATTTATGGGCCGCACTGGCTGCTAGTGGCTACCACGGTGGGCGTGGCGCTGGTGGGCATTGTGTTGTGGGGCAGCATTGCGGGCTCGATGCTACCGCTGATACTGCGGCGGCTGGGCCTCGACCCGGCTACGTCGTCGGCGCCCTTCGTGGCCACGCTGGTCGACGTGACGGGGCTTATTATTTACTTCACCGTGGCGCTCGTGATGCTGCGCGGCACGCTGCTGTAAGGCAGCTTTGGTAGCCCGAAGCCGGTTTTGATTGGATAATGGGCTGACTGGCCGCTAGGATTTAGGGTGTCGGCCTTATTTTTAGCCGCGCTTTGCTGATATTTTCTATGGCTGCTTCACCTTTTGCGGTTGTTCCTGCTGCTTCATCTACCCGTCAGATTTGGCGATTTGGTTTGCTGTGCGTTGCGTTTGCGGCGCTATGGTTTATTGGTTCGGCCTACGGGCTGGGCGTCAGTAGTCCGCTCGATATGGTGCTGTGCCACCAACTCGCGGCAGCTAGTGCCTGGGGGCTGCGCGCCCTTGGCTGGGCCGCCAGTGTCGATGCGGTACGCCCCGACCTGCTGGTACTCAACGGTCAACCGTCCGTTAGAGTTGGCCCTCAGTGCGATGGGTTGGTACTCTACGCACTGCTAGCGGGCTTTGTGCTGGCTTATCCGGGGCCGCCGCGTCGGCGGCTGTGGTTTGTTCCGATGGGCATCGTAGCGCTTTGGCTGCTCAATATCGTGCGTATTATTGCCCTGTCGCTCAACTTCCAGTACTCACCCGAGACCTTCGACTTCGACCACCACTACGCTTTTAATGCCGTGGCTTACGCGGCGTTGGGTGGCTTTTGGCTGCTCTGGACGCGCCAGACTAGCGCAGCAGCGCCAGCCACCGGGTGGCCGATGGCCGCTAAGCAGGCCGCGACGCCAGCTGCCAGCCGGCCGTGGCTCACTCCGCGGGTGGTGGCAGGGGTGGCGCTGCTGCTATTGCTGACGCTGGTCACTATTTATCAAACCCAGGTAACGGCCGCGCTGAGCGCGAGTTGGGCCGCGGCCCTGACCCATGGCCCGGCCTGGCTGCACCGGCTGCCAGGGGCTACGGCCAGCAATGTTCCTAACACGGTCAGCCACTTGGCGTTGCCTGTAGGAGCAACTTATTTAGCAATTATTCTCGGCATTGCCTTGCTGGCTATGCGCTTGCTACTGCCCGACCATGACTGGCGCACGGTGTGGCGCTGCTACGTGGGCCTAGGGCTGGCCTATGTGCTGTTTATCGGGGCGGGGCGGGTCAGCAACAGCGTTACTATCTATCGACTGGGCCGGATGGTGCTCGATTTTATGACGTCGCTGCTACCCGTGGCGGGCTTGCTGGTGCTGCTGTGGCGGCCGCTGCCCGCCAAAACTGCGCTCGCGGTGCCGGCCGACTAACTACCGCTAATCAAGCCGGCGGCGGTTGGCTTTTTTCTCGCTTTGGCGCTTTTTGCCTTCCAGGCGCTGGCGCACGGCCCCGGGGCGGGTAGCGCGGCGCGGCTTGGGGCGGCGCACGCTTTTTTGCAGCAACTCGTGGAAGCGCGCTAGGGCTAGTTCCTTGTTGCGCAGCTGGCTGCGGTCGTCCTGGGCCACTACCAGCAGGTAGCCTTCGGTGGTGAGCTGGTTGGCCAGCTTCTCTAGCAGCAGCTGCTTTTGCAAGTCGCTCACTATTTGCGAGGCCAGCAGGTTCCAGCGTAGCTCTACCCGGCTTTCTACTTTGTTTACATTCTGGCCGCCGGGGCCACTGGCCCGGCTGGTTTGAAATGTGATTTCGGGCAGAAAAGCGGCGGCGGGCGGAAGCATGGGTAAATCAATTAGCAATGAGCAAGTAACAATGAGCAGACCGTTTGTTCAGTCTGCTCATTGTTACTTGCTCATTGTTCCTTACTTCTCCAGCAGCATAGCGCCGTAGGAGTAGCCGCCGCCAAATACGGTCACGATTATTTTATCGCCCGCTTTGAGGGTATGCCACACTTCGGCCAGGCCGATGGCCGAGCCGGCACAACCCGTGTTGCCCAGGCGGTCGATGTTATTGACGGCGCGGGCGGGGTCGAGGCCGAGCTGCTTGGTCACGTTGGCCGAGATGCGTAGGTTGGCTTGGTGGGGTATCAGGTAAGTCAGCTCGTTGACCGTCAGGCCATTCTTATCAAGCAATTGCTGCGTAATGCGCGTCATGTACGTGCAGGCCTGCTGAAACACGTCGCGCCCGAAAGGCATCACAATTCCTTTCTCAACGGGCTTGAGCGTCACGGCCTCATCGGCCTTGCCTACGGGGGCTGCGCCGCCCGTCATCACCTGCACCACGTGCAGGTCGCCGGGGGCCAGGCGCTCTTTGGTAAAGAGCAGGGCCGCTGCGCCATCGCCCCACAAGTGGCCCGCAATGGTGTCTTCCTCGTTGTTGTAGGCCGTGTTGTGCTCGGTTACTATCACCAGGGCCTGGGTGGCCTTGTTCATCGCAAAGTAGCCTTCCACTATCTCCACCGCATTGAGCAGCGACGAGCAGGCCGATGAAATGCTTACCGTCGGTATCTCATTGATATTCAGGTCGCGTTGCACCGCGTGGGCCGCCGTGTAAATGGTATCGTGCGGGGTATAGGTGCCCGCCACAATGAGGTCGATACCGGCGGGGTCGAAGGCTGGCAGCTCGGCCAGCAGCGCCTGGGTAGCGGCCACAGCCATGGTATTGGCGTTTTCGCCGGGGGCGGCCCGGCGGCGCTCCCGGATGCCGGTGCGCTCAATTATCCAATCGGAAGCCAGCCCGTTGAGGCGGGTGAAATGTTCGTTGGTAACAACGGCCGTCGGTAAGTAGGCGGCCACGTGATGCAGGTACACGCAGTGGGTAGTGGGTGGAAGAATATCGGGACAAAGTTCCGGCTAACAAACGTAGGCCGCCGAATAAAAGCGGCAAAAGCCAGAATTTTATACGTTGCCCGCCTCGCCAACTGGGTTGCCAGGTACTAGGTAGCCCTCTTTGGGCGTTGGCATTGTACTTGCCAATGCTGGGGCCTAGCCTTTCTGAATTTCCTTATGCACTTCCGTTTTTGGTACCTGGCCTTGGGGCTGGTCTTGTTATTGGCTGCTCGCCCTGCCGCCGCACAAAAATACAATACGGCCCTGGGGGCCCGCCTGGGTGGCGGCAACTATGGCATCACGCTGCAGCAGCGCGTGGCCTCGCGGGTTACCATCGAGGGTATTGCCGGGCTGGGCGAGCGCGAGTATAGCGGCACGGTGCTGGGGCAGTACCACTTTGGTATTCTGGGGCCTAGCCTCAATTATTACTTCGGGGCCGGTGGGCACGTGGGGCACAACAAGGATACCGGCGACTTCGGCGGCCTCGATGGCATGGTGGGTGTCGAGTACAAGGTGGCGTTTCTGCCCGTGGTGCTCAGTTTCGACTTTAAGCCCACGGTAGAATTTAGCGGCGATAACTATGGCCGGTTTCCCACCGCCTTTTCGATTCGCTACGTGCTCATCAAGCGCAAAAGCGGACTGCTGGAACGCTTTAGGAAAAAATAGCACACCTAATAATTTCGCGCTAGCCTTAGCAAGTAGCCTAACTAAACTGGACCAGAACTAGTCGAACTTCCCGAATGCGCGTAGAGCGTACCCGATGACAGAGGCTACGATACTACTGGTAGATGACGACGAAGCAACGCGGCTGACCTTGCGGCGCTGGCTGACGCACTTGCAGGTGCGCGGGCAGGTGCTGGAAGCAGCCGATGGGCAAGCTGCTCTGGAACTTATCGAGGGGCACTGCCAAGCTACTACTCCCCCATTGCCGCTGCTTGTACTCCTTGACTTGCAGATGCCGGTTATGGACGGCCTCGAGTTTTTGGAGCACCAGCGCCAGCTGCCTCCTGCTTGCCAGCAAGCCATGACGGTTATTGTTCTCTCGGGGGCGCACGAGACGGCTGAGCGCGAACGGGCGCGGACCTTGGTTGTAGAAGTTAAGACCAAACCACTAGATGTAATGGAACTGACGGCGCTTCTGCAACACTACTTGCCGGGTGCGCTCCCCGCTTGAGCTTGAATAGCTTATAGAACCTAATTCGGCCGGGGCCGGACGCAAAAACGGTCACGCCCCACCTGGGTCCGTATAGCGGAGCATTCCCCTGCTTTTTCACCCGTTCATGTCCGTTTTCCCATCCAATGCCTTCTCGCTGGAGTACCGCGCCGATTTAGGGCTCATCATTGGCCGGTGGCTCATGGACCTGCCGCCCCCGGAGCTACAGGGTACTTATGAGGCCATGCTGGCCGCTGCCCAAGCCCACGGCAACTGCCGCTTCTGGCTGCTGGACCTGCGCCGCCGCCCCGTGGCTGGCCCCGACCTGAACGAGTGGTTCCGCGACCAGTTTTCGCCCCGCATCGCGGCCGCCCTGGGTGGGCCCTTATTCACGGCCTATCTGGCGGGGCCCCACCAGCGGCCGGCGGCCGAAAGCGACGCGATGGAGCTTTATTTTCGCCGCGAGGCGGCCGTCGATGCCTTCCCGCAGCTTTTTGAGAACGAAGCCGAAGCCATGGCGTGGCTGCGCGCCGGGCAGGAGCGCGACGGGCTAGCGCCAGCCTAGTGAGACCGCTGAGCAAACTGCCCGGCAGGGTTGAGGCAAGAAACCATAGGAGCCCGTTAAGTCAAACACCGCTAGCCAGGTAGCGTATGTCGCCGGTGCCTGCCCGCCCAAGTAACGTTGCGCTTGCCCCATCGTTACTCAGTTGAATCTAGGTAGAACTGTAATTTTGAGCAGCATTTTGCATGCGATTGAGACACCAGTAATTGGTAGGAGATTATGCGCAGCTAGACTTACGGTAGTAGGAGGTGCCTTACTAGGTGTAGTACATTAGCCAAAGCGCGACCTCAAGTACCTGGCGTGCTCATGCTTTTCTTTTACACCTCTATCTACCTTGCATGCTCCTCAATCTTGAGCTAGACGCCCGTGACGCCAGCTCCTGCCGCCTCACCTATGACGAAGCCAATCAGTGGCTGCAAGCTACCTGGAGTGGATACGTAGACCCGATGGAAGCCATGCGCGGAGCCGAAGCCTATCTGCAGCATGCCGCCCGCACCCCGAGCCCCTACCTGCTCAACGACAACAGCCAGTTGCGGGGACCGTGGTTTGATAGTCTCGACTGGTTGGCCGAGGTGTGGGTGCCCCAGGCCGTGACCCTTGGCTTGCGCTACGTGGCGCACGTGCTGCAAGCGGACCGCCACTCGGACGTGCTACCCAGTCGGCTACCCGCTTCACTGGGCTTTGAGCTCCAAATTTTTGACAATCTGGTTGATGCCAAGCACTGGCTCCAGCAGTGCCACGGGTAGCCACCGGGGCGAAAACTAGGCGCGCCGGACCTGGCAGCTGGCTCGGAACCGGGCGGCCTGCACCTGGTCAAATTGCGTGAGCAGGTCCTGCGCCTCGCTGGGGGAGGCCACCGGCTGCTCGCAGTAGTCGATTCCAAAATCATGCACCCCTACCTGCGGGAGCGCGGGCGGAAACGTGGCCACGAACAAAACTACCGGCTGGGCCAAGCCTGCGGCAGTTGGGCGACCAAGCGTATAGACGGCGGCCACTTCCCCGTCGGCGAACGGAAAGCGTTTGGCGACCTCGCCCGGCAGGCGGGAAGTTAGAACGCGGTCGATAAAGGCGGCGCGGGACAGGGGAGCGTCAGGCATGGCAGGGCAAGGTGCGCGCCAGATAAGTGCCAACGGAGCTTATTCTAACAGCAATGCGCTAAGATACAGTACTAAGGAATTATCAATAGTAACATTAGCAGAGGCTTGGTTGCATCGCTTGCCTGAGGTGGCCGAGGAAAAATAGCCAGTGGCAAATCTTACCTTCCACTGCCTAATGGCTGGGTGGCGGGCAGAGGCATTGCGTCGGGAGTAGAGCTAAAGACCACCCACGCAGTGCGGTAGCCTAAGGGCTGAGGCTTCATATCCTACCTAAGACGGAGGCTGCTGCGCGCGCACCCGGTCCTGAATAGCCTGTAGCTCGCTTCGGTCCAGGGGCTTGTGGATGAAGCCCGCCACCAGTGGGTACGTCTGCGCCCGTGCCATATCGCTCGTGGCCAGCGACGAGGTCAGGATATACACTAGGCAGTGCCCCAGCAGCTGCTCGTGCAAGGGTTCCAACGCGTCGAGCACGTCCCAGCCGCTGAGCACGGGCATATTCAGGTCCAGTAAGATAAGGTCGGGCGGCATTTGCCCGGCCACTTGCGCGCGGATAAAAGCCAGGCCTTCCACCGGCGACTCAAAGGTGGTCAGCTCGCCCGGCACAGCCTCGTGGTGAAACAGGCGCTTGGTCAGAAAGGTCGCCGTGAGGTCATCCTCAAGCAGTAAGGTATGCATTAGGCAGCAGTAGAAGGGGTAGCAGGTGGGGCGGGCAACAAAATAGTGAAGTGTGCGCCTTTGTCTACCTGGCTGGTTACTTCGACGCGGCCACCCAGGCGCTCGACGTGCGCCTTGACCAGGTACAGCCCCAGGCCCCGGCCGGAATGCTGGGGGTGAAAGCGCTGGTAGAGCTTAAACACGTTGTCGCCCGCCTGCGCCTGGTCGAAGCCCGACCCATTGTCAGCTACTTCCAGCGTGGTCTCGCCCGATGCGTGGCGCGTGGCCGTCACTACTACGTGCAGCGGCCGCTGGGCCGCGCGGTACTTGATGGCGTTGGACAAGAGGTTGAAGAAGATGCTGTAGAGGTAAGCCCGCTGGGCCAGCACGTGCAGCTCAGCCGGAATGCGCAGCTCTACGGCGCCGCCGCTCGCATCGAGCACGTCTTGCAGGCTGCGCACCACCTGCTTGGCCAGGGGCAGCAGCACTACCGGCTCGGGCAGAGTTAGTCCTTGCTTATCGCGGATGCTGAGAATGGTGTTCATGTCGCGCAGCACCTGGTCGAGCTGGTGCAGGTTGTGCAGCAAAAAGGTGCGCGTCTGCTCAAACTCCGGCGAGCCCGCTACCTCCTGGTCCAGCATCTCGGCGAGCCCCAGCGCATTGGCCAGGGGGGCGCGCAGATTGTGCGACACGATATAGTTAAACTGCTGCAAGTCTCGGTTTTGAGCCGCCAGCTCTTCTTGGATACGCGTTTTCTCGGTGATGTCGCGCGCCAGCATGTGCACGCCCAGCACCTGCCCATCCGCTTGCAGCGGAATCTTGACTACATCCCAATGGCGAGTTTCCGAGTGGCCAGGGGCGGTGTACATATCGAAGCGCACGGTGTGCCCGGCGGCGGCTTCGCGCAGCTTTTCGGCAAATAAGGACCGGATGGCCACGGGCAGAAAATCGGAGAAGGGGCGATTGAGCACCCGCTCCTTGGGCTCCTCGACCAGGGCCAGAAAGGCGGGGTTGGCATCGAGAATAATGCCGGCGGTGTCTTGGAAGAGAATCAGCTCGGGACTATTCTCGAAGAGGGAGCGCAGACGCACCTCATTCGGGATGAGGGGAGCACCGGTAGGCATAGGCTTCACGTAGCAGGGAAACGAACAGGCTTAGTAAAAAGACGCTTACCGACGAGCGGTTTGTTTGGCAATATAAAGACCTGGCAAGAAAGTGAGCGCACGTAGTAAACGGTGGCCTCAAACTGCTCCCGCGCATCGGCCATCGATACGTCCTCGAAGGCAGCGCCGGTTACCAGGATTACCTTTGGCTACCCCTTCTTCTGCCGCAGCTACCAGCGCAGGAGGATAGCTGAGGGGCTGACTTTCTAGCGGGAGTGATTATGGACGTTCTGGGACGCAACAATGTACAGGTATCGGGCACGGGCGAGCGTACCCTGGTGTTTGTGCACGGCTTTGGCTGTGACCAAACGATGTGGCGGCTGGTAGCCCCGGCCTTCGAAGACCGGTACCGGGTAGTGCTACTCGACCTGGTGGGTGCCGGCCAGTCGGACCTGACGGCTTACGACCCTGACCGCTACAGCACCCTGGACGCCCACGCCGACGACCTGCTGGCCGTGCTACACGCCCTCGACCTGCCCGCCGTGGCCCTGATAGGCCACTCGGTGAGTGCCATTATTGGCATGCTGGCGGCCATTCGCGCGCCCGAGCGCTTCGCGGGGCTGGTGATGCTGGGGCCGTCGCCGCACTACCTCAACGAGCCGGGCTACGCCGGCGGCTTCGAGCGGGCCGACATCGACGAGCTGCTGGAGGTGATGGCCAGCAACTACCTGGGCTGGGCCGGGAGCTTTGCGCCGGTAGTGATGGGCGCACCCGAGCAGCCCGCCCTGCGCGAGGAGCTGGCCGCCAGCTTTTGCCGCACCGACCCAGCCATTGCCCGGCACTTTGCCCGGGTTATTTTTCTGGGCGATAACCGGGCCGACCTGCCCCGCCTGCGCACGCCTACGCTGGTGGTGCAAAGCGCCCACGATGCCATTGCCTCCCGCGCCGTGGGGACCTACGTGCACCAGCAATTGCCCGGCAGCCGGCTGGTAGTAGTGCCCACCACTGGCCACTGCGTGCATCTGAGTGCACCCCGCGAGACGATTGCTGCTATTACTCCCTTCTTGGATGCGTTACCGCTGTTAGCCACCCTGCAACCCGCGTGAGTGAATTTCTGCCCCCAAATGACCTGCGCCTGACGGAGGAGGACCTCACCGACCACTACGAGCAGGCCCCGTGCGGCTACTGCACTAGCCTGCCCGATGGCACCCTGGTGCGCCTCAACGGCACGCTGCTCGGCTGGCTTGGCTACCCCCGCAACGAGCTGGTGGCCCGCGCCACGGTGCAGCAGTTGCTGACCGTGGGCGGGCGGCTGCACTACGAAATGCAGGCCTTGCCGCTGCTGCTGCTACACGGCGAGGTACGCGAGCTCAGCTACCAGCTGCGCCATAAGGACGGCAGCACCCGGCCCGTGCTGCTGAGTGCGCGCCTGCTGCGCGATACCGATGGCGAGCCGCTGCTGCTGCGCCTCACCTTCTTCGACATCACCGAGCGCCACCGCTACGAGCAGGAGCTACGCCGCAGCCACGCGCTGGCTCAAGAGCAAAGCACCCGGCTGGCGCAGGCCAACGCGCTGCTCCTCAGCCAAAATCAGCAGCTGAGTCGTAGCACCGCCGACCTCGATAACTTCGTGTACATGGCTAGCCACGACCTGCGCCAGCCCATCAACAACATGGCCGGGCTGTTTACGGAGCTCAAGCGCACGGCTGCCTTCACCGACCCCGAAACGGCGGGTATGGTGCGCATGTTCGAGGCCGCCTTGCAGCAGGCCGTGCACACCATCGACGGGCTGGCCGAAGTGGTGCAGCAGCAGCGTCAGGAACTGGTGCCCGTGGAGGATTTGGGCCTACACCCTTTGGCCGAAGAAATTCTGGGCAGTTTACAGCCGCAGATGCTGGCCCGGCAGGCAGTGTTTACACTCGACTTTGGCGCTGCGCCCACGGTGCACACCACCCGGCCCGAGCTCTACAGCGTGCTCTACAACCTGTTTAGCAACGCGCTCAAATACAGCGAGCCCGGCCGACCGGTGCGGGTAGTGGCCCGCTCGGCGCGGGTGGCGGGCGCGGTAGTACTCACGGTGCAGGACAATGGCCGGGGCCTTGACCTGGTTCGGTACGGCGACAAGCTGTTTCAGCTCTTCAGTCGCTTTCACCCCGAGGAAGAAGGCACCGGCACGGGTCTGTACCTCGTCAATCGCCTCATGACCCAGGCTGGGGGGCGCGTGGAGGTCGAAAGCGAAGTCGGCCAGGGCACGAGCTTCCGGCTGGTGTGGCCCCAATGAAGGAAGAACGCCTGCCCCACTTCGGTACGTAGCCACTAGACGAGCAAGCCCTATAGTGTGCTTCTCCATTCAGTAAGCTAGTGGTGAGCCGAGGTTGATGGTGAAAGGCGTACTCAAAGGAACGCTAAAACGCCGATTTTGGGTCTTCGCTTAGCTACCGCATTCTGGAGTGCTAGTGAAAGCAGCGTCAAGCGCTTAGGCAATTGGCGTAAGTCTCGGTAATGGCTATCCTGGTAAGTAAGCCGTGGCGACCGGGCCAGGTGACGAGTACCCGCTGGTGCGCGGCTACCGCCGGACCGATTCCTGTCCTCAACCAATCTCAACCATGCGCCGTAGCTTAAAATTGTCCAACAGATTCTTTGCGCTGGTCTATGACTTATTCCGTCCGCCCAGCACCCGTTGGGATTTTTCTGCCCGATGCCGTACTCGATGCGTTGGGGGCTGGCCTGCTCCAGTTGGTACCGGTTTACGCCGACAACGACCCCGGCACCCTGGTGGCGCTCACCTACGGGGGCGTCAATGCCGTTGCCCAGCAGCTACTCGGCTTGCCCGACCCGCCGACCGGCGCATTCGGTACTACTGGCCCCGAGGAAACGGCCCTGTTCGCCTTTTGCCGCGACACCTTCTGGTCGGGCGAGGCGGGCTACTATGCCCCCGGCTACGTTGCCGCCGATGGGGCCCGCTGGCGGGTGGTGGCCCAGCGCCACGCGGCGCAGCTGGTAGTGAGCTTCACCCTAGAGCGGGGGCCGGCACCGCCAGCGCTGAACCAAGAGGCGCTCCCGACGCCTTTGCACCAGGTCTTTGCGCACACGCCGGCCGCCTTCTGCATTCTGCACGGCCCCGAGTACCGGTTTGAGTACGTCAACCCCCTCTTTGCCCAGCTTTTTGCGAACCGCCCGCTGGAGGGCCTGCCTGCCGCCGTGGGCTTGCCCGCCGCCATCGGCGAGGGTGTCATCGGCCTGCTCGACCGCGTATACACGACGGGCGAGGTCCTGTACGACACGGAGGTGCCGCTGACTATTGCTCCATCCGATGAGCAGCCACCCCAGGAGCGCTACTTCCACGTGACCTACCAGGCCCACCTGCACGAGGGCCACGCCGAGCGCCTTTCCGTCTTTGCCACCGACGTGACCGAGCAGGTGCTTTCCCGGGCCCAGGTGCAGCACCTAAGCCAGGAAGTGGGGCGGGCCCGCGCCGAGGCCGAGGCCCAACGCCTGCGCCTGCACGATTTTATGAGCGCCGCGCCTGGCATCGTTATGAGCCTGGTGGGGCCGCAGCACGTCATCGAGTTTGCCAACGAGGGCTTCCGGCAAATTAGCATCCCCGACCCGGTCGGCAAGTCATATCTGGAAGCGATGCCGGGAGCCGTGGGCCAGTACGCGCCCGACTACGAAGCCACGGCGCTCTACGACCACGTCTACCGCACCGGTGAGCCGTACTACGCCGCCGAAGCCCCCTACTACGTGGACCCCACGCACACCGGCCAACGGGAGCTGCGCTACTTCACCTTTGCCGTGCAGGCGGCCCGCGACGGCACCGGCTGCATCACCGGGGTGCAGGCCTATGCCACCGACGTGACCACCCAGGTGGCGGCCCGCCACCGCGTGGAGCAGCTCAACCAGGAGCTGGAAGCCCGGGTGCAGGAGCGTACGCGCCAACTCGAAGAAACGCAAGCCGACGCGCTGGCGGCGGCCGAGCGCCGGGCCCAGGAGCGAGAAGAGCTCTACCAGGTGTTGGCCCAAACCCCCGCCGCCATCGCCATTACGCGCGGGGCCGACCACCGCTACGTGTACGTCAACGCGGCCAGCGAGGCGCTGTTTGCGGGCCGCGCGCTCGTAGGCCATTGCGTGGCCGACGCGCTACCCGAAGCCGAAGCGCAAGGGCTGCTAAAGCTGCTCGACCAGGTGTATGCCACCGGCGAGACGTTTTTTGGCACGGAGTGGCCGCTGGCCTTCGCGGGCCCGGCCGGCGACCCGGCACCGGTGCGCTACTTCAATTTTACCTACCAGGTCTACCGGGAACAGGAGCAGGTGGTGGGCATCTCCACGTTTGCCTACGACGTAACCGAGCAGGTGCTCGCCCGCCAGGAGCACCAGAGCGGGCTCGACCAATTGCACACCGTTTTTGAGCAAGCTCCGGTGGCAATTGCCTTGTTTCAAGGGCCTGATTATATGATAGAAGTGGCTAATCCGGCCATCTGCCAGCTGTGGGGCCGCCCGCAGGCGGCCGTGCTGGGCCAGCCCCTGCTCGCGGCGCTGCCGGAAATAATCGACCAGGGTATTCCCGAGTTGTTGGCCGAGGTGCGCCGCACCGGCGAGCCGTTTATCGCGGAGGAGCTGCCCGTACACTTGCAGCTAAACGGCCAGTTGAAGCTTTGTTACTTCAAGCTCGTCTACCAGCCCCTGACTGATGCCCAGGGGCACGTGACGGCCATCGTGGTGGTGGCCACCGACGTGAGTGCGCGGGTAGACCAGCGCCAACAATTAGCCCAAGCCAACGAAGAGCTGCTAAAAACCAATGCCCAGCTCACCCACACCAACACGGACCTAGACAGCTTCATCTACACCGCCTCGCACGACCTGAAAGCCCCGATTGCCAACATCGAAGGACTACTGCTGCTCTTACGCAAGCAGCTGCCTGCCGAGGTGCAGCAGGTGGGCCTGGTGCCGCGGGTGCTGGGCCTGATGCAGGAGTCGGTCGAGCGCTTTCGCCTCACCATCACCCAACTCTCCGACCTCACGCGCCTGCAACAAGTGCGCACCGAGCCGGGCGCGGCCGAGGACCTAGCCGCCGTCATCAAGTCGGTGCGCCTAGACCTGGCCCCGCTGCTCGAAGCCACGGGCGCGCAGCTGCAGGTAGACATCCACGCTGGTGCGACGATGCAGTTTGCTTCGCAGCACCTGCGCTCGCTCCTCTACAACCTGCTCAGCAACGCACTCAAGTACCGCCACCCCGACCGGGTGCCCCTGGTGCAGCTGCGCTGCCGGCGCGAGGCCGCGCAGGCCGTGCTAGAGGTGCAAGACAATGGCCTGGGCTTGAGCCAGGCGCAGCAAGACAAGCTCTTCACCTTATTTCAGCGCTTGCACACCCACGTCGAGGGCTCGGGCGTGGGCCTGTATCTGGTCAAGCGCATCGTGGAGAATGCGGGCGGCACTGTCCAGGTGCGCAGCGAGCTGGGCGTGGGCTCCACGTTTACGGTCTACTTGCCTGCCTGAGCCGCCAGGTGCCTAACCAGCGCGGAAGTCCTTCGCCAGCATTTTCAGCGGTAATTACCCTTCCTGCGGCTAGTGCTTCCTTCTGCTACTTCTGCTTGGCAGGAAGTGACCAGCAAGCACGCAGACAAAAAAGCAGTCAATTCTTCCCAGTACAGCGTGCAGTCGCCTGCTTATGCCTGGGTACTGGTCGATTCGACCACTGTCAAGGCCCATAAAGCCGCCGCCGGCCAAAAAAAGCAGCCCCACTGCTGAGGCCTTAGGCCGTAGTTGAGGCGGGTTCAGCAGCAAGCTCCACGCCGTAGTCGATGCCTTGGGCAATGCGGTAGGCTTACGGCTGACAGGCGGGCACCAGGCGGACTGCGCGCAACTGCCTGCGCTGCTGGACGGGCTGCCGCAATCGCCCGGCAAAGTAGTGGCGGGCAAGGCCTACGACCCGAACAAGGTGCTCGCCGCCATTGCCTTGCACCAAGCTGAGGCCGTCATTCCACCCAAAGCTAATCGGCTCGACCAACGGGCCTACGATGAGAACCTCTCTGCGGACCGCAATAAAGTAGCGCGCTTGTTTGGCCGCCTCAAAGAAGCGCGTGGTTTTGCCACCCGCTACGAAAAAACGACGACCTCGTTTCTGGCCGTAGCCCATCTGCTTGCTGCACTGCACTGGCTGTGCTAACTGTCCACAAACGCTAGCGAAAGGCAACGCGAGCCTGAGGTTAGTGCCACAAAATCTGACACAGCAAACCCGACTAAAGACAAAAAGGCTGTCATAACAAATTGTATGACAGCCTTTTATACGATTTTAATAAAAGTGGCAACAGTTGGAATCGAACCAACGACACCAGCATTTTCAGTGCTGTGCTCTACCAACTGAGCTATGTTGCCGGGGTTTTCCGTGGGCCACCTAAGCGGCTTGGGAGTGCAAAGGTACAAAAAGGGCGCAACCGTGCAAGAATTTGAGCAAAAAAATTTCATTTCTACGTAAGCTATTGCCGTAGGCCTGCCCAAAGTAGTCGTCATGCCTACTAAATTGCAGCCTCATCCCATCCCGCCGGCTTACCTTTACTGCTATGCTGCAACCCATTCTTTTTGCGCTGCTGCTGCTGGCAGCGTTTGGCCTGTTTGCCTGGCAGGTTCGAAAAATCAGGGCCAATATTCTCGTCGGCCGCGACCGCGATATGAGCGGCCACTTCGGCGAGCGCCTCAACAAAACGCTGCTTGTCGCCTTCGGCCAGCAGAAGATGTTTAAGCGCATGACGCCGGCCCTGCTGCACCTGGTGGTGTATGTTGGTTTTCTGGTTATTAACGTTGAAGTTGTTGAGATTATCATCGATGGGCTATTTGGTACGCACCGCTTCCTGAGCTTTTTAGGGCCAGTGTATAATGCCCTAATGGCCATCAATGAAGTGCTGGCGGCGCTGGTAATTATTGCCGTGGCGGCCTTCTGGTGGCGGCGCAACCACAACCCGCCCGTGCGCCGCTTCACCGGCCCCGAGCTGCGCCTGTGGCCCAAGCTCGACGCCAATATCATCCTCTACATCGAGGTGGCCCTGATGGTGGCGCTGTTCTTCATGAACTCGGCTGACATTCGGCTGCACCAAATTGAGCAGAAGCCTTTACCGGGCGCGTTCCCGGTCAGCCACTTCCTGGCCAACCTGCTGCCGGCCAGCAACGAAGCCATGTTGCATGTGTTAGAGCGCGCCGGCTGGTGGCTGCATATCACGGGCATCTTGCTGTTTCTCAATTACCTGCCCAGCTCCAAGCACTTCCACATCATCATGGCGTTCCCCAATGTGTGGTACTCGCGCTTGGTGCCGCAGGGGCAGTTTTCCAATGTCGAGAGCATCACCCACGAGGTGAAGGCCATGATGGACCCCAGCTACGAGGTGCCCGCCCCACCCGTCGATGCCGATGGCTCGGCGCTGGCCCCCACGCCCTTCGGGGCGAAGGATGTGGACGACCTGGCCTGGACCAACCTGCTGAGCGCCTACTCGTGCACCGAGTGCGGCCGCTGCACCTCGGTGTGCCCCGCCAACCTGACGGGCAAGCTGCTGTCGCCGCGCAAAATCATCATGGACACCCGCGACCGGGTGGAGGAGAAGTACAATTCGCCGCTCATCTTCCACCCCAACGTGTATGGGGAAGAGGCTAAGCACGAGCCCATTACCGACCTGGCCAACGCCACGCTGCTGCGCGGCAAGGTGACGCCCGAGGAGCTCTGGGCCTGCACCACCTGCAACGCCTGCGTCGAAAGCTGCCCGGTGAACATCAACCCACTGGAAAGCATCATCGAGATGCGCCGCTACCTGGTGCTGGAAGAGTCGGCCGCGCCTAACTCGCTCAATGTTATGTTCTCCAACATCGAGAACAACGGCGCGCCGTGGGCTTTCTCGCCCTCCGACCGGCTCAACTGGGCCGACGAGCTGTATGTAGCCGAGAAGGCAAAGGCGTAGATTTAGTGCTTCTTAAAAAACCTCCCTGAGCTATGAAAGGTGAAGACCAAATCTTAGAATTGCTGGCCGAAGTGCTGCGTCGGCAAGACCAGACGCAGGAAAAGCTGCACCGCATAACAGAAGAAATGCAGGGCGTGAAACAGGACGTGCAGGGCGTAAAACAGGATGTGCAGGATGTAAAGGCCCAGCTTGGCATAGTGCTAGAAAGCCAGCAGGGGCATCAACAGGCCCTACGTATGCTAGCTATCAACCAGCAGAAAAGTCAAAGCGAGCTGCAAAACATTGTGGATATTCTTGACTCGGTGGCTCGGATGCAGCGCGATACCAACCGCCGCCTGGACCGCTTGGAACATCCCGGTGACTTTGTTTAATTATCTGCTTTATATATCATTAAGAATACTATGACGCCCACCTCCTCTCCCACCGCCCCCGCCAAGCGCCAACTCACCGTGCCCACTGTGGCCGACCTTGCCGCGCAAGGCAAAACGCCCGAAATTCTGTTTTGGGTGGGCTGTGCCGGCGCTTTCGACGACCGCTACAAGCGCGTGACGCGCGCCTTTGCCCGCATTCTGGAACACGTGGGCACAGACTATGCCGTGCTAGGTTTGGAAGAAAGCTGCACCGGCGACCCCGCCAAGCGCGCCGGCAACGAGTTTCTGTTTCAGATGCAGGCCATGCAAAACATCACTACGATGAATGGCTACGGCATCAAGAAAATAGTGACGGCCTGTCCGCATTGCTTCAATACCATCAAGAACGAGTACCCGGCGCTGGGCGGCGAGTACGAGGTAATCCACCACAGCACCTACCTGCAACAGCTTATTAATGAAGGCAAAGTAGGCGTTAAAGATGGCGAAAGCTTCAAAGGCCGCCGCATCACCTTCCACGACAGCTGCTACCTGGGCCGCGCCAACAACATCTACGAAGCCCCCCGCGACGTGCTGGCCGCCCTCGATGCCGACCTGGTCGAGATGAAACGCAGCCGCGCCAACGGCCTCTGCTGCGGCGCGGGCGGCGCCCAAATGTGGAAAGAGCCCGAGCCCGGCAAAAAAGACATCAATATCGAGCGCACCGAGGAGGCTCTGGCTACCCTCAGCGGCGCAGCCGCGGCCCTCGACAACCTGCGCGGCGTCGAAACCGAGCGCACTGCCCCCAGCGAGCACAGCCTGCAAGGTGCCATTATCGCCGTGAGCTGCCCCTTCTGCATGACCATGATGAGCGACGGCGTAAAAAACAAGGAGCAAGAAGCTAACGTGCAAGTCTTTGACCTGGCCGAGCTAATAGCCAGCGCCGAAGGCATCAACGCCTAAAACCGCAGATTCAAACGGATTAAACAGATTTCGCAGATACGCCGCTGCGGGGCTGGCTAGCTCGCCAATTAGATTTCCTATTCCTTCCTCACACCTCAGCTACTTTTACAAGCTGCTGATAGTTGACAAGGTACCGAAACCCTAGTTGGCGAGCTAGCCAGCCGCGCAGCGGCGTATCTGCGAAATCTGTTTAATCCGTTTGAATCTGCGGTCATGTATGTAGCTTTTGACCACCTCCCGCCCCAGGCCCGCGTCTGGATTTACCAGGCCGGCCGCCCGCTTTCCGAAGCCGAGCTGATGCCCTTGCTGCCGCGCCTGGCCGCCTTTGCCGAGGAGTGGACCAGCCACGGCCGGCTGCTGGCCGCCTCGGCGCAGTTTCTGCACCGGCAGTTTTTGGTAATCGGGCTCGATGAGGCCGTGGCTGGGGCCAGCGGCTGCTCCATAGATGCCTCGGTGCGCTTTGTGCGCGAGCTGGAAGAGCACCTGGGAGTGTCGCTGCTGGAAAAGTCGCGCATGGCTTTTCTCAACGACGGCGAGCTGCTGCTGCTGACTCGGCGTGAGCTGCGCGAGGCCGTGGCGGCTGGGCAGGTCAGCGCCGACACGCCGTACTTCAATAATACCTTGACTATCAAGCAAGAGCTGACCGAACACTGGCCCGCGCCAGCTGGCCAAACCTGGCTTGCGCCGTATTTTCTGGCTTAATGTGGCTTGGTGAATAGCATGGCAACCCCAAATAGTTGTATTATTGCCTGCTAAAACCTTAACTACCGTTCATTCGGGCTGTATGGCTTTCACCTTTACTTATTCGTCAATGAGGAATTTTTCAGTTATGGGAGTAGCGGCTTGCTCGGTCGTCCTGATGAGCGGCTGCGCTACTTCGGGAAGCATGAGCAAAGCCGACAAACGCTTTGCCCAAGGTGAGTACGAGCCCGCGATTGCGCTCTACAAAGCTGATGTAGCCAAGGGCAAAGGCGCTGCTAACGCTAATTTTCACATTGGCGAGGCGCTGCGTCTTTCCAACCGCCTCGACCAGGCTGAGCCCTACTATAAGGCTGCCATGGACGGTGGCCTGCGCAACGGCGACCTGGGCTACCGCTACGCCGAAGCGCTGAAAGCCAACGGCAAGTTTGAAGAAGCGGCCGCGCAGTTTGGCACCTACGCGCAGGGTGGTGGCAACAGCACCCTCACCGCCTCGGCAGCCGCCGAAGCCCAGAGCGCCACGGCTAGCAAAGCGCTGGCTGGCAAGGCCGCCGCCTACGATGTGCTGCCGCTCGACGCGCTGAACTCGCCCGAGTCCGATTTTTCGACCACCCGCATGCCAAGCACCGGCGAGCTGGTATTTGCCTCGGGGCGCGAGGGCAAAACCTTCCAGGGCAACGGGGGTAAGTACCTCTCGCTCTACGCCCAGAAGTTTGACGACCCCGCCACGATGATGGGCGGTACCACTCGCAAGCTGGACCCGCAGTTCAACAACACCAACGAGCACCAGGCCAGCGCCACCTACACGGCCGATGGCAACACGATGGTGTTTGCCCGCTCGAACGATGGCTCGAAGAAAGGATTGAAGAGCGTTGACCTCTGGATTTCGTATTTCCGCAACGGAGCCTGGACTGCGCCCGAATTGGCCAACATCAACGACCGCTCGGCCGATGATTTTGCCCCCGTTTTTGCCCCCGATGGTAAGACGCTGTATTTCTCGTCGGCCCGCAATGGGGGCGTAGGTGGCAACGACCTCTATAAAGCTACCCTCGATGCCAATGGCCACTTCTCGGCCCCCGAAAACCTGGGCCCCGCCATTAACACGGTCGGCAACGAGAACTTTCCCGGCATAGCCCCCGATGGCACGCTCTATTTCTCGTCCGACGGGCATCCCGGCTTCGGCAAGCTCGACATCTTTAAGTACGACGGCAGCCAGGTAACCAACATGGGCCCCGGCGTAAACTCGGCGGGCGATGACTTTGCCCCCTTCTTTGCCAGCCCCACCATGGGCGTGTTCTCCTCCAACCGCGAGGGGGGCAAAGGCTCCGACGACCTGTACTCGTTCAAGAAGAAGCCGCGCCCGGTGGTAACCTTCTCGCTCGATGGCACGGTGCTGGAGCGCGACGACAAAGCCGGCACGAGCGCGCCGGTAGAAGGCGAAACCGTGACCATTACCGGCCCCAACGGCCAGAAAATGGACGTGACCACGGGCCCCGGCGGCAAGTTCACGAGCAAGCTCGACTCGGCGCAGACCTACAACTTGTTTACGGACCGGGCGGGCGACTTTACGGCTCGCGGCACCGTGAGCACCGTGGGCCGCTACCCCGACGTGGCTACCCTGACGCAGCAGCAGACCGACATTAAAATCCCGGTGACGCTGACTCTCAACAAGATTGCCGTGAACGTGGCGATTGAGGTGAAGGACATTTTCTACGATTACAACAAGTACAACATCCGCCCCGACGCGGCTATCCGCCTCGATACGCTGGTGCAAACCTTGCAGGATAACCCCAAAATCAACATCGAGCTGAGCTCGCACACCGACCAGCGCGGCAAAGACGCGTATAACCTCACGCTCTCGCAGCGACGCGCCGAATCGGCAGTGGCCTACATCGTGAGCAAGGGTATTAGCAAGAGCCGCATCACGGCTAAGGGCTACGGCGAAACCCGCCCCATTGTTAAGAATCCCAAGAATGAGGCTGATTACCAGCGCAACCGTCGCACCGAGTTCAAGGTGACGAAGATTGATAAGTAAGCATTAGCTGGTATTTATTTGCTAAAAAAGCCTCCGCCGTGCGGAGGCTTTTTTGTTGGCACGGCGTTTGAATTTAAGTCTAGTACCCCGGCAAAATTCTTTGCTGGCTCCACTTGCTTCGGTTATGAAAACGCTCCGCTTCCTGGCTGTTACGGCGCTGCTTGCTTGCATGGGCACTGCCGCCGTGGCTGCCCCACCCGTGCCGCCGGCTACTGCCAACTTTACCTCGGAGCGTGGCCAGGCATTTGGGTTGCGGCTCGATGGGCTGCCCCTCACGCGGCCTCTGGCGCGGCAGGTGCACGTAGACCGCCTGGCTCCCGGCCAACACTGGGCCGATTTTAGCTTGCCCACGCCGTATGGGCCGCCCGTGCGCTTCCGCACTTCGGTGTGGCTGCAACCTGGCCTTGAAACGAGCTACGTGCTGGTGCTGCGCCCCGGCTATGGTCCGCAGTTGCGGCAGGTGGGCGCGGTGCCGCTGGGTAGCCCTGGCTACGGGCCGGGCCCCGGCTACAATGGTGGCTACCCGCCATCCGGCCCCGGCTATAATGGCGGTGGCACCTACCAGCCGCCTACGCAGGGCGGGCCAATTGGTGCTGGCCCCGGCGGCTACTATGGCGGCCAGCCCACTGCGCCCGGCTCTTACCCTGGCAATGCCCCTTATGGCAATGGCAACGGCTCCGACCCTGCTGGTGGCTACGGCAGCCCGGCACCTGCGCCTGCGCCCAATGGCAGCTACCCCGGCAACTATGACCCTAACGGCGGCAACTACGACCCCAACGGTGGGAATTACGACCCCAACACGCCGCCCAACCCCAACGGCGGCAGCTACGACCCCAATACCCCCCCTAGTCCTAATGGTGGTAGCTACGACCCCAATACGCCCCCTAGCCCCAACGGTGGCGGTTATTATCCCAATACGGCTCCTAACCCCAGTGGGGGCGGCTACTACCCCAGCCCCGGCAATGGCGGCAACTTATACCCGCTGCCGCCCGCCGAGGTCCAGAACCTAGCCCAGGCCCTGCACGACCAGCCTTTTGATGAGCAACGCCTTCCAATGGCGAAGCAGGCGCTAGCCCAAAGCCTGGTGCGGGCCGACGAGCTAGCCGAGCTTATCAATACGATGTCCTTTGACCGGTCGCGCATCGAGCTGGCCAAGTACGGCTACGCTCACCTCAGCGACCCGCAAAATTTTCACCGGGTGTACGACGTACTACGCTACGCGTCGAGCATTCGGGAAGTGCAGCAGGCATTAGGCCTGCCGCAGAATTAAAGTGGCTTATTGTTAGTGAATTAACTTATAAAAAAGGCCCCAGTAGCTGTTAGCTACCGGGGCCTTTTTGTGTTGCTTTTTTCAAAAACGCCTGTCATTGCGAGCGTAGCGAAGCAATCGCACTGTGGACGGCACTCGACCAAACTCGTTCTGATGTGATTGCTTCGCTACGCTCGCAATGACAGACGTTTTTAATCAAGTAGAAACACTCTTATCATAGCGCCTTTACCAGCTCACCGCAGGCGGTCGGCGCTACGCACCAGCTGCTCGTCGCGGCGGATAAAGCGATTGGCGAGCAGGTTGAGCATGAGCGCCAGCGTGGGCAGGTAGATGGCGGGCTGAAACTGGCCTTCGAGCTTGGGGTTGAGGGCGGCTTCGCCTTGATTCTGAATGAAAAAGGCCACCCCAAACGTGGCAACGATGAGCAGCAGGTTAAACATCCCCAGTTTGAGCTGCGTGAAACGGCTGCGGAATTGAAAAATCTCATACACTGCTACCGCGGCCGACGTGATGGCTAGTGCGGCAATAAGCCACACGGGAACGGGAGTAGCCGGCGGCGACATACCCACGGCCGTGAAGTTGAAGGTAGTGAGGGTCAACTCCTGGTGCGTGAGGCCATCGACCTTGTGCCAGAGCGGCAGCGCCAACATGCTGAGCATACACAGGGCTAACAATAGCAAAAACACGCTTTGGATTCTTTGTATCATCTTTGTGGTTGTGAGAAATGGCCCGGCGGCGCTCCCGCCTGGGCAGGTCAAAATTAGCTTTCAACCGGCGGACTTGCTTCGCCCCAACGATACTACCAGAATGCCCAATGTGTATATCGTGGATGCCGTGCGCACCCCGATTGGAAAATTTGGCGGCTCGCTCAGCAGCGTTCGCCCCGACGACTTAGCGGCAGAAGTGCTGCGGGCACTGTTGCGCCGCAACCCTAGCGTGGACAAAAACGCGGTGGAAGATGTGATAATGGGAGCCGCCAACCAGAGCGGCGAAGACAACCGCAACGTGGCCCGCATGGCCGCGCTGCTGGCGGGCCTGCCCGTGACGGTGCCCGGCAGCACCGTGAACCGCCTGTGCGCCAGCGGCCTGCAAAGCATCATTGATGCTTTTCACGCCATCAAGTCGGGCGAGGGCGACGTGTACCTGGCTGGCGGGGCCGAAAGCATGACCCGCGCCCCGTTTGTGATGGCGAAGTCGGCCACGGCCTTTGCCCGCGACTTTACGGCCCACGACACCACGCTGGGCTGGCGCTTTGTGAACACGCGCCTGGCCAAGATGCACTTTCCCTACACCATGGGCCACACGGCCGAGAATGTAGCCCAGCAGTATGGTATTAGCCGCGAAGACCAGGACGCTTTTGCCTTCGAAAGCCAGCGCAAATACCACCGGGCCGCCGAAAAAGGCCGTTTCCGCAAGGAACTGATACCCGTATTTCTGCCCCAGCCCAAGGGCGACACCGCGCTGTTTGACACCGACGAGCAGCCCCGCGTATCGACCCTCGAAAAACTGGCCACCCTCAAGCCCGCCTTCCAGCCAGATGGCGGCACCGTGACGGCCGGCAACTCGGCGGGTATCAACGATGGGGCCGCCGCGGCCCTGCTCGTGAGCGAGGAAGCCTTAACGCGCTACAACCTCAAGCCCATGGCCAGGGTGCTGGCCTCGGCGGTGGTGGGCGTGGACCCAGCTATTATGGGCATGGGCCCGGTGCCGGCCATCCGCAAGGTGCTGGCCCGTGCTGGCCTCAATCTGGAAGACATTGACTTATTTGAGATTAACGAAGCTTTTGCTTCGCAAAGCGTGGCCGTGGTGCGCGAACTGGGTGTGGACGTGAGCAAGCTCAACGTGAACGGCGGCTCCATCGCGATGGGCCACCCGCTGGGCTCTAGCGGGGCGCGCATCGTGGCCACCCTCATGCACGAGATGCAGCGCCGCGAGGGCGTGCGCTACGGCCTGGCGGCTATGTGCGTAGGCGTGGGCCAGGGCGTGGCCATGCTGTTTGAGAAAATGTAAGCCACGACAGCGGCCCGGTTTGCACCGGGCCGCTCTTGTTTTCAGTGCACAACACCCAAGCCGATTGCCATGCAGCGCGTAGCGAAGCATGACAATCGGCTTTTGCCTCCTATTCGAATAGGTTTTCAGCCCTTTGCCTACTCTACCGCTTCTCGCCCGCTGGCTACCCGATAGTTATCGCCGCCCGGTGCTGGGGTTGTTTTTCGGGCTGGTGGTGCTGCTCGGGCTGGCGCGAGTGCCCGATTACGGCTCCTTTATTGACGAAGACTCATGCCGCGAAAGTGGGCAGATTTCGCTGGTATACCTCTACGGGCTGGTGCCGCCCGGCTGGCTGCCGGCGCGGGCAGCGGCGAGGCTAACTCTGGCTACCGGCCGCAATCGCCTCGAAAACTACACCGACCGCGACTACGGCGTGGCCTTGGAGTTGCCGCTGGCCATCATCGAAAAGCTGACTGGCTACACCGATATGGGCGATATTATCCGGCTGCGGCACCGCTGCGTGTGGCTGGTGTGTTGCGGCGGGCTGGTGGCTTTTTACTGGCTGGCCGTGCGGCGGCTGGGCAGCTGGCGCATCGGGCTGCTGGGGGCGGGGCTGCTTTTACTGAGCCCGCGGCTGTTTGCCGATTTTTTTTATAATAGTAAGGATGCCGTTTTTCTGGCGGGCTACCTGGTAGCTACGGCTACGGCGGTGGCGTTTGTGGGGCGGCCTAGCCTGACGCGGGCTTGCTGGCACGCCTTGGCTTGCGCCCTGGCCATCGACATTCGCCTGATGGGCGTGCTGGTGCCGGTGCTTACGCTAGGGCTGCTGACGCTGCGGGCACTGCATGGCGAGTACCAGCGGCTGCGCGTGGGCCGCGCAGTGCTGCTTTTTGCCGGGTTGCTGCCGCTGCTGGTGCTCCTTTTCTGGCCCTACCTATGGGCGGCCCCGGCCGAGCGGTTTGGGCAAGCGTGGGGCAATATGAGCCACTTTCGCTGGCTTGGCGACCTGCTGTATCGCGGGCAGCTCATCTCGACGGCCAACCCGCTACCCTGGCACTACCCGGTGGTGTGGCTGGGCATTACCACGCCGCTGCTTTACCTGGTAGGGCTGGCGCTGGCGCTGGGTTTGCTGGTGCAGCAGCTAATGCGCCGCGGCTGGCGGCTCTATGCCACCGCGGGCGAGTGGCAAGACTTGCTGCTGTGGGGGCTGGGGCTGGGGCCTTTCTTAGCCGTAATACTCTTTCAATCAGTTCTCTATGATGGGTGGCGGCAATTATATTTTGCCTACCCGCCGCTGCTGCTACTGGCGCTGCGGGGGCTGATGGCCGCGTGGCGCTGGCAGCCGCTGGGGGCCCGCCTGCGGGCGGGTTGGCAGGCTGGGGTGGCCCTGGTAGTAGCCGCCTCGCTGGCCAGCACCGCCGGCACAATGGCGCGCTTGCATCCGTTGGAAAATCTGTATTTCAACGCCTTAGCGGGCCGCCACCCCGAGCTGCGCTACGAAACCGACTACTGGGGGCTGAGTTTCCGGCAGGGCCTGGCGTGGATAATGCGCCACGATGCGCGGCCCGTTATTGTGGTGCGCACCAACCTGCCCGCCGCCGACGTAATGAGTTGCTACCTGCTGCCGCCCGCCGACCGGGCGCGGCTGGTTATCCAGCGCTCGCCCACCGGGCCCGCCGATTATTTTATGACGACCTACCGCTACCACCCGCAGCCGTATGGGCTGGGGGCACCCGTGTATTCGTTGCGCGTACTATCTGAAGGCCAGCGTGTTTTCGATATTTTTCGGCTGCGCTAACTGGCGGCCGGGCCGGGCGGCGGCCGGGCAGTGCCGATACTTGCATAATTTTTCTAGCTATGGCCTACGACTCCTCCCCTGCTTTTGCCGCCGCCCAAGACGCGGCCGACCCGCTCGCTCGCTTTCGACAAGAGTTTTTGTTTCCGAAAGGCCCCGATGGGCAGCCGGTGGCTTATTTCTGCGGCAACTCGCTGGGTTTGTTACCCAAAGCGGCCCGCACGGCCGCCGAGCGCGAGTTTAAGGCCTGGGAAGAACGGGCCGTGGAAGGCCACTTTACCGGCGACCTGCCCTGGATGACCTACCACGAAACCCTGGCTGAGGCCACCGCCCACGTAGTGGGTGCCCAGCCCGACGAGGTGGTGGTAATGAACACCTTAACCGTGAACTTGCACCTGCTGTTGGTTACGTTTTACCGCCCCACTGCCACCCGCTACAAGGTGCTGATGGAGGCCGGCGCTTTCCCCTCAGACCAATACGCGCTCGAAAGCCAGGCCCGCCTACACAACCTCAACCCCGACGATGTAATTGTGGAGATAGCGCCGCGGGCGGGCGAGCATACGCTTCGCACCGAAGATATTGAAGCCAAAATAGCGGAGCTGGGCGACTCGCTGGCCACGGTGCTGTTTGGGGGCATCAATTATTACACGGGGCAGGTTTTTGACATGGCGGCCATCACGCGGGCGGGGCACGCGGTGGGCGCGATGGTGGGCTTCGACCTGGCCCATGCGGCCGGCAACGTGGTGCTGCACCTGCACGATTGGGACGTGGATTTTGCCTGCTGGTGCAATTATAAGTACCTCAACTCGGGGCCGGGCGGCTCGTCGGGCATTTTTGTGCACGAGCGCTTTGCCAACCGGCCCGATTTGGTGCGGCTGGCCGGCTGGTGGGGCCACGACCAAGCCGCCCGCTTCCAGATGAAAAAGGGATTCCAGCCGATGCACGGCGCGGCTGGCTGGCAAGTGTCTAACGGGCAGATTATTACCCTGGCCATCTACGGGGCCAGCGTCGATTTATTTGAGCAGGCGGGCGGCCTGGAAGTATTGCGCGCCAAGAGCGAGCAGTTGACCGGCTACCTCGAGTTTTTGATTAATTCGCTGGGTTTGCCCAAAACCAAGCTCGAAATTATTACGCCCACCAACCCGGCCGAGCGGGGCTGCCAGCTGTCGCTGCTGGTGCACGAGCGCGGGCGCGAGCTGTTCGATTACCTGGCCGACCAGGGCATCATCGCTGACTGGCGAGAGCCAAATGTTATCCGCCTGGCACCCGTGCCGCTCTATAATTCGTTTGAGGATGTACGCCGGGCGGGCGCGGCTTTATTTCAATTTTACAATGCGCAATGAACAATGAGCAGACTCGCCGCAGGTGCCTTTAGCCACTGCTAGCAACTGCTCATTGCCCATTGTTATTTGCTCATTACCAACACCATGGAAGACTACGCAGCCAGAATGGCTCTCAAAACCGATGCGGCGCTCCGCGAATACGTAGCTGGCTACGCGCAGTATCGGGAGGCGGCCGTGCTGGCGGCGCTCGACGAGCTACGGCAGCGGGGCCAGCCCGCGCCCGAAGAGGCTGACCTGCGCCCGCAGCTCGAAGCGGTAGTGCAGCAAGACCAGGCTACTGCCGCCGCTCAGGCCGCTACCGAGGCCCAGGAAGAGGAGCTACCTCGCCTGTATTCGCCCACGGGCATTGTCATCATGTCGGCTATGGTGTGGCCGGGGGCCGGGGCCGTGCTGCTGGCCCTCAACCTGCACCAGCTAAAACGGACGAAAGCCATTGTGGGGCTGCTAGCCTTCGTAACGCTTTACCTGATTGGCAGCCATTTGCTGATGAGCTGGCTGATTGCGCAGAAGATGCTGACAGTGTCCATGCCTTTTCTGCTCAACCTGCCCTTGGTAGTTGCCTATGTTTGGTGGTTTTGGCCGCGCTACATCAAAACCTATCAGTTTCACCCGCGCAACTGGCTGCTGGTATTGGGCGCGGGCATTCTGCTTAAGTTCTTATATGCCAGCTACCTTTTGATGCACGACCCGACCACCCGCCACATGATAGAGCAACAGGTGCAGCAAATGCAGCAGCAGCATTAATAGCCTAATTCAAGGCACAGTGTGCTGCGCCGCACCTTGAGCTAGGCACTAAAAAAGCGAGGGCTTTTCCTGTTACAGGAAAAGCCCTCGCTTTTTTAGTGCCGATTTTACTTAGCCCTTAAACTGGCAAAGCACGGTTTCGCCGCCTTTCACTTTCTGGCCTAGCGTCACTTTAATATCGGCATCGAGTGGCACAAAAACATCGACCCGCGAGCCGAATTTGATGAAGCCAAACTCCTCGCCCTGACTTACTTCATCGCCCTCGTTCACGTACCACACAATGCGGCGGGCCATGGCTCCGGCTATCTGCCGGAAAAGCACGAGCGGGCCAGCGTCGCTTTCGACTACTACCGTCGTGCGCTCGTTGTCGGTGCTGCTTTTGGGGTGCCAGGCCAGCAAGTATTTGCCGGGGTGATACTTGAAGTAGCGCACGATGCCCGACACGGGGTTGCGAGTGATGTGCACGTTGATGGGCGACATGAACACGCTAATCTGCCGGCGCGGCGCTTCGAAATATTCGTTTTCATACACCTCCTCGATTACCACAACCTTGCCGTCGGCCGGGGCCAGCAGCAGGTCTTCGTGAGTGAGCAGGCGGCGGAAAGGCGACCGAAAAAACTGAAGCAGCGTGAGAAACGCGATAACCGAAGCACCCGCAAAAATGCGGTTGAACGCCACATTTGGGCTGTTATAGCGGTTCAGCAGCAGGTTGAGGGCCAGTAGCACCAGCAGCGTCACGAACAGGATGCGGCGGCCTTCTTTATGTATTTTAATCACAAAATCAAACAGATTAAACGGCTTCCAGACCGCAGATTCAAACGGATTAAACAGATTTAACGGATACGCCCGCCTGCGGCGCGCTGGCTAGCTGGGCGTGGGTGGCGTGGCGCTTATACTTACGTAAGTATGCTTGGTTGGTAGACAGATTATGCTGCTTTACCGTGCCTTGCCGCCTCAAAAATAGAAAGGCGCGGGCCAACTGACCCGCGCCTTCCTCTCATTTGTACAACTAGCCTTAAACACTAACCCAAACGAACCACCCAAACCAGCGTCAGCCCGCCGCAGGCGGGCGTATCCGTTAAATCTGTTTAATCCGTTTGAATCTGCGGTCTAATAGCCGCCGCGGTACTTATACGTCTGGGCTACTTTGTCGATGGCGACTACGTAGGCCGCAATGCGGAGCGAAATATTGTATTTCTGGCTCACAGCGTACACCTTCTCGAAGGCATCGGTCATGATGCGGTCGGCGCGCTCGGTCACCATCTCAAGGCTCCACTTGAAGCCTTGCTTGTTTTGCACCCACTCGAAGTAGCTCACCGTCACGCCGCCCGAGTTGGCCAAGATATCGGGCACTACCGAGATGCCTTTGCCATAAATAATGGGGTCGGCCGAGGCCGACGTGGGGCCGTTGGCACCTTCCACAATCAGCTTGGCCTTGATATAGGGCGCGTTGTGCTCGGTGATAACGTCTTCGACGGCGGCGGGCACCAGCACGTCTACCTCCGATAGCAGCAGTTCGTCGGGGTCCATCGGGGTGGCACCCTCGAAGCCGTCGAGGCGGCCGCCGTGGGCATTTTTGTAGGCAATGGCTTCGTCGATATTGATGCCGTTGTCGTTCCAGTAAGCACCCGAAACGTCCGAAATACCTTTGATAGTCAAGCCTTTGTCAAACATCAGCTTGGCCGTCCACGAGCCCACGTTGCCGAAGCCTTGAATGGCTACCGAGGTTTCCTCAACTTTCATATCCAGCTTGCCCATGGCGGCCAGGCACGATACCATTACGCCGCGGCCGGTGGCCTCGGTGCGGCCCAGCGAGCCGCCCATTACCAAGGGCTTGCCTGTGACCACGGCCGAAGAGGTCTGGCCTACGGTTTTGGAATATTCGTCCATTATCCAAGCCATTTCGCGGGGGCCGGTGCCCATGTCGGGGGCCGGAATGTCGCGGTCGGGGCCAAATACGTCTTTCATGGCCACGGTGTAGGCGCGGGTGAGGCGCTCCAGCTCGCCGGGGCTCATGGTGGTGGGGTCGCAGATGATGCCCCCTTTGGCCCCGCCGTAGGGGATGTCCACCACGGCGCACTTCCAGGTCATCCAGGCGGCGAGGGCTTTCACCTCGTCGATGTTTACGTTTTTGTCGTAGCGAATACCGCCCTTGCTGGGGCCAAGTATCGTGTTGTGTACCACGCGATAGCCCTCGAACACGCGCACCGCGCCGTTGTCCATCGACACGGGCAAGCTCACGATTACCTGCTTATCAGGCGCCTTGAGCACGGCGTAGGTAGAGTCATCAAGCCCCAGGATTTCGGCTGCCACATTGAAGCGCGACATCATGGACTCAAGCGGGTTTTCGGTGTGGCCGACCTTAGGGGCGGGCTCTTTGTACACAGTGGTGGTTGCCATCTGAGGGGAAATTTGGGTGAGGGTGGGTGGGAAGGAGGAAGGGTTATGCGCTTACGAAAACGCGCCGCAAAGATACGGCAGCTTCCGCGGGACGGATTTTTACTAATTCGGGCGCAGCCTCCTGCTTTTTAGACCCTTTACCTCATTTTTCTTGCCAATATTTTTCTGTTCAAGCCATTTTCATGGCCCACCCTCCTTACTATGGCTGAGTTTGGGCTTCTCCCCCCTTTGCCACACATGGCTGAGCAGCCCGTAGGGCCTACCCCATATTTCGCGCTGATTCTGGTAGTTCGAAGAAATAGCCAGCGCGCTCCTCAGAATAATGCTACGCCCCTACCCTGCCAGCACTTGCAGCAAGGCCAGCACTGGCAGCACCAGCAAAAAAGCATCAAACCTATCGAGCAGCCCGCCGTGGCCGGGCAGGAAGGTGCCCGAGTCCTTCACCCCCGCGCTACGCTTGAGCATCGACTCGGCTAGGTCGCCGAGCGGGCCGAAGATGGCCACCACGCCCGCCGCCACCAGCCGGTGGCTCAGCGGGATATCAGGCAAAAAGTAGCCTGCCGCCGCGCCCACAATGAGTGTGAGCAGTGCCCCGCCGGCCCAACCCTCCCAGGTTTTGCCAGGCGAGATGCTGGGGGCCAGCTTGTGCTTGCCCAGGTTTTTGCCGGCGAAATAGGCACCAGTATCGGCCGCCCAGATGAGGAAGACTAGGAAGAAAACGCGGCGGGGCTCATAACTCAGGCCGTGATGGGCAATATTGTTCAACAGCGTCATCGGAATGCTGACATAGCAAATACCTAAGAGCGTAATTGCCAGGCTGCCAAACGGATTCTCGTCCTTTGGCCAACGGATTATTTCCCGAATTAGCAGGCCAACCAACAACAATACACCCCACACTGGCAGAAAATATATACTGGCAGCCAGCACTTTGGCCTCAACAGCAACATTGTTACCAAGTAAAGTAGCATCTTCTAGAGTCGGTGTAGCTTGGCTGCCATCAAGCGGTGGGTAAACAGTCGCTCCTGTCACCATGCCTCCCCCAACTATATACTTATTGCCAATCTGGATATCCAGATGCGTAAAAAATGCTACATATAGAAAGAGAAGTGTACCGAATACAATTCCTATCCAAAATGCTGGTTGATAGCCTTTAGCCCGCATAATGCGGTAAAACTCCTTCAGCATAACCGCCTGCACGGCGGCAAAAAACAGCCCGAACGAGATAGGCCCGCCGAAGGTGCAGCCAAAGAGCAGGGCTGCTGCCAGCGCCCCCCAAATGGCGCGCAGGCGCAGGTTGCTGGGTCCTTTTTTGGGCTGAGGGTCGGGCGCGGGTGCAGAGTCGAGGGCAGGGTTCAAAGGAAAAAGGCCGTTAGAGCGAAGGAGGAGAAACACCGGCCGCGGGGGCCTCGGCGGGCGCGGCGGCCGTCATGCGCTGGTGCAGGGCGTAGAGCAGCACCGCACTCAGGCCTGCCGACACTAGAATGGTGGGCCAGGGCAAGCTTTGGTTGGCGTCGGGGTCGAAGGAGGAGGGCAAGTGCCGGCCCTGGGCTAGGTATAGTAAGATGAGCTGAAAGGCATTTTGAGTGAAGTGCGCGGCCATCGGCACCAGAATGTTGCCGCTCCACTCATACAAATACCCCAGCACCAGCCCTAGCAAAAACCGCGGCACAAACCCAAAAAACTGAAAGTGAATGGCCGAAAAAGTAGCCGCCGTGAGCCAGATGCCCACCTGCCGCGACCCAAACCACCGCTGCAAGTTGGGCTGAAACACGCCGCGAAACACCAACTCCTCGGCCACCGCCGGCACCACCGCAATGGCCAGCAAGCCCCCCAGCAGCCGGCCGGGCGTAGAGAAGTTGGTCAGAAACTTGGTGAGGTCGGCGGCCTGGTCCTCCAGCCCCCGCGCCCACACCTCAAAATCGTGCAAAGCCGCCGGGAAGTGCACGCCCGCATTCCAGGCCACCACTCCCGACAGTGCCGGCACCAGGCAAAGAATGAGCAGGCCCGCCGCCAGCGGCCACCAAGCCGCCCCCAGCCGGCGCGGGGCAAAGTACCCGGCCACTGGCTGCCGCAGCACCAGCGGCAGCAGCAGTGCCCCCGCGCCCACGCCCGCCAGCGCCATGCCCTGCACCAGCATCAGCACGGGCCACGCCTGCGGGTAGCGGCCGGGGTGCAGGCTCAGGTCCTGAAACTGCGCAAGCGACACGCCATAGCCCCCCAGCACCACCGCCAGGGCCACAAAATACCCCAGACTCAGGCCCGCCACCGCCAGCGCTACTAACAGCAGTAGCTGCAAAAATGGGTGTACTGGGCGGGGCGGCAAACCTTTCATTAGGGCAAGGGTGTTCGGGAAGGCGTAAATTTGCGCAATAAATTTTCGTTTGGCAGACAATACGCTTTATCTGCCCTGTGCGAAGAACCGGTTGTCCTTGCGAGGAGGCACGACGAAGCAACCTTTCCTTTAACTTAGGCCAACGTCATTGCTTACGCAAACCGAAAGGTTGCTTCGTCGTGCCTCCTCGCAAGGACAACCACCTATACCTGTCACTAAAAAACTTATTCTCGTGCCCAACATCCGCGATATTAAACTACCCGATTTCCCCCTCCTACTCGCCCCCATGGAGGACGTGAGCGACCCGCCCTTTCGTGCCGTGTGCAAGGCCAACGGGGCCGACCTCATGTACACCGAGTTTATTTCGAGCGAGGGCCTGATACGGGCGGCGGCCAAAAGCCGGCAGAAACTCGATGTGTTCGATTATGAGCGCCCCATTGGCATCCAGCTCTTCGGCTCCGACGTGCACACCATGGGCGAGTGCGCGGCCATCAGCACCGAGGCTGGGCCCGATTTAATTGACATCAACTACGGCTGCCCGGTGAAGCAGGTGGCCCTGCGCGGCGCGGGCGCGGCCCTGCTGCGCGACATTCCGAAGATGGTGGCCATGACCGCCGCCGTGGTTAAAAACACGCATTTGCCGGTGACCGTGAAAACCCGCCTCGGCTGGGACAACGACACCCTGAACGTGGAGGAAGTAGCCGAGCGCCTGCAAGACGTAGGCATCGAGGCCCTTACGGTGCACGGCCGCACCCGCGTGCAGCTCTACAAAGGCGAGGCCGACTGGCGCTTGATTGCCAAAATCAAGGAAAACCCGCGCATCAAAATCCCGATTTTCGGCAACGGCGACATCGACTCGCCCGAAAAAGCCCTCGAATACAAGACCCGCTACGGCGTGGACGGCGTGATGATAGGCCGCGCTGCCATCGGCTACCCCTGGATTTTTCGGGAGGTGAAGCACTTCGTGGCCACCGGCCAGAAGCTGGCCCCGCCCACGCTGGAGGAGCGCATTGCGATGTGCAAAATGCACTTCGACAAAAGCCTGGAGTGGAAGGGCCCCAAGGCCGGCATCTTCGAAATGCGCCGCCATTACGCGCACTATTTCAGAGGCTTAGAAGGTGCCAAGCAATGGCGCACCCGCCTGGTCGATGCTGAGAATGGGAGCGATGTGTATGCGATTTTAGAAGAAATTGCGGCGAGCGACGCGGTACTTGTGGGGTAGCTATTTGACCGACGGCGAGTAGATTTCACGCATAATCTGCCGAGCTATATGGGGGCGATAGTGCGATGCTTCATAGTAGTTGTGGTAGTCCTCCGTAATCGCATTTTGACCCGAATAGTTATGCACGTGGTCAGCGCCAAATACCGCCTGCATTGCCTGCACATCTGCCTCATTCAGCGGCACCTTATCTAGTAGAGGGCTAATAATAATCTGATAATTCGTATGGTGCTTTCGAAAAACTTCGGCTATTCCCTGTATCACAGCTAGTTGCTGCTTCTGAATGGTAGGAGCCGCTTCCGTAACAGACAATAGATGCTTCTGCTTAAAATCGTCTAGGTGCCGAATATAGTAACCAGATGAATCCTGTCGAATTTCAGCTTCGCGGTGCACCATAGGCATATCGTTGCTGATCGGCACAAAGTAGTAATCTGGCGAACTAGCAGGTGGACTTTTTTCAGTATGCTTTTGCTTAAGAAAGTCTATAAAGTAGAAGTCAGCGAAATAGGCTTTTAAAAAACCTGTTTGAAATTCCGCCCACGAGTTTTCAGAGGCTCGGCTATCTTTAGCAAAAAGGGGACCGCCGGGCGGATTACCGGTATATTTGAGAAGAGTTCGGTCCCATACAATCAGCACGTTACGCAGAGAATTACCTTGTCTATCCAAAAATTTTATCTTACCATATACTCCAGACAGTGACTCACCAGCTGCGTCGAAATGATAGGGCTGTCGGTCATGAATATGCGGTGCCCAGTCGGTAGTGAGGTAAGCGCCGGAGCGCGAGTTGCCCAATATAAATGACTGGTAGTGCTGCGTAGGATTGTTGTTGATAAACGTTTGCGTGCTGACAAAATCGCGATTCAGCAAGTATAGATGGTTAAAATCGGTGTAGTGTCGCAGTATCTGTGCTGGGTCGAAGTACAGGTAGGTAGCTACTATCAATAGAAAGGGAGATGCCAGTACAAAGCACTTTAAAAACAGTGCACCTACTCGAGAAGACTGCATAACTTACTAATAACGAATCAAAACTGGAAATAAATAAATTGCACCTTATCAAAAGCCCCGAAGAAAATAATGGCGCTCACGATAGCAAAATAACCCGCCCAGCGCAACATTAGTGGCTGTCGTAGCACCAAGCTATTGAAGCTGTGGCGCCGCTGCACCATTTCTACTGTGATGAGTGTAGCAGTGCCCAGTAGCAGGTAGGCCCACTCCTGCTTATGATAAAATACCTTGATTGATGACAAACCGTAATAATCAGCACCGCGCTCTAGTGCGTGGCTTGGGGCCGACATGTGCGTGATGATGTACCAAGCATCCGCAATGGATGAGGCCCGGAAGAAAATCCAAGCGAAGGTGACCAGGCCACATGTCACCAGGATATCGAGTATATGGTCCAGCCGCTTCGGCAGTGCTGCCGTGAGCCGCTGCCGGAAGCCTTGCGTGAGGCTACCCACTACTAGGTAGATGCCGTGCAGGGCGCCCCAGACCACAAATGTCCAGTTGGCCCCGTGCCAGAACCCGCTCACCAGAAATACTATAAATAGGTTGAAGTAGCGCTTGCTCACGGATACCCGGTTGCCACCCATTGAGATATAGAGGTAATCGCGAAACCAAGTAGATAGTGAGATGTGCCAACGCTTCCAGAACTCGGAAATACTGCGCGCAAAATAGGGTCGCCGAAAATTAATCAGCAGCTCAAATCCCATCACACGCGCCGCTCCTAGTGCAATTTCAGAATAGGCCGAAAAGTCGCAGTATATCTGGAGGGCGAAAAAGATGGTGGCCACCAGTAGCGGCAACCCTTGCGCATGGCGCGGGTCATCATAAATCTGGTTTACAAAAATGGCCAGCCGGTCGGCAACAACCACTTTCTTGAACATGCCCCAGGCCATCAACCGCAAGCCGCTGGTTACCTGGTCGTAATCGAAGCGATGTTTTTCGTGAAACTGGTGCAAGATGTTTTGTGGCCGCTCGATAGGCCCCGCTACCAGCTGCGGGTAGAACATGACATAGAGCGTATAAATCCCGAAGTGCCGTTCGGCGCGTTCGTGGCCCCGGTATACTTCAATGGTATAGCTCATGGCCTGAAACGTGTGAAACGACAAGCCAAGCGGCAGGATAATACCCAGATACGGCAACACAGTGGGGCTGTGCAGTGCCTGGAAAACGCCGTTAATGTTATCAACGAAGAAGTTGAAATACTTAAAAACGGCTAGTACACCAATATTTGCCACCAAGCTCATCAATAGATACAGCTTGCGCCTTGCTCCCTGCGCATCCTCAATCAGAATCCCGGCAATGTAGTCGATAACAATAGTTATCAGCAGGATAAGAATATAAACTGGAATGAACGCCATGTAAAACACACAGCTAGCCACCAGCAAGTGAAACCATCGAAAGCGATACGGCAGTAAAAAGTAAAGAATAGTAACGACTGGAAAGAAAATAAGAAATTCAAAAGAATTGAAGAGCATAAGGATAATTATTCTAATTACAGGCGTTGCAAAATTTGGCTGTCAAAATTATGAATAATTATCTTACCAAATGGGCTGCTACTCATTACATATAAGTATATGAATTATAAAAATTTATATTATATCAACAGAATACAAACGGGTTCTAAATTTTTAATATTGAGAAATAAAATGGATTAAATATTTTATAATCAATCAGTTAAACAAGAGAAATCTGCTTATTAAAGAGTTGGCGGCCACTGGCCAAAAGCTGGCCTCACCCACCCTGGAGGAGCGCATTGCGATGTGCAAAATGCACTTCGATAAAAGCCTGGAGTGGAAGGGCCCCAAAGCCGGCATCTTTGAAATGCGCCGTCACTACGCGCACTATTTCAGAGGCTTAGAAGGTGCCAAGCAGTGGCGCACCCGCCTAGTCGATGCCGAGAATGGGAGCGATGTGTACGCGATTTTGGAAGAAATAGCGGCCAGCGATGCGGTGCTGATGGGCTAAACTGCCACTGAGTGGCTAGCCAGGGCGGGCTCCTGAAATAATTTGAGCTTGCGCAGTTGCCGCATGGCGAAGGGTTGCCATACTCTTTCGAGTACCCAACTTGTAATGATAGTCAGAACGATAACGCACAACAGCCGCCCTACGAACGATACGGTGGTACCAGAGAAAAAGGATATTCGACCAAGCAGCACTATAATCAGGTAATGCACCAAGTACAAGCTATAAGAAATAGCCCCAGTAGCTACCATAAAATGTGGTAGCTGCCGGGCTTGTAGCTTGGGCCGCAGCCAGCCAATACCTACTAGCGCCAAGCCTAGTATATAAAACCCAATTGCTAACTTGACAGGCTCAAACCGGCTGTCGGTGAGCGCCACTTGGTGCCGCAGGACAGCATAGCCTTGATGCAATAGAAATAGCAACGGCATTGCCAGTACAAATGCCAGTAGAAGCCGGCTGTAGCGCAAACGCTTATTAGTAAAGTACGTAATCATCACCAAGCCTAGTGGCAAATAGGCAAAATCTGAGAGTAGTAGAGCTACAGGGTTATAAGGCGAGGTAAGGCCTCGGTATTCATCAAGGTGTAACTTGTCGTGTGCGAAGTAGTAGATGGGATTCAGGGCCCCAAAGGCAAGCATCAATAACAGCAGGCCTCCTAACGTGCAACGCGAGCTGGGCCGGGGCAGTGCCCACTCGGTACGGGCTAGCCACAAGCCAGCCACCCAGAAGCAGAATCCATAGCCATACATAGCCAGCAGCCGCACTGGCACTACAAACTGGAAGAAAAGACCTATCACTAACGAAATAATGAAAACGTGTGTAGGCTTTAGTCTGTAAATAGATACCGGAATAAAAAGCAGGTAGAACAACACCTCGTAATTAAGCGACCAGTTAACTCCAATTTCATAAATTGGCTCGGCAAGGACACGGTGCAGAAACGTCAGATTGGCAAAAACCTGGATGACCGAGTACTGATTGTGGGTGATGACCAGCGCCACTAAATAGATGGGATATAGGCGCAGAAACCGCTTTTTGAGGTAGGCCCCAGTGCCTTGCCAGGTTAAGTTTTTTACAGTGAGGCCTATCACGTAGCCTGACAGAATAAAGAACACCAGCACCGCTAAGTGGCCTGGCATCGCATACGTTAAGAGACCCTGGCGCTGCTCTACGCCATTAAGGATAGTAGAAAACGCCAGGCAATGTGTAAAAAGAACGACAGTAGCCGCGAAGCCGCGAAGAGCTTCCAGATTAAATTGAAACTTACTGGTGAGTAGATTTTCTTTCACAAATAGTATTTATCTTTCAAAAATCAAGCTTTAAACAAGCCAGTTATTCCAATTGAACCCTCAACAATACCAAATGCTTAACACCCTAATAAACAAATATTTTACTTTTTACTAGCAAAGATAGTTATAATTATTTAGTCGCTGCACATTATTGTTCTACCTGTATTCCGGCAGTAGGGGTGCGCTATGCTTCAACAGACAGTGCGCAATTAGCTCTAAGCCTATAACATGCTAAGGAGCAGATAAGGAGAGGTAATCAGCATCTGCTTAATAGCTTATCATTATCAATTGCTTCAAGTGGCATGTTACCTCCTTGTTAACCAGCGGCGTAACTTTTTCGCATACCCGCCAACTACCATTCAGCTATTTTCCCTCTGCTTACTACTCACTATAGTGTTGGCTCCCGAGGCAGTAGCTACGCCGCCCACCACCAGCGGGGCCCTGCCGACCTGGGCGGTGGCCAGTTCGCTCATCTGGGGCAGTTCATTATTTTGGCTAATAATAACTTAGCTGTATCTTCGGCTATGCGGTTAGGCGCGACGTTAGTGGCGACCTTGCTGCTCCTTGCCCTGCGCAAAGTGGGATTAGCGTATATACCAGCGGTCAGCGACGCCCTTGTGGTAGACTAAGAAACCCAAGTTGCGGAATAGGTGGGACATAAAAAAGTCTGTTCGGCAAGAACAGGCTAGGGTTGGGTATCTGACCTCCCAACCTACCGCTGACCATGCGCGAACAGACCGTTGCAATGTACTGCTTCCTGGACGATTTGCTCACCCTCACTCGCCCAGTGCGCCCACTGCTGGCCGACCCGCGCCGGCGCCTTTCCGACGCGCAGGTGCTCACTACGGCCCTCGTGGCCGCCCGCTTCTTCGGCGGTAATCTTACGCGGGGGCGTCACTATATGGAGCAGCATTGGGGACAAAACCGACTCGACAAGAACGGTTTCACCCGCCGCCTGCATCGGCTGAGCGACACGCTGCTGGCCTTATTCGCCACCTGCGGCCACTTCTTGAAAGAACTGCATACCGAGGCCCGCTACGTGATTGACTCCTTCCCCGTGGCCGTGTGTCAAAACATTCGCATCCCCCGCTGTAAGCTCTTGACGGGCAAGGCGTACCGGGGCCGTTCGGCCAGTAAGCGGCAGTGGTTCTACGGTTTTAAGGTGCAAGTCATTATCACTAGTGACGGGTTGCCGGTCGAATTCTATGTTCATGCGGGCAGCGAAGCTGACATTACCGGCCTGCGGGCCATGGCCGTGGATTTGCCCGATGGCAGCCTGCGCTACACCGACAACGCCTACCCCGATTATGTGTTGGAAGACCTCTTGGCTGAGGCGACCGGCGGGCAGCAGTTTACAGCCCGCAAAGCCACTAGCAAGCGGCCCCACTCACCGGCTCAGCAATTTCTACTGCAGCATTTTCGCAAAGGAGTGGAAACCACCTTCAGCCAACTCACTGCCCGCTTTCCCAAACACATTCACGCTGTCACGGCAGCCGGATTTGTGCTCAAGCTGGCTTTGTTCATCTTTGTCCACACCCTAGACCAAGTCGGCCACTAGCCCGCAACTTGGGTTAAGAAATCTTAGCAAATAGGAGTCGTAGAGCCTTCAATGAGGAAGCTTTATTTTCTTTGCCGCTGTGCTTCTTGCTGCCGCATAGGCATTTTATCGACTGTAATAAAAAGGTCGGCCGGGGCGAGTGGCTTGGTTTCGGTGCGCTTCACGCCGCCGTCTTTGCCGATGAGCACCACCGAAAATTGCGTGAGCGACTGCTTTAACTCCTGCGTCCAGTACTGGCGGTCGGCGGGCGTGAGCTGACCATAAAGCAGTTGCAACACCAAAAAGTCGCGCTCCTTGAGCTCGGGGCCGGCCGTAGCGAGCAGCTTTTTCTGCTGCAATAGCTCCGGCTGCGTTGCTGCGGGGGTACCCACCAGCAGAATGCGCTTTTGCGAGCGATTGGCGCGTAGCGTTTGGGCTAGGGTGGTGGTGGGCACTGGCTTCTGGGCGGCCACAAAATGGGCCAGCGGCAGCAGCGCCGCCACGAGCAAGAGGCTTTTTAGATGGGTCATAGCTGCTTACTACCGCAGTTGACGGAGCGGGGTTACGCCCGCCCACCCCGCCGGGCCAAGGCAGGCGGGCGTAATTTTGCTAGATGCCCCCTCACCTCGCCACGCCACCACCCGCTCACTCTAGTGCTGCCCCCCTGGCGGCAGCCGTGCCGCCGGCAGTGGCCATTGCGCCCGAGGTGGCTACTGCCTCAGCTGCTGCGGTGCCCACTTCGGCCTGGGTGCTGCTAGTGGTGCTATCGCTCATCTGGGGCACGTCGTTTATCTTGATGAAGAAGGGCTTGGTGGTGTTTTCGGCCATGGAGCTGGGCGCAACGCGGGTAACGGTGGCCGCTTTGCTGCTGCTGCCGTTTGCCGTGCGCGAGGTGGGCCGCGTCGAGCGCAGCCGCCTCAAGTGGCTGGCGCTCAGCGGCACGGTGGGCACGCTCATCCCGGCTTTTTTGTTTGCCTATGCCGAAACGCGGCTGGCCTCGGGGCTGGCGGGCGTGCTCAATGCTCTCACGGCGGTGTTTGCGCTCTTGATGGGCGCCTTGCTTTTTGGGCAGCGCCTTACGGGGCTGCGGGTGCTGGGCATCGGGCTGGGCCTAGCGGGCACGGTAGTACTGATGCTGCTGGGCGGTAGCGGCGGGAACGAAGCCACCCCCAGCGGCGCGGGCAATGCCTGGTATGGCCTCTACATCGTAGCGGCCACGGTGGGCTACGGCCTCAGCGTCAATGTCATCAAGCACCGCCTGCACAACATGACGCCGATGGCGGTAACGTCGCTGCTGCTCCTACTTATCGGGGGGCCGGCGCTGGCGTATCTGCTGCTGGGCACGGGCTTTGTGCACAAGCTGGCCACGGTGCCGGGCGCGTGGACGGCATTTGGCTACATCGCGCTGCTGGCTACGCTGAGCACGGCGGTGGCTACGGTGCTGTTTAATATACTTATTCAGCGCTCTACTACGCTGTTTGCATCTTCCAGCACTTACCTCATTCCCATTGTGGCGTTGGGCTGGGGCGCGCTCGATGGCGAGGCGTTTAATGGCTGGCACGCGCTGGGCATGGTCATTATTTTGGCGGGCGTAGCCGTCATTCACCAATTTACTCATTCACATAAGGCCACGCCTGAAAACGTTGCGCCAATCCGGCTTGCCGCGCTTGGCCGCGCACGTAGGCTACGATGCGGGCCAGCTCGGCTGCATCGGCCACCGGGTAGTCAAACCAGCCTACTTGCCAGAAAGGAGCCTCGGGTGGCAGCTTGGGGCGCACTAGGCGGCGGCACAGCTGCTCAGTGCGCTGGTGCAACAGGTCGATGGCCGGGGCAAAAGACAGCCGGCTGCTGGCGGGCAGGTGCAGCACCAGGTGCGCGTGGTTGGGCAGAATCGCAAAGCCGTGCACCACAAAGCCCGTTTCTTCCAGCATCATAATTTCGCCGGCCAGCACGTCGGCCATTTGCTCACTTTCAAAATACCGCAGCCCGGTGGGCATGCGGTCGAGCACGGCATCGAACTTGGCGAAGAAGGCTTTTTGGGCGCGTCGGTGGTCGGTGCCGGCCTCGTGGGCCTGGCGCAGCCCGGCCTTTAGCTCGCGGGCGGTGGCGGCCGGAATGGTGCCGTGCAGGCGGAAAGTAACGAATGCGGTTTCGCCAGGAGCCATGCGAAGGGTGAATTAAAAATTAAAAATGCGGAAGTAAAAATTGACCGATGATAGGGCCAATTTTTACTTCCGCATTTTTAATTTTTACTTCTCTTTTTATTGCTTCAGCAAGCGCAGCGATACCGGGCCAGCCGGGCCCAGCAGCTGCACCAGGTACACCCCGGCGGGCTGCGCGCTCAGGTCGAGCGGCAGGCTAGCGGCATCGGCGGGCACCAGCTCATCTACCGTCAATACGTGCTGGCCCAGCATATTCACCACGCTGCCTTGCAGGCGGGTGGCCGTGCCAAAGCTAGTGAGCAGGGCAAACCGGCCGGTGCTGGGGTTAGGCACGGCTGCGATGGCCGCGGTGCGCAGCGCCTCGCCGCCCTGCACGGCCACTACCGGCGAGAACGTGGCGGTGCCATCGGTATCTACCTGCCGCAGGCGGTAGTAGGCCACCCCGGCCACTGGCTGGGCATCTGCATAGGTGTAGGTGTGCGCGGCCACGCTAGTGCCCTGGCCGGCCACCGTGCCCAGGGCCAGAAAGTTGGCTCCGTCGAGGCTGCGCTCCACTACAAAGTGGTCGTTGTGCTGCTCGCTGGCCGTGGCCCAAGTGCACGCTACCGTGGTACCCGTGCGCTGGGCTTCGAAGGCCAGCAGCGTTACCGGCAGCGGGCCGGCCGGGTTGGAGGTAACGGCGAAGGGCGAAAACTTGCCGACGTTTGTGCGCTGCACCACTTTCTGCCCGTTGTCAGTGCCTTGGTAGCTGCTGTTGGCAGCCACGGCATCCCAGACGTTTTTGTCCGAGTCGTAGTGGTCGATAAAGCTGCTGGCACTCACAAACTTGCTGCCCTCGCGGCCGGCGGCCCAGCCCATCTTGAGCGTGGCCGACACCGGGGTGCTGGTTTCGTGGCTGATAAGCCAGGTGTTGTTCACGTTGGCAAGGCTAGTGCTGGGGTTCGAGCCAACGCCGGCGGCCGAGTACGTGCGGTACACGCCGTTTAGCACGCGCACCCGATAGGTATCGTCCAGGTCATTGCCCTGGCTGCTCATGCCCGCCGTAATCGACACGGGCAGGTAATCGGCCGCCGCGGCCGACACGGCCACGGGAAAAAGCACGGCCGTAGTGGTGGTGCCCGTGCCGGCCCCTACCACAGTGGCCCGGTACTCGCCGGTGCCGTTGGTCACTACCTGGCCGCCGTTGGGGCGGCTGAGGGTGGCATTGCGCAGCAGCGTCAGGTTGTAGTCGCCGAGCAGCACCGCCTGCGGAGCGGCACTACTAACACAGCTTAGAGTCAGGCCTTTGGCTACCATTAGGTGGCCGCCTAGGGTTTTGGCACTGGCCCCGCTAAACTCAAGATAGGAATAGGTAGCGGGCAACACCGCTTGGCTCGTGCTGGCCACATCAGTTGTATACCGCACGGTGCTGCCCGCGGCCAGCGTGCCCAGCGTGAGGCTAGCGGGGGTGCAGCCCAAAGCCAGCGTCGAGGTTTTGGCTACATCGACGGTCGCCGTCAGCTGGTCGCCGGGGGCCAGGTACAGGGTAGCGGGCGAGGCATCGGTGCCCACTACCACGCGCGAACCCTCGCCGAGCACCTGCCAGTTGCCGTTCAGGCGCGAGGTCGTGTTGGTGCCCTGCACGTAGTACGTTACGTTGGGCGTGCTAAAATTGATGGTCGAGGCCGGGCTGCTGCCGTCGGCAGCCTGGCTCCAAGTAGCCCCCGTGCCGGTAGCCGTATTGTCAAGCTTACCGGTAGTGCTCGAATACAAGATGTTGGTTTCGGGGTAGATAACGATGTCATCCAGGCTGATGCCGTTGCCATTGGTATCGGAGCTGAACACGTAGTCGAAGCGGATAACCACTTCATCGCCCGTTGCCAGGTCTACACCCAGCAGCCGCGACTGGGCCGTGCGCCGGTAAGTACTCGAGTTGCCATCGACCTGGCCCAGAATGCCGCCAGTGGCCGGCACCTGCAAATCGAGCGTTGGTACGGCTTTCCAGCTATTAGAGCCCGTGGCCTGCACGATATCGTTGTTGGTGAAAGGCGTGTTGCCGGTGCCGGCGCGGTACACCCGGTACGCGGCCCGAAACCATGCGTCGGTGGCCTGCGCCGTGTTGTACCACTGCTCGATAGCATAGCGCACGTCCAGGTTTTTGATGGTCTTGCTGGAGTTGTTGCGCAGCCGCACCGAGATGTAGCCCGTGCCCCGGTTGCCGGCCGGGCCGCCCGCGATGCCGCCCAGTGCCCGGTCGCCTGCGCCGTTGCTGCCGAAGTTGTAGGCCGCGCTAGCAGAGTTTGAGCCGTTGTTGGCTACCAAGTCAGGTACTCGCACGAAACTACCGGCGTTATATCCCACAATAATACCAGATAGGCTTGCGCAAGTACCATCAGCGTTAAATAGTACATTGCCGGTACCCATGTCATCAAAAGATTGTGAGTATGGCCCTAATTTATTGTCTTCAAAGGTGTATTGGGCGTAGGCAGTTCTGCCGATAAGCAGCAGCGTAAAAATTGCTAACAAATTGCATGTTTGGCGCATAAAAAGGGAGGAAGGGTAGAAGGAATGATGTTTTGACTTCGAATTATACCAGATTGGTATAATTCGAAGTAGACAAAATTATCTACGCTCTTTTCACAGCACCTAATTTTATATAAAAAATGCAATAGTGCTTAACCAAATTTTCATTGACTTTAGGAGCAAACAAACTAAAGCTCAATCATTTAATTTTTATTTGCTTGTTTATTAGAGAAGTACAACAGAAAGCCGGTAAACTCCCCAAATCTGCTTTTCAGGCCTTCATGGCGGGGCCAACCCAGGCGGCTACCTGGGCCAGCCAGCATCCCTTAGGCACTAACTAGCCTATCAGCAGGTAGATGAGCACTACTGCTGTTGAGTCGCCACACTAGAGCCGTTCAGCTAGGTGGCTCGGGCAGCCGCACGGCGTTTGGAGAGCTAGGGCCGCCGCCTTGCACATTGCCGCGAAAACTGGCCGGGGCGTTTTAGAGGCGCGACGGGGCCAAGCCATATTTCTTCTTAAAGGCAAACGAGAAGTGAGATAAATCCTCGAAGCCAACTTCGAGGTACACTTCCGAGGGTGCTTTGCCCTGCTCGGTTAGCAGGTAGTGCGCTTCCTGCAAGCGCCGCTGCACCAGCCAGCGGCTCGGCGACAGCTGAAATAGCTTCTCAAAATCGCGCTTGAACGTGGCCAGGCTACGCCCCGTGAGGTAGGCAAAGCGGCTGAGGGCCACGTTGAAGCGAAAGTTTTTCTGCATGAAAGCGGCCAAGTCAATTTTGCCGGGCTCGGTAAAATCGAACAGCACGTCTTTTAGCTCGGGGCTGGCTTGCAGCAAGAGCAGCAGGGCCTCGCGCACTTTCAGGGCCAGCAGCGGGGCATTGCCGGGCTGCGCTAGCTGCTGGTAGGGTTGCAGTGAGGCCAGGTAGCTGTGGTATAGGGCATTGGGCGGCAGGTCGAGCACGACGGGGCCGGGCGCTTGCTTTTCAGCTTGGTAGCCATAGTCGAGGCTGAAAGCGCGCAGCATCTCTTGGTCAAACGACACGGACAGCGACTTAAAATCACCGCTTGCGGAGAGCTGTTTGTTGAATTTAAGCAGCTGGTTGCGCTTCAAAAATCGAAATGTGCCCTCGGTCAGCGCGTGGTTTTTGGTGCCATCGTGCAGCAGCAGCGTGCCCGCCAGCTGGTAGCTGAATACGTGTTCGGGCACAAACTGCTCGCCCTCGAGGCTGTGGTTGGTGTAGCAGGAATAGAGAATGCGGGGCCGCTTGGGCGCTTCCGGGCGGGTGAACATAAGGTCTTGATTGTATTGATTTTATAAAAAACGATTGTCATTGCGAGCGTAGCGAAGCAATCGCACCTAACTGGTACCCGAACCGCTCGTCTTGATGCGATTGCTTCGTCGTGCCTCCTCGCAATGACAAGCGCTTTCCACCCATCGCCGCTCGGCAGCCGCTCTTACTCTTGCCCTAGATATCGCTTGCCAGCTTCCGTTTCCAGAAAATTTACTACCCCGTCGCGGTCGGTAGAAACACTGACCGAACGCCACTTATCCAGCTCGGCGTGCTTGGCCGCCTCCGCAAACTCAGTGATGGCCACGGCCTCGCTGCCTAGCAGCAAATGCACGGGCGGCGCGGGGCTGGCCACCAGGTCAATCATGACTTTGGCCGCCTTATCGGGGTCACCCATCGGCTCGAAGCTACCGCTCTGAAACATGGCCACGCGGGGGCCAACGGTGGTTTCGTAGCCGGGCACCTCGGGGGCGTAGGTCATAGAGTCGCCGGCCCAGTCGGTGCGAAAGCCGCCCGGCTCCACACACGTCACGCGGATGCCCAGCGGCGCCACTTCCTTGGCCAGCGCTTCGCTAAAGCCGCCCAGCCCAAACTTGGCCGCCTGGTAAATAGCCACGCCGGGGTTGCCCACGCGCCCGCCCATCGAGCTGATTTGCAGGATGTGGCCGCTGCGCTGCTGCCGCAAGTAAGGCAGCACCGCCCGCGTCACGGCAATGGGCGCGTAGAGGTTGGTTTCTAGCTGGCTGCGCACCTGCTCTTCGGTGTAGCCCTCCACCGCGCCCGTAATGCCGAAGCCGGCGTTGTTCACCACCACATCGAGGCGGCCGAAGTAAGCCACGGCGGCGGCCACGGCCTGAGTAATCTGCTCGTTGTTAGTTACATCGAGCGCCAGCGGCAGAATGCGGTCGCCGTACTCGGCCACGAGGTCGGCGAGCTGCTCGGGGCGGCGGGCGGTGGCGGCTACTTGGTCGCCGTGGGCGAGCACGGCGGCGGTGAGGCTCCGGCCGAGGCCGCGCGAGCTACCGGTAATAAACCAGATGTTAGGCATGAGTTGCTGAGGGTTAAGTACAGGGCAAAGGTCCGGCAAACTAGGGTGGGCTACTTTGTTGAAAGGCTCAGATATGCTTTGCTGAAAAGCTCACACTAGGTAGTCGCAGCTAGTATGAACTTATGTCTACAATTGCCTCATAATGAAGCAAAAATGAAGATTAAAAATTTGATTATCAAATTTTTACTTCCATAACCACTGTAACCATCCGACGCACTTTATTTGCGTAGACGGTTAGCAGGAAGTCGCCAGCCACCACCCTCATTTCGCCCCTCCCATGCCCGATACCCAACCCCGCATAGCCGTGCCCGGCAGCGAACGCACGCCCCTGCCCCACGCCCAGCGCCTGCACACTCCGCTGCCCAACGAGCACCTGGAAGTAACCGTGCGCCTGCGCTCCAAAACGCCGCTGCCAACGTCGCCCGACACCAGCGCCCTGGCCGATGTATTGCCCCAGCAGCGCACCTACCTCAGCCGCGAGGAACTGGACCAGCACTACGGCGCTGACCCGCACGATATCAAGCAGGTAGCCGATTTTGCGCGGGCGCACGGCTTGGTAGTGACGCACACCAGCGTGGCCGAGCGCAGCGTGCAGTTGGCCGGCACCGCCGCCGAGTTTGAGTCCGCTTTTGGCACCCAGCTGCACCAGTACAGCTACCCCGAGGGCACCTACCGGGGCCGCACTGGGGCCGTGACCGTGCCCGCCCCGCTGGGCGACATCGTGCAGGGCGTATTTGGGCTCGACGACCGGCCGCAGGCCGAGGCACACTTTCAGGTGCGCCCGCCCGTGGGCACGGGGGCGATAGTGGCACACGCGGCCACCCAGGCCTTTACCCCACCGCAACTAGCTAAGTTGTACCAGTTTCCGACTGGCCTCGACGGCACCGGCCAGACCATTGCTATCATCGAGTTGGGCGGCGGCTTCAAGCCCCAGGATTTAACGACCTACTTCACCGGCCTCAAACTGCCCGTGCCCACCGTGAAGGTGGTGAGCGTGAACGGTGCCCGCAACCAGCCCACTAACGCCAACAGCGCCGATGGCGAGGTGCTGCTCGACATTGAAGTAGCCGCCGCCGTGGCCCCAAAGGCCCAAATTGTGGTGTACTTCGCGCCCAATACCTCGCAGGGTTTTCTGAACGCGATAACTACCGCCATTCACGATAAAACCAACAAGCCCAGTATCATATCCATCAGCTGGGGCGGCCCCGAATCGACTTGGACCGCCCAAAGCATGGACCAGTTCGACCAAGCCTTCCAAGCCGCCGCGCTGCTGGGCGTGACGGTGTGCTGTGCCGCCGGCGACAATGGCTCGGCCGACGGCGTGGCCGGGGGCAAGCCCAATGCCGACTTTCCGGCCAGCAGCCCCTATGTGCTGGCCTGCGGCGGCACCAAGCTCACGGCCAATGGCACCGCCATCAGCAGCGAAGTGGTTTGGAATGAGGGCACCGACAGCGCCACGGGCGGCGGCCTCAGCGCGCACTTCCCCGTGCCCGCCTACCAAAAGTCGCTCAAGCTGCCCACCGCCGCCAAGGCTGGCCGGGGCCTGCCCGACGTGGCCGGCGACGCCGACCCCAACACTGGCTACCAGGTGCGCGTCGATGGCCAAGACTTGGTGATTGGCGGCACCAGCGCCGTGGCTCCGCTGTGGGCTGGCCTACTGGCACTACTCAACCAAAAACTGGCCAAGCCAGTGGGCTTTCTCAACCCGCTGCTTTATGGCTCGCTGGTGGGCAAGGGCGTGACCCGCGACATCGTGAGCGGCAACAACGGCGCTTTTTCGGCCGGGCCGGGCTGGGACGCCTGCACCGGCTGGGGCAGCCCGGTGGGAGCCACCTTATTGGCGGCATTGCAGGGGCCGGGCGAGCCAGTGGCGTAGCACCTTTGAGGTGGCGCGTTGCCTTTGGGGGCCGCGGTCCCGGCGGTAGCCAACTACAAGCGGCGTACCTTAAGCGGGGTTGCGCCGCCCGGCCAGTAGCTTATCGAAGGCAGACTACTGGTTGTCGCTTGGGCAGGCTAATTACTTTGCACAGCTTAGTTTTATTTCTCGATTTTTATGAGCCCAGCACCTCTGCCCCTTACGCTCACGGCCACGGCAACACTCGGCAGCGATTCGATGCTAACCATTCACTACGAGCTGCTTAATGCGTCGGAGCAGCCCGTGTATTTATTCAACCGGCTAACCCGCCTCGGGGCAGAAAGCGTGTTTGACACTGACCCCAACGCCGTCAACGTGGTGCTGACTTCCGACCGCGTGGTGGTGGGCAAAGCGCAGGTGGCCGTGCCCCCCAACCAGGAGGTGGAGCGCCCCTACGTGCCCGGCCTGAGCTTGGTGGCTTCCGGCACCACCTTGGCCGAGGTGGTGCGGCTGCCCCAGCCCCTGGTGCCCTTCACCTGGTACCAAAGCCGGCCTATGCGCAGCACGCCCGTGCTGCGCCCCCTGTACTTCGAGCTGGGCTACGCGCCCGCTACGCCCGCCACCACCGGCTTCGTTGAGCTGCTGAACACCCCGTATGGCGACCTCCATTACGCCGGCCGGTTTCCGCTGGCGCAGCAGCAGCTGCTCACCACCCGCGTGCTGCTGACCGCGGTGCCGGTGCTGTCGGAGCGGTAAGGGAGCGCCCAGGTAGCTACCGCCGCCGCAGCTGCCGCAGCCGAAACCACTGCGCCACCCGCACCCCAATCAGCAGTGCCAACAGCCCCGGAATGAGCACGAGCAATACCCACGTGTTAGCCTCGCTGTAAGAGCTATGCGTGAGGTTGCCGAAGTTTATCATAAAGTCGCAGCAGTACCAAAAGGCGAAGTGTATAAATCGGGCCAGCAAGTGCGTAAGTGTGCTCATGGCTGGGTTTTAAGCTGCCGAATGGTCTGCATATTTCGCAACGCCCCATAGGTTAGCCACATAAGCAAACCGGGGATGAAAATGAGGTAAAGGGCAATATTGGCCACCGCATAAAGACCCCAGCCGCCCGCTGCCAGCCCGGCCACCGTGGCTACATATAGCGGCCGCAGCCGGAAATACACCGGGCTATTGGCCCGCGTGGCGTGGCGGCAGCCGTGGGCGGTGCAGTAGCGCGTGCAGCGGGTGGGCACGTAGGTTTTGGTGGGGGCGTGCGGGGCTGTCTCGTTTACCCAAAAGCCGAAGGCCAGCGGCAGCATTGCTAATAAGAAGCTGAAAAACAAGGCTTTCATAGCAACGACGGTTTATCGTTTTTAGAATTGACCATCCTACCCCTCCTGCTCCACCAGCCGCAATACGCCGTTGGTATCGGCTAGCTGCTGCGCTTCGATAAGCTGGTTGATAGCCGCCTCGAACAGCAGGCGGGGCTCCTCCCCCACTAGCCGGCTGAAACCGAACAGCTTGGCCGCCGGGCTAGCCACGGCTTCGCGCTCGATGGCAAAGCTCTGGCGCACCACTTGCAGCACGGCCTGGGCCAGCTCTTGCGGCGCAATGAGCGAGAGCTTGCGCGAGGCGGTCGGCAGCGCGCTCCGGTCGCGGGGCAAGGGCACTTCTGCATCGGCCGTTATCGCATTCCACAAAAAGCCGTCTTGCTGCCGCACCGTATCCAGCTTGATTGCCAGCTTAATAGCTGACTCTACGCTAGCCCGCATGCGCCGGCCCACCTGCGCCGCCCCGGAGGCCAGGCCCAGGCGGCGGGCCACTTCGTCGGGGTGCACGGGCGTTTCGATGCGCACCACCTCGGCCACCCAGCGGGCCAGCAAACCCACCGGATGCAGGTGCAGCTCCTGCTGCCCAATGGTATCGGGCAGCTTGGCGAGCTGGTAGGGCGTGGCGGCGGCCGGGTCGGTGAGTTCGGTGGGCTCCTCACGCGCCAGGCCGGCTGGTGCGGCTTCGGCAATTACTTCTTCTACTTCGTCGGGCTCGTCGAGGGCGGCGAGGCGGCGGGCCTCTTCGATGGCGGCCACCGCGCGGTCGGTTTCGCGGGCGGGGTCGCGAAACCAGTCGGTGCTCCAGATGCGGTGCAGGCGCCAGCCCACGGCTTCGAGCACCTGCTGGCGCAGGCGGTCGCGGTCGCGGGCCGAGCGGGCGCTATGGTACATGGCCCCGTCGCACTCGATGCCCAGCACGTAGCGGCCCGGCTGGTCGGGGTCAACTACCGCCAAATCAACATAAAAGCCCTGGCTCCCAATCTGCGGCCGCACGGTGTAGCCCCGCGCCGTGAGCGCCCGAAACACTTCATCTTCGAAGGGCGATTCGGTTTCGCGGCCGGTTTCCTCGTTTTGGTTGAGGCGGCCGTGCTGGGCAAAATTGAGGAAGGTTTTGAGCGCGGCCACGCCCTTGGCGCGGGTGCGGCTCAGGTCGAGGTCGTCGGCAGTGAGGTTGGTGAAAATCTCGCAGCGCTGTTTGGCGCGGGTTATCAGCACGTTGAGGCGGCGCTCGCCGCCCTCGCCATTCAGGGGGCCAAAGCTCATGGTGAGGTAGCCATCCTTGGTGCGCCCGTAGCCGATGCTGATGAGAATTACGTCGCGCTCATCGCCCTGCACGTTTTCCAGGTTCTTGATAAAGAACGGCTCGTGCCGATGCGCCGCAAAAAATGCCTCCGTTTCGGGGTGCTGGCGGCGGCCGATTTCGAGCGCATCCTGAATGGCCTGGCGCTGCACCGTGCTGAAGGCCACCACGCCCAGCGTGAGTTTGGGCGTGGTGCGGGCGTGGTGCAGCACGGCCGCCGCCACCGCCGCCGCTTCCTGCGGATTGGTACGGGTGGTGCCGCGCTCGTAGTAGGTGGTGGGCAGGTAATGGTACACCAGCCCCAGCTGCCCCTTGCCGCCGGGGCTCGGGAAAATCACCAGCTTATCCTCGTAGAACAAATGATTGGAGGCCGCGATAAGCGACTGGTGTAGTGAGCGATAGTGCCAGCGCAGCATCCGCTCGGGCATCTGGCGGGCCTTGCACAGCTCCAGAATACTTTGGATATCGGCCGTTACATTTTCCTCGTTGGCGTCCTCGCCGGTGCCGGTCAGCGAATCGAAAAAGCTGGTGGGCGGCAGCTGTTTTGAGTCGCCCACTACCACCAGCTTTTTGCCCCGCGCCACCGCGCCCAGGGCGTCTACCGGCTTTACCTGGCTGGCTTCGTCAAAGACTATCAGGTCGAACTCGACCGCGCCGGGCGGCAGAAAGCTGGCCACCGAAAGCGGCGACATCATAAATACGGGCTTGATGGCCTGCACAGCCCGCCCGGCCTCCAGCATTAATCTACGAATAGGTACATGGCGGCTTTTTTTGGCAAACTCATGCCTAATGAACATCATCTGCCCGCCTGCCAATGGCGACAATGGGTTGGGCAAATTCTCATAATGCCGCGTCATGGCGCGGGTGCGGTTGTACACCAAACTGGCACGGTCGGCCGCCCGAAACTGCGCGGCGGCATCTTCGTGCCCGGCCCGCTCGAACTGCGGCAGCGCCGGAAACTGCGTGTAGGCGAGCCGCTGCAAGTATTCGAGCCAGGTTTGGCGCACGGCCGCCACCAAATGCCGGGCCGCACCGGGCCAGGTTTCGGCCAGGGGCAATAGCTCGGGCCGGCCCTCAGCCCGCACCACGGTGGCCACATTATTCCACTCAATGGCGAGTTGCAGCGCCGGCAAATCGCTTAGCCAAGCAGCTAGTAAGGTGCTTTGGTCGGCCCACGGCTGCGCCACCAATGGCCCGGCCGCGCCGAAACGGCGGGCTTCATCCAGGGCCAGCGCCTCGCGCAGTGCCTGCCCGGTTGCGAGCTGCGCGACTAGCGTTTCCTCCACCGCACGCGAGGCTTGCGCAATGGCTTGAGGCTGGGGAGTAGCCGCCACCCAGGCACCCAAAAGTGCTAGCTGACGCGCAAACGGCTGGCTTTGCCAGTCGCTTTCCAGCCCAAAAACAGAAGCGTAACCATTAGCTGGCAACGCTGCTTCAATAGACTGCTTAGCAGCAGCATAAACAGCAAATGATGCCTTATAAGCAGCCAATCGGGCGGCTACGTCAGGGGCTTGGGGCGTGCGGGCTACCCAAGCGGCCACGGTGCTAGCCTGGGCAGCCCAGGGCTCGGCGGCGAGTTGCGCGGGTAATTCCTGGCTGCCCCCAGACTGGCCAGCGGCGATAACTTCTTGCAGCGCCTGCGCGTGCTGCGCCAAAGCCGACTCCAGCGCGGCTAGCGGCGCGGGCACGGCGGCCGCGCTAGGGTCGGCGGCGAGGTAGGCCAGTAGTGCCACTGGCAGACGCTGCTGCGCCAGCAACTGGTGCGTAGCACTCAAGTAGTCAGCCACTTTCAAAAGCGCAGGCCAGTCAGAGGCCTCAGACCGCCAGGCTGTGCCGAGTAGCCGCCCGGCCACCGGGCTCACCTCGCGCAGGGTTTGGGCGTGGCGTGCAGCCTCATGCAGCGCATCGATGGCGGCGACTACCTCACTGGGAGAATTGGGCAGCGGCCCCCTCCAAAGCTGCTGCAGCTGGCGGCGGGCGCGGCGATAGTCGCCACTCAGGAAGCGCCACCACTTGGTGCCCGTGGTGATGAGGATGGCCCGCTCGGCGGCCAGGTTTTGGCCCCAGGCCTCCGGCAGCAACACGTCGTCGTAGCGCTGATGCAGGTCATTGAGCGCGGCCGCCGCCTGCTGGGCGGCAGGCAGCGGGCTATTGGGCTGCGCCCAAAAAGCATCGGCTACGGCCACGCCCGGCAATGGTGGGGCCAGCGCCGCGTGCTCGGCCACGGGCACCAGGGCGCTGGCCGAGGCGCGGTCGGTGGGCGGGGGCAAACGCAGTAAATTGGCCAACGTCGTGGCCGCCGTTTGCACCGCCTCTATAGCGGTGGCGGCCTGGCCGGAGTGAGCTACCAGCGCCTCACCGTGCCGGAATTGGGCCAGCGCTGCCAAGGCTTCGGCAGCTGGCTGGTCGGTGGGTGGGGACTCTTGCAATAGGTTGGCCAGGGCCGTGGCTTCGGCTTGGAGCCGCTCGACGGCGGCTGGTGCGCCGCTTTCGTGCGCGGCCAGCGCCTCTTGGTGCGCCCGCTGGGCAACGGGCTTTAGCGCAGTAGCGGCTGCCCTGTCCAATGGCTCGGGCGAACCCAGCAGACCAGCTAGCGCTGCGCCGGCTTGCGCTAGCTCGCTCACAGCCAGCTGCATAGCTTGTAGCTTAGCAGCCAGCTGCTCCTGGTCGATGGGTAACAGAATAGTCAGGTCGGTGCCCCAAAACAAAAGCTGCGGCGGCGGGCCGGTTTTTTGCAGCGTTGCCTGCACGCGGGCGGCCAGGGCCTCGGCGCGGGTGGCGTCGGCATCGGTCCAGTTGGCCAGGTCTGGGAAAGGCAAGCGGGGTAGTTGTTGCGCGCCGATTTCTTCGCGTAGCGCCAGCAGCGCCCCGGCTACCTGCTGCATAGTGCGCCGGCTCCGGCCGAGCGACGAATTCACCGCCAACGAATACGTATTCAATTGATTGCGAAGTGGTGGCAGCTGCGCAATCAGCTCATCGAGGGCCAGCGGGGTAGCGGGCCGGCCCAGCGCCAGCGTGTGGCGCAGCTCGTCGTGCAGGCTTTTCTTATTGGCTTTGTTGCTGTGTAGCTCCAGGCAGGCGGCCCCGAGGCCCAGCGCATCCAGCCGGCGCTTTACCACTTCGAGCGCAGCCATTTTTTCGGCCACAAACAGCACCTTTTTGCCGGCCCCAATGGCTTCGGCCAGCAGGTTGGCAATGGTTTGCGACTTGCCCGTGCCGGGCGGCCCCTGAATAACGAGGTTGCGCCCCTCCTGCACGGCCAGCAGCGCCAGCAGCTGCGACGAGTCGGCATCGAGCACTTGGTGCAGCTCGGCGGCCGGGCTTTCGGTATCCAAAAACGCGGTTTCGCCCACGCTAGGCGGGGCATCGGTAAAGCCAGTTTCGGTGCCCAGCAGCGCCCCAATGGCCGGGTGCCCCAGCAGCGAAGACGTGCCCTCGGCGCTCTCGGGCCAGAGTGCCGGGTCGAGGTCGCGGTACAGCATCAGCTTGCTGAACGAGAAGAAACCCAGCACAATGCTATCGGCTTCTACCTGCCAGCGGCCCCGGCCCGCCACGGCTTCCTGCACGGTCTGAAAGTACTCGGCCAGCGACTGGCTTTCCAGCTCAGGCAAGGGCAGCGCAATGCCAAAATCGCCCTTCAACCGGGCTTGCAAACTCAGGTTTCCCTCGACCTCCGCCCCGGAATAGGTGAGCTTAAAGCGCTCGGCCACGGTGCCGCGCTCCAGCACCACAGGCACCAATAGCAAGGGCGCTTTGCGCGGCTCGGTGCTGCTTTCGGCTTCGGACCAGCTTAGCTGCCCCAGCGCCAAATAGAGGATATTAACACCCGTTTCTTCGAGGCTGGTGCGGGCGGTGTAGTAGGTATTGAGCAGCCGCGTTTCGAGCCGGGCCAGGGGCTCGGCTGTTTGCAACTTATTGTCGGTCAGCAAGGCTTGCTGCTCGGCTTCTGTGAGTACTACCGGCGGGTGCTCGCTGAAATAGCTTTCCAGCGAGGGCAGCTCACTGGTGCGAGTGTCGGGTATTTCCGCCGGCTTTGCGCCTTCTTTCTCCTTCTTTTTCGGCGGCTCGGGTGCGGCCGAGAAGTACATGGTTTTACCCTGCTTTACCAGAATTTCCAGTAGCTGCGCCGATTCTTCGCGCACCACGGCCACGCCCTGCGCTTTAGAAAGCCGGAAATTGAGCAGCGGGTTGCGCAAACCCAGGTCGAGCAGCTCCTGGCGGGAGGCTTCGAGGCGGGCGATGAGCGTAGTGAATAAAGTCGTTTCCATAAGGCAGAAGTGGCGGCGCAAGTATGACCTGCAACGACAAATCTATCGGCACTTAGGCAGCTTTCCTAAACCATTCCCCCATTCAATTTCGAGTACTTACGCTTGTTGCCGAAGTAGCTATGCTCCTCAGCTATTCTTCACGGAGCAGGCTGGTAATCGGCCAGCTTGCGGAGGGGGCGCACGGGTTGCCGGCCGTGTTGGTTTTCTAGCATCTGGCATTCTTCCGATACCCGCACCGCTTGAAACTCGCCCGTTACTAAGTTCACATCGTGGTACTCATCGCCGGGCCGATGTTCACCGCGCAGCTGTGGGCATGCATCGGCGATAGTGTGGGTATAATTATAGGTACTGCCAATCTGATAGATATCGTTTTGTTGAAACCGAAACTTGGCTGTTAGCGACCAGCGCCAGCTGCTGCCGCCATAATGGTAGATGCTTAGGACCTCTCGCTCAATACGCAGGCCTTCAAATGGGTCACCGTGCACACCACCACACTCTTTGCAGAGCAGTGCCCGGCGAGCTACAGTGGCCAGCCGGTAGCTACCGGTCGCTGTGCGCCATAGCACCAGCAACAGTCTAGGTGGCGTATTATCGTCGTTTTGTATATCCTCTATTATCGGCCTCAATGCCAGCACTACATCGGGCCGCCCGTCGCCATTCAAATCGCCGGTGATGCGGCCTTCCGGCAGCAGCCGATAGCCTGAGGGAATGAAGCTAGCCGGCGTGCGGCCGCTGGCCGGGATACTCTGCGCCCGCGCAGCCAAAACAGCCAGAAGCAGCCCTGACAGCACGCCGATTTTCATTTAAAACAGCTTTTTATTCAGCTTAGAATTCTTGTACCCGTAGCTGAAATAGATGCTCAGCCCCACCAGCAGCCACGCGAAGAACATGGCCCAGTTGCGGATGCCGAGCTGGGTCATCAGGTAGAGGTTGATGAGCAAACCCAGCACCGGCAGCAGCGAAAGCTGCTTCTGGAACGTGACTACGGCCAGCGCTACGGTGGCCAAGATGAACGTGAGGTACGGAATCTGGTGGGCGAAACCGCCGGTTATCTGGCCGCTGGTGGCGTCTTCGACCAGCCAGCCGTGCTGGCCGCTTACATCGAGCCAAAACTCGTGGTTGTTAGCCCCATTATACATATACAACAGGCCCGCGCCTACCAGTAGCAGTGCTGGCACCAGCAGCTGGCCGTTGATGTAGGGCACCGTGAAGCGGGCATTGGACTTGCCCTTGGGGTCGATGATGAGGATGCCGCCGCAGACCAGCGCAAAGGCGAACAGCGTGCCGATGCTGGTGAGGTCGACCACCATATCCATGTTTACAAACAACGCTGGCACGCCCACAAAAATACCCGTAACGATGGTGCTGAACGACGGCGTGTGAAACTTAGGATGCACCTTGGCAAACATGGAAGGCAGCAGGCCATCGCGGCTCATAGTCAGCCAGATGCGGGGCTGACCCAGCTGAAACACCAGCAGCACCGAGGTCATGGCGAATACGGCGCTCACGGCCACTAGCTTCGAGAACCACGTGAGGCCCACTTTGGCAAAAACGAAGGAGAGTGGGTCGCCCACGCCCAGCTCTTTGTAGTTCACCATACCGGTGAGCACCAGCGTAATAAGCACGTAGAGTATCGTGCAGATAATGAGCGCCCACATCATGGCCTTGGGCAGGTCGCGCTGGGGGTTGTTGCACTCTTCGGCGGTGGTTGAGATGGCATCGAAGCCGATGTAGGCGAAGAACACGGCCGACACACTCTTGAGTACGCCGCCCACGCCGTTGGGGGCGAAGGGGTGCCAGTTGGCCGGCTGCACGTAGAAAGCACCCACCGCAATCACGATGGCTACTACGGCCAATTTCAAGGCTACCAGAAAGTTAGAAGCATTTTTACTTTCCTTGATGCCCACGTACACCAGCGCCGTGATGAACACGGTAATCATGAACGCCGGCAGGTCAATCACCAGCCGGAAGCCATCAAATAGCTCGGGCGCGCTGGTCCAGGCTTTGTAGGATTCGAGCTGGGCGGGCGTGGCACCGGCCAGGGGCTTGTGGGCCTCCATGAGGGCCAGCACGGCCTCGTAGCCGCTGTGGGCGCTTTGGGTGCCCATCGTGAGCCAGAGCGGAATATGCACACCGATGCCATCGAGCAAACCAGTAAAATAATCGCTCCATGAAATGGCCACCACGATGTTGCCCACCGCATATTCCATGATAAGCGCCCAGCCGATAATCCAGGCGGCGAGCTCGCCAAACGAGGTGTAGGCGTAGGTATAGGCCGAGCCGCTGACCGGAATAGTGGCCGCGAACTGCGCGTAGCACAACGCCGAAAACGCGCACGCCACCGCCGTAAACACGAACAGCAGCGACACGGCCGGGCCGCCATTCAGGCTGGCCTGGCCGATGGTGGAGAAGATACCCGCCCCGATAATGGCCGCGATGCCCAGCCCCGTGAGGTCGCGCACGGTGAGGTGGCGGGCCAGTCCGCCCGAGCCGCCGTGGCCGTCGGCATCGGCGGGCGGGTTGGCAAGAATGGACTCAATGGTTTTGCGGCGAAAGAGCGAAGTATTAGACGGGGGCATTTGGCCAGGAGGAGATTGAAAGGGCAAAATAGCAAGCAGGAAAGTTACGCCCGGCTGATGCCACGGCAACGGCGCAGCGCCCTACCGGCAAGATGCAATTTTTTCTGGCAATAATTCTTACCGAAATCAGTACTTTATTTAACTTCTAATTCTTTGAAATACTGTTACTTGATTTGATTTATACCCGCGTTTCACTTATGCATCTTTTTCGTTCGAAGTTGTTGCATCCGGCTTGCCCATGAGGTTTTCTGGGTGCATTCTGCTGCCGCTGGCCTGCCCCGGCGCGGCCGGCCACAGCCCCGGCGCGGCACCGGGCCACGCCCAAGCGGCGGCAACCACGGCAGCCCGCGCCTCATTCAGCAGCAGCGCTACCACTGAATTTCTCTTCCTTAGCCTTTAACCGATGAAGTAGTTATCCCTGCTTGCCTTGGTGCTGTCCGTCGGGGCTACGGCCTGTGAGGGTCAGCCCGCACCACCCAACGCCCACCTGCGAGAACCGCTGCCGCTACCACTTCTAAACCCACCCGCACTATGAACCCTGCCGCCCTGGCCGCCGCGCTTTACACGGTGCGCGGCATCATCGACCCTGGCCTGCATAACATGGTGGCTACCAAAACGCCGAAACCGGCCAGCGCACCTGCATCGACAATACTTACACTCACGTGTACTAGGATGGGCAGGGCCACACCCTGGCTGCCAGCGCGCCCCTCAGCGCGAGCAATATCAATTGGCAGAAGTTGCAGCAGGTAGAATTGAAAAATTATTAGCACCCGGCGTGTGCAATAAGGCAGGGCGCGGCATCGGGTAAGCAGTAACCTGCTCGCCCGATGCCGCGCCCCTCTACTGTTATCCGCATTGCGCAGCCCTGCGCCGAAAGCTGGGCCGCCATGACGCCCACCGCCGCGGGCCGCCACTGCGCAGCGTGCCAAAAGGTGGTAGTCGACTTTATGGCCAAAACCGACGCCGAAATTCTGGCTTACTTCCGGCAGTCGAGCGGAAAGCAAGCCTGCGGGCGTTTTTGGGCCGGGCAGCTAGCGCGGCCCTTGGCCCCGTCCGACGCAGCAACTACTGGCCGTTGGCGCGCCTGGCTAGCTGCCCTGGCCGCTGTATGGAGCTTGCGGCTGGTTGCTCGCCAGGAAGCTCAGGGGCAACCCATTATACTGCCCATTGCGGCTTCGGCCGCTTCGGGGCCAGCCATAGCCGCAGTGGCAGCACCAAGTGCCGCCGTACAAATTACCGGCGTGGTTTTAGACTCCGCCACCCACGAGAAGATGCCCGGCGTGACTATCGCTTTACAAGGCACAACGCTGGTCACCAGCTCAGATGCGAGTGGGCAGTTTAGTTTAACCGTCTTGCCCGAGGCGTGGCAAAAGTCGCAGCAGGTGCTGGTGCTTTCTTCCGTCGGCTATCGCAGGCAGGCTATCCCGGTCGCTTCTGCCAGTCCGGCACCGCTGGAAGTGCTGCTGGCTGCTGACAACCAGGCACTCGGCGAAACAATTGTGGTAGGCGGCTATACTACTACTCGCAAGCCCTGGCCCTGGCACCCGCGCCGCCTCTACTACTGGGGCAAGTACTGGCTCACGCGGCCTTTCCGATAGCGCATACCAAAACCAGTAGCCATTTGCCGTTTTTGCCGTTAGTTATGCCTTCTGCTACTATCCGCATTGCGCAGCCCTGCGCCGAAGGCTGGGCCGCCATGACGCCCGCCGCCGCGGGCCGCCACTGCGCAGCCTGCGCCAAAACGGTAGTCGACTTTACGGCAAAAACCGACGCCGAAATTCTCATTTATCTGGCGCGGGCAGCTAGCAGCCAAGCCTGCGGGCGCTTTCGAGTTAGCCAGCTACACCGCCCACTAACCCCACCGGACGCCCCCACTCGCTGGCGAGCCTGGCTAGGGGCCTTGCTGACAACCGGTAGCCTGCTCGGTAGCGGGCGGGCCAGCGCACAAAGCCCCGCCCAGTACGCCAACGGTGGCTCGGTACCACTAGCAGCCCAGCCCGCTACTGCCCCTGCGCCCACTGCCTCCGCGCACCCCGCCGCTTCTGACACGACAGCTTCCCCTAGTACCCATGAGCCACCGACCTTGCACGGCGTGGTAACGGATACCAAGAATGGTGCCCTACCCGGCGCTACCGTGCTGCTAAAAGGCACCACGCAGGGCACCAGCACCGATGCCAATGGCGAGTTTACGCTTCCACTAAAAGACGGCCCATCGAACCCCGTACTGGTTATTAGTTTCGTGGGCTTTGCCACGCACGAGCAGCCTATTGCTATCGGGGCTACTGGCACAGCGGCGGCAGTGCAGGTGAAGCTGGAGGAATATACAATGGGACTGCTAATTTCTCCCCGACCTTATCCCTGGCACCCACGCGCGCTTTTTAGCTGGGGCAAGTATTGGCTGACGCGGCCATTTCGGTAGCAGCCACCGCAGTTACTTATGCCTTCCGCTATGTCTCAGCCTTTCGTTTACATTCCCAAGCCCTGCCTGGTCAGCCAGCAGGCGCTCGCGCCTACCGAGGCTGGCTGGCACTGCGCCCGCTGCCAGACCGAAGTCATCGACTTCACCGGCCTGAGCGAAACCGAGGTGCTGGCCTATCTGGCCGCCCGGCCGGGGCAGCGGGTGTGCGCCGCCATACAAGTGCCAGCAGTGCCCTGGCATCCCAAGCGGCCAAAGGGCCTGCGCCGCTTGCTGCTGGCTATCACGGCTTTTTTGGGGTGGCAATCGGCTTCGGCGCTGCCGCCGCTGCCGCCGAGCCAGCTTCTACCGCTTACGTCGGCTAACCGCCACACCCGCATCGTTATCAGCGGGGTGGTGCTGGATGATTCACTAAACACCCCTTTGCGTAACGCTTACGTCTTTATTGAGGGCACCGAATATGGCGCTGTTACAAATGAGCGCGGTGAGTTTTCCCTCTCTTTCGCTAGCAATTGGGAGTTGGCCAAAACCGGTGAGTTAGTATTAACGGTTTCGGCTGGCCACGTCTATTTCGAGCGGAAACAGGTCGTAGTCAGTTTTAAGAACAACCCCACGCCTGCGCCGCTAACTATCCGGCTGCTGCCTGTGCTATCAAGGCGCAATTTTGTTAAGGGCAAAACACGGCTTATTCCGCCACCCGTCGCCCCGCCTGCCTCGGGCAAAAACTAGCTTTCGGCCAAACTTTTCGGCTCGAAAAAGCCTTTGTTCAGGGATATGTTCTACCGTTCCCTGGCGCTTTTTTGCCTGCTGCTGTCGGCTTGCTCCACGTTTAAGCCCGTGCCGACTACCCGCTTCAACCCCACGGCCACCCGCGCCGAGCTGCCCCACGAAGAGGCCGTGCACCCCAAAAACTCGCTGGAGTGGTGGTATCTCACCGGCCACCTGCGCGACCAGGCCAGCGGCGAAGAATTTGGCGTGGAATACGTCTTTTTTCACTTCAATCTGAAGGATGGCAAAGACGATTATCAGATGGTGAACGTGGCCATTACCGACCCGCAAGGCCAGCAATTCAACTACGACTACCAGCTCGATAAGCTGCCGCGCCTGCTCACCGACTCGCTGCCCCTGCGCCTGCGCGACCACAAGGCCGGCCAGGTCTGGAAATTTGACGGCCAGGAAGGCAAGTACCAATTGCAAGCCGCCCTCACCGGCAAGGCTAATGCCGGCTACGCCCTCAACCTGAGCACCACGCCCACCAAGCCCGTGCTGCTGCACGGTGGCACCGGCTACGAAAACTACGGCGGCGGGGTGCTGGCCGGCTACTACTCCTACCCGCGTCTGGCCACCACTGGCACCCTCACCGTGGCCGGCAAAATCCACCAGGTAACCGGCGACCTCTGGTACGACCGCCAGTGGAACTGCACCAGCATCGTGACCAAAGGCGTGGGCTGGGACTGGCTCAGCATCCAGCTCGATGAGCAGCCCAAAGCCGAAGCCCCCCAGCGCACCGAGCTGATGCTGAATACCCTGCGCGATAGCAAGAGCGGCCAGAGTCTCAACAACGGCTCGTATTTCTCGGCCACCAACGACAACACGCACCTCAGCGGTAACGACTTCCAGCTGACGCCCCTCACCTACTGGACCAGCCCCAAGTCGAAGAAAAAATACCCCGCCAAGTGGCGTGTGCAGGTGCCCGCCCAGGGCTACGACCTCACCGTGGAGCCGCTGGTGCCGCAGCAGGAGTTGGCGCTGCGCTTTTTCCACGCTTTCACTATGTATTACTGGGAGGGCATGTGCCGTGTGACGGGCACGCATAATGGCCAGCCGGTGACGGGCAAGGCCTATGTCGAAATCACGAATCGGTAGCTTTTACCGCTAGTTTGGGCAGGTTTCTAACCATCGCAGCGCGGCGGCGGTTACTTTTGGGCACGCTATTTCACCCCACTCCTGCCTTATGCTCAAACGTGATTTTATCAAGAACGCCGCGGCGTTCGCGCTCAGCGCCCTCGTTAGCCCCGCCGTGCTGGCCCGTGCCCAGGAAGAGCGTTTTCTGCGCGATGCCCGCGCCATGCCAATGGCCGACGGGCCATTCACGCTGCCGCCGCTGCCCTACGCCTTCAATGCGCTGGAGCCCAGCATCGACGCCCGCACGATGGAAATTCACCACGACGCGCACCACAAAACCTACGTTTCGAAGCTGAACGAAGCCGTAGCCGGCAAGCCCCAGGAAAAGCTCCCATTGGCTAACTTGCTAGCCACCGCCAGCACCCAGCCCGATGCCATCCGCAACAATGCGGGCGGCCACTACAACCACTCGATGTTCTGGACGCTGCTGGCCCAAAAGGGCGGCGGGGCACCCACCGGCGCGCTGGCCACGGCCATCACCAAGGACTTTGGCTCGTTTGATAAGTTTAAGGAGGAGTTTACTAAAGCCGCCACCACGCGCTTCGGCTCGGGCTGGGCCTGGCTGAGTGTAGACAAAGCCGGTAAGCTCTTCATTTCCAGCACTCCCAACCAGGATAACCCACTCATGGACCTGCCCGGCATCGTGCGCGGCACGCCCGTACTGGGCCTCGATGTATGGGAGCACTCCTATTACCTGAAATACCAAAACAAGCGCCCCGAGTACATCGCCGCCTTCTGGAATGTGGTGAATTGGCCCGAGGCTGACAAGCGCTTTGCCACTGCGAAGAAGAGTTAGCCAAGTTTGTCATTGCGAGGAGTCACGACGAAGCAATCACATCAGGACGAGCCACTCAGGTTCCATTCGGGTGCGATTGCTTCGTCGTGCCTCCTCGCAATGACAATTTTTATTACCCCACCAGCCACCCCGCTAATAGCGCCACTCCAATAATCGCTACGCTCGGTATCCGCTCCCAAAGCAGCACCAGAAACGTGAGGCCCACTAGTAGCGGATTAAGCGGAAAATGCCAACCCGCCGGCAGCCCTGGCAAATCGAGCAGGCGGTCGGGCAGCGGGTGGTAGAGCAGCAGCGCCGCCGCGCACACCAGCCCGGCGCTCACGGCGTTCACACCTTCGAGCGAGGCTTTTACTACGCGGTATTGGCGCAGGCCATCCCAAAAGCGTATTGCAAAGAATATCAAGAAGGTACCTGGCAGAAAGATGCCCGCCGCACCCACAGCCGCACCCAGCAGCTGCCCGCCGATGCCCATGCCCGTCGGCCGCATAGCCAGCGCCCCGATATAGGAGGCGAACGAGAAATTAGGCCCCGGCAACGCCTGCACCACCCCCAAACCCGAGAGGAATTCCGGCCCCGTGAGGTAATGCTTAAACTCCACAAACTCAGCGAATAGCAACGGAGCCAGCACCTGCCCGCCGCCGAATACCAGCGAGCCGTTGCGGTAGAAATTCTCGAACAAGCGCACCGGCAGCAGGTCGGTATAATGCCCCAGCAACGCCGCGCCCAGAAAAATACCCAGCCACAGCACAAAGTTGGGCCACTCCACCCGCAGGGGCTTTTTATCCTGCACCACGGCGTGCTTGCGGTAGCGCAAGGTGGTGAGGCTGCCGCCTGCCAGCAGCAGCACCGGCAGCACCCACGGCAGCTGGAAGAAATACGCCACCATAGCCGCCGCCACCATCAAAGCCACCGAAGTTTTGGTGTGAATGACTTTCTCAGCAATGCGGTAGGCCGAAAACGCTACGAAGCCCACCGCCACCGGCTGCACAAACTGCACAAACTGCGCCGTGCGCCCCCCATCAACGTGGCTGAGCAGCAGGCCCGCCAGCGTCATAATCAACACCGCTGGCAAACACCAGATAATCAAGGTTAAGTACGCCAGATTGGGGCCGCCCAGCCGCAGGCCGATGGCCGTAATGGTCTGGGTTGAGGTGGGGCCGGGCAGCAGCGCGCACAGGGCTTGCAGCTCAAGCAGGTCGGCGGCGGTGAGGTAGCGGCGCTTGTTCACGAGCAGGCGCAGCATCATGGCCACGTGGGCCTGCGGGCCACCAAAGGCCGTGCAAGCCAGGGCGAGCACGTCTTTCAGGAAAATAAAGTTGCGGACCCGCCGCATTCGCCGCCCTTCGCGCCGCGACGGCATGGCCCCTGGCGGGGCCAGCGGCTCGGCAGAAGGAGCTTGCACGAGGGTTTCAGGAAGCACAGAGCGGGGGAATTGGGTTCCCGAAGATAGGACGCTTAGCAATAATACGTTGTCATGCTGAGCGCAGCGCAGCGAAGTCGAAGCATCTTGGCCGCTTCGTTGCTAACGGTAGAAATTAGTACCCTAGCCAAGATGCTTCGACTCCGCTGCGCTGCGCTCAGCATGACAAGAGTGGGCCTCACTAACAGCGTATTACTGAATAAACACCGGCCGAATCAAATTCTCAAACGTGAAAATCTCGTCCCATTTCGCTTGGGTCAGCAAGCCGCGCTCAGTTACGGCGATGTCGTGCACCGACTTGCCGGTTTGCAGCGCTTCCTTGGCAATGCTGGCCGAGGTTTCGTAGCCCAGCACGGGGTTTAGCTGGGTCACGATGCCGATGCTGTTGTACACCATATTGGCGGCGTGCCCGGCATTGGCCGTGATGCCGACCACGCACTTTTCGCGCAGCGTGTGGCAGGCATTGGTGAGGTAGGTGATGCTGGTGAAGAGCGCAAACGAGATAACCGGCTCCATCACATTGAGTTGCAGCTGGCCGGCTTCGGCGGCCATCGTCACCGTGGTGTCGGCCCCGATGACGTAGAAGGCCGTTTGGTTGACTACCTCGGGGATTACCGGGTTCACCTTGCCGGGCATAATGCTGCTACCGGGCTGCAAGGCGGGCAGGTTTATTTCGTTTAGGCCGGTGCGCGGGCCGCTGCTCAACAGGCGCAGGTCGTTGCATATCTTGCTCAGCTTCACCGCTGTGCGTTTGAGCACGCCCGAGAGCTGCACGTAGGCCCCGGTGTCGTAGGTGGCTTCGATGAGGTCGCCGGCCAGCAGCAAATCGAGGCCGGTTACCTGGCGCAGGCATTTGGTAACGAGGCCCGCGTAGCCGGGCGGCGTGTTTACGCCGGTGCCAATGGCGGTGGCTCCCATGTTGATTTCGGAGATAAGCCGGCGCGAGTCGTCGATGCGCAGCAGCTCCTCGCGCAGGTTGGTGGCGAAGGCGTGAAACTCGTCGCCCATGCTCATAGGCACGGCGTCTTGCAGCTGGGTGCGGCCCATTTTGAGCACATTCCTAAACTCCTCACCCTTGGCGGCGAAGGCATCGGCCAACTGGCCTAAGGCCTCGCGGTAGCCCACCAGCTTGTTGTTCAGCGCAATGCGGAAGGCCGTGGGGTAGGCATCGTTGGTTGATTGCGAGCAGTTTACGTGGTTGTTGGGGTGGCAGTACTGGTACTCGCCTTTCTGGTGGCCCATCATCTCAAGGGCCACGTTGGCGATTACCTCGTTGGCGTTCATGTTTACCGAAGTGCCCGCGCCGCCCTGTATCATGTCGGTCAGAAACTGGCCGTCGAACTCGCCGCTGGCCACCCGGTCGCAGGCCGCCACGATGGCATCGGCGATGGTGGCGGGCAGCACGCCCAGCTCTTTATTAGCCAGGGCTGCGCCTTTTTTCACGTAAGCCAGCGCCTGCACAAACAGCGGCTCCGACTTTATCGGGATGCCGGTGATGGCGAAGTTTTCCATTGCCCGCAGGGTCTGGATGCCGTAGTAAACGTCGGTGGGAATGGGCAGTTCGCCCAGGAAATCGTGTTCGAGGCGGGTGGGGGTAGCCATACAGGAGTGAATAGTAAACCAAGGCTTACGGGAAAACTAAGGACGAGCATAAACCTCACTACTTGATTATTTCTGATTTTATCTCAATCAATGCAATCGTTTTCGTACTAAAAACCAATTTTACACTCTCTATATTTGGTCATTCCTTTCCTTTCAACCCACCCAAAACCAACCAAATATGCCCTTTCTTGTTCCCGCCCATTTTCCTACTCTGAAAAAATCAGTGCAAATTTGTGCTTTGTTATGCAAACGTTTGCATAACAAAGCACTGGTACTTCTGACCATTTTATTGCTCTCTTTTGCCCCGGCAATGGCCCAGACTACGCCGCAGCCCCTGGGGCCGGGGCGCGTGGCCTATTACCCCCGGGTAATTCGCTTGCTGCACAGCGGCACGGCTAACAACCGCCTCATCGCCAGCTTCGACAACGGCACTACGGGTGCTTTTTATGAAAGCACCGACGATGGCGCTACCTGGCAGTCAATCAGCAACATCCCGCCTACTTACCTGGCTGGCAACTGCTGCAGCGGCTTGTTTGAGGTGCCGCAGCAAATGGGCACTACGCCAGCGGGCACGCTGCTGTGGGCTACTTCGGTGCTAGCCAATGCCACCGCGGGGGCCGCCAGCGAAATCCGTATCTACAAAAGCACCGACGTGGGCCGCACCTGGTCGCTGTTGGCCACGCCCATCACGGGCACCGTGGGGCTGTGGGAGGCCGAGTTTACGGTGGACAGCCAGGGCCGGCTGCTTATGTTTTTCTCAAGTGAAGAACAGAAAGGCCAGCAGTACAACCAGTTGCTCGCACACAAAGTATCGACGGACGGCGGCCTTACCTGGGGCGCCAGCGTTATCGACGTGGGCATTGCCGACAACGTAGCCCGGCCCGGCATGGCCGTGGTGCGCCGCCTGCCCAACGGCACCTACGTGATGAGCTACGAAGTGTGCGGCGCGCAGAATTGCGATGCCTACATCCGTACCTCGGCCGACGGGGCCAACTGGGGCACGCCTACCAACCTGGGCACGCGCATCGAATCTGCTACTGGCCACCATTTTACCCACGCGCCCACCATTGCCTGGGCCAATGATGGCACTACCAATGGCAAGCTGCTGGCCGTGGGCCAGGAGCTGCGCAACAACAGCAACAATGCCGTGGCCGACCTCAACGGCAAAGTGGTGATGGTGAACACCAACAACGGCGTAGGCCCATGGACTGAAATTGCCGCCCCGGTGGAGGTGCCGGGCGCGTACAACAACCCCTGCCCCAACTACACGTCGTCGCTGCTGCCATCGGTGAATGGCACCCAGCTGCTCGAAGTGGCCCTCGACTACGTGGGCACCGATTGCCGGGCTTTCTACAACACGGGCTCGCTGACGGCCGCGCCCAACCCGGCTTTTACGCCGGCTACCTTGCCCAACGGCGTGTACCGCATCAAGTCGAAAAACAGCGGCCGGGTGCTCGATGTGGATGCCTGCTCGACGGCCGACGGGGCCAGGGTGCAGCAATACGATTGGCTGGGCGGCGACTGCCAGCGCTGGAAGCTGGAGGGCCTCGGCAACGGTTACTACAAGATAACTACCCAGATAAGTGGCAAGGCGCTGACCATAGCCAACTGCACCACCGCCAACCTGGGTGCGGCCCAAACCACCACCTGGAACAACCTCGATTGCCAGAAATGGCGCATCGAGCAGCTCGGCAATGGCTACTACCGGCTGGTATCGCTGAACAGTGGCCGGGTGCTCGACGTGGATGCCTGCTCGATGGCCAACGGCGGCACGGTACAGCAATACGATTGGCTGGGCGGCGACTGCCAGCGCTGGTCGTTTGAGTTGGTGAGCCCCAACGCTATTACTACGCCAGCCACGTACCGCATCACCTCGAAAAACAGCAATAAAGTCCTCAGCATCAGTGGCTGCTCGACCGCTAACCTGGCCGCCGCCCAGCAAACCACCTGGACTGGGGCCAACTGCCAGCAGTGGATGGCTGAGGCCCAGCCCGATGGTTTCTACCGGCTGGTGTCGGTGAATAGCAATCGCGTGCTCGACGTAGATGCCTGCTCCACGGCCAACGGCGGCAAGGTGCAGCAGTACGACTGGCTGGGCGGCGACTGCCAGCGCTGGGGCTTCGAGCTGGTAGAGCCTGGCTACTACCGAATTATCTCCAAAAACAGCCAGCGCGTGCTCGATGTAACCGCCTGCTCGACCGCCGACGGAGCCTTGGTGCAGCAATACGACTGGCTGAACAACAATTGCCAGAAATGGCGCATGGAGCTAGCCAGCAGCCCGCTGGCCACCACCAAAGGCAGCAACGTAAGCGCAGCCACGCTTTTCCCCAACCCAACAGCAGGGCAATTATTTGTGAAGCAGACCTTTGCCCAAAGCGGCACCGCGCAGCTGCTGCTATTCGATGCGTTGGGCCGCGTGCAGCGCCGCCTCACCCAGCCTGCCCGCGCCGGCGAAAATACTTTTTCGCTTGATGTGCAGGGCTTGGCGGCCGGCCTTTACACGTTGCAGCTTGGGCAAGGCAGTGAGCGGCAGACATATAAAGTTGCCGTGGAGTAGCCTGTGTCTGAAGCTGTTGTTAGGTCATGCTGAGCGCAGCGTAGCGAAGTCGAAGCATCTTGGCCGCTTCGTTGCTAGCGTCGGGAGTTAGTACCCCAGCCAAGATGCTTCGACTTCGCTGCGCTGCGCTCAGCATGACAAACGGTTCTTCTAGCAACTTCCCTATAAGTATGACGCATAAAAAGCGGCTCGCCTATTCAGGCGAGCCGCTTTTATTATTCTAAAAATCAACGCCTTACTTCTTTTTCAATCCCAGCTCAATCAGCCGCTCGTTCAAAAACTCGCCAGCCGTGATATCAGCTTCCTTCTTCGGATTATCGGCCGTAACCAAGTGTGGCAGCGCGGCCAGGCTCATTTCTGAGCGTGGGTGCATGAAGAACGGGATGCTGTAGCGCGAGGTATTCATTTTCTCGCGGGGCGGGTTTACCACGCGGTGAATGGTGCTTTTGAGCACGCCGTTGGTGAGGCGCTGGAGCATGTCGCCCACGTTCACCACAATCTGGTCGGGCAGGGCGGTGATGGCAATCCACTGGCCGTCGCGGCGCTTCACTTGCAGGCCGTCGGCGCTAGCGCCCATCAGCAAGGTAATCAGGTTGATATCGCCGTGCTCGGCGGCGCGCACCGCGTCGGCGGGCACGGCGTTGGGGTCTTCGATGGGGAAGTAGTGGATGGGGCGCAGGATGCTGTTGCCATTCACTACTTTATCGTCGAAGTAATTCTCGGGCAGCTCCAGATACAGCGCAATGGCGCGCAGCACGTCTTTGCCGGCGCTCTCCAGGGTGCGGTAGGCCTTCATGGTGCTTTGCTCGAAGCGGGGCACCTCGGCGGGCCAGATGTTGGCGGGGTACTGGTCCTTTACCGGGTCTTCGCCCTCGACCTCCTGGCCGACGTGGTAAAACTCCTTTAGGTCGCCGGTATTGCGGCCCTTAGCGTGCTCCTTGCCCTTGCTGATGTAGCCGCGCTGGCCAGCCAGCTCGGGCACTTCGTAGGCTTGCTTGGCTTGGTCGGGCAGCTGAAAAAACGCCTGCACATCGCCGTACAAGGCTTTGGTTTGCTCCTCGTTGAGGCCGTGGTTTTTGAGGGCGATGAAGCCAATGCTCTGGTAAGCTTCGCCCAGCTCTTTGACGAACTTGGCTTTGCGCGCGGGGTCGCCGGAACGGAAGTCGGCGAGGTCGAGCGACGGGATGTGGTCGGGCAGGTTATCAGTCATACGGGGGTTGGGAATGAGGTGATTGCTGATTGATGACTGCCAACTACTGGTAGTGAGGCCCCGGCGGCGCAGGTTGCGGGTGCAACCCACCGCCGGATTTCCCCAGCTAGCAGCAACCAGTAGTTGCCTGCTGCGAAGTTAGTGAAGTTGCTTTAAACCCTAAGGCCGGCCCGCGCCGTACTCTACTGGGTAAGCTCTTCTTTTCACACCCGCTTTTACCCATATGAAATACGCATTTGCGCCGCTTAGCGGCCCGCTGGCTTTGGCCGCTTTACTGGCCTTGGGCAGCTGCAACACTTCGCAGCAGGCCGAAAGCGCCGCCGCTACCACCAGCCCCGCCGACCGCGACACCGCCCTCGGTGCCCAAACCACCGTCAACTCGGTAGCCGGCGAGGCGCAGTCCAAAAATGGCATCACCCTCACGCCTTTCGACGACTCGCCCAAGTTTCCGACGGCCCAAATGCAGCTTACTACGCCCGTGGCCGGCTCCACGGTCAGCAGTCCAGTGGCTTTCTCCTACGACCTCAGCAACTTCGCCCTCACCAAAATGACGGGCAGCGACCACGCCATGCAAATGGCTAACTCGATGAAGGGCCAGCACATTCACCTCATTATCGACAACCAGCCCTACATCGCGGAGTACGAAACCAAGTTTTCGCAGGCCATGACCACTGGCCACCATGTGGTACTGTCGTTTTTATCGCGCTCCTACCATGAAAGCCTTAAGCACATGGGGGCGTATGACTTGCGTAAAGTCACGGTTGGGAACCCAACGGCCTCCGCACTAGACAGTGCCCAATTGAATTTCGACACAAAAGCCCCCGCCCTCTTCTACAGCCGCCCCAAAGACACCTACTCGGGCAATGACGCCAAGAAAATCATGCTCGATTTTTACCTTGTCAACACCACCCTATCCCCCGATGGCAACAAGGTGCGCGCTAGTATCAACGGTACCGAGTTTATGCTCACCAACTGGCTGCCCTACATGATGGAAGGCCTGCCCGCTGGCCAAGCCACCATCAAGCTGGAGCTGGTAGATAGCAGTGGCAAGCTTATCCCTGGCCCCTATAATTCGGTGACGCGCACGATTACGGTAGCCCCGTAAGTCATTGTTTTACTGGCGCGGGGCTCTGCCCCGCGCCATTTCTATTCAATAATTGACTTCACTAACTCCTGCACTTCCGCTTTCTCAAAGTCGCTTTCCGCCTGAATGTGCGGCATCAGCCGCGCCATAATAGCCTCCTGGCGCTGGCCGGCAGCCCAGGCCTCGGCATAAGGCGTATCGGGCGAGAACGTGACGCGGGAGTACAGCGGCAGCCATTTATCGGGGTATTGGGCGGCGATTTTGGCTTCGATGCGCTTTTGCAGCAGGAAGCGCGGGTCGGCCACGCGGTCTCGCATTTCCACGAAGTTGTAGAGGGCTAGCTCGGCCATCGCGTCGGTATTGGGCTTGCGCAGGCGCTCGAACTGGTCGAGCACTTCGCCCCAGTTGTCCTCGCCCAGCTCGTCGAGCAAGCGGTCGAGCACGGTGCAGTCTTCGAAGCCCGCATTCATGCCCTGGCCATAGAACGGTACGATGGCGTGGGCGGCATCGCCGAGCAGCAACACTGAGTCCTGGTAGCTCCAGGGCCAGCAGCGAATGGTGACGAGCGAGCCCGTGGGGTGGTTGAAAAACTCGGTATCGAGCTCCGGCATCAGCGGCACCACATCGGGGAATACTTCGCCGAAGAATTTTTCCACTTCCTCGGGCGTGCGCAGGCTATCAAACGACAGCGCGCCCTCGTAGGGGAAGAACAGTGTGGCATTGAACGACCCGTCGAGATTGGGCAGCGCAATCATCAAGTAATTGCCACGCGGCCAAATATGTAGGGCGTTTTTTTCGAGCTGCCAGGTGCCGTTCGGCCCCGCCGCAATGGTAAGCTCCTTGTACCCATACTCCAGGTATTGCTGCGAATAATCGGCCCTATCGAGCCGCTGCATGGCCCCACGCACCGCCGACCACGCGCCATCGACGCCAAATAGGCGCTGGTAGGGCACGTCGTACTCGCGGGCGCTGGCCACGTCGCGCAGGTGCAGGCGGCGGCCGGGCAGGTCGAGTTGGGTGAGCTTTTGGCCGAAGGTGATTTCCACGCCCGGCTTGGCTTCTACCAGGTTGAGCAGGGTGCGGTTGAGGCTATCACGGCTCACCGAGAAAATGGCCTGGCCCTCCTGCCCATAGGGCTGGTAGGTGAGCTGGCCGCGCTGGTCGTGCATTACGCGGCGGTACATGGGGATGCCCACCTTGCGGATATCGTCGGTGACGCCCACGCCGGCCAGCCCGCGCCAGCCTCTATCCGAAAGGGCCAGGTTGATGGAGCGCGACTCGCGCAGGCCCGCTTTGCGGGGGTCGGGCAGGCGCTCGTAGAGGTGCACCGGGTGGCCGCGCCGCGTGAGGTATAAGGCTAGTAACGTGCCTACTAGGCCCGCGCCCATCACCACAAGTGGCTCGGCAGCAGCAGGGGGAGTTGCGTCGTGCATCGGCTCAATAAGGAAAGGAAAGAAGTGCGCCAGCTTGCTTACAGCAGCTTTGGGGGCAAGGCTTCGGTGGGTGTAGAGACGCGTCTTTGCGTCTCGTCGTTATTCAACTCGTCCAACGTAAGACGTGAAGATGCGTCTCTACACCAACCTAGACGCTGCTTTCAAAACCGCTCTATACGAGTACTAGCGCAGGCTGGCAGTCGGGTAAATAAAGGCTTGGGAACTCGATTGGCCGCCGCCCAGCGAAAACCTGCTTTGCTTGAAAGTAGCCTGGGCATTCACGACCTGATAGTGGTCGGGGCTGGCGAGGTCGATTACCAACAAGTGCGCCAGCTTACGCACCCGCTGCTTCAGCGAGTCGGGGTTTTCGGGCTGGTGGCTGGGGTTGAGCACGTTCAGCATGAGCACGGCTGGGCCAGCCTTGCCCGCGGCCGTAGCCGACACCTTCACCTGCTCGGCTTGCAGCAGCTTCACCTGCTGCTGAAAAGCGGCATCGTGCTGATGTTTCAAGGCTACATCCGACGCTATGTCCAGCGGCTTCCCGCAAGCCGCCAAGCTAAAAGCCAGCAGCCATAACCAATTATTTTTCATGCTATTACTATATATTTTCCCCTTCTGCACCATCCTCACTCAACGCTTCCTTTGCTGGCTCCCAAAGCTCAATGATATTCCCTTCCGGGTCGAGCACATGCACGAATTTGCCATAGTCATATTCCGCAATCTCATCGATGATGGTCACGTTGTCCTGGCGTAATTCTTCGACCAGCACCGCGATATTTTCCACCCGATAATTAATCATAAAGGGCTTGGCCGAGGGCTTGAACTGCTCGGTATCCTGCGGAAACGTGCACCACGCCGTAGAGCCGGTTTTGGCCGGGTTGTCGGCCTCTCGCCACTCAAACGTTGCGCCGTATTCGCCGGCGGCCAGGCCAAGGTTTTTGGCGTACCACTCGTTCATAGCCTGCGGGTTATCGCATTTGAAAAACACGCCGCCGATGCCCGTTACCTTTTTCATAATCAGCAGTTTACTAAAACCAAGTGGCGGCCAGCGCCATCAGTTGCTCCAGCGCCTGCTGGTCGTCGGCATCGAAGTCGTTTAGCTTATCGCTGTCTACGTCGAGCACGGCCACCACGGTGCCGTTTTTAAGCACGGGCACTACTATTTCTGATTTCGAGTCGGAGCTGCACGCAATGTGGCCGGGAAACTCCTCCACATCGGGCACCAGCACGGTGCGGGCCTCGGCCCAACTGGTGCCGCACACGCCGCGCCCGCGCCGGATGCGCGTGCAGGCAATCGGCCCCTGAAACGGCCCAAGCACTAATTCCTCTTCTTTTACTAAGTAAAAACCGACCCAGAAAAACCCGAACGCTTGCCGCAGCGCCGCTGCCGCATTGGCCAGGTTGGCCGTGAGGTCGGGCTCGCCGGTCGTGAGGGCCTCGATTTGGGGCAGCAGCTCGGCATAACGGGCAGCTTTGGTGGAGGCGGTGAGGAAGAGGGTTTCGGACATTAGGTTAAGATTTTTGAAGCTATTCAAAGCATCCGTCATGCTGAGCGCAGCGGAGTCGAAGCATCTCTACCGCTTCGTTGCTAACATAAAGGGGTTAGTACCCCAGCCAAGATGCTTCAACTCCGCTGCGCTGCGCTCAGCATGACAGACGGTTCTTCGGCATAACGGACGGTTTTCAGGTATGCGCCAGCGAAGCGCTGTGCTCGTTTTCAAACCAGAACAACTTATCCGCCCCTACGTTTTCGACCGCCTGCCAATTGCGCAAGCCCACGCGAGGAGCAGCCACGCCGCGCTCGAGGCGCTTGGGGCTGCGAAAGACGCGCATTTCATCCCATAAGTCATTGGCTAGTAGGGTGCCAATCACCGTGGGGCCGCCTTCAATCAATACCGAAACAATGCCCCGGGCGTGCAGGTCGGCGAGCACGGCAGGCAGCACATCGGGCGCGGCGGCAATGGTGGGCGGCAGGGTGATAAACGCCAGATTGGGTTGGGCTTCGCGGTGGCGGTGCGTGTACACTAGCGTGGGCTGCGAGCCGTCGAAGAGGTGGTGGCTGGGGGGGAGGCTCAGGTTTTTATCGAGCGTGACGCGGATGGGCTGGGGGCCGGGCCATTCGCGGGCGTTAAGGCGGGGGTTGTCGTGCAGGGCGGTGCGGGTGCCGACCAAAATGGCGGCCTCCTCGGTGCGCCACTTGTGGGTGAGCAGGTGGGCCTGCGGCCCGCTTATCTGCACCGGCTGGAAGTGCGGCCCGGCCAAAAAGCCATCGGCCGACTCGGCCCACTTGAGCACCACGTAGGGGCGCTTTTTTTCCTGAAACGTGAAGAAGCGCTTGTTGAGCTGGCGGCCTTCGGCGGCCAGCAGGCCGGTGCTGACATTGGCCCCGGCGGCCCGCAATTTGGCCAGGCCCTGGCCCGATACCAGCGGGTTGGGGTCGTCGTTGCACACGATGACTTCGGGCACACCTTTGGCGATGAGCAAGTCGGCGCAGGGCGGCGTTTTGCCGTGGTGCGAGCACGGCTCCAGGGTCACGAATACGCGGCTGTGGCGTAGTAAATCCTGGTTTTCGACGCTGGCCAGGGCATTGACTTCGGCGTGCGGGCCGCCGTAGCGCTGGTGGTAGCCTTCGCCGATAATGGTACCCTCGGGACCGACTACCACGCAGCCCACCAGCGGGTTGGGGCGGGTAGTGCCCTGGCCTAGAGCGGCTAGGTCGAGGGCGCGGCGCATGAATAGCTCGTCGTGGTGCATAACAAGGGTAAAAGTAGCGGCCGCCACTCGTAAAATCCGGCCCCGAAAATAGGCCTTGCCGCTTGCCCCCTCCCCCACCCGTACTTTTGGCCCAATGACCATCGCCGAGTTTACCACCCAGCTTACCGCTGCCCTGCAAGACCTATACCCCGGCCCCGAAGCCGCCGCCGTGGCCGCGCTGGTAACGGAGGAGTTACTAAAAATCAGCCCCTTGCAGCGTCGCATGCTGGCCACCGCGCCCGTGCCCGCCGAGGTGCTGGCCCAGCTGCCCAGCATACAAGCGCGGCTGCTGGCCCACGAGCCGGTGCAATACGTGCTAGGTACGGCCCACTTTGCGGGCATGGAGCTGGAGGTTTCGCCCGCCACGCTCATTCCCCGCCCCGAAACGGAAGAATTGACCCAGCTAATCGCCCAGGAGCAAGCCGGGCGCACCGGCCTCACGGTGCTCGACGTGGGCACTGGCTCGGGCTGTCTGGTGCTGGCCGTGGCGCAGGTGCTACGGCCGGCGCGGGCGGTGGCGGTCGATATTTCGGTCGAGGCGCTGGCCGTGGCGCGGCGCAATGCCGCTCGCTACGCGCCAGAGGTAGAGTTTCAGCAGCTTGATATTCTGGCTGCTACGCCGGCGGGCATTTTGCTGGGCAGCTTAGATATCCTGGTGAGCAACCCGCCCTACGTGCGCGACAGCGAGCGGGCGCAAATGCGCGACAACGTGCTCGACTGGGAGCCGGCCACCGCGCTTTTCGTGCCCGATGTCGACCCGTTGCTGTTTTATAAACGGCTCGCTGAGCTGGCGACGGTACTGCTGCGGCCGGGCGGGGCGGTTTATTTAGAAATAAACGAGGCGCTGGGCGCGGAGACGGCGGCGCTGTTTCCGGCGGCTGATTTTGAAGAAGTGCGGGTGACAGAGGATTTTTTTGGACGGGTGCGGTTTGTGCGGGCTACAAAAAATTTCCGCAGGGTTTCGCAGGGTTAGGCGAAGCGTTTCGCAGGGTTTTCTCTCGAATGAACTCTGCGAAACGCTGCGCCTAACCCTGCGAAACCCTGCGGGAAATCAATTATTCCAGCGTCACGCGGGCCGTTACGGCGGCTTCGCCGGCCGGCTGCACGCTCAGCAGGTAGGTGCCGGGGGTGAGGCCCGTGGTCGATACTTTGGTGCTGCTGCCCATGAAGATGCTGCTGGCTACCGTTTGGCCCAGCAGGTTGCGCAGGGTGTAGGTGGCCGAGGCGGCCGACTTGGCTAGCACTACATCGAGGCCCAGGCCGCTGGCAGCGGGGTTGGGGTACACCGAGAATACGGTGGCGGCCGTTTCGGCCTTGGTGCCCGTAACGGTGGTGTAGAAATTTCCGCCGTAGTCGCGGGCCCGGTCGCGCCAGATGCTGTGGTAGTGGATGTTGCTGCGGAATACCACGCCTGTCTGGCACACAAACTCAATCCAGACGTTGGGGCCGTCGATGCGGGCGTAGTCGGCATTGGTGGCAAAGGTGCCGGTGCCCGAGTACGAGATATAGGTGTTGGCCAACTGCGTCTGGTAGTAGTTGAGCAGGGCCGCGGCGGTGGCATCGTCGGCATCCTGCACCCAGGGGGCCATGGCGGCCATCACCAGGCTTTGCTGGGCGGTGGTGAGCTGGCTGCACGGCAGGCCCGCCTTGGTAGCGGGGTAGGTGGTGTTGCCGCCCTCCACGGTGTTGGGCCCCAGCAGCACATCGCTGAAGGTTTGGGTCAGCTTAGCAGTGGCTTTCTGGCTCGTGCTTAGGCTGTTGAATAACGCCAGCATAGTAGCCTGCTCGCTGCTGAGCGGGGCCACAGTGGTGCCCGTGGGGAAGATATTGGCATTGGCCGTGACAAAGCTCAGCGGCTCAACGCCCTCAAACTTGGGCGTGGCCCCCGTCACGTTGCCCCCGCCGAAGGTGATATTGGTAGCCAGGTGGTGGCCGCCAAACTGCAACATCCAGGTGCCGGTGGTACTGGGCGTGCCCAAGAAGGCGATAAAATAGAGGCCCGCGCCGTAGCCCGCGCCCCCGCCATTGGCGTTGAGATAATCGTCGGCGGCCCGAATTTGCTGCACCTCGTTGTAGCCTTCGTTGGCGGCCGTGCCGGTGGCGGCTTGCACCACGGCCAGCGCGGCGGTTTGCTGGGCCGTACTCAGGCTGCTGAGCTGCAAGCCGATGCGGCACTGCGCGCCGCAGGGCAGGTTCGACCATTTGGCTACGTTGGTGGTGTTGAAGGCCTGGAGCAGTGTCGTTTGCTGGGCCGTAGTGAGGGTAGCGATGAAGGCCTGAGCGGCCGTTACCACATCAGATACTGCCGTGGCTTTGGTTACCGCTTTGGTGTTTTTTAGCGCGGTGGGGCGCAGCAGAGGGCTGGCCGCAGCCGACTTCAGAGAGACATCTTGCTTGAAGGCCATCAGGCCCAGCAGCGCCGCCGTGGAGGCGAGGCAGGTAGAGATTTTCATAAAAAAACAAAAGGGTGAGAATTGAATAACAGCCCCGCTAAGCGGCGGAGGATTAGTGACCTACGCGGCAAAATCCTACGGCAAGATTAGCCGGCAGTTATCCCCTCAGGAAAGTGTAGTAGCCCAATTGGGAAAAGTTATCGACGTTTCGGCTCTCAGCCTATTTTAACCCGAACCGTAGCCCTAAAGGGCACCTACAACCACTGCCCGCCCCGCGCCACCCCCGCGCGGGTGCGCCAAAAGCTGAGCACCGCGCCCACCGCCAGCACCCCCAGTAGCCACAGCGCGTAGGGCACGGCCTGGGCAATAAGCATAGTAAGCGCGTTGGGCTGGCCGCTGAGGCGCTCGGCTATCCAGGCCAGGGCGGCCACGCTGGCCAGCGCTGCGCCGCCCACGCGCACAGCCGGGTAGGCCGGCGTGCGGCTGAGTAGCAGCAGCCACGGCACGGTGAGGGCAATCACAAAGAGCTGCATCAGCTCGATGCCCAGGTTGAAGCCCAAAATACTGAGGCCCATGCGCCCTGCATCGAGGTGCAGCCCGGCCAGCGTGCTGGCAAAGGCCAGCCCGTGCACCAGCCCGAAGCCCGCCGCCACCCACGCCTCGCGCCCCGGAAACAGCGGCCGCCACGCGTGCACCGCCGACACCAGAATGGACAGGGCAATGAGCACCTCCACCGGCTGGCTCGGCAGGTGCACCCAGCCCAGCGCCCCCAGCAGCAGCGTTATAGAATGGCCCACCGTGAAGGCCGTCACAATTTTAAGCAGCCGCCCCAGGCTATACCGCACCCCGCCAAACCGGCCCCAGCGCCCCAGCCGCACCACCAGCGGCGCGGGCAGCAGCAGCACCAAAAGAAACAGCAGGTGGTCGGTACCCTCGGCAATGTGGCTCAGCCCCAAGCTCACCATGCTGCGAAAGCCCTGCCACAGGCTGCCCGCCGCCGGCTCGATATACAGCGGCGCAATGGAATTATCGCGCGGGTTCATGCGAATGACGCCCACCTCGACCGGGTGCGCGGCCAGCACGCCATTGTCCCAGTCCTGGCGGATGGACACCAGCGCGGCGTGCGTTACGAGCTGGTGCATAATGACATCGTAGCGCAGCACGAAGGCCCGGCTGCTAGCCCCGGCCGGCGGTTGCAGCCAGAGGTGGGCCGTCAGCTCCTGGTAGGGGCCGGTATCGGTTTGCTCGGCGGCACTCACTTGCAAGGCATTCACCGTCACCGCCCAGGGCTGGCCTGTGTAGCTGGCAGGGCGCACGTGCGCCCCGATGTAGGCGCGCAGCGCCGGCCCCGAGCGCGCCACCAGCGTTTCGAGCTGGGTGGTCACGTCGAGCTGCTGGCCCAGCGCTAGTTGCAGCTCGCCGAGCGGCAGCTGCACCTCGGCGGCCACGCCGGTGGCTTGCAGGTCGAGCAGCACCCGCGAGGTGGGCATGGGGTGCGCCAGGGCGGGCTGGCAGGCCACCAGCAGCACTCCAAGCAGCCACCGGCAGTACGTTTCAAGCAATTTAACAAGCATATTCTCAACCTTATACCGACTAGCTGTGCTACGCGGGCAATTGGGAACATGAAGTACGGATTTGCAAGGCATTTAGCCCGCTGCTAATCGCTGAATGGCGGCCTGCGCTAGACTAGTCGGCGTCGCGCCGGAGCTTGGTGCTACAGTCTTTTCAACCCGGCTTGTGCCTGGGCATCGCCGGGGCGAATGAGCAACACCTTATTATAGAGCGCCCGCGCCTCCGTTTTTTTACCCAGGCTGAGGTAGGCGAAGGCCAGCGAAAGGTTGGTGTCGTAGTCGAACGGATACAGGTTAACTACTTTCTCAAAAAAGTGCGCCGCCTTATCAAACTGCTTTCTATTAAGATAAATAACTCCCGCCCAATAGTTGGCCTGCGTGTTTTGCGGGTCTATTTGCAGAATGGCCGTGTACAAACCCAGCATCCGCTCAATCTGCCCCAGCGCGTTGAGCGGCTTTATCAAGCCAAACTTGGGCTCGATGGCGTAGGGCCGCTGCTCGATGGCCTTTTGGTAATAAACGGCTGAGGAAGTATAGTTTTTGGCCAGAAAATATAGCCAGCCCAGGCGCAGATTCTGCTCATACAGGTTGACGTAGCCATTCTTGAGCGCCCCGATGGCATCGTCGTAGTTGGCCTTGGCCTCGGCGGCATAGCTGGCCGCAAAAGCCGCTGAGAGGCCCTCCTGGGCCCGCACCCCGGCCGGCACCAACAGCAGCAGCGCGGCAGCAACGAAGACGGGCTTTACCAAAACCATGCAAGCGCAGCAGAATAAGAATGAAGGGTGTAGGGACTATCGAGGCCGACGAAATGGCGCTGCTCGGCTCCGTAAACCAGCCGCAGCTGCACCCGCCGCGGCCCCAAGATAAGGAGGCTAGCGGCGGCGCGGCGGCCCAGCGGGTCGAGCAGGTTGTAGATGTAGGTGCCATCGGCCTCGGCCAGCACGGGCACGGTGCCGGCGCTAGCCCAGGCCTCGGCCCAGAGCCAGGCGCGCAGCCGCCCCCCTGCGCCGAGCAGCGCGTTGGGGTGGTTCTGGCCCCGCGAATGCACCACGCTGCCCCGCCCAAAGCCGTAGAGATTGAGGTTGCCGAGCGGGTACACCGTCAGGCGCAGGTCGGCCTGCACGCGGGCCGTGTCGGTGATGACGCCCGCGTACAGGCCCGCCTGCACCGTCCACACGGGCCGGGCGTAGGCCAGGGCCAGGTAGCCCAGGTGGTTGCTGCCCAGGTCTTTGGTAATGAAATCGTAGCCTGCCTTCGCTTGCCAGCGCGGGGCTAGCTGCCCCGTCAGCAGCGCATGGTACTGCCCCTGGCTGATGCGGTGGTTTTCGACGCCGCCCGGCGCCCGCAGCTCCACCGTTTGGCCGTAGTAGCTGATATCCTGCGCCAAACTCAGGCGCGAACTGAGGCGGCTACTGATGCCCAGCCGGTTGTAAGTGCCCGTGCCGCGCCGCCGCTCAGTGGTGGCTTGAATAGAAGTTTCCAACTCTAGCTGGGTGAGGAAAGCCGGCCCCGGCAGCGCCAGGGCGCGGCGGGCATCGGGCGGCAGCGCGCCCGCCAGCAGGGCCGCCGGGCCGGGCTGGTTAAAAGCCAGGTAAGCACTGGCCAAGCCCACGCGGGCGGCCTCGTCGAGCGGGTTTTCGCGCAGGGCCGGGCCGTAGTAGCGCAGCGCCGCCGCGGGGTGGTCGGTAGCGAGCGCCCCCAGGCCAAGGCGGCGGCGCAGCGCCGGGTAGTCGCTGCCCAGCGCCAGCGCCGCCCGGCCCACCGAGTCGAGGGCGTGCCAGCGCTGCTGGGTTTGCAGCGCTTGGGTGAGGCTGTCTACGTATTGATAGTTAAGTAATTGCTGGGCACGGGCGAGCTGGCTAGCGCTTAGCAACAAATAGGCTACTATAAGTAGGGCGAGCCAGCTCTGCCGGGGCACCTCACCCCCCGGCTGGAGGCACAAAAGAGCTTTACCCCCCTTCTCATACCGCTTCCACTGTAAAAACAAGCCGCACTTCCTGCTGCCCCCGGCGCACGGCCAACGCCGCCAGCGCCCCCTCCCAGATGGTCA
>JBPBQK010000041.1:0-80375 GCA_050954845.1 Janthinobacterium lividum
GTCGGTCGCCGCCAACTTTTTATCAGTAAGTCCTCTACCCTTCGCTTTTGTCAGCGGATAGGGTAGAGGATTTTTGCGTTGTAGCCTAGTCCAAGAAACCCTGCGCTGTTGTGTGCCAAGCTAAATTGATACCATCCTGTATGCTCTACTTTTAGCAGCATCGATGATTTTGACCTCCACCCACTAAACTAGGCCGTTGTAAAGTAGAGAAAATCGGGCACTTGTCGTACCTTAAAACCCAGACAATTGCTATGAAAAAGACCAAATTTACCGAGGCTTAAATCGTGTTTGCCCTGCGCCAGGCGGACACAGGCGTGACCGTCGCTGAGGTGTGTCGCAAGATGGGCATCAGCGAGGCCACTTACTATAATTGGAAGAAAAAGTACGGCGGCTTAGGCGTGCCCGACTTGCGGCGGCTCAAGCAGTTGGAGGAGGAAAATCAGCACCTCAAACAGCTCGTGGCTGACCTGAGCTTGAACAAGCAGATGTTGCAGGACGTACTCAAAAAAATTTTGAAGCCCGTGCAGCGTCGACACGCGGCTCAACACTTGATTGACGCCTACCGCATCTCAGCTCGCCGGGCCTGGGGTCATCGGCCTGCTACGCGCTAGCTGGGCCTATAAAGCGCATGGTCGGGATGACACGGTGCTGTGTCAGCGCTTGCGGGAGCTAACGCAGGTGCGTATTCGCTACGGATGCCAGCAGTTGCACACGCTGTTGCACTGGGAGGGCTAGCCCGACAATTACAAACGGGTGCACCGACTTTATTGCCTGGAAGGCTTGACCTTACGTAGCAAACGCCCGAGGCGCAATTGGGCGGCTGCGCACCGGCTGGAACGGCTCTTAACTGGAGCATGGATTTCGTGGCTGATAACCTCTTTAATGGCTGCAAATTCGGGCCTTAACGATAGTTGATAATTTTAGTCGCCAGTGTCTGGCCATTCACGTTGAACAGTCAATCAAAGGCGAAGATGTAGTTGCCGTGATAACGCGCTTGCAACAAGAGCTAGGCCTCGTACCCGAGCGCATCTAGGTGGATAATGGCAGCGAGTTACTAGAAAGGCCCTTGACCGCTGGACCTACGACCAGCACGTCACATTAGACTTTTCTCGTCCTGGCAAACCGACAGATAATCCGTACATTGAATCATTTAATGGTAGCTTCCGCGATGAGTGCTTGAACGTACACTGGTTTTTATCGTTGGACGATGCACAGGAGAAAATAGAGCACCGGCGCCAAGAATACAATGGTTTCCGACCGCACAGTTCGTTACAGAATTTAACGCCCGATGAGGTAGTAGCTGCCGCCACTACCGTCGAGCTTCAGAACGCTTGATGCTCCACTTTCAACCGGCTCAGTAAATGGGATGAGGTCAATGTGCCACTGGATTATGCAATGATTATATTTCATTTATGATTAATATTATTTATCTATAAATATAAGAAAGAGAAGAATTGCCCCTTTGTAAAAATAAGGTTAGGGGATAAAAGAGGTACTTTTGATGTTAAGCTTACACCCTATACTAAAGGCGGGTTTGACTAAAATGCAGTTTTTATATCCAGAGTTATTGTGGGGGTTATTGGCAGTTAGTGTGCCAGTAGCTATTCATTTGCTACAATTGCGCCGGCCCCAACGAGTGCTCTTTACGAATACTGGGTTTATTCGGGAAGTAGAGCTTACTACGATGCAACGTCGGCGTTTGCAAGAGTTGCTAGTATTGCTGGCACGGGTGTTAGGAGTTGTCTTTTTGGTTATGTTATTTGCCCAGCCTTTTTTGCCGGCTAGCCGACTAGTTGGGCAAGGTGCTGATATACAAGTGTATCTGGATGGTTCGGCGAGCATGCAGGCACAGGGGGATGCTCGGAAACCACTATTGCAAGAGGCGAGGGACCAAGCAGAAGCACTTGGCAAAAGCTATGGGGGAACGGCTCATTTTAGATTATTGGGGCAGTCGGGTGGGGTACTAACGCAGGCAGGGTATTTGAATAAGTTAGCTGGCGTGCATGCGTCGAACCAGCAGGCTGACTGGGCGGCTGCCAGGGTCTGGCAGCATGCGCCTTTACAAAGCCCGCTGTATATTTTTTCTGATTTTCAGCGTAGCGCTCGTGGTAATGCAGCGATGCGAGAGTTGGCCAGAGGCCAGCAAGTGGTGCTAATACCGCAGGTGGCGCGGCCGGCAGCTAATGTGTATGTGGATAGTTTGTGGCTGGATGACGCTTTCGTGCGAACCCAGGTTAATATCAACCTGCATATTCGCCTAAAGAATGGTGGTGGCGCTGCTATTGCCGACTGCCCAATAAAGGTGCGGTTGGGGGAGCGCCAAGTGGCTGCTTTTAAAGCTACTTTGGCGGCTGGGCAAGCGACTACAACGGTGGTGCAGGTACAGCTACCCACTAAAGAACTGGCGCTGGGGCAGGTAGTGACGGGGGATAGCCCAGTGGTATTTGATAATAGCTACTATTTCACCTTGCAGCCTACCGCTGCTATTGAGGTGGTAGAGATAGGGCCTGAGCCAGTGGCGCGGCAGGTATACCAGGCTGAAGCATTGTTTGCCTATTCTTTTGCCAAGCCGCAGGAAGTAAATTACAGTAAGTTGCAGCGGGCTAACCTAGTGTTGGTGCGGGAGGTACCTGCCCCGACAGCTGGCCTAGAGCAGGCGCTGGTGGCAGTGGTGCAGCGTGGAGGGAGCGTAGTAGTGGTGCCCTCCGGTGGTAATGTTGGGCATGAGGCCACGCTGCGGCTACTTCGCGCTTTGGGGGTGGCTGGCGTGCAGTGGAATACGCCTACTGCTGGCCCGGCAGTGCTGCAAGAGGTGGCGATGCCCAGTGCGCGGAATCCGTTTTTTCGGGAGGTATTTGGGGCACAGCCACGGCAAGTGGTGCTGCCGCAGGTGGCCCCGGTACTGAGTTTGGGGCGGGGCGGCACGGATATTCTGCGGCTGCGCGATGGCGATAGCTACCTGGCTGAGTTCCGGAATGGGGTGGCCGGGCGGACGTATGTATTCACCGCCCCTTTTGCGAGGGCTTACGGAGATTTTACGGCGCAAGGCTTATTTGTGCCGGTGCTGTATCGGCTGGCAATGCTGGGGTACCAGGGCGGGCAGCAGCCGGCTTACCGCCTCACGGCCCCGACTGTGGCGGTAGAGCTAGCGCCTGGGGGCGCGGGTACTGGTCGGGAAGAAGTTGCTTTTCGATTGGTGCGCGATAGCCTAACGCTGATTCCGGCGCAGCGACTGCGAGGCACCAGCCTGCAACTAGAGCTACCAGCTGCCATGAGTGAACCGGGCTTTTACGTGTTGCAGCGTAATGGCCGGCCCGTTACTACATTGGCTTTTAACGCTGGCCGGAGTGAATCGGAACTGGCCGCTTATTCGGCGGCGGAATTGCGACAGCTAATTGGCCCTGGCCACCCTGGGGTGCAGGTGCTGGAAGGCGCGCCTGGGCCTGCCGCGCTGCTGCGCTACCGGGCCGAGCAAACGAGCCAGGCGCTGTGGCGCTACTGCCTGCTAGTGGTGCTGGCGTGCCTGCTGGCCGAGGGCCTGCTGCTACGGTTTGGGCGGCCCAAGGTGGTGGCTCGGCCAGCGGTGGCCGCTTAGTGCGCGGCGGGCAGCCGGGCCGGGGTTGTATCTTGCCGGCTGGTTACGAATTACACTATGGTGCCTTTAACTGAACCGCCTACCAGCGCGCCACCTGCTTCGGCCTCGGGAGCCGTGGGGCGATTAGCGCTCCGCTTTGGCGTGGGGGTTGGAATAGCGTGCGGCTTGTGGCTGTTGTTTTTATATTTTACTAGCAACGAGCCGTTTAGCCCCAAGCAGATAATGGGGTTGCTGCTGGTGCCCTTTGCGGCAGCCGGCAGCCAGTGGCTGCTGCGGCAAACATTTGCGCCCGCCCGGCCCGGCATTGGGCGGTCTTTGGCGGTGGGTGGGCTTACGGTGCTAATTGCGGCCGTAATCTCGGCGGCTAGTACGTGGGGCCTGGCAACTGCGCTCGGCGATAAAGCGCTGGCATATAGCCGCGCCGAGCTGGTGGAGATAACTCGCGTGCAGCAAAACCTGCGGCCCAAAGAAAAGCGCAACGCGCAGTTTGAGCAGCAGGAGTTGAAGCAAGCGGCGGCTTTATCGGCTGGCGACCTGGCCCGCGGCACCTTCACCTGGACCTTGCTGCTGGGGCTGCTGGGAGCAGTGCCGGCTGGTATCTTTCTGCGCAAGTAGCTACGGCCCTTATATTTTTCGAAAAATCATATGGAAGCGCAAAAACAGCAAGCCAATCCAGTTGAAGTAGGAATTAGATACGGCTTGCCAATAGCCCTTGCTGGGGTACTGGTGGACTTTCTGACCCGTGTTGCCGGTATTAGCGTGCTGGTCTATACCATTGTGGCAGGTTTGTTAGCCTTAACAATAACAGTGGTAGGTATTGTGTTTGCGCATAAATCCTTCCGGCAAGTAAATGGGGGTACAATGACCTATGTGCAGGGGATAGTTATTGCCTTGGTTATGGTACTGATTTCAAGCTTAATTTCGGCCCTATTTAACTATGTATATGTCAACTACGTGGACCCGGATTTTGTGGCGCGCATGAAAGGCGAAATGGCCGCTTTTATGGAGCGCAACCGGGTGCCGCAGGTACAGATTGACCAAAGCACGGCTAAACTAGATGAGATGAGTCCTACGCCAGCTAAAGCCTTGCTAAATGGCATTAAGAATGGCCTAATAGGAGGCATACTTTTTGGGGCCATTATTTCAGCTTTTACTAAGCGAAAAGTAGCGGATTTTGAATAAGTCAGTTAAATTCCCGGTGGAAATTTCCATCGTGATACCCTTGTTAAACGAAGCCGAGTCGCTGCCCGAGCTTACGCGCTGGATTCAGCGCGTGCTCACGGCGCGGGGGCTTTCTTACGAAGTCATTCTCATCGACGACGGCTCGACCGATGACTCGTGGACGGTAATTGAGGCGCTGGGGAGCCAGGATATGGCGTTGCGGGGCATCCGCTTCAACCGCAACTACGGCAAGTCGGCGGCCCTGAATGTAGGCTTTAATGCGGCGCAGGGGCGGGTGGTGTGCACTATGGATGCCGACCTGCAAGACTCGCCTGAGGAACTGCCTGAACTTTACCGCATGATAGTGGAGGACGGCTACGACCTGGTGAGCGGCTGGAAACAAAAGCGCTACGACCCGCTGTCGAAGACTATTCCGACGAAGCTATTCAATGGCGCGACGCGGGCGATTTCGGGCATACAGCTGCACGATTTCAACTGCGGGCTCAAGTCATACAGCAGCCGGGTGGTGAAGTCGATAGAGGTGTATGGCGAGATGCACCGCTACATTCCGGTGATTGCTAAGTGGAACGGATTCAAAACGATAGGTGAGAAGGTGGTGCAGCACCAGGAGCGCAAATACGGCGTCACCAAGTTTGGGCTGGAGCGCTTTATTTTCGGGTTTCTGGACTTGGCCAGCATCACCTTTGTGGGTAAGTTTCGGCGGCGGCCCATGCACTTTTTCGGCACGCTGGGCACGCTGTCGTTTTTCATTGGCACCCTGCTCACGCTGTGGCTGGTGGGCGAAAAATGGTGGCTGGCTATTCACAATCTTAAAGCCCGCAACGTAACCGACCAGCCGCTATTCTTCCTGGCCCTAGTGGCCGTGATAGTGGGGATGCAGCTATTTTTGGCCGGCTTTCTGGGCGAACTGGTGCAGCTGAACGGGCCGAAGCGCAACGACTACTTGGTGCGGGAGACGCTGCGATGAACATCGTGATTATCGGTCCGGCTTATCCCCTGCGGGGTGGCTTGGCAACGTATAATGAGCGGTTGGCGCGGGCTTTTCAGCAAGCGGGCGATACGGCGCGCATTGTCACGTTTTCGCTGCAATATCCTGATTTCATGTTTCCTGGCCAGACGCAGTATAGTACTGAGGCGGGGCCAGCTGATTTGGATATTGAGGTCAGCCTTAATTCTGTCAATCCACTGTCGTGGCTGGCCGTGGGGCGCAAGCTGCGCCGCGAGCGGCCCGATTTGGTGATATTCCGGTTTTGGCTGCCGGTGATGGGGCCGGCGCTGGGCACGGTGGCACGGCTGGTGCGCGGCAATGGACACACGCGGGTAGTTGCCATTACCGACAACGTGATTCCGCACGAAAAACGGCCCGGCGATAGACCGCTGACGCGCTATTTTTTGAGTGCCTGCGATGGCTTCGTGACGATGAGCCGTAGCGTGCTCACCAACTTGCAGCAATTGGGTTTTAGCGGCAAGCCGGCGCTATACCGGCCGCACCCGCTCTACGACAACTTTGGACCAGCCAAGCCCAAGGCTGAAGCGCTGGCGGCGCTGGGGCTGCCGGCGCAATTTCGGTACGTGCTGTTTTTTGGGTTTATCCGGGCGTATAAAGGGCTGGATATCTTGCTTGAAGCTATAGCTGATGCACGAGTGGCCGCGCTGCCGGTAAAGCTTATTATCGCGGGCGAATTTTACGAAGATGCCGCGCCGTACGAGGCCATTATTGAGAAATTAAACCTGGAAAGCCAGCTGGTGCGGGCCACCGATTTTATTCCCAACGAGCGGGTGGCCGACTATTTCAGCGCGGCCGATATGGTGATGCAGCCCTATAAAAATGCCACCCAGAGCGGCGTGTCGCAAGTGGCGTACCACTTTGGGCGGCCCATGCTGGTGACCGATGTGGGTGGCTTGGCCGAGCTGATACCCGCTGGCGTGGTGGGCTACGTGGTGCCACCGCTGGCCACCGCCATTGCCGACGCGCTAGTCGATTTTTATGCCAATGACCGCGAAGAAACTTTCGCTACCAACGTGCGGCACGAGGCCCGTAAGTTTTCGTGGGAGGTGATGGTGAGCGCGTTGAAGGAAGTGGCGGGACGATAGAAAGCGGGCGTATATTCGCTTGGCTCATCTGATTATTCAATCGCTTATGCACTTACGAAATGCTGTGTTGCTAGCCGGGGCGCTCAGTGGCGGACTGGCATCGGTGGCGGCCGGGCAGACCGGCCGCATTGCGCTAGCTAGCCACGCTGGCAGCATACGGGCGGGCAGTGATAATTTGGGTTTGCCTGATTTTATAAATCAATTTCAAGTTGATTCGATAGTTTGTGTAAATGACACCCTGGCGATTGAATACGGCCGAATGCGCCGGGTGCCTTACCTACAAGAACCTATTACATCTAAGGTGCGCTGGCAGCAGACAGCTAACGAAGTAACCTACTACCAGCCCCGTTATGGGCAGCAATCGTGGCAAGAGGCGGTAACGGCATTGCAACAGCAATTTTCCGGCGTCAAGCTGGTAGGCTTCGACAAGCAGCTGAAGAAGCGTAGCCGCAAAAAGCCCTCCGGCTACATTCAGCCCTTCCCCAAGCGGCCATTTCAGTACAGCTACTGGCATGGGCTCGCCACTGTAGCAGCTCTGGGGTCAGTAGGTTGGCTGCTGGGCCGTAAATCGCAAAACCTATAAGTATTGCCTGTGAAAAAGCTGCTGCTTATTACGATAGTCTGCGCCGGAGCGGTGCCAGTGGCCCAGGGCCAGACGGGGCGCATCGCACACTTCAGCCACGGTGGCAGCGCGGCCACGCTGGCCGCGGCGGCGGGCAAGATGGATAATTTTGGGGAGCCCGTTCGCATGTTCGAAAGCAGGGTAGATAGTGTAGTTTATCAAACCGACTCGACAGCCACTATTTACAGCCACCAGCGCGCCCGCTATAATGCGGCGGATAAAAACTGGCATCCAGTAGCGGCCTACGATTTTTACTACAAGTACCCAAACCTATCCTGGGCGGAGGTGGTGGCTAAGCTGCAGTCCGAGTATCCGCAGGCGAAGTTTGTAGGCTTCGATAAAAAAAAGCCGGTTCTAAAGCCGAAGCTACCGCACAAAAAAGGGCATACTAAAACGGCGGCATTGCCACCGCCACGCAGTTTTTGGCAGGGGCTAGCGGCAGTGGCGGGGTGTGTCCTAGTGGGCTGGCTACTGGGTGGGGCAGCTCCGCACCGTGGCCGCGCCACGGCTGCCTAAGCCGTGCTATCGGCCTTTGCCCGGCGGTGGCTGCTGTTGTTCGCCGCCAGCTTTGCCGCCACGGTGCCGTTGCGCTACCGGGTGCTGCCGAGCTTGGGCACGGCCCTGCGGCCCTGGTTGGAAACTGCCGGGCAAGTGCTGGCCACGCATCGGGTAGCGCTATTTTCTGATTCGGCGGGTTTGTATGAGTACGCGGCGCTGCTGTTATGCGGCACGGCGCTAGTGGCGGGCGCGTGGGCGGCGTTGGCTCGGCGCACAGCCAGCGGCGAAGCCCGGCTTTGGTATGTACTGCACACCGGGGCAGCGTGGTTTTTGTCCTTGCAGTTGCTGGAATACGGGTTTGATAAAATCTTCAAACACCAGTTCTACCTGCCCGAACCCAATACCTTATACACACCGCTCGGTATGCTGCCGCCCGACCTGGCGTACTGGAGCATAATGGGCGCTTCGCGGCCGTACAGTGTATTTGCGGGGCTGCTGGAAGTACTGCCCGCACTGTTGCTCTTATGGGGCCGCACGCGGCTAGTGGGCGGCATACTGGCGCTGGCCGTGCTGGCCAACGTGCTGGCGCTCAATATCGGCTTTGATATTTCCGTGAAGCTCTGGTCGGGGTTTTTACTCCTGCTGGCGGGGGTGGTGGCCGCGCCGGGGCTGTGCACGGCCTACTATGCCCTGGTGCGCGAGAGTTGGCGACCAGCCCAGCCGGCGCGCCCAGCGCAGTGGCAGGGGCGTTGGGTAGGGGCGCTGCGCGGCCTGGGGCTAGGTTTGCTGCTGGTCGAAACGGCCGGGCAATTTGTGTACGAGGGGAATCTTAATGATGACCTCGCTGCCCGGCCGCCCTTGCACGGGGCTTACGCGGTGGTTTCCCTGCGGCCGGCCGCTGCCCCAGGCACAGTGCCGCAGCGGCTTTTTGTGCATCGGCAAGGCTACCTGCTAACGCAGGCTACCGATGGGCAGGTAACCGATTATCACCTCAGCTACGCGCCCGGCTACTTGCTGCTGCGCAGTGAGGCTGGCCAGACCAGCCGCCTGCGTTACACTTCTGGCCCTAACGGGCTGCGCCTAACGGGCACGCTGGGCGCGGATTCGGTACACTGGCTGGCCCGGCCGCTGCCCTGGCGGCAGTTGCCACTGCTGCAAAACTGGCACTGGGTGGCCGAGTGAGTTTCATTTATGAAAGCTATTCGAGTTGGCGAAGGCTCTTCATAAAAAAGGTTGGCCCCGGCACGCTATGCGCCGGGGCCAACCTTTTTTGTTAATTCAGGCAAGCGCCTAATGCTGAGAAATTACCGCACTTGCAGGCGCTGGGTGGCGAGGGTGCCGACCACCGTGCCCTGGGCATCGTGGGCGTACAGGCGCACCAGGTAGAGGCCGGCGGCCAGCCCGGCCGTGGGCAGCTCGGCATGAGCCGCGCCTTGGGTGGCGGGGGCGGTGATGCGGCCCACTACCTGCCCTAGCTGATTGAGCAGGGTAGCCTCCACGCGCTGCACACCAAGGGGCAGGCCCGAAGTAGTGAAACTGGCCGTGGTAGCGGCCGGATTAGGATACAGCTGCACCGCCGCGGCTAGCGCGGTGGGCTGGGTGGCCAGGAAGGTGCCCGTGTTCAGCAGTACCCCCACCGTGTTGGTGCTCACGTTGGCCGTGATGAGGTCGGGCTTGTTATCGCCGCTCACGTCAGCGGCCGCTACGTCGTAGGGCATGCTGCCGCTGGCGCCCGCCGCAAAGGTTTGCACAGCGGCGAAGGTGCCGGTGCCGTTATTTTTCAGCACCCCCACCGTGTAGTTGCCGGGGTTAGCCGTGATGAGGTCGGGCTTGCCGTCGCCGCTCACGTCGGCCACGGTCACGCTGTTGGTGAAGCTGTTGCTGCTGGAGGCGTAGCTGGTGGCCGTGGCAAACGTGCCATTGCCATTGCCCAGTTGCACCGTGGCGTAGCCGCTGTTATTGTCGCTGGACGTAACGATGTCGAGCTTGCTGTCGGCATTGAGGTCGGCCAGTGCCACGTTGTTTGGCTTGTTGGTCAGCGCGATGGTAGTCAGGGCTTGAAAGGTGCCATTGCCGTTGCCCAGCAGCAGCCCCACGGCGCTGTTGAAGTTGATGCAGGCCACAATATCAGCTTTGCCGTCGTTGTTTACGTCGCCCACGGCTACCTTCAAGGGAGTAGCCGTACCGGTCGGGTACGACACCATTGCCGCGAAGGTGCCTGTGCCAGTGTTCAGCAGTACGCCGATGGACGACGTAGCCGAGTTGGCCGTCACGATGTCGGGCTTGCCGTCGCCATTCACGTCGGCCACGGCCAGGCCGTAGGGCTGGCTGCCGCTGCCCGTAGAGTAGGCTACGGCTGCCGCGAAGGTGCCCGTGCCGGTGCCCAGCAGCACGCCCACCGAGTTGGTGCCGTAGTTGGCCGTGATAATATCTGCTTTGCCGTCGGCGTTCACGTCGGCCACCGCGACGCCGTAGGGCATGCTGCCACTGCCGGCCGAGGTAGTAGCCACGGTCTGGAAGGTGCCCGTGCCGTTGCCCAGCAGCACGCCTATCATGCTGCTGCCATTGTTGCCGGTGATGATGTCGCGTTTGCCATCGCCATTCACGTCGGCCACGGCCAGGCTGAGGGGGTTGGCGTTGCTGCCGGCATTATAGCTGACGGTCGTAGCAAAGGTTTGGCCAAAGGCTACCGGAGCCAGTGCTAAGAGTGCCCCCGTAAGGACGCCTTGGCGCAGCCGGGTTTGAAAAGAAAAATTGGATAGCTGTTGTGGCATATCAATAAAATGATAAAAAAACGGGACCGCACGTTTGTGCGGCCCCGTAAAGGTCGGCCTGTTTTGACTGAATCGATGTTGCTGAAAGGCAATATATTTAAGTAGGACCTTTCCTATTTTAATTTGCCTGTGCCGACCACCGGCCTAAATGGTGGCCGTTGGCAGCGGCACGCTTTCCAGCACCGCCGCGAACACCTTGTCGGCCGGCAGGTCTTCCATGCAGCTGGTGCCCAAGCGGCAGCTGCCCCGATAGAAGCACACGCACTGCTTGTTGGGCCCCACGAGCTGGCCCCGGCCGTAGAGGTCAAATTCGTAGGGGTTGAAGATGTTGTTCATCAGGATGGTAGCCTTGCGCAGGGCAATGCTGATGTGCATGCCCATCGTGACTTGCGTCACGATGCCCTGCATCTGGTTCATCAGATTGATGAACTGGGGCAGCGGGAAGGTGCCGAGGTACGTGGCGCCGGTGGCCGCTTGCAGCTCCAGGTTGCGCGGGTGCTCGGCCTCGCCGCCCAGCAGCACGGGCGCGTAGCCGGCCGCTTGCAGCTCCTGGATGAGCTGAATCCACTTTTCGGTGCTCCAGAGGCGGGTGGTCCAGCGGTCGCCGCAGCCGGTGTTGAGGCCGATGCGCGGGCCGGCGCTGGCATCGGGCAATTTGCTCCAGTTATAGCCTTTGTCCTCGTGAGTATCAAAAACATACTCTTCGCCCCGAAAATCAAAGCCGCAGAGCTCGAAAATCTCCTGCACGTAGGGCTTGGTATTGCCGATGCTGAGCTGGTCGAATACGCCGGTGAGGTACTTGTGCTCGGCCTGCTGGTTGATGGGCCACGCTACGCCGTCGTAGGGGCGCAGGGTGTAGCCAAATTTCTGCTCGGCCTGCACATTGAGCAGCAGGGCGCAGGCCTCTTTTTCTTTGTCGAGGTTGATGGCGATATCGAAATGCCGGGCTTGCAGCTGCAAGGCGCTGGCGTAGTCGAACTTCAAAATCTCCTCGACCTCGCGCTGCGGCAGGATGGCCGGCGTGAGCGTGAGCCAGGTAATGTAGCAGCCCGGATACTCTTGCCGCAGCCGCCGCAGCAGCGGCGTGGTGCGAATAACATCGCCAATGGCCCCGAGCTTGATGAGCAGCACGCGCTTCGTAACGGGCTCATACACCGGGCAATCGCCGCACATATAGCCGTGCTCTTTGTTGGGGCGGCAGGGCAGGTCACCGCGGTAAAAGCGGCAGTCGGGGCGAACGGGGATATCGTGAAGAAACTCAGACACGGCGCAGAAACTTATGAATAGCAGGCCTCAAAATTAGCTAGCCTCGGCTTACCGCCCCACGTAGCCGGCCGGCGTGAGGCCGCGCAGCTCTTGTTTTACGCTTTCAGGCACTTTTAATTCTTCCACAAACCCGGCAATGGTGGCGGCCGAAATGGCCTCGCCAGTGCGCGTGAGCTGCTTGAGGGCGTTGTAAGGGTCGGGGTAGTTTTCGCGGCGCAAAATGGTTTGAATGGCCTCAGCCAGCACGGCCCAGTTGGCATCCAGGTCGCGCTGCAACGCGCTTTCATCCAACGCCAGCTTGCCCAGGCCGCGCCCGATGGCCCCGAGCGCGATAAGCTGGTGGCCCAGCGGCACGCCCAGGTTGCGCAGCACCGTCGAGTCGGTGAGGTCGCGCTGGAGGCGCGAAATCGGCAGCTTGGCGGCGAAGTGCTCCAGCAGGGCGTTGGCCACGCCCAGGTTACCCTCGGCATTCTCAAAATCAATGGGGTTGACCTTGTGCGGCATGGCTGACGAGCCCACCTCGCCCGCCTTCAGCGTCTGCTTGAAGTAGCCGATGGAAATGTATTGCCACACATCGCGGCAGAGGTCAATGAGAATCGTATTAATGCGCTTCCAGCCATCGCAAAACGCCGCCAGATTGTCGTAGGGCTCAATCTGCGTGGTCGGAAAAGTGCGGTTCAAGCCCAGTTGATTGTTTACAAACTGCTCGGCAAAGGCGTGCCAGTCGGTGCCGGGGTAGGCGGCAAAATGGGCATTGAACCCACCCGTGGCCCCGCCAAACTTCGCGGCGTAGGGCACCTGATTCAGTAAAGCCAGCTGCCCATCGAGCCGCGCCACGAATACTTGCAGCTCCTTGCCCAGGCGTGTGGGCGAGGCGGGCTGGCCGTGGGTGCGGGCCAGCATGGGCACGGCGGCCCAGCCGCTGGCCAAGGCGGCCAGCTGGTCGCGCAGCGCCCCGAAGCGCGGCAGCAGCACGTCGGTCATGGCCTCTTTTAGGCTCAGCGGGATGGCCGTATTATTGACATCCTGCGAGGTCAGGCCAAAGTGGATAAACTCCAGAAAGTCACTTAAATTCAGCTTGCTAAATTCATCACGCAAGTAGTATTCCACGGCTTTTACGTCGTGGTTGGTCACGGCTTCGTGGGCTTTGATGCGCTGGGCTTCGGCTTCGCCAAACTGCTCGTAGAGTTTGCGCAACGCCGGAAATACGGTGGCGGGCACGGCCGCCAGCTGGGGCAGCGGCAGCTGGCAGAGGGCAATAAAATAATCCACTTCTACGCGCACCCGGTAGCGCATCAAGGCCAGTTCGGAGAAATAGTGGCCGAGGGGGGCAGTCTGGCGCTGGTAGCGGCCATCGAGGGGCGAAAGGGCGGTGAGCATGTAGTAGGCAGAGCTGGTTCTAAGCCCACAAAGCTACTGGGGGCTGCCCGGTCAGCGGCGGCTGGCGGTTGGGGCTACCCGAAACCAAGCCGTTTTCGTAGAGAAACCCCAACCGACACTCCTACCTTTGCCGCAATGCGTTTATCCAGTGTTGCCAAAAAAAGAATTATTTATTCCCTGGGGGGCTTAGGGGCGGTGCTATTGCTGGCCCTGGTCGTGTTTCTGTGGAAGCGCCAGCAGCTGCTCAACTACGCGCTGGAGCAGGTAAAAACCCGCGTCGAGCGCAAATACCCCGTCCAGCTCACGCTGGGTCCGGCGCGCTTTACCAGCCTCAAAACCGTCGAAATCAGCGGAATGAGCTTGGTGCCCACGGCCGCGGCCGGCCCCCAGGCCGCCGGCGATACGCTGCTGACGGCCCGCCACCTGCGCGCCGGCCTCAGCGTGCGCTCGCTTTTTGCGGGGCGGCCAGTGTTTAGCGAGCTGCAAATAGAGCGCGCCTACCTCACGGCGCACAAAGACGCCAGCGGGGCAAATAACTTCTCGTTTTTGGTAAAAAAACAAGGTGCCGCGCCCGTGGTGCAGCGCGATACCGCCCTGGGCCGCAACTACGGCCTGCTGCTCAACCAGGTGCTCGAAACTACCTTCAGCAGCGTGCCGGGCGAGGCCGATTTTCGGCAATTTGTGGTGAGCTACACCAGCCCGCGCCACCTCATCAAGCTGGATATGCCGCGCCTGAGCTTCGAGGACGGCGAGGTACACGGCCAGCTCACGGCCACCGTCGACTCGGTGGTAAACGAGCTAGGCGTGAGCGGCTCCGTGGAGCCTGATGACGATGCGCTGAACCTGCGGTTATTCGGGGTAAAAAACTCGGTGCAAGTGCCTTACGTGGCGCGCCGCTTTGGGGCGCTGGTGTCGTTCGATACCATCCGGGTGCAGCTGACGGGCAAGGAGTTCGTGGCCGACGAGAAAACGGGCGGCCAACTCACGGTGCGCGGCTCGGTGGCGGCCCGCAATTTTAGCTTTTTTCACAAGCGGTTGGCTTCCAGCGATATTGTGGTGCACCAGGGCCAGCTCGATTTTGTGGCGACCTTGGGCCGGGGCACCGCCTCGCTCGACCCCGGAACGCGGGCCGTCCTCAACCAGCTCGTTTTTCACCCCGAAATAGCGGTGCGGATGAAGCCCCGGCTAGCCGTTAATCTGAAAGTTGACTCAGACCCCGCCACGGTAAATTCCTTTTTCGATTCGCTGCCCGAAGGCATGTTCGACGTGGTGGCGGGCACCCAGGGCACGGGCACGCTGGCCTACCACCTGGCGGCCAGCGTCGATATGGCGCAGGTCGACAGCCTCAAGCTTACCTCGTCGCTGGTGCCAAGCAAAAATTTTAGCATCACACACTTCGGCAAGGAAGACCTGAGCATGGTGGAGCGGGAGTTTCCCTTCACCGCCTACAACGACAAAGGCGACTCGCTGCGCACCTTCACGGTGGGCCCGAGCAACCCCGATTTTACGCCCTTTGCCGAGGTGTCGCCCTTCCTGCCGGCCGTTATCCAGACCACCGAAGACCCGCAGTTTTTCCGCCACCACGGCTTCATGGAAAAGGCTTTTGTGGGCGCGGCCATTGCCGATATCAAGGAGCGGCGCTTTGCCCGCGGCGGCAGCACGCTGAGCATGCAGCTGGTCAAAAACGTGTTTCTGAGCCGCGAAAAAACCGTAGGCCGCAAGGCCGAGGAAATGCTAATGGTTTGGCTGATTGAGAACTGGCTGGTCGCCCGCACCCACACCCTCACCAAAGAGCGCATGTTCGAGATTTACCTCAACATTGTGGAGTGGGGCCCCACGGCCTACAAGTGGCCCAGCGGCAAGCGCGGCGTGTATGGCGTGCGCGAGGCGGCCCTTTTTTACTACGCCAAGCAGCCCAGCGAGCTCAACCTGGGCGAGTGCCTCTACCTGGCCAGCATCATTCCGAAGCCCAAATACTACCGCGAGTCGTTTAATATGTACGGCGAGCTGCGCGGTTCCACGCGCTGGTTTTTCCGCTTTATCGCGGACATTATGCAGGATAAAGGGCTCATTACAGCCAGCCAGCGTAACAACCTCAGCTACTCGGTGGGCCTGCAAGGGCCGGCTAGCAAGTACATCGTGCGGGCCGTTCGCGATACTACCCGCACCGTGCAGCCCGGCGACACGGCCCAGTTTGCGCCGCTCAACCTCATCGATTTGCTGAACACCGGTGCGCAGCCCGCGCCCGCCGTGCCCGAGGGCACCACCCCGCCTCCCGCCGCTACCCCGCCCCCTGGCCCCCGCCCGTAGCGGCCCATGCAAACTTCCCGGCTTGGTTTTTGGTTATCAGCCGCTTGCTTATTCCTAACCCTCAGCAAATCATGAAATTTACCGTTCTCGCCCTGGCTGCGGCCACCACGCTTAGCCTGGCTTTCATTGCCCCCAAGCCCACCCCCATGACTTCCACCGAAACCGCCGCTGCCGGCACCGTTTACGACTTCACCGTCAAAACCATCGATGGTAAAGACGTGAAGCTGAGCAAGTATAAGGGCAAGAAAATCCTCATCGTAAATACCGCTTCGAAGTGCGGCTTCACCCCGCAGTACAAGGAGCTGGAAGAGCTGTCGAAAAAATACGCTGGCAAGGTCGTTGTGCTGGGTTTTCCCTCGAACAGCTTCAACCAGGAATTGACTTCTAATGAAGAAGTTGCGTCGTTCTGTGAGAAGAACTACGGCGTGACGTTCCCGCTCTTCCAAACTGGTTCGGTAAAGGGCGATGATGCGCAGCCACTCTATCGCTTCTTGGGCGACAAAGAGAAAAATGGCGTCGTGAGCGACGCCCCGACCTGGAATTTCTGCAAATATCTGGTCGATGAGAAAGGCCACGTGGTGAAATTCTACCCTTCGAAAGTGAAGCCGCTGAGCGACGAGTTGGTGGCTGACATCACCAAATAAGTTGTGCTAACCCCGCTTGTCATTGCGAGCGTAGCGAAGCAATCGCACCAAGACGGGCCGTTCGGGTACTCGTTGGGTGCGATTGCTTCGCTACGCTCGCAATGACAGTTTATAGCTAAATCCCACTTATGTCTCCCTGGATTTCCGCGTTTCGCCCCCGCACGCTGCCGCTGGCGCTGGCCAGCATTCTCACGGGCGGTTTTCTAGCCAAGTCGGCTGGCCAGTTCAATGGCCCAGTAGTGGCGCTGGCCGCCCTCACCACCATCCTGCTCCAAATCCTGAGCAACCTCGCCAACGACTACGGCGACTCGCAAAACGGGGCTGATAGCGTGCATCGCCAGGGCCCGCTGCGCGCCGTGCAAAGCGGGGCCATCACCCCGGCTGAGATGAAGCGCGCTATGTGGGGCTTTGGCCTGGCAGCGCTGGCGAGCGGCGTGGCGCTGCTGCTGCTGGCGCTGGGTTTTGAAGCGGTGTGGGTGCTGCTAACGTTTTTCGTGCTGGGGCTGAGTGCCATTTGGGCGGCGGTGAACTACACGGCGGGCGCACGGCCCTACGGCTACGCCGGGCTGGGCGACGTGTCGGTGTTTCTGTTTTTTGGGATTGTGGGCGTGTGCGGCACGTATTTTTTGCAAACGCGCACCCTGCCAATGGTCGTGCTGTTGCCCGCCGCCGCGCTGGGCTGCTTCGCCACGGCGGTGTTGAATGTCAACAACATCCGGGATATTGTATCGGATAAGCTGGCCGGTAAAATAACGGTGCCGGTGCGGCTGGGGCCGCAGCACGCACGCCGCTACCACTGGCTGCTGCTGCTGCTGGGCGTGGGCGCGGCCACCGTGTACGTGGCCCTCAATTACCACTCGCCCTGGCAGTGGCTGTTTGCGCTGAGTCTGCCCCTGTTCCTGTTCAACGCCCGGCAGATATGGGCGCGGCAAGAGTCGATGCACATCGACCCGCTGCTGAAACAGATGGCTTTGAGCACGCTGGTATTTACGCTGCTGTTTGGGTTGGGGCAGGTCCTGTAAGCAGTAACGTCTCTCGCTAAAAAAGGCTTGGGGCAGCAACGAAAATGCTTTCGTTGCTGCCCCAAGCCTTTTTTAGCGAGTATAAAACTTGCGTAAAACGCGCTTGTCATTGCGAGCGCAGCGAAGCAATCGCATCACAACGAGCCGTTCGGGTGCGATTGCTTCGCTGCGCTCGCAAGGACAGATGCCCGTTGCGTAGTTAGATATGTGGCATGTAGGGCAGCATCACCGGGCTCGGCTCTTCGGCGCGGCTATTCATATCCAGCTGCTTCACGGGCACGATGAGGTCGCGCAGCCAAGTGGGGCGGGCTTGCGGGCTCTTTTTGAGCTTGGTTTGCCACTCCTCGTCGGTGAGGCGGTCGGGGCTGGCGAACTCGTAATAGCTGAAAATTGCGCCCCGCGCCAGCACCGGCAGGCCGTTTATTTCGACCACCACGTACAGCGCATCGGCGTTGCCAACGGCCTCTTCCAGCACGTCTTCGTTGTAGGCATACACGTCGGCGGCCAGGGCTACGTAGCGCTCGCGGTCGGGCAGCCGGTCGAGGCCGGGCACGTTGAGGGTTTCCAAGGTCAGGCGCTCGACCTCGCCGCCGATGGTGACCAGGTCGTTCATTTCTTCCACGGTCAGATTTTGGTGGGCTACTTCCTTTTTGGCCAGGTCGTGCAGCTTGGTCACCAGCTTCCGAATGTCCTCATTGAGGCCGTCGAGGTGGGGCGTGTTGGCATGCAGGCGGTGCAGGGCCTCCTTTTGAAAAGCCAGCAGCGCCAGCGCCCGCTCCCAGAAGGGCAGGTTGGGCTCGACGTAGGCGAGGTGTTCGGGCGGGGGCGGGCCGTAGCCGCCCCCGCCCATTTCGGCCCCGCTGGGCTGCTCGGTGTATAGTATCAGGTCGTGCTTTAGCTCGGCCCAGCCGCCGAGGGCGGTGCTCAGGTTGCGCCGCTGCCAGGCCGGCGTGCGGGCAAAATAGGGCGGATTGGGGTCGGGGTTGGGCGCATTCAAGCCCAGCAGCACCTGCATGGTTTTGGTGTACAGGTTCTGGTTCCAGTCAGTGAACGCGGCAAACTGCTGCTGTAACCGCCGCAGCGAATCGGGGTAGGCGGGCCAGGTTGCGGCCTCGTGGTAGTGGGTGAGCAAGGCATCCTCGGCCGTGCGGTTGCCGAAGGTGGCGAACACATCGAGGCCCTTCGGGAAAGGGCGGCGAGGCTTGTCCTGGGGCGTATTCTTAAAAACATCGACCAGCCGGCCCAGCACTTCGCCATCGAAGGTGTAGCGCCCGGCAGTGAACAGCAGCGTGGGCCGCGCCAACGCCTCGATAGCTTTTTTAGAAGCCGGCCGGGCCCGGATGCGGTCGGTACCGGCGGCCACCAGCTGCTGGCGCAGGCGGGCCAGGGTGGCCGGCGCGGCCGCCAGCTGGTCGAGCGACTGCCCGGCGTAGTCGGTTTTGAGCAGCCGCAGCAAGTGCGTAAGCGAGCGGTTGTCCTCGTTGCCCACCAGCACATCGAGCACCTGAGTTAGCTGCGCAAAATTGCGAGTGGCCTCGGCGCTGGCGGCCAGGGCCTGGGCCATAGCCACGGCGTGCAGCAGCCCGGCATCCGAATCGAGAAAAACCGGGGCCGTGTTTAGCCACTTTACCGTGCGGAAATAGCGCCGCGTAGTATCGGAGCGGGTGTAGGCACCCCGCGGCTTCAGGGCCGGGTATTGGAAGAGTGAGTCTTGCAGAAATGCCGAGCCTTTGCCTTCGGCGGCCGTGCCCTGCGCCACCTCCGCGGCTACCGAAGTAGCGTAGGCCCCGGCCACCGGGGCCGTGCCGCCCGTGAGCAAGTTGTGGCCGATGGCGTAGTAGGCGGCGGCCCAGTCGGCGGCCTCGCGGGCCTGTGGGTTTTGGCAGTGCGTGGCCAGTGCTTCGGCCTGGGTGGTGCCCTGGCGCAGCATCTGGGTTACTACGGGCACGAGGCGATTCTCTTCCACATCACTCAAAATGCCATTCAAGTACTTGTGCAGCAACTGCAAGATGAGGTCGGTGGTGACGAAATTGGGCGTGTAGCTGTAGTCGTTTTGGTCGTAGAGGTAAAACAGCTGCTCCTCGCGGGTGGGCACAATCACGAAATTATTGCGTGCCAGCACCGGCCGCATGGCGGGCGTGAAGGGTTCCTCGCGCTGGTTCACCACAAAGTCGAGCCCCACCATTGGAAAGCCGCCCTGGGGCGCTACGCGGTGGGTTAATAGCGCCTGTTCCTGGGCGTGAATGCGCTGGGCAAACGCCGCTTCCTGTTTGTTGAGCAGGATGCGGATGGGCTCCGCTTTCTGAATAAGCTTGCCGTCGTTGTTGTAGGAATCCTCCTCCCACACCGGCCGGTACCACGGGCAGCGGTCGAAATAGCTGCGCACCGTGCTGTTCATAAAGCAGTAGCCATTGCGGGCGTACAGCGTGTTGCGCAAGAGCAGCAAATCGAGGTACGACTTGCCGGCCAGCGACTGGGTAAGGTCGAAGGGCGGCAGCGCGTCGCGGTGCTTGGCCTCCGCTACCGCAAAGTCGTTGCTGGCCTCGCCCGTACTGTAAAACTCCTTGATGGCCGGGCTTTGGTACAGTTTGGCCAGCTGGGTCTTGTCTTCGGTGAGCACCACGGGTATCAATTCGCCAAAGCCATTGTCCTGCTCCGTGGCCGAAAACTGGGTTGGGGCAGCGGCCTGCATTGGGGCGATGGCTACTGGTTTGGGCTGCCGCTGCCGCTGCCACCAGTAGCCCCCCAAGCCTAGCAGAAGAACTCCCAGCGCCCCCAGCGCAGTCAATAAAAATTTACGATTCACCAGCACAACGATTTAAAAATGAACAACTACTGCCGGCCCGACTGCGTGAACGCCCGGTACGCGCCCGCCCGCCCCAGGCCCCGCGCCAGAAAGCGGTCGAGCACCAGCCCAAAGCCCTGCCAATAATACTGCCCAATGCAGTAGTGGCCCCCCGGCTCCTGCTCAATGGTATGCACATACGTGCGCTGCCGTATGCGCACTGCCTTAAAACAGAGCAGGTTGAACATCAGCTGCGACCCGCGCCAGCGCGGCACCAGCCGCCCGCTGCTATCGAGGCTATACACAAACAGCCGCCGCCGCACCGCGCTGTCGAGCGGCGTGCGCTTGACCGGCCCCACCAGCAAATTTGGTTGCCCGTCGTTGTCCACGTCGCCCTGCGCTAGGCGGTACACCGCCGGCCCCAGCATCAGCCGCGACTCGGCATCGGCCGTGTGGGCCAGCACCTGGTACTGATGCAGGTGGGGCAGGTAGCGCAGGCGCACGCTAGTGCGGGCCCCAGCCGGGCCAACCAGCGTCAAGTGAGGCACTAAAAAAGTAGGGAGCGAATCGGCCGCCACGGCGGGCGTGGTAGGGCGCAGTAGCCAGTTAGTGCCTTCTTGCTCAAGTAGCTGGGCGCTGCTGTCGCGGGGCCTTAGTCGCTGCGCCAGGGCTTGGCGGGCTGCATCCCCAGCCACTTGCGGAATGGCCCCGGCCAGCCGTAGCGGCCGGATATAGGTAGCCGCTACGCTCCCATTTTTCACCTCAAAGTCAACCTGCGCTGCCAGCGCCGTACTGCCGCCGCGCTGGTCAAATAAGAAATTGCCCAAGCTGTAAATAATCGGCCGGCCTCGGTAAAACTCCACCGGCTGCACCACGTGTGGGTGTGCACCCACCACGGCCGCTGCGCCCGCGTCTAGGAGGTCGTGCGCCTGCTGGCGCTGCTCGGCGCTGGGCTGGGCAGCGTACTCGGTGCCCCAGTGCAAATACACCAGCACGGCCCGCTCGGGGAAAAGCGTTTTATACGTGGCCACCCGCTCGCAAAGCCCGGCAAAATCACGTCCGCACACGCAGCCTTCGCCAGCTATTTTTTGGGTTAATGCCGAATAGGCAAAAACCGCCACGCTGCTATCGGGCCCTAACACGGTGGGCAGGCAGCTGGCCAGCGAATCGGGCTGGTAGCCCAATATGCCAAGTCCGGTCGCCCGCCCGGTGCGGGCGGTAGTACGCAGCCCCGGCAGGTGCTGGTCGAGCGTATGGTTGTTGGCTAGCGAAAGATGGGTTACGCCTAAACTGCGCAACCAGCTTGCCCATTGCGGTTTGCCTTGAAAAATAAAGGCTTTGCTAGCCGGGCGGGCCGTGTCCGTGAGCGGGCATTCCAGGTTGCCGATAACGTAGCGGCTGCCGGCCCATAGCTGGCGGGTGGTGCGCCGTAGCGCGGCACTATCGCGGGCCAGGGCAGCCGGTACGGCGCGGGCCAGCAGCATGTCGCCTACCACGCTCACCCGCAGTGGCGGCGGGGTTTTTGGCTTACTCTGGCAGTTTGAAAGTAAGCATGTTACCAGCAATACCCAACTCGTCATGCTGAACGCAGTGAAGCATCTTGGCCGCTTCCTCCACGCTATATGCACGGTGCGGGAGAAGCGGCCAAGATGCTTCACTGCGTTCAGCATGACGTGCTTTATAGAGTGCCCAATTTCTTTAGGATAGCCAACAAATTAGAAATCAGCATCCAGCCCCAGGCGCTGCTTCATTTCCTGTAAGGCAGGATACTTCTCGGCCAGGTAAGCAAACTTGTCATTCGAGGTGTAAAGCTTGCGGCCGGTGGGGGCAGCCGTAGCCACCTCTGTTTGCACCAGCAGGCCGGGGTGGCCAGTGCGCCGCCGCAGCTCGGCCATAAACTCGGCCCGGAAGTCGTTGAACTGCACCACCTGCACTGGGTTTTCCAGGGTCAGGGTGATGGTATGGTTGGCATCGGCCACTACGGGGCGGTTTAGTACCATGTAGTCGCCCATTTTGTCTTGGGCGCGGCGCTCGTCGGTGAGCTGCTTCCACACTTTTTCCAGCAGCTCGGGGGCGATGGGCGGCAGCGGCCCAGTGGGCACGGCGGCTTCTAGGTTTTGGCTTTCGGTTTTTGGTTTTTGGTCGGCCAGGGTCGCCGCCGTGCCCACATCGCGCAGGCCGGGTAGGCGGCTACCGCCGAGGCTGGGCAGCTTGGGCAAGGCCGGAATAGAAGGTGCAGGCACCGTGCCGGGACGCACGTCGGTGGGCCGTTGCGTGGGCTCCAAACCCTGCATACTCGGGCGGCCGGTTTCGACGTGCGGCGAGGTGTCGCGCAGCTGGTGGCGCGGCGTCACGGGCTCGGTGGCGGCTGGCTCGATGCTGGGCGTGTCGTGTAGCTCGGTTACGCCGTTCTCGACGGGCAGCGGCTCGGGGCCATCGGCGGGCGCGGGGGCGTGCACCAAGGCTGGGGCTGCTGGCGTTGTGCTTGGCGTGGGCGCGTAAGCTGCCGGGCGGTCTGGCGCGGCGGCCGGGTTGCCAGGAGCCGGGGCCGCGTAGCCATTATTGCTTGCCGCTGCTGGGGCAGCGGGCGTCTCACTTAGGCTACTAGTTTTTTTTTTAGCCTCGCCGTTCGACGCAGGAGTCAAGTCGCGCACAAACTGCACGGCCCCATTGATGTACGCCAGCTTCATGAGCGTCAGCTCGACGTGCAGGCGCTGGTTTTTGGCTTGCTTGAAGTCGCGGTCGCACTGGCTCACCAGGTTCAGAGCCGAGAGCAGGAAGGGGAGGGGCGCGGCCTGCGCCTGCCGCACGTACTGCTGCCGGATATTCTCCGACACTTCCAGCAGCTGCACCGTCACCGGGTCTTTGCACACCAGCAGGCCGCGCAAATGCTCGGCCGTGCCCACCACGAAGTTGTGCAAATCGAAGCCCTGCTGCATCACCGAATCGAGCAGCAGCAGCGCGGCCGAGAGGTTTTCGCGCAGCAGCGCATCGACCAAGCGGAAATAATAATCGTAGTCGAGGATGTGCAGGTTTTGTACTACCTCTTTATACGTCAGATTGTTGCCCGCAAAAGTCACCTGTTGGTCAAACATGGAGAGCGCGTCGCGCAAGCCGCCGTCGGCCTTTTGGGCCAGCAGGTGCAGCGCGTCGTCGTCGGCCGTTACGTGCTCGCTGTTGGCCACGTAGCGCAGGTGCTCCCGGATGTCTTCGACCTTAATGCGATTGAAGTCAAAAATCTGGCAACGCGACAAGATGGTGGGGATAATCTTGTGACGCTCGGTGGTAGCCAGAATAAAAATGGCGTAGCTCGGCGGCTCCTCCAGCGTCTTCAAAAAGGCGTTGAAGGCCGCATTGGAGAGCATGTGCACCTCGTCGATAATATAAATCTTGAAGCGGCCCTGCTGTGGCGCGTACCGCACCTGCTCCACCAGCGAGCGGATATCCTCCACCGAGTTATTCGACGCCGCATCCAGCTCGTGCACGTTAAAAGAAGCGTTTTCCTGAAACGCCACGCACGACGTGCACTGCCCGCACGCCTCGGCCTCGGGCGTGAGGTTGGTGCAGTTGATGGTCTTGGCCAGGATGCGGGCGCAGGTGGTTTTGCCCACGCCGCGCGGGCCGCAAAACAGAAATGCCTGCGCTAAGTGCTGGCTCTGAATGGCGTTTTGCAGGGTGGTGGTGACGTGCTGCTGCCCCACCACGCTCCGAAAAGTGGCCGGACGATACTTACGGGCCGAAACAACAAAATTTTCCATACGCGATACGCTAACAAAGATACCCAAGCCCTCGGCGCGGCGAAAGCCTGGCGGGCCACGGGGGCGGTCAAGGCGAGCTAACGCCTGACATATCAAGGGAACAAAATCTGGCCCTAAAACATTTTCTTAACAAGCGCGTATCTTTGCGCCCCGCTTCCTCGGAGGCGGACCTCGTTCTTTCTAATTTGGGGATGACCGGAATTGACAGCTAGCGCAAGTCGCGGGTAAGCGTGTCGGGAGTTGATGGAAGCTCTCCCGCCAAAAAATCTATCAAACAACAATCGGCGACTATTCGTACGCCATGGCTGCCTAGTTTAGAACTAAGCACTGCCATCGTTCCGCCCGGGTAAGTTTTTACACCTGGGAGCACGGAGCGTCGTAAGTAGAAACTAGCCTTCGGAGAGCTGTGATTCGGGGGCGAAAATCAACTGCAGCTAAGGGAGTTTCAAGGGCCTGATGTGCGCCTGGAACGCTTCGAAAATTCAAGCATAGATACACACGTAGAAAGCACGTTGGCTTCCTTGTCTGGACCAGGGTTCGAATCCCTGCATCTCCACTTCATTCTTGGCAGCCTCAATCGGATTCCGGTTGGGGCTTCTTTTTGCCCCTACCGAGCCGTTTATCTTCACGGGCCGTACACAATTGACCGCCCTGCCTTGTGCCCTGCCGCGGTATGACTGCGAAGGGCTACTCCCTTTTATCGGTCATACCCTAGCACAGCCCCCGGTTTTTTCCGGTCAGACTGTGTGAAACGAGCGCCACGCGTGAAACCCCTGGTTGTTTTTCGGAAACCGAAAGGTTGCCCGACTCCCATCCCACCTGCTACGGTGGGTATTTTAATTATTGAGTACCGCCTCGCTGGCAAACGGGTTGCGCAAAGCACGGGTATCAAGGTGGCCTATCGAAAATGGGATGCCGAAAATATAAAAATTCTCGGCAGCAGCCAGCAAGCAGAGGCCGACAATGATTTACTCGATACCTTGCTCGGGGAAGCTAAAAGCGCCTGCCTGGATTTGAAGCGCACGGGCCAACCGGCCCTACCTGGCCGGGCGAAAGCTATTGCGCTGGGCCATCAGCAGTTGGAAGAAAGCTTACTCGACTCCTGGTCCGCCTGGGAATGCCGGCAGCTGGACCGGGCCACGGCCGGGGAAATCCTGCCCGATACCGCTCGCCTGCCTGCCCGTCGCCTGCCCTTGGTCAAGGCCTGGCTAAAAGCCGAGCACCCCGCCGGCCTGCTGACCCGCGAACTCACGGCGGCCCGGGCCCGCGACTTTGCCCGGTGGCTGCTCACCAGCTACCCCACGGTGAAAACCCGCTCCTTTGCCAACAAGTGCGCCCGCCTGCTCAGCGAGTGCGCCGCCTGCGCCGTCGAGCGGGGCGCACTCGCCTTTCACCCCATCGGCAAGCTCAAGCTACCCAAGCCCCCGAAAAAAGCACTGACTTTTCTCACCAAGCCGCAGCTGGCCCAGGTAGAGGAAGCCCGGCTAGCCAATTCAGGTCTGCGCCGCACCCGGGATGCGTTTCTGCTAATTTGCTACACGGGCTTTTCCTACGTCGATGCCCGCTCCTTCATTCCGGCCATTCACATTACGGAAGACCTCGACGGGCAGCGCTGGATTTTGCGGCCCCGCCAAAAAACCGGGGAGCCAGCCATTATTCCGCTTTTGCCTGCTGCGGAAGTGCTACTAGAAAAGTACGCTGCTGAAGGGCAAGTACCGGTACCGAGCAACCAGAAGATGAATGCGCGGCTCCACGAAATAGAAGCCGAGCTGCACCTACCCCTCTCCCTCACCTGCCACGTCGGCCGGCGCACCTTCGGGATGCTGGCCCTCGACGCGGGCGTAAGCATGGAAGCAGTGAGCAAGATGCTGGGCCACGCCTCCATTCGGATGACGGAGAGTCTGTACGCCCATGTCCAGCAAGGCCGCGTCGGGCGCGAAATGCGCGAGGCGGGCTTGCTGGAGCATCTGCCAGCGCGTGCACCAGTCGCGCTGCAGCCAATTAAGCAAATGCCTCGCGCGGAACCCCAGGATGTCCAGCCCACGGCCGTACGCTACTACACCCGCCAGCAGCGCACAGAAATGTTTGTACACAACGCCTTGTATTATAGCCCGCCAACCGGAATGGGTGGGCGCAATCTGTGCGTACTTCCGCACCCGTGCTGAGCCCCCACCACCCCATACGCCCACCACCACCGAAGTCACGTGAATTTATCTTGCTTATATCATTGATAGTCAGTATATTTATATGATGAATGACCCAGAAATTCGCGCCCTGCTATACCCGATGCTGACGGGCGGGCACCTGCTCGACGAACTGCCCGTGGGCACCACCCGCGCCGATGTGCTGCACCTCACGCCCGACTTTATGCACGGCTACGAGCTAAAGGGCGACGGGGACACCCTGAAGCGGCTGGAGAACCAGGTAAGGTGCTACAGCCAGTCCTTTGATTACGTAACATTCGTGGTCACATCAAAGCATTTCAACAAGGCCTTGAACGCACTGCCTCAGTGGGTGGGTCTGTGGTCCGCCACCCCGCTGGGCATCGTGCGGATGCGGGAAGCTCAGGCACACGACCAGCTAGCGCGGGCCCATATCGCTAGCCTACTGTGGCAGGACGAAATCAAGTGCTTCATGCAGGAGCGGGGCATGAAGGGCCTAAGCAAGTATCGGCTTTGGGAATTATTCGGCGTACTGGAACAGGATACGACCATTCCCACGGCTGCGCTGGCGGCCTTCGTGCGCCAGCGGCTCATCGACCGCCTACCCCAGCGCCTGGCGCAGCGGGCGGCCCTGAAAGTGCAGCGGCAAGAAGGCAAGGAGCGCGAAGCTGAGCGGCAGGCTGGCTACCGTCGATTAGAGGCGCTGATGCAAGAAGGTCTGCTAGCCCAAGGCTGGCCACCTGCTTAACTTGCCCCTTGTCAAAAGCTCATCAAATTTGACAAGCTTTTGACAAGTAAAAAGCCCCGAGTGGTGAGCTCGGGGCTTTTTGATGACATCCGGCACGCTTGCCCGCGTTTATGCCTAGAACTTTATCCTGTCTAGCAGGGCCGGATAACTTGCCCGCGCCACCTACCTGAGTAGCCGACGAGGGTCGAGGGCTTTCGGTGACAGCAGGCTAAGGGGTGAATGAGGCGGGGAGTTTTTCTTCCAGTGGCCCATTAATCGGTGGGCACCCTACGGCGGCGGGCATTGCTCAACCAAATTACCCGGCACTTAGAGCGGTCGCCTCATTCAATTTTCTGGCGGCTCTCCCTATTGGAGTAGCCGTAATGGGGTGAAAGAGTGCGGTTCTGCTATCGGTACTGGTCCACCGTTGGCGCGATGCGCCCGCCAGTCGCCGCCTTGATTTCGCCTTTGCGCCAACGCGGGCTAGTCGTAACTCTTTCTGCTGTAAATATACGGCGCGAAAGGTAGTGCAGTTCTAGCTAACGCTAAAATATTTATACCGCTTCAGCCAACTCCGGATAGTGCCGCGCCTCCTGAATCACCTCGTAGCCAAAAACCAGCGTCCAGGCCGGCCCATCAGGCAGGCCGACAATAGCATGCACGGTATTCGGCCATATCGTATGGTTGCCACCCGCGGCCCGCAACACCAGCTCCGTGCGCCCGTCTTCGTGGAAGGCGCGCTCCCAGTAGCCGCCCTTAATACCATGGCTATCGAATCTGCATGGGTGGCTGTGCGGACCGAGTGGGCCAGCATCGGGCGCACGCAGGTAGTGCAGCATCGCCCAAACGCCCGGCCGGACTTCGCCTAGCGTGTACTTGGTGAGCGCGCCGAACTGCTCGACCTTGAACGGGGCGAGGTGGTGTAGGTGGCCGGGCAGCAGGGCGCGCACGGCGTCGGCGTGGGTGGCCAGCAGGTCGCGGAGCTGGTCGGCTTGTTGTTCTGTGGTCATAAGCTAAGAGTTAATAGCCACCCACCCCGCGGCTACGGCCAGCAGCGCAGCGGCAGCGAGGCACTCGTACCAAGTGGTGAGCACGATGGATTTTAGCTTGTCGTTGGCGGCAGCTTGTTCGTCGGCGTCGGTCAGGTAGTGGCTGCGGCGCACCTTCACCCAGGCGGCGGCATCCGGCCAACTCTTCGACGCGGGGCTGGCGTAGAACTCGGGTTTATAGGCGAGGTGCATGGCCAGATTCAGCAGGGGCGTGAAGTAGCGAGCGAAGCACCCGGCCAGTAGGGCGGCCATTGCCCCGAAGCCGAGGCTGGCCGCCCACCAGCTTGCGAAGGCCAGCGCCCCGGCCGGCACCACGCAGCAGGCCAGCCCCGGCCAGACACGCGCCCAGCTTCTGCGGCTGTGGTAACCGCGTTGCAGCGAGTCCTGGCTACCGTTGGCGGCGATGTCGGCGGCGTTCAACTTGACCTCGGCCGGGATGAATTTATACCGCCATAACCAGTAAGAAACGGTGGCTAAAATGCTGAATATTATGAGGTAAATCATTAGCTACTATGTAGTTAATTACGTATATTCGTGTATGCTTTACCCCAACGCCCACGCCCTAGAAGCCGCGCCCATTTCGGAGCGCATAGACCTATTTCGCTGCGCCAGCATCAAGGCCATGCAGCAGGGCGTGAGCCTTATGGATATGCTAGAAGCCAAGGCCGATGCCCTGCTGCACGAACGCTACGAGATGGTGCGCGGCATCGAATTGGCTATAGATGAGTTTGGTGACAATCCGCAACTCGTTCTGATTTAGCCCGCCGCCTCCCTGCTCCACTAGACACTGAGAGGCGGCGGGTGGGGCTAGAGCTTGCGGGTGGCGCCGTACACAAAGCCGACAATGAGTCCGACCAAGCAGCCGAGCGGGCCGCCCACTTGCCCGCCACCGTAGTAGTCGGCCCCAGTATCGGGCGACGAAATCCATTGCCCCAGGCCGAAGCCCAGGAAGCCGAGTACAATAAGGCCGATAGCGGCGTAACCGAAAGCAGATGATTTGTTCATGGTGGCTTAGGCCTTGGGAAAGGTGGTAGTGAATTGAAAGTGCATGCCATCGGCGCGGCTGAAGTCGGCCCCGCACACCCAGCCGTGCTTGCGCCACACATCCAGAAAGGCTTTACTGAACATGCCCGGCCGGCTGCCCCACTTCACGCCCAGCGGGTTTTGCGCCGCGTTGAAGTCGAGGGCCAGGCCCCAGGCGTGAATGCTGTATTCACTGAGACCCCGCTTTAGCCGGATGTTGTGGCAGCCATCGTAGGACTTGAACTCCTTAATCAAGCCAGTGGCCAGCAAGTCGAGCAGCACCGCGTCGAGGGCGGCAGCGGCGAACTTGTTCATGTAAACCGCCGTGGGCTTTATCGTGCCGCCGTACATTGGAAAGTAGGGCTTCACGGCCTCGGGTAGCTCATGCCGGGCCATCCATTTGGCAATGAAGGCTGCTTTCGAGGGGTCGCCGTAGTGGGCGAGGCACTGTTGGGTGTCGGTTGCCATGGCTTATACTGTTTTAGCTGCTTCGTTTTTGCTACGGCGCCACGCGGCCACCAGCCAGGGCCCACCCTTCACCAGCGCCACAATCAGCACAATGGCGCCGAGCCCGTAGCCCACCGGGCCGCTGAGGTTGTCGGCTATCACCTCCCACGGGCTGCGCTTGGGCGGTGCCGTATTGGTCAGCACCGGTGCATTGCCATTCCCCTTGATAGTGGAAGCGGCACCGGTGCCCGATTGGTCGGTGGCATCCCCGGTACCGGTGCTGACCGGTGCTTTCGCCTTTTCGATGCTGGTAAGCTCCGCGCCGGCGCCGGCCACGGGTGCGTCTATCTTTCCACCGGTGGCGCCGGTGCCGGCCGCGGCGTTCTTGCCGGCCGTGTTGGTCGTGTTGGTTTGGCCGCCAGTGACATTGTTGACGGTGATGATGCTTTTCTTGCCAGCCCGCACCGGTGTGCCGGCTGGGTAGGTGGCCGGCGCCGGCGTGCGGCCGAATACCTTATCCAGTACCGTGCGGTGCGGCTCGACCACAATACCGGGCAAGGCCTTGGGCACTGGCGCCAGCGCATGAGTCGAGTCGGGGCGCAGCGCGTCGACTCCGATGGGCTCCGACTCGGGCGGCGGAGCGGTGTTGGGGTGGGCGCAGCTGGCGAGGGCAAGCAGCGCGGGGGCGAAGAGGTAGGCTCTCATGGCTTTTTCGGGGCTAGTGGCTGTTGATTCGCCTGCTGCTTCACGCGCTGACGGGGCGGGGGCTGCTTAGGATTGTGCTGCATCGGTCGGGGGTTGCTGCGTGGGGTCTACCGTAGGCTTTGGGCTGAAGCGGGATAGGGCGATTTTGGCCGCTCCGATGAGCATCAAGTCCTTGACTACATCGAGGTATTTTATGCTCTCGTCGGTGGTCATGTACTGGACCCCGCGGCCGCGCATAATCAAGGCAAAAGCCGCGATGCTGGCAGCGATAAGCAGGCGAAGACTGAGCACGTGCTCGCTTTCCCAGATGGAGAGAAAGAGGCCTATCCAGTCGCGGCCGGCGGGCTTGGGGGCGGGGCGGGGCGTGCCGGGCAGGTGGGGTTTCGGGGTCATGGCTGCGGCCTGCTACTCACTTGGTTAAGTGCTTGATATCATTCTTTAGCTCGTTTATCATTTGCGTCATGTACTTGACAGCCTCCTGAAGCTGGATGACATTGCGGCTCAGGTCACTTATCTCATCGAGCCGCTTGGTGGTCTGTTCAAGCTGGCGGGCCACCCCCGAGCGGTAGCTATCATTGTCGAGTACCATGCCTTGCAGCCGTTGCTCGTGATGGTCCGTTTTTGTTTCCAGGGCTTTCAGGCGCTCGTCGCGCACCGCAGCTGCCGCCGCGGCTTCCTTTTTTTTGTCCGCGCTCTCCCGACTCCACCAGACATAAAAGCTGAATAGAAAACTGGCGAGGCCAACAAAGGAGAGGGCTATCTGAAGGATTGGGGGCATTAGCGAGTAGGTCAGCAAGTGGCTTTTGCGGCTTGCAGCAGCAGGTGGGGAAAGGGTATCGGGGCGGTTAGGTGGTTTGCAGGCTGCCGACGTTGGCCGCGCCGGGGCCGGTGACCAGGTCGGCCAGCGTGCCGGTGAAGCCCATAAATTCCAGCACCCCAATCTGAGCTTCCTGGTGTAGCCAGATGGGCTTGATGCCACCCGTTAGGCTGGTGCCGGTCATAATCAGTCGGTCGGTCACGACGTGGCGGGCGCACTCGAAAATGTAGGGGATGTTCTGGCAGGTAGTACCCGTCAGGTCAATCACTTCCCAGTGTGGTGGGGCCTCTTCCAGGGTCTGCTGAAACTTGAGAAAGCCGCTGGCGTTCGGATTGAGTGGGGCCGCCCGCTGCTGCACGTTGTTGCGGCACGAGTAGCGCTTACCGTACTGCGTGCCCTCCCCGTACACGTCCGTCAGCAGCTGATAAGGAGCCGTGTAAGCTGAATTGGGGTCGGTGTCGATATAGGTGCAATTGTCGCGGCTTACGGTCGTGTGCCGGTAGGCCCCCAACCAAAAGCGCGGCCAGTTGGCCGTGAAGTCGGTGCGGTGGTCGTAGGTGATGCTCACGTTATCCGTGCAGCACATGATGATGGCGTGCCCGCGACGGGAAAAGCGGTCCTGGTCGGGAATATCCAGGCACTGGCGGGTGATGTTGGTCCAGTGCAGGTTCTTGGCGTAGGCCGTGGTACGGTCGGTGTACGGCAGCCCAAAGGCGTCCATGACGAGCCAGTAGTCGTGCGTGATGCCGGTGTAATTGCGGCAATCAAAATTCTCGAACGGCGTTTCGCAAATCAGCATCCGTTGCCCCCACCAGCATTCGCCGTCCGCGTGCCAGCCATCTACCAGCACATTGGACATGCCGCCAAATTGGTCGGCCCCGTCGTAGAGCGTGGTGTTCGGGTCAAAGCCATCCCGCTTCAGCGAGTCCTGATTACCATTAAATGGCAGCCCGTCGTCTTGCGTGCTCGTGGTCCAGAAGTTGTAAATCCGTACCCCATTCAGGTAAAAATCAAAATGGAAGCCGTCCGTGTTCAGCTGCCCCGGTATGGCAACGATATGCCAGTTGTGGGACGTGAAGTTGACCGTGTTGCGAAAGAAAAAGCAGAACTTGGGCGAGTTGCGGCCCTCGCCGCCATCGAGCAACAGCCCGTAGGTGCCGCAAAACTCCATCAAACTCAGCCAGTCCACTTGCGCGTTGGCCGCTTGCCCGTTTTTGTCGTTCCAGGTGCCGCCGATGATGCTGATAAACTTGTCCTGAATCAGCGCCGGATTGTGCGTAAAGTGCTTGTTGCGAATGAGTGGCGCATTGTTGCCGGACCGAGCCAGCGCCCCGTACGGCCCAGCCGGGGCCTTGAGCTCGTGGCCACTGCTGAGCATAATGGGCGTCATGCTTACGGCCCGGTCCCAAAGGATTTGGCGCGGGCCTTTGTCCAGCTCCGCCTGAATGGTGGGGCCAGCATCGGGGTAGGTGCTGTCGGCGGGGAAATTGTAGGTTTCCGCTAGCTCGGCCACCTCGGGGCCGGCCGGGAAGATAGCCGAGAGGGCGACGCTTACCGCAGCCGGGTGGGCGGGCACGGCCAGGCTAGCCACTGCCAGGCCCGTGGCCACATCGTAGAGCGTGGCCAGCTTGGCGGTGGAGCCCGGCAGGATTGCCGTGGCGCTGCCCTGGGCATCGGGCGTAATGGGGCTGGCATATTGCGCGCTCATTAGAAGCTGGGGCGACCTAGCATCGCGTTATATTGTTGGAGGCCAGTAGTGAATACGCCAACCTCGGTAGGTGTGAAGTAGCGCTCGTAGAGGTAAAAACCCGCCATCAAACCGTCGCTGTGCAGAATGCCGGGCATCCGGCACCCCGCCAGCAATTCGCCAGCGGTATAGGCGGGTAGCGCGTTGCCCTGGTCGCCGTCGCCAACAGCCCCCAGCTGCATGCCATTTTTGTAGACCGTGATGTGGTTCGCGTCGGTTGGGCCCGTGGCCGGGGCGTTGGTAATTCCGCTCAGCCCTTTCCGGGTTGATACAGCAGGATTTCCCGCAGTGGGTAGCGCCCTGAAAGCGGCGTACCGGCTTTCAAAGCCTAGTTGACCGTCCACGTCGGCCAATAGGTCGAAATTATTGGTCGTTCCGTCGCTGGTCGTGTACTGCCCGCCGAATTCAGCCTGCGTGCCTTGGCCCGTGTCAGAGCCCGTATTGAAGAACAGCGAATAATTATCTACCTGAATAGCCGAGAAGGGAAAGCCGGTCACGCCATAGGTTTGCGCTGCCGGATTCCACTGAATACCCGCTGCCGTAAAGCCTGCACCATTAGGAAATGTCATCTGGTAGGCGTTGACATTGCGCACGTTCACCGAATGCGAGAGTTGCGTGGTGCCGGTGTTCATGTAGGCCAGCAGCAAGTCAGCCCACAGGCCGTTATCCTTCAAGTACTTAATCCACCACTTATTGGCGGTTAGGATGCTGGCGTCCTGCTCCTGACTTTTGGTAGCGTAGGCCTGGTAGTCGGCATCTGGCGCGGCCGTCGTGTCAATTACCGAGACATTCTTGCTGGCATTTCGGCTATCATAGGCCGCCGTGACAGCGATAAGGGTGCTGTCATTTGGTACGTTGTTGCTGGGGATGGACACCAAGCCGTTCGGGGCATTGGCGCTCCAGGTGATGCCGGTAGTGATGGGCTGGGTGGAGCCATCGGAGTAGGTGGCCGTGACGGTGTACTGCCCGGTGCTGCCCTCGTTAATCGAGAGCGGGCCGTTGATGGCGAGGTCCGTCAGCGTGACGGGCGCGCTGGCGGCTGGCACGGTGGTAGAATCCAGCAGCGTCGTAGCGCCCTGCTCACGCAGGTTGTAAGTGCCGCCCTGGGTGCCAGCGATGGCATCCCAACTGGTCGAGCCATCGGGATTGGTTGTGCGTCCAGTGATAACTGCGTAGCTCATAGCTTATTGATTTTCCAGGTCCAAGCGATAGTTGCCGGCGGGGTTCATGCCAGAAATAGCCAGCGTGCCGCTGCCGTCAGTTGCCAGCACAGGTGAGCCGGGTGTGGCATCCGGCACAAACTCCGCCTCATATACTTTATTTGGGTCGAGCCGCGGGTGCGCCGTGGGCACGCGGGTGGTGGCGTTCACGGTTAAGGTGATGGGCGCGACTGCGCTATCCCAGGCTTCCGGCTCGTAGGCGGGGTCTACAATGAGTTGAAAGGCGGCCATGTAGACTAGTTGTGAATGGCGAAGTAATCGGCAGCGCCGGCGGGGACAGCCAGGGAGGCAAGGCCCGTATTGCGTTCCGTCAGGGTAAATCCGTCCTTGGTTTTGTTCTGCCAGCCGAGCTCGACACCGAGTAGCCCCGCCCCTGGCTTTGAGAGAAATACCTCGTAGTTGGCATCCGCGAAGGGCGTGGCGAACGTGACCTGCACCGTAGCGGGCGTGGCGACTGCGATGGTCACGCCCGGGAGCGTGACGCTACCCCGGCGCACCAGGGCCGCATCGAGCTTGCCAGCCACGGCGGCCTGTACCGCGGCTAGCGCGGTGGCATTGCTGGCGGCGGCCGTTTGCGCGGCGTTGGCCGTGGCCTGGGCATTCGCGGCCGCAGTGGCATCGTCGTTGGCTTTGGCCTGGGCAGCAGTAGCCGCGGCCTGGGCCGTGTTGGCGCTCGTCTGGGCGTTGGCGGCGGCCGTGCCGGCGCTGGTAGCCGTAGCCTGAGCAGCTGCGGCAGCCGCGGCGGCCTGGGTGGCGGTGGTTTGCGCAGCCGTAGCGGCAGCCTGGGCAGTTGCGGCCGCCGTGCGGGCGGCATGGGCGTCTGCTTCCGCTTGGTCGGCACGCGCCTGGGCGGCGGCAATGGCGGCCTCGTCGGTGGTTTGGCGGGCCGCCAGCAGGGCTTGCTGGGCGGTGTTCGCGTCGATTTGCGCCTGCTGCGCTACGTTGGTAGCGTGCTCGGCTTGCCCCAGCGCCAGCGCCTGGGCGGCTACGGCCTGGGTGGCGGCATCCTGGGCGGCGTTGGCCCGGTCGGCGGCGGCATTGGCAGCCAGGCCGGCGTCTTCGCTTACGTCGTGGGCTTGCAGGGCCACAATAGCGCGCTCAGTGGCGGCCAGTCGGCTTTCGTCGGCGGCTAGCTGGGCGTCCTGCGCTACATCGTGCGCCTGGTTAGCGGCTAGGTCGGCCGCTAAGTTTTGGCCCATGGCCTTTACCAAGTCGAGACGCGCGCTCAGTTCATCGAGGCGGTTGCTTTGGGTGCCCTGGGTGGTGAGCAACTCCCGTAGCAAGGCTTCCTGGGCGTCGTTGACCACCTGCTGACTGGCGCCGGCTTGCTCGGCGGCCGTTACGCGCTGCTCAAGGGCGCTGGCCTGCAGGCGTAGCACCTCGCTCCGCATATTAGTGCGGGTGGCGGCTACGGCCGGGTAGTTTGCCACCCCACTCAAGTCGTTGAGATTGCTGGCTACTGCCGCGATTTGCTCGGGCAAACTCAAAGCCGGGGGCTCTGGCGCACCCGCGGGCACGCCAGCCACGACTTGCAGTAGGTTCACATCGGCCGCAAGCGGGGCGGTCGCCGCGTCGATAAGCGGCTGTATAAGAGGGTGGCCCATAGCGCTAGAGAACAGGGAGGCGAAGCCAGTAGAGCTTTTGCGGGTCGCTCGGATTGACCTTGCGGGCCTTGCGGCACCAGTAGAAAATGATGCCGTTGGGGTCGCGGTCATCCAGGAAGCTTTTGCCGTCGTAGCTGGTGTCGGTTTCCAGCAGGGCCGCGACATTGGCGGCCACTACAGCCAGGGCTTTGGCGGCGGGCACTTCGTCTATGTTGCGGGCGGGGAGGGCACTGCCACCCAACACCCATGTTCCGGCTGCCGCATCTATATCTGCTGGCTTTATCGCGCCTCCATCATCTACCCAGCCGGTTGGGGCAAACGCACTTACCAGCCCCTCGACAAATACTGTTTCGCTGGTATTGCCGCCATTCCACTGCGCCAGCATGCTGCCCGAAATCACATACAGCACACTTGGCTGCACGCCGCTGGCGGGGTCGGTTGCGTGCAGCATATCTTGTGCTTCGCGCAGCGTGATAAAATCCACCAGCTGCGTAGCGACTCCGCCGCCCCCGCCGCCGGGCGTGCCATCGTCGGCGCGGTTCCAGTCCGAGCTAACAAGCTCACGCAGCACCCGCCGAAAATCGGCGGGCGTCACTTGATTGAGCGCATTGTCTCGGATGTAGGCCGCAATAATCTGGAAGAGTTGCGTGCGGCCACGTTGCGGGTAGAGCATGAGCACAAAAAACCACCCTCCCCCGCCGTAGCCGAAAAGGCAGGCAAGAGTGGGTGGTTTTTGTGCGAGTAGCCGCTACTTTACCGGCACCGGCGAGGGGATGCGCTTGGGGTCAAAGAAGCCGCGGCCCTTGATAGTGCCCGTGATGGTTTGCAGCGCGTTTTCGTCGGCGGGCCAGTTGTAGCGGGCATTGTAGCGGCTCTCGCCACCCGTCAAGCCGTTTTGCCCACCAACCCAGTACGGCGTGCTATCAACCCCGTAGAAGTAGCCCGGGATGCCGCCGCGTTGGCTGCTGCGCATGAATTCGTACTGCGCTTGGTTCGTGTCGAAAATCGTCAAGCCAAATGACAGGTCGGTCGGCTTGGGAAAATCAATGGAATTGATGCGGTCTACTTGGTCGGTAGCTGGAGCTAGGGTAAGCTGCGCCACAATTGGCCCCACCATGGCTTCCGGGTCGGTGGGGTCAGTAGTGAACAGGGCCAGGCGGCGCGCGATTTCGAGGGCCGTAGGCGGCGCAGCGAACGGCGCACGCGTGTAGTAAATGTTGCGAATCGGGCCGTAATTCAGCTCGGGCACGAAGCAGTCGGCTGCGGAAACGCCGGCCGGCAGTTCATAGTCCGCGCAAGATGTCGCGTATTCGGGGTCGTCTGCGGTTGGGGAGGCAGCCATTGTATTAAAAAGTGAAGGGTGAAGGGATTAGTATTGATAATCAATCGGGGTGACGTACTGAATCTCAACCTGCTGAAACTCGACCAGCACCCCGCCCTGGTAGCCGATGGCCGTAGAAAGCTGCGTGCTGCCGGCGGGAATAGTGAAGCTGACCGTGAATTGTCGCGGGCTTGGGTTGCCGCTGCCATCATCGGTGATGGCGTAGGCTGTGACCGTGGCTGTCACGTCGCCACTGCTGTCGGTGCGCACCAAATCGAATTGCACCTGCTTGGTTTTGACCACGATATTTTGCAGGGAAATGCGCCGCCCCAGCGTGCAAGTGCCTTGCTGGTTGGCGTAGGCCTGCTTGCCGGCCTGCACGAAGGCGTAGGCCAGCCCATCAGCCGTGGACTGGTCTACCGTGCTGGTAAACTGGCCGGCGGTAGCGCTGAAGACTACCACGGAGCCCAAGTAGCCCGACTGGCAGTCGTTGCGGGTGGCAAAATCCGAATAGGCCGCCGACTGGTACACAACCGGCACCGGGCACGCCACGGGGTCAAGGTTGCGGATGGGCGGGCCGGACTGCCCAGCGGAGTGCGAGTACGGGTTTAAATCTTCCGTTTCCAGCAACACGTAGCCGGTATTGATGCCGTTGGCCAGCTCGCAGCTGGTTGCGCCGGTTGGCTGGTAGTCGGGCGCCGTGTCGCTCGTGTCGCCACAGTGCCACAGGCGCGGGGCATCGGCTACGGGGTCAAATACCACCGCGGGCAGCGGGTCAGCGGGGCAGGACAGACGGCTTTGCAGCGGCTCCAAATCTTCCAGCGTCAGCGCCAGTGTCCAGCGCCCGCCATCGGTTCCCGCCACCGTTTCTTTTACCTCGACCAGCTTCCAGCGTTGATTGTCTACCCGAAACGTGCGGTGGGCCCTGGCCGCCAGCATGGCATTGGTCAGGTAGCGCGGGGCCAGCGCTACGTTGGTGGTGCGGCGCTCATACTGCGCCAAATAATCCTGGCGAATGATGCCAGTGGTGGCATCCTGGCTGCTTTGCTCGACCTCGCGGGGCGAGGCGTATTGCAGCCCCGCGTTTTCCAAGTATAGGCGCTGGGTAAAGCCCGTGCCGTAGGGAATACCCGAGAGCGGGCCAGGGTGCGACCATTCCAGGCGCTGGTAGGTGGCGCTCACCCCGTCCGGCGGGCCCGATAACTCAACTACGGCCATAAACCGAGCCGACTGCCAGCCATTATCAAGCAGCAGGCGCAGCGGCACGCCACAGGGCAGGTTCAGCGCCGGAATGGCGGCCCCGGTATAAATAAAGTGCTCACGCAAGTTGGCCTGGTCTACTACTTTTTGCAGTACCAGTCCGAGCGCAGCCGGCCCGCCCACGGTCTGCCCGGTAGGGGAGAGGATTGCAATAACCGCCTCTGTATCCGCGTGCACAATCGTGGCGCAGTTTACCCAGCGCCCTTGCCCTGGCGCAATGAGGCGCGTGAGCACGAACGGCAGCAGCCGGTCAGCGGGCGCGGCGAGTGCGTACGGCTCCCATCCGCCCTGCCCGGAGCGGGCCGACAGCTCCGGCGCGGGGCCGGGGTGCGCAACTATAGGGAAAACGTGAGGGGAGAGCACTAGCTAAGTCCTTGGGAAAAATCGTCGGAGAAATCGCGGCTGGTGAGTGCGGGCGCGGGCGTGGTGTAGCTGGGGAGGGGTGGCCACACTGTGAGTTTTGTGGCCCCGCTTCGCAAATCCAATTCTGCCTTGCCGAGCTTACCACCAGGGCCTAAGTCGGTGGTGAAGCGGGTGCTCCCATCAAGCGTTCGTAGCGAGCAAAACGGCACCGAAATACCCTCTTCCTGGCGGCTGGGCTTCACCGACTGCACCACCAAGGCCTGTCCGGCTACCGTGCCCGCCCCAAAGGCAGCGCCGTAGCCATGGTAGTTGAGCAGCAGGCGTGAGGCCGACAGGGCCCGGTTGGCGTCTTCAATGCGCGCATCTGCGCCGCGAGTCAGCAGTACAATGGCCTCATCAGGAATGGCATTGCCATTAAGCACGGCCGCGGTTACGTCCCCCGTCAGGCGGGCGCTGGTGCGGGTGCTTTTGTTCTGGCCTTCGCGGTTGTTGACGCACGCGCTCGTGCCGTAGTCAATGCTGGCGTCGGCAAAAAAGACATTGGCCGCTAAGTCCTCGGTGCTGGCGCTGGTTACCGTTAGCTCGTCGTAGCGCGGAAGCACCTGCGTGCGGTAGCTGTACTCGCCGGGGAATTGCACCTGGTCAATGGCCGTAAGGTCTACCACAACACCTGCCCCGTGCTGCGTTTCTTCGTAGCTGCGGTGCTCGATGCGTAGCCAGCCGGTGGCCGGGTCGATAAACCAGCCCACATCGTGCAGGGCGCTCAAATCGTTAAGCATCTGCTTGAGCGACACCAGCAAGCGGGTGGCGGGCTCGCTCGCGCCGTAGCGCTTCACGTCCGAGGCGGCCGACAGCATCAGGCGCGGCAGTTCGTTGGCCGCGCCGCTGGTGCCGGTGGCCGGATTGGGGTCCAGGGTGTAGAAGCTGCTCAGCAAACCGGGCAGGGGCGGCAGCAAGCTGGCCTGGCCCGTAGCGGCTACGGTCTGACTCAGCAGCCAGTGCACGCCCGAGAGCAATGGGAAGGCCCGCGTAAAGCGGAAATCCCCGAAACGCCAGAAAATGCGGGCGCAGTTGTCTTCGCCCACTTCCTTGCGCACGGCCAGAAACGAAGGGTCGGGGTCGCCGGGCAGGCGACACTCTTCCGAATAGGCCCCGAAGCCTTCGCGCCCCGTTACTTCTACGTAGGCGGCGTCAGAAAACCCGTAGGTCGAGGGCAATTCCCCGCCGCCAACCAGCAGCAATTGGTCGCCCCAGCGGCTGTAGCGGAAGGGGTTGCGGGGGTCGTTCCAGTCGTTGTAAGTGCCGATTTTGTACGCCTTGAAGCCCGCAATAGCCGGCTCCTTCACGTAGTCTATCGTGGTGGCGTTGGGGTTGTAAGGGTTGCTGTACAGGATTTCCCACCCCCCGGCGCTTTTGTCAACCGGCGTGTAAATATCCTGGCCCTGGGCGTCGGTGCTTTTGGTCATCGGCACATTGCGCAGCCGATACCGAAAAATAATATTGTTGCTTTCGCGGGTGCCACCCGAGCCGCTACTTTCTATCCAACTGGTGTTGGTCAGAAACAGTACCCAGCCATCAACGCCGAGGTAATCGGTTTGCTCGTCGCGCCCTACCCGTCGAAACTCAATGCTGATGCCCGCGGCCAAATCCACTAACTGCCCCGAGACGGTAGTGCGGGTGGCGGGGCTGGCCAATAGATTATACTCTGTGTCATAGTTCTCCAGCAGCAGCCGGTAGCCATCATCCGTGGTGGGCGTGACGGTGGCCTCGCACTTGGCTGGGCTCCATTTTACCTCGTTGCAGCTGAAGGTGAACTGCTCTTCAAATTCCCAGGGCGCGTACATATTGGCGCGCGACTCCAGCAGTAGGCCGATGGGCTGGCATCGGTCGGCGCTTTGCTCAATGGCTAGCACGCGCTGGTAGTCCGTGCCTACGAACGTGAGTGCTTTGCCGAGCTTGTTGCGGTAGAAAAAGGCTTCGTCGGCCCCCGGCTCTTTTAGCAGCGTAGCCCCGGCTTCCGTGCGTGGCTGGCACACCCGCGCCACACCGCCGAAGAGCAGTGACCAACGGAGCAGGCTTTGGTTAACCGGGGGAAGTGGCAGGTTCACCCTGCGAACTACCCACTAGGGCGGCCCCGGCCGGAAATTAGCCCGAACTAGTAGGCTTGCAAATCTGTGAAGGTGCCAGCTACTTTGGTATAGGTGCCACCCAGGCTCGCTGCAAAGGTGCCCGACAAGTACAAGTGCGTCACGCCGCTAACCGTAGCTGTGCGCCCCGTTAAAGCGCCAGTGCCCGTGTTATTGAAAAGGGTGCTGTTGTAATCGCGGCTTACTACACTTTTAACAGTCCCAAGTGGGCTTGCCGAGGTCAGGTAATACTTGACCGCTGCGGTAGCTCCGCTGGGCAACCCCACTTGCACTGAAGCCACCGAAACCTTGGTGCCGCCCGCGTCAACCACATCGCCAAAGTCCTGTACAGCCATAGAAACGGCAATTGCCGCATTGTTGTTGGTGGCGGTTGCCGTGCCCGTTGTCGTTGTGCCTGTGCCGCCAGTTCCCGTTCCTGTGCCACCCGATGATTGCGGGTCGTCTTTTTTAGAACAGCCCGAAAGCGCGGCGATTGCCAGTAGCGAAGCGAGTAAGTAGGTTTTCATGCCCGAATATAGCAGCGCCCAGGCTGGCTAGCTTGCTATTAGGGTTAAGAACTCTTCTTGGGTGATAATACCCCGGTCGCGTAAGTCTTTCAGGCGGGCGGCGCGGGCATCAGGGTCGGCGGGCAAGACTAGTGCTGACTCGGCTGCTGCGGGCGTCGCTGATTGTTGTAGGCTTGCCAGGGCAGCGGCTTGTTGCTGCTGAAGCGCCAGCATTTGCGCCTCTCGCTTAGCATCTTCATTGCTTTTTGACAAAACCGTGGCAATCAACCCAATGATGGGCGAGAGAAATAGCGATAGCATAAATGCCCCCCAAAAGCCTATTTTTCTTTCTCCCCCGATAAGCCCAACGAAAAAACTGAAGGCCAGCCAGCCCAAAAAAATACCCATAACTATATGCGCGAGGAATTGAGGCCTCAATATAGCACTATCTAGCGGATTGAAATTTCGTGACTGCTATTTGTCTTAGGGTCAACTCTTATGAAGCCGCCTTCAGTTTTAAGTATTGTCCACTGGTCGGCCATCTCACGATTGCTACCCTCAATGGCCGCCAGCCTACTATCAAGGGCATCGAACTTCTCGGCCATCGGCGCGAAGGCGTGGTTAACCTGAAGCTGGCGCGCCTGCTCTCGCTCTTCGCGTAACTGGCCCGGCAACGCATAGTCGGGCAGCAGCGCCGCCAATTTGGGCGAGCTCCAATCAATGGCATCCGGCTGGCCTTCGTGCAGGGCCTTTAGAAGCGAACGGTAGTCGCTCGTAACCTGCTGGTTTGCCACAAACTCGCCTTTGTGTACCGTGCCCGCCTCTTCGTATTTGCCGCCCTCGGGCGTAAAGCCGCCGACGAAGTATTGGCCTTGAGCGGCCTGACTGGCGCTGGCCTTGGTCGAAATGAAGCTCGCCACCATAGCCCCGGCAGCAATGATGCCAAGCACAGAGCCAATAATAGGCACGTTTGACCAGCCAGCAATGATGTTGGCCACGGCCAGGCTAATGCTCGACACAGCTTGCAAGTCATTGACTATCTGTTGCTGCTTGGCTATTTCGCGGCTCTGCTCTAGGGCCTCGCGCTTGGCGGCCTTTTCGTCTTTAATCTGCTGCTGAATCGTTTGGATATTGCTGGCTGCGCCCGTTTTATGCAACTCGATTTCAGCAGCAAGCTGGCTTTGCAGGTCGGTTATATTCTGCTGGCGGGTGCTGATTTCCTGCTGGGCGGCTTGCTGCTGGGCATTTAACACATCGTTAACCGCCTGAATAGAGGCGCTTACTGTTTGGTCGAGTAGGGCCCGGTTTTCGGCGTTGTCATTTTCGCCCAGCACCAGGCCGTACAGAAAGTCGGTGGCTTTGTGCTTGGCCTTTTCCTCTTCTACCGCCCGAATACTTTCCTTAATCTGCGCCAATTGCGCTGCGGCCCGAGCCTGCGCTACGCGGCCCTCTTCACCCGACAGTAATTGTGCGTTGGCTAGCGTCTTTTCGGCGGCCTCCTTCTCTATTTTCAGCAGCTCGTCTTTCTCGGCCCGCTTCGCTGCAGTCTGACTAATACCCGTACCCACCCCGTAGGTAGCCCCAGCCACCACTGCATTCGCGCTGCCAATAGTAGCCGTGTTATCAATGCGGCGCTGCTGCTGCTGCTGAAGCAGGGCAATCTGCGCCAGCACGCGGGCGCGCTCGACTAACTGCCGCTCGGCATCATCAGTAGCAGCCCGGCGCAGGTCAGCGTAGTGGCGCTCTACTGCGTCGAACTCTTTGGCATCACTACTTTCTCTAAGGTCGAATAGGCGAGCCTCGCGGGCGGATTCTATTGCATACAGGTCTTTATAATACTTCTCAACGGCCGCTACTTTTAGGATGTTGAGTCGGTTTTCTTCGGCTCCATCCACCTGCCCATCGGCCAGCGAGCCCAGTGACTGCACCGCCTTCGCGCCACCTGCTTTCTGGGCGGCCGCTCGTAGGTCGCGCTCCCTTGCCTCTAATTTTTTCTCGATGGCGTCAACCTGCGTCAGCGCCTGCTGAAAAACCAGCCTGGCGCGGTCTGTCTCGCTAACAGCTATTTGCTCCCCGGCTTTGGCTGCCAGGTCGGTAAGCATGCGGCGCTCGCTTAGTAGCGCTTGAAGCTGAGATTCATAGCTATACTGGCGAGCCTTTTTAACTTTCTCTTCTTTCCCAAGCAATTTTTGCAGCTCGTCATTCTCCTGCTTGAGCAGCGCCACCAAGCGCTCGCGCTCAGCATTGCCTGCCTTAGTATCTGGGGCTGCATCGCGCAACTTCTCATTTGCCGCGATTTTGAGGCGCAGGGCAGCAATACGCCCCACCTGGTCGGCTTCTTCTTTAGCAGAGTCGGCAACTGATTTAGATGCCTTTTGCAACACATCAAGCTGCCCCTTAGCCAAGTCAACTGCGGCCTTAAGCTTAGTCTCTTCGACAGGGTCACGTATGTCAACATCAGACCCTACGCTATCTCGGATTATGCGCTGATTATAAGCATCTAATGCTTGTTGCGCTTTCTTTATTCGCCGTTGAATAAATTGCTCCTGGTCAGCGGCGGCCTGTTCGACCGCCTTGTCAATATCCTGTCCCGATGCCTTTGCTTGTGCGGCTACTTGGCTCAATGCCGCGCCGATGTATTGCTGATACTTATCTATTCCGGCGGCCGATTGCTCGAAAGCGGCGCGGTCGGTGGTCTTAAAGAAATCAGCTAGCCCACGGGCGGCGCGGCCGACAATATTATTAAAGCCGCTAAATGCGCCTTTAGCTCTGTCGCCCAGCACCTCATATAATTCAGTCAGGGCGTTTTTCGATTCGACAGCAGAGCCCGATAATGACTTCAGCTGTGCGGCTGCCTGGCCCTGCACGCCCGCAGAATCTCCCAGCGCAAACAGGTATTGCGTGATGGCATCCGAGGTATTTTTAATTGTGGTTTTTACATTGTTATAGGTAAAAACCAGTGTATCACCATTGCTTTTAACTTTAATGCCAAACTCTTTCAGGCGTTCAAATTCTCCCGTCTGCGCATCAAGCAACGCTTCAACATACTGGTCTGTGCTTTTGCTAGAGGTAGCAGAAATGTCGGCAAGCTGCCGCAGCTGCGTGGTGGTTGGAATGATGCCCCTGTTGACCAGCTTAACATAGCTTTCAGTTACTAGGTCAACATCCCCACCGTTCTGCTTTACAAATTCGCTAACCTGCACAAGCGCTCGGCCTGCCCTATTTTGGTCACCGCCGAAAGCGCCAGCAAGCACAATGCGGTACTTCTCAAATTTCGCGGTTACATCTTCTATTTCGCCAGCAACCTCCTTGATTTTATCAACCGCAAAAAGCCCGGCAAACGCCACGCTTGCCTTGCTCAGCAACCCACTGAAAAAGCCCGTGCTCTTTCCGGCAGACTCACTTGCCTGACTACTAGCAGCTGCCTGCTCCTTAACGGCTACCGTTACCTGCTTACTAGCTTCGGCTTCGGCCTTTAGCTGCGTAGTAATCTTGGCGGTAGACTGCGCGTTTTTATCAAGCTCTTTTGTGAGGCGCTGATACTCCGATGTTGCACTGCCAATGCCTTTCTGTTGCACTGCCAACTCGCGCTGACGGGTGGTAAGTCCGCGCACCGCCTCGGCTGCTGACACAGTGGCAGCAGCCTGCAATCGTTGCTCCTGAGCCGCAGCAAGAGCGCGGGTGCTAGCATCCGCCTGCTGCTGAGTCAGGTCGGCGTACGACTTGGTAATCCTAGCCGAGCTATCAACCACGCCCTGGGTTAGTTTGGCCGTAGCCTGCTGAGCCAACCCAAGTTGGTCGAGGAACGGCTGAATATCAACCGCAAGGGTGCCGGTGCTAAGGGTTTCGGGCATGGTTACGAGGCGGCTTTGGCGTTTTTGCGAGTGGTTTCAAGTAGGCGGTAAAAGGCAGGGGCGGGCATACGCATAAGAGGCTCGTATTCTGATACTCTTCCTTCACAGAGATGATATAGCACCTCGCTCCAGTAGGATTCCAGGGCCTCCAGTTGCTCGGCTAGCCGACTGGGGGCGGCGCGCTTGCCGACTGGTCGAGCGCTGGCAGGGAGCGATTCCAGAAATCGACTAGCAGCCCAAAGGCTGCCCGAATAAAAAACTCACTACTCACGGCCCCCCACGCCGCCACCTTGGTTTTTACCAATTCGTAGGAATAGTCGGCGGGGCTGTGGGCGTCGGCGTCGTAAAAGAGCGCCACCACTTCGGCTTGCCGAAAGCGGTTCTGCCCGAGCACGTCGAGCCCATCCATCAGGTTGCCGAACTTCTTTAGGCCATCAAGCAACTTGTTGCCGTTGAGGTCGGCGGCGATACCCACCATGGCTTGCTGCACCGCTGGAATGCTCATATCGTACTGCAATTCGGTTTGAAAGCGTTGCAGCAAGCGGGCTCGGCCCAAGCACAGTACTTCGGTGCGGTGGTACACCACTCCGTCAACTTCAAAGGACTCGCAGCCCACCTCGGGGGTAATTATTGAACTGATTGGCTCCATGCGTAGATAGCCCGCCACACGGCGGCAAATAGAATAGTGATAGCCGCGAAGCCCATGTGGGCGAGCAGCGAGTAATGCGAAAGCGGAAACAGCAGCAGAAATCCCCAAAATCCCCATTGGCCCGCTACACATTTTGGACACCCCCAAAGCGGCTTCCACCAACGCTGTTCGTCTAATTCGCGGCCGTACTTACCCCGATAAGTCACGCGACACCAGCGAATAATGGGGCATAACAGCGCGTTATCGTCCTCCACCAGTACCACGGCAAAGCAGATGGCCATTGCGGCCACTACGACCGCATGCAGCCAAAACCCGAGAGTCAGTATCAGCATCGCTTCAGGTCAACAATAGTGGGCAAATCCGGCACCGGGCATTCCGGCTGGTAGAAGTAGCGGCATTTCAATTCCAGCCCCAGCAGCTTGTAAGGCGGGTAAAGCAGCGGGGTGGCATCGGCCGCGTAGGTGTACTTGCTGAAGAGCGCGGCCTCAGCGGGCAGCACTGTGGCCGTGATAGTCAAGTACTGGTAGTCGCCTGCTGTTTCGCGCACCCGTAGGCGCAAGGCCCGCGTAATGGCATCGAGCAACGCGTTTTCAGGTAGCGGGTCGCTGAACTTGGCCGGGTTGAACCAGCCCAGCAGCCGCAGCGTCGATTCCTTGCCGTACTGGCTGGGAGCTATCTGGTAATCAACTGTGCCCTGGTCTTCGAAAAACAGGATGCTGGCCGTATTCTGGTCGGGCAGCAGGTAGCGCTCATCACGTAGGCACTCGTCCGTATCGGGTGGGAACGCCAGCGGCTCGGGCGTCTTGGTGCGGCGAGTCTGGTGCTTTTCGTCTTCCAGCTCTTCCTGCACCAATCTATCGACGGGGCGAGCCAAGCCGACCACGCGCTCCAGGAAGGGGAGTGGGCGCAGGCGGTCGGCTAGTAGTTCGGCGAGTTGCTCGGTCATATTTTGGGGTAGGGAATTAGCTTATCTTCCTTGTCTGGTGTTAGTTGCCGAACGATGTAGCCCAGCAGATAGCACTCGACCTCATCGTTGTTGAAGTCGGCCACATGCCCAATGTCCTTAAGAATTGCGTGCGTGATGTGTAGTGCCTCGTGGGCGATAGTCTGACAAGTGGCAGTTGTCTTAAGGCCGACGTAGGCGGTTCGGGTAGGCGTGTCGAACCACGCAGAGCCAAAGGCGCTGGGGTTGATTTCAGCAGGAATGTTTGGGAACAGAGCAGCCCAAGCCCCAGCATAGTTATTGGCCGTAAGTACATGTAGCTTTATGCCAAAAAGTGGGATAGTATGCTCAAAATGACAGCATTGATTGTCTCTCATGTCTGAAACACCTGTTTTACAATACGATTGACCTCATCCACCACCGCCTGCCGCGCCTCGGCTTCCTCGGCCTCGGTGGGCTTCAAAAAGTTGCCGTAGCGGGTGATATTCCACTCGACCTTGTTGGCGCTTTCCATGTCGGCCGCAGCCAGGGCAGCGTAGTAAATAGCCCCGTTGCTGCCCGCTGGTATCGCATTGAGGCTGCGAAACATGCGGCCGGTATAGGTCAGATTGACCACGGCGGAACTCAGCCCTTGGTAAGTCCGAAAGCTCGCCCAGTTGGCGGGGTCGGTTTTCCGCTCGGCCTTGGTGCGCTTTTTCTTATTCTCGTACCAGGTTTTGCCCCTCGCGTTGAGTTGCTTATCCTTGAACCAAAACAGTGGGTAGTCACCCGTGGCGTAGGTCTTACCGGCTAGCCCCTTTTCCTGCACCCGCAGCACAACCAGCGCCAGAATAGTCTGCGCATACAGCAGCGCCAGCCGCGGCCCGGCCGCCTTCACGGCCTCAGCGGCCCGACTCAGCTGGGTGCTGGGCGTGGCCATCAGAAGTGCGCGCCCACCGTGCGCGGGGCGTAAGGGTTCGGGGCGCAGGTGTAGCAGTCGTTCGGCAAGCGAGCCAGGCCGTTAGGCTGAGCGAGCCAGGCAATATTCTGGTCGGCCGACGCCTTGAAGTAGGCGGCCAGCTCGCTCATTTTCTTGTCTTCCAGCAGCGTGTAGCGGCTGCGGCTGGCCAGATGAAACAGCCCCGTCAAGTAGAAGTAGCCCGCCATGCCTTGCACGGCTTGCGCCAACGTGTCGGCCAGCTCGTCGTTTACGCTGGGGGTGGCCGCGTAGCACAGCACATCGGCTTGCGGCCCTACGCAGGCCTCGGTTACGGCCAGCATAAAGCCAGCATTGTTCATAGCGGCTGTGAGCGTTGGCAAACTGGCCCGCACCGACAGGGCAAAGGGCGAATTACCCCCGCACGGCGGGCAGAATAACTGCCCTGACAATGGCAGCACGCCCGTGGGCAGCGTAGCCGTGAGTAAATGGGAGTGCCCATCGAAGGGAATCACGAACGGCGTAACCGGCTGGCTCCCTGCGTTGGTATTGATGGTCGCCACCAGCGTGCCATCAAGCAGCACGGGCACCGCCGTAGCGGGCGTGGTCGTGAGCATCCCCAAGCCCTTCACCAAGTAGCCCCCGCCGGCTCGGTAAGCCGTGGTGAGTGTCAGGGCTGCGCCGCCCGCGTACACACTACCATTGCCAGCCTTGCCCAAGTAGCCCCCGGCCGTGTATTTGGCGTGCCCCAGGCCGTACTTGGGGGCCTGCTGAATGGCCGTACGCACGTACTGCGCCGCTTGGGTGCGGGCATCGTGCAGGCGCTGGTAGAGGTCGGTGGCGGGGTCGCTTTTGGCAGCTCCGAAGTTGAGGCCAGCCAGTGTGGCTACGTACACCGCCCCGCCGGCGGCGCCTGCGCGGCTGCTGTCGGTTATCCAGTTGGTATCGGAATAGTCAGTTGGAAAGGCGAAGCAGGGCAGCGGCGCGGGCGCGAGGCCGACGAGCTGTTCCAGGCACGTAAGGATAGGGGCGGCGGGCATGGGGCGAAGTACCTGCGGGCGCGGCCCCGGCCGAAAACAAAGCAGCCCCGACCAATGGCCGGGGCTGCTTTTGCTACGTAAGAAGCCGTGAACTACACCGCCGGCGCGCGCTTTACAGCGAGGATGCCGGGGCGGCCAGCGGCCGTGCCTACGCCGGGGGCTTTCCACACGCCGATGTTGGCTTTCAGCTTCACGGTGTACCCGATGTCGCTGTGCGACTTGGTGCCCGCGATGTCCGAACAACCGAGGCTGGTGAACATGTCGTAGCTGATGCCACCGCCGGCCGTGATGGCTTTGCTGGCCATCGTGCTGCGCACCTGCTGCACCGTGCCGCCGATTAGCTCGGGGGCGTCGGGGTTGAAGGTTTTGTAGAACAAAGCCAGGGCCCCGCGCTTGATGATGAAGTCGTCGGCCGTGGTAATGCCAGCCTCCGTAAAGCCGAGAATATCCTCGTACGGAGCCAGGGCGGTGGCGCGGGCGGCGTCTCCTTTGCCCGTGTCGTTGCCTTGGTTGAGGCGGGCGTTTTCTAGGTAGGTAAACAGTGCGCCATCGTCAATCACGAAAGGCATGCCCATGCGGTTTTTTACGCCCATGAGCTTGAGGTCGGCGTACATCTGCAAGCCCCAGTTAGCGGCCGGAATCGTGATGATGCCGCCGGCCTGGGTGGCGTACACGGGCAGCGTACCCGTCACGGCGGCGTCGGCCAGCGCCAGCGTACGGGCCAGGCTATACGAGTTCACCATGTTGTCCATCAGAATCATACGGCGCGCCAGCAGGAACGCCGTTTCTTCTTCCACCGTGCGGCCCATGCGGCGAGCGCTCTCCTTCGACACCGACAGCGTGGTTTCGAAGCACTTGGGCACCGAAATGTTGATGGCGTTGCCTTGGGCGACGGTGCCCGTCAGGTCGCAATCACTGGTGCAGTCCTGCACCGTGCCGAGGTCATCCGTTTCCCACACGATATCTACGTTATCGGTGGGCGAATCCTTGAGCAGCTGCTGGGCGCGGGCGGCGCGCTGGTTGGCCAGGATGGCATTGGCCGAGTCGGTCATGCCCTCGTTAAACGCGAGGTCCTGAATGGTTTCGGCGTAAATTTCCTCCGCACGCTCGCGCACATTGAGGACATACAGGGCTGATAAATCGGCCATCGGTTGGGGTTGGGGTCTAAAGGTGAGGGACTAGAATCCCTGCGCCTCTCCGTAAGCTTTCAGCTCTTTGCGGGCGTCGAGCGGAATGGTTTGGTCGCTGCGCAGGGCAGTTATTTCCTCGGCCGTTTTGGGCACCGCACCTTTGTAGTGCTTGAACTCAAACTGGCCGGGGTTGCCGGCTGGGTTGCCAGCTTGCGGGATTTCGCGGGGGTTGGCAACCGGCAAATCGTAGAGCGAAGTCACTACGCCGCGCACCTTTTCAGCAAACTCTACGGGGTGGCCGTGGCCATTCTTCTCGTAGGTGCCATCCTCGCCCAAGGGCCGCACAGCACCAGCTTCGTCCACCTCGTACTTGCCCTGCTTAATCTCGGCAACGAGCCGGTTAATCAGGTTAGTTTGCTTGGCGGGGTCAGTGGTGGGCAGGTTGGGGTTGAGTTCGGCAATCAGCTTGCGGGCGGCGGCTTCCACCTTGGTGTCGGCCTGCTCCTTGCGGAAGGCGTCACGGTCGGCTTTCACGGCCTCCTGGGCGGTGGTGGTGGCTTGTGCTACGGCGGTTTCGCGCTCGCGGTCTTTCGCGTTCAGGGCATCAATGACGGGCTTTTGCTTGAGCAATTCCTCGGCAGTGAGCGTCTTGCCGCTTTTCTCGCGGGCAGCAGTTTCCAGGGTATCGAGTGCTGTATCAAGTTCATCGAAAGAGGCATCAGCAGCCCCGCGCTTCCGTAGCGCGGCCTCTACTTGGCCCTTGATAGACTTGCCAGCGGCCTTGTGCCCGTCATCATACTGGGACTTGCGGTAGTCCTTGAATGACTGCGTGAGCGCGGCGGTCCCCTCATCCGATTTTAAGACTTCGGCAATCTCATCAGCGCTTTTATTTAGGATAGGCGCTACTACCCCCAGTAACTTTTCTAATTCGGTCATGGGAATGACTATACAGTGCTACTAAGCCCTAGTAGCCAGGGGCGCGGGCTGTCCGGCCCGCGCCGCGGCACTACTTCTTATCCTTGTCTTCGGGCTTCGGGCTAGCCTCAACAGTGGGCAGCTTCGGGGCTTTCTCGGTCAGTGCTTCGACCTCATAACCGGCTTTGAAGCTGCGCGGGCCGACCTGCTTGGTGATAGCGGCCAACTCTTCGTCGGTGACATGCTCCCAGCCGGCATTGCCGGCTTTGGGGCGAATCTTGTGCGTCTTGGGGGCGGGAGTTGCAGCAGCCATCGGTTAGACAGTAGGCAGCGTTTCGGGTTTCGCTACTTCGACTTCCCAGCCGCCGTGCTCGCCGTTGGTTTCGAGCGTCTTCCAGGCCAGTGACGAGAAGCGGCGCGTGCCCAACTCGGGGTGCACAGCTACGATGTCGGTGGGGTCGTGCTGCTCAGGGGCGGTCGTGGTCGATTCGAGCGCAACGCTAGGCGTCACAGCCAAGTCGGCCACCTCTTTGCGGCGCGTCAGAATTTTCTTATGCTCTTTGTAATCGGCATCCGAGGCGTTATCCACGTCGAAGGCGGCCCCGCCCGGTAGGGTAGTCGGGTCGGGGGCTGGTTTATCCAAATCGTCGGCCATAGAGGGCGGGGCTTTAGTGGTAAATTGGTGCCCCAAACTTCCCGAGCCAGCCGCCCGCCCCCAAAATGCGCCACCCACCAGCCCGCCGCCGCATCCCACCGAAGCAGTTGCCGCCGCGGGTACACTTCGTTAGCCCCGCCCCAAATGTGTATGGCGTGGACTTGGGTGAGGTATTCTACCAGGTGGCCATGCGTGAGCTATTGAAAGACAACGGGTTGCTGGCCAAGGTGTAAAAGCAAAAAGCCCAGCCGCAATACAGCCGGGCTTTCCCACCTTTTCCTAGTTCTACTTGATAAACAACGCCCCGTTACCGTCCTCGCCCAAATCGGGCCGCATGCGTAGCGCCGTGACGTTGGGCACAAAGTGCCAGTGGTGCCGGCAATTATGCCCGCCGCAGTTGATAAGCGGGTCGTAGGGGTCAGTTTTCCCGGCAAAGAGCCCCTGCTTTTTATTGGAATAGCCGCCGTAGGCATCGGCACTGGTTCCGAACTTGGCTATCTCAAAATCAACGAATACTTTGCCGTTGCGGGCTACACAGAACGGGCGCGAGCTATCAATGAGGCCGCCCTGGTACAGCGCGGCCTTGAGCCCCAGCTCCTTGCCAGCCACCACCTGCAACGCCCGGTCAGCCTGCGAAAACTCGTCGCCACTGTTGCGGTACAGCTCGTGTATCACGCCCTCGGCTGCTTTGTCGCCCCCGGTCACCAATTGCTGCAACTGCTGCTTATATGCCGTGAGCCCGACACCGCTGGCCTGCGCGGAGTAGGCGAACTTTAGCACCTGCTGGGTGACGGTGGTATCGCCCTGCACGGCGGCCAAGTAGCCGCCGGCCGTGGGCGCGCCAGTGGCGTCAACTCCCAGGCGCTTGGCGAGGAAGTCCGTGAGCGGGGCGCGTAGCCGTTGGTAGCCGGCTACGTCGAGCTTCTGGAAGTACGTGGTGTTCAGCGCGGGCAGGTGCAGCAGCTGCTGGGCGTAGTAGGTAGCCAGCGGCGTGAGCACTTCCGCTTGGTAGGCGGCCAGCACGGGTATCAGCACGGCGGGGTCGGCGAGTGCGGCCTCCAACTGCGCGAGCATACGTTCGTAGAGGTCGCGCTGGGCAGCGTCTACGTGGCCCGCTAGCTGCTGCTCCAGCTGGGCGATGGCGGCCAGGCGCTCGGCGGCCAGTTGCTCGGGGGTAGCCATACTAGGTCTTTTCGGGCCGCAGCTTTTTGAGCGATTCCAATGGGTCCGGCATAATCAGATTCAAGCATTCCCATAGCGCCTGCTGCTCCTGTTTAGAGCCTGAGATTTGAAACTCGCCGGCCTTTACACCGTTGGCCGTGAGCTTAATATTTAATGCAACCATGAGGCAAAGGGGGTTATTTAATCACATATCAATAAGTGCGAGAAGTCAACAAAGAGCCCAATGCGTTCCGATTTGCTAGTCATTTCTTGACTTATGCTGTGCAGGTAGCCATTGGTGCAGCTAATGGCATCCCATTGATTGCCTTCGCGGTAAAAACGATAGTAGTGCCCATCTAGGAGCACAATATCTTCGGCGCCTATGGCAACCCCAGATTTATCGAATAAGTCCATGTCTACACGGTGGCCCCTACGGCCTGGTTAGTGGGATTCAAATTCAAGCGCTGCGCAAAGGCACTCGGCGCGGCAGTGGTGGCGGATTCGTCCTTAATCAGTTGGATTTGCTCCTCGACTAGCTTGAGCTGCTCGGCATAGGGCAGCTCGTAAAAGCGTGGGTTGACGGTTTCGGCATCAGCGAAAATGCGGTCCTGGTTGACGTACATCAACTGGTCGCGTTCCGTGATGCGCCCCAGGGCAGCCCACTGCACTATCGTGAGGTTATCGAAGCCCAGCAGCGGAATGAAGCGGCTGCGCACTTGGTACTTGCGCAGCCCTTCCCGGTCGGAGGCCAACGACTTGCGCATGATGGCCAGCTGAATACGCGCCACCTCGTCGGGCCGGGCCCCGGCGGTGCGGGCGGCGGCCAGCTGCGCGTACAGGTCCTCGATAGAAGTTAATTCCAGGTCGGGCGGGAAATCGTAGATGATTTCGGGCTGGCCGGCATCTACGAACATGGCGCAGATGCCACCGTGGTAGATGTAGAGGTAGCTGAAGTGCCCCGCGAAGGGAGACAGGGCGATGGCCTTCTGCTGCTGCTCCTGCCGCTTCTGCGTGGCGGTGTTGACCGTCGTGTCTTTTATCAGCGTGTTGCTGTTGAAGAGCTTGCGGAGTAGCTTCTCGCTTATCCAGTCCTGAAACTTGAGCTGGAAATCGGGAATGGCCGGGTCGGGCCCAACGAAGGCCAGCATATCGGTGAGCTTGAGCTTATTCTCGGTCGGTTCGGCCGAAAGCGGCACTTCGATAACTTGGCGGCTGCTGGCGCTGATGCGTGGCGTGCCCGTGCCCCCACACCGACGACAGCGCAAATCCTCGTAATTTTTATCGCGGGGCGTTGTGCACATGCCGGCAACGCACCCGCCATCTTCTTTGTAGCCCGTGCACGCTGTGACGTATTGCAACTGGCGGGGCATCGCCATGTTGCGCATGACAATCTGCAACTCGTGCCCCGTCTTCAATTCCAGTTCCAGCCACGACAATGCGGGGTCGAGCGGGCTCAGGAATACCAGGCCCACCGCACCCTGGTCGGGCACGTAGCCAATCGGGCAGGCGGGCACTTTGCCCGCGCCGTGCTCATACACGCGGTAATGGTACACCACCCTGCCTTGCTGGTCGAGTACTTCGCCATCGGCTGTGTCGCCCCCGCCCGGCAGCGTCGCCACCCCGCCCGGCGTCACGGGCCAGAAGTCAACGGCGTGGTCGGGCAGGTAGTGGGTGTAGCGGTGCAGCGCCAGGTTCAACTCATTGGTGCTAAGGAGCGCAATAGTGGTGTCGCTGTCGGCATCGACCAGATAGCGGGCGGTCATGCTGGTAACCGTGCCGGCTACGCGGGTGAAGTGCACCACGGCCGAGCACGGGAGCAGCACGGGAGCCGGGCGGGCCTGGGTGCTGCGGTAGTCGAAGGCCGTAAACTCGGTGAGTAACCACGCATTGGGGTCCGTCATGGCCACCGTGGGCACTATGCGCTCGGCCAGGTAGTCTTGCAGCGGCCGGTCGTTGTAGTAGTGGTCTACGGCCTGGGACAGGCTGGCTGCGTAGCGGGCGCGCTGGGGCTCGCTGATGCTTTCGGCGTAGCTGAACTTTACTTCAACCTGCCCGTCACGCAGGCGGCCGACCTGGTAAAACGGGTTGGTGATTTCCTTCCACGTACTGGAGCAGGTGGCCACATAGAGGCGCAGCAGCTTCTGAAAGTCGGCCTCGGTTTCTTCCGGCCAGTACACCCGCAGCAGGCTTTCCACGTCGCCCGTAGCGAACTGGCGGCAGCGCTGGGCGTAGTCCACTACGCGCTGGTAGTCGGGGTGCCAGGCGGACTTGCCGGTAAGCAATAGGGCACTAACGAGCGGGATAGAGTCGGCGGGCAGCATTGGGGCAAACCAACGGCGGCGGCGGCCCCGGCCGAAAACTAGGGCAGCTTAGCCACCCAATATGCGGCTTGCTCAGCGTTTTGCTCTTCTGCCACACGATTAAGCACTGCCCGAACCTCGGCATTGCGAAGCAGCCGCCCGAGTTGCGAGTCGGCCTTAACCCATACTGTCATGCCATCGGAAGTGTCAACCTCTTCGATGCTGCTGGCGTTAAATTCAATTCCCACAGTGTCGCGCGGGTCGATGCACTCTTCATGCCAGTGCTCCAGTCCATTGAGACTAAATATGGTGCTTTTGCTACTCATACCCAAATATACTACCCGCCCCGCGCCTTAAACGCCACATACTCCGGCTCAAAGATGGTGCAGCAGATATAATCGAAGTCGTCGCTCATGTGCCCCAGCTTCTGATACCGCACATTCAGCACGGGGTCGGTGTACATCTCCTTTAGCTTCCCATCGATACCCAGCTGCACCAGCTCTAGGTCGGCCACCAGCTTCGGGCAGGCCGCGGCGTCAATCTGCACCGATATACCATCGAAGCCGCCCGCTAGCAGGTAGTTCACGAAGTCCCGGCGGCGCATCACCTCGGGGTTGCGCTTGGGCCACCGGGCGGCCGATGCCGCATTAAGGCAGCCGGGCACACGGTCGTTATTCTCATCTGCGTAGCCCGTGAGCGCGGCCAGCACATCATCAAAGGCGGTGCTGCGCTCGTCGCTGGGCTTGCGCGCCCGCAGCGAGGCATCACCCGTCAGGAATACGGCGCTCTCCGTCCATTCGTGCCGCACACGGTCTTTCAGGAAGGCGTGGCCGGTGTTTCGGAGGCCGCTGTTGGGGCTGCCGATGGCGTACTCTTTGAAGACTCGCAGGATTCGCCCGCCGCCGGTGCGGCGCTGGTCCTCAATCTGCGCACAGAACATGGCGCAGTAGGGGAGACTGTTGGCGTCCCAACTTTGCCAGATGGGCAGCCCGGACAGGTACGGCACTTGGCCGGTGTGGGTGGCGCGGTCGAATCGGGGGTAGAACTCATTGCCTGTTTGCTTGGTGGCCCATAGGCCTTCGTACCACACACGGAAGCGGTAGGGGTCGGTGAATTGATATGCCTTGTAAGTTGCGCGGCGTTCTGGCGGGCACCAAGGGTTGTCGGCCGCGGTACTGTGTAGCACCCGAAACGATTGCCGCACTAGCTGCCCGTCAATATCTACGACTAGCTGCCCGTCGAAGGTGGTCCCGTGAGGGTTGCCCGTGCCGTCGAAGAATTTTTTCCAAATCCAGAACTGCTTATAGTCCTCCTTATGGTCGGGATTGAAGCTATAAATCTCCCGAATAACTGCACCAACCCGCGACGTGCGCAGCGTCGTGCTCACCACATCGGCATCATCCTTGGCAATCTGGTTGGCTTCCTCATACCAGGCGCAGGTCGGATCAGATACCGATTTCATGCGGTCCATGTCGTCGGTGCCGCGGCCAATGAACTTGTTCTTATTGAGCAAGCAACTAACCTCTAGTACGCCCGTTGGGCCTTGGGGGAAACGGAAGTAACGCGAGAGTCCTTCGCGCTCGGCCACCTTTTTGAGCGTAGCTATCTGACTATCGGCAATGGTATTTTGCTTTTCCCGAATCATCACGCACAGGAAATAGGGCAGCTGCATGCAGTCGAGCAGCAGCTCTAGCGCTACGAAGTCGCTTTTGGTGCTGTCCCGGCCGCCCCATAGCAGCAGGTGGCGGCTACGGTCGCGCAGGTAGGGCCGAAACTTGGGAGCGCAGGCGTTCGGGCCAATATGAAGCTTAAGCTTCTGTTTTTTCTGCGCTACCACCGATTGTAATTTCTACGTCAGTGCCAGCCGCCTGGCGGTTATCCTTCTCATACAGCCCGTGCATGCGCGCCAAGTCACGAAGGGCAGTATCGGCCCCGTACAACTCGACCTTGGGCCCAAATTCAGTAAAGGAAAGCGACTTGATGCGGCCACCCTCTTCGGCCTTAGCCAGCGCTACCATGTTTACCCGCACGTCCTCGTATTCCTCGGGTGGGCCGTCGATTTCGTGAACGGCATCGGGGTTTTCTTCCAATAGCAGCTCAAAGCGGATTATCTGCAACTGGAGCTTCTTATGCACCCGGTTGCGCTCGGCGTTATACTCCTTCAATTCGTCGCCATTGAGTTGCAGCACAGTAAGCGAGCGCTGGGTGTATTTTCGCTCAAAGTCCAATTCTGCCTGCAACGCATCAATGGCATCGCCTAAGCCCTGCTCAATCTTAGGGGTGCGGGTGCGCGTTACAACCTGTAAGTACTTGTTTAAGCGGTCTTGGGCTATCTCGCTGATTTGCTTAATTACCTCAGTGGGCCCCAACGCCAGCGTGTGAAGTCGCTCGTCAATGGCGGCCCTTATCTCAGGTTTCTTCAGGTTTTCACTCCCGATAGAATAGGCGCTAGCGGGCGAGTAACCAGCGCGCTTTGCCGCCTGAGTGCAATTTCCATCTACACAAAATTCCTCAATAAAGCGCTGCTGCTTTACCGTAAAACCATTCTCCTGAATTTCATCATCGGGGCTGAGGTCGGCCATACTACAAACCTCCCCCAAATGCGGCCCCCACCGAAACCGGCGGCCAGATGCTGTACTGCCCCCGCAACACCAGCGGCACCCGACGCCGGGGCTTCTTCTTGGTGCGCAGCACCGGGGCTTTGGCCGGGGCGGGCGTCAATTCCAGCGGCGGGCCGCCTGTGGGCTGAGTGGTGGACTTCTTGATGAAGTGGCCGTGCTCGTCGCGCTGCCAGGAGGCGCGGGCCTTGGCTTTCATCTCGGGCGATTGCAAGTGCGCCGTACTGGAACGGACCGGCTTTACCACGGCGCGCACCAGTGGGTCATCGAGGGCGGGCTCTACTTCGCGTTTACGGAGGCTGTTGCCCGCGTTCAACTTCACCACGGCCGCCGCGAAGGCTGCCAGGTCGCCTTGCTCCAGCAGGAGCGGGGCTAGGGCGCGCTGCTCGTCGGGCTTGAGTAGCCGCACCAGCTCGGGCACTTTCTCGTCTAGGTATTCTTCGCGCTCGTCAGCTTGGTTGCGCTGGTTGCTGGCTTTTACAGCTCGGGCGGGGCCCAGGGCGCGGGCCACCAAGCTATCTACTTCCTCTTGGGTGGCATGGTGCAGAATGCGGCCATAGGCGCGCAGCAGCTGGGATTCAAGCAGGTGGGCTTTGCAGCTACCGGCGGCACAGGGCACCGGGGCGCGGGCTATCGAAGTAGAGGGGGAATACATGGGCTTTCGGGGCTGGGCGGCTGGCGTTGACAACGCGAAGCTGGCCCTTGCCCGAAAGGATATCCCTGTTTAAGCTCGGCTACTTGTTCACCGATTCGGTGTAAAGTCGAAATAAATCATTGCCAACGCGCTCCAGCCCGAAGCGCAACTCTTCGACGCCGATGCCGAGCATGGCGTTGGTGCGGGCAGCGGCCTTGAAACGGATGCCGCCCGAGGTGCCCACATTGAGGCGGCGGTAATGGCCCCCAGCGCGGCAATCCAAGTGCCAGCTGTCGCGCTCGCGGATGGGTGGCCGCAAGTCAATAGTACCGTCGCCATCGGGCAGCAGGCGGGCGGCCTCGGCATTCAGGTGCACCGACCCATCGGCGCGTACCGTGAGGCGCGGCTCCAGCCGAGATACGTACCGGGCCCGTACCTCTTCCGTCTGACTGGGTGGGGTGGCGGGTGGGTGGTAGCCACCGGGTTGCGGGGCGTTCAGGAAGTTTTGGGGCTGGTTCATAGCGGGGAGATTATGGGCTTTGCAGGGCTGGCTTTTAACTTGACCGCCGCCCAGCAGTGAAGCTTGTAGCCCCACACAAAAACCCTGCAAAGCAGGTATATGCCAACCGGGTACAGGTATGCCTTGGCAATGGGCCAAGCGGCTCGACTGAGTACTATCCAGAGAATTTCGGCCAGTACAAGGCCAGCCAAAAACAACACGACAAAAGCAATCATAACACAGCAGGGGGTTGGTGACTAGTGGCGGCGGTCGGCTTGGCGTCACGGCGCACGGCGCGCAGGAGCAGGTGGGCGTAGGTTTGCTTTTCGCGGGCGGCCTCGGCGAGTACCTGGGTGAGCAGGCGCTCGGCGGTGGCTTTCGGGATGGCTTCGGGCAGGTCGACGAGGTAGTCGGCGGGGCTGCGCATAATCAGCTAGACTGCGTAGATGAACGGTTCCACCAATTCCTCCCACAAAGTATTGAAATCGTATTCGCTGTCAGGATATCCACTGTACACCACCTGATTACCCAGCCACATGCGGACCTTCTTTCCTGTTTTATCGGCTGCCCAAACCTCCACAATTCCAGCCCGGCCATTCTTGCCGAAAGCGAGGGGCACGCCCGGTTCCTTGTTGAGTAATTCCAGCCCCATGTCTTGAAGCTTGTTGAATGTCGGGTAGTAGCTCATGGCTGATACGCTAGCAGGTACGCTAAAAAGTGAGGGAAATCTTCAGCGCGGGCAGTGGCCACCACGCGGGCTTCTTCGGGGTAGGCGGTGGCTCGTCGGATAGTCCAGGGTCCCGCCCGCCAAGGGCCTGCGTCTTTCGGGGGCGGGGGTAGCTGGACTTGCTTATCGGCGGGCTCCTTTTTCTTGCCTGTGCCGCGCTCGTTTGGGGTGTCGGCTACATCGGGCTGCTTGGGGTGGTTGGTGGGCGTGGCGGGCTTCTTTTTGGTGCCTAGCGCCTTGTATTCGGCCGTGGTCATGCGTATCGAACAACAATGCCTTTCAAACCAGCCCAGTCCGCGTACTTCCTGCGCCATCCCAGCCCCTTCACTCGGTAGCGCTTCCTATCCCACAGGTGGGGCTGGTAGAGCAGGTTGCCTGAGCGGCTCACGTAGAACTCGGGCGGCTCGGGCTGATTGAAGTCTACGTGGTCAAGCATCGGCTCCGCCCTCCTTTCCTACTGGCTCTTGGAGTGGGGCCGCGACAAAGCCAGTGTCTTCATTTTCAGCAGGTAGCGGCCAGGGCAACCCAAGCTCGCGGGCCTTCATCGCCACCCAGGCAAGCAAATTTGCCTTCTCTTCATTGCGGCCCAGCCGGCGATACTCGGCTCGCTCATCAGCTAGCTTTTGGCCACTCATGCGGCACCCATCGGCAAACTCACGCAGCAACTCTCGCACGGTAGCGGTGGCGTACTCGGCCCGCTGACCGGCTCCGGCTAGCTCTTGCTGGTGGCGCAGCTTATCGCGCTTCTCGGCTTCGCTCCAACGGTGGGTTTCGGCAATCGCGGCATCGCGCTCGGCTTCCGTAGTGGTGAGGCGGGCGGCCAGTTCGTCGTAGGTGAGCAATGCCTTTACCTTGCCCGACACCAAATCAAATAGGCGCTGGCGGCCAGTGTCGGTCATTTTATCCCACGAGTGGCGGACCAGAATCATGCCGGACGGGGTGGCGGCTTGCTCGTATTCTTCGTAAGTTGGCATAGGATAAATATACTGATTAAAAACGGATTAACCTAATGAGTTTCACAATTTACCGCGGGTGTTCCGGCTCTTGGAGGTAGTCTAACCAGCGGGCACGGCGGGCTAGCGGCGCAGGCTTGGGGCTTTGGGATCGAAGGCAATCAGGGTGAACATTTCCCGGATTCGGTCTACCACGCGCTGCCCGTAGAGGCCGTAGAGGGTCAGCGCGCCCGGCGCATCATCCGGCGCGCCCACTGGCAGGTTTGTGGTGAGGTGGGTGTAGATGCCAGGCAAGCGGCCGGCTTGGTATTCATCGTAGCGCGCCAGCAGCACCTCGGCCATCGGGTTGCAGGTGGTGCCGAAGTTTTGAACGAGGGTAGGCTCGGTGCCCAGATCGTCGAAGACTACCCCGCCCGAGTGGTGGGCTGCCAGGTAAGGCTCTAAGCCCGGGATATTCTGGGCCAGATTCTGGTTTTTGTAGGCGTTGGCCACCGTGCGGGTGCTCACCACGCCAAATTTTTGGGCCGGGTTGCGCATGAACAGGCGCAGGGCCGTGGTCTTGCCGCAACCTACGGGCCCGGCCAGCAGCAGGCCTTTGTCGGGGTCGGGGGCGTCGGCACCCTCGCCCGGCAGTGCGCCATCATCGCTGAAGTACCAAGCCAACTGCTCCAGCACTTGCCGGGCGCGGCCTTCGTAGTGCAGGCCCTGTGCGGAGGCTTCAGCCAGCTTGGCGGCGAGCAACCGCTCATACCCCCAGCGCTGCTTAGGTGGCGGGTAGCTCACATCCCACGCATACTGAGAATTTTTGATGCTTTGCCATTTGGCTTGACGGGCTACGTCGTGCGCTGCCTGCATTTCCTCCGCGCTCAAGCTCACGTCGCGCCAACTCGGCGGCAGCACCGGGCGGGGCGGGGGGCTAGAGCTTGCCGTAGCTGGTAACGACGGGGACGTGGTGGCGGGCGGCACCGGGCTTAGCACCTGACTGATAGACTGCATGCTGTTGCGGGTTTACGGATTGCTGAATGGGTAAGGCAGGGGGCGGGGCATCAAGCCAGCGCTGCTTGTTGAGCCAGGTGGCGGGGTGGGGGCGGAAGTCACCGCGGGCACTCACGATGTCGGGGCGGGCCGCCAGCCAGTCAGCGGCACGGGCAGCGGCGGCGGCTTGGTCAGCAGGGGGCAGCTTGCGAAAGGCGGCCATGGCCCCGGCGCGGTCATCATGCCGGGGGTAGGCTTGCCAGAACGCGGCGAAGTGCTCGGGCTCGGGTGGCAGGGGCTTGCCTCCTCGCTGCTTGGTGAGCTTCACCTCGGGCACCGATGTACCTACATCGGCCGCCCCCCCTGGTGTAGCTGCGGCTGGTGGGCGTTCAGGAGTACTCTTCCCATGGGAAGAGTACTCAACCTCCCCTATTTTTTTTTCTGGCTCAGGCGCAGCGGCGCTAGCCGCGTCCTCGACCGAAGGGAGAGTATTTACTTTCTTTTCTTTTATTTCCTTTCCTTTTATTGCTTGAAAATCGTTAAGCAATGCTTCGGGATTTTCAAGCATTGCTTGAGCATTGCTTAACGGTTGCTCAAGCGCGGCTTTAGCAATGGCTTCACGCTCAGCCCGTGCCTTGCCTCCTTTGGCACCAGCAGCGGCCCGCCGCTCCGACTTGGCCGTGCGCAAGTGCATGCGGTCGAGCACGGATTCACTCCAAAACCGCTCGGCATCTTGGCTGAATAGCCCGAAGTCGTTAATCAGCTTGGTGACTAGCTCGGGGTCGGTGCGCAGCGCAAAGGCGTAGCTTTCGACCTCAGCCAAGGGCAAGTAGCCGCCCTGCTCGTACAGCATTTCTACCAAGTCCCAATAGACACCTTTGCCGGCTTGCCCCAGGCGCATGAGTACCTTGACTAGCTTGGGGTCGTTGCGCGCCCCCTCGTCGTGTGAGAAGTAAGCCATTAGCGAAAGAGTCCGGTTAAATCGTGTTGCTTGCGGCGGCTTGCACTGGCAGCTGGGTTCAGCCATAGTACTTCGGTTCGAGGCCGGCCTCCATCGGCGTGCGTGTCATTAGTAAAGCGCTCCCATGTCGGGAATAGCTCTTGGTCGTACAGGTCGCATGCGTAGCCGCTCAGCACTACTTGCCCGACCAGCCGATGCAACACGCTAGCCAGTTTGCGGTGGTCGTCATCGCTCATTTCAAAGCGGTAGCAGCCGTTGGTGGCCACTTCGGCCGTTCGGGTGCCCAGCGGATAAGGTGGGTCCACGTAATGCAGGCAGCTGGGCTTATCTTCCTTTGCCAGCAGCTCCACGGCGGGGCGTTCCTCAATCACAACCCCAGCCAAACGGGCGGTAAGGGCCGGGATGAGGTCGGGATACGTGGCCCACTCAGTAGCCGGCCCTGTCTTGCCAGCGCCACGCGTTGAGGTGGCGCGGAAGCCGGTGCGGTGAGCTGGGTTGCTGCCTGCGCTGCCATAACTCATAAACGAGCGCACAATCAAGCAGCGGGCGGCTTCCACTGGCTCATCGGGCACTAGTTGCGCGCCCTCAAATTCGCGGCGGTCGTACTTGGTGTAGTGCAGCTGCTCCCGAAGCCGGGCGGCTAGCAGTGGGTCACGCAGCACGCGAAACAGGTTCACCACGTCGCCGTCGAGGTCGTTGTACACCTCACCGACAGCGCGCGGCTTGCGCAAGAGCACAGAGCCACCACCACCATACACTTCGGTATAGGTTGAGTGGGGGGCAAAGTGGCTCACAATCCACGGGGCTAGCTTCCATTTGCCACCGTGGTAGCGAAGTGCGGGCCGGGGAATTTCTTTAGTCAGAGCGCTCACGATGCTTCCCCCTTCTCTATAGTGAGCGCGCCGGCCGCTTCTTTGGCAAATTCCGCCAGTAGCAGGGGCCACAACTCCTTCCAGAATCGGGCAAAGTGCGGGTTGTCTTCGTAGGTAAAATCTACCTCGCCTGCGTGCCGATACAGGAAGGCGTACAGCTTATCGGTGTGCTGAATTGCCTGCGCTATAGTCTGGTGCGATTCGTCGCGCAGCTCGTCAAGCTCGGCCCGAATGTCGCGGGCCTCTTCCTTGTCAATGGTGCGGTCTTTCCGGTAGTCGGCCACCATGCGCCGAAACTCCTTGAGGCTTTTATCTACATCAATTTGCGGCTCGGCCCCAAACTTGGTGGCAGCATAGCCTTGGTTGATAGAGGCTAGAAAGGCCTTGAAGTCTGGGCCAGCTGCGCCCCAATAGTTTTGCCAGTTGCCGTAGTCAGAGGCAATCGAAATGCGGCCTTTGCCACCATCGGCATCAATCGTAATATCGGCCCAATAGCAGCCCGAAGCGTGACGAATCTTGTACAGCTCCACGGTGGACTTGGTGACCGTGAAGGCGGCGGCGGTTGCGGTGTTTTCTGCCATGACGAATTAGGGGGCTGTGGGGAGGACTTCTTCGGTTGCCGTCCAAGTGGTTTTTACCAGACGGAAAGTCTTTTCGGGGTTTGCGGCCCGAGCTCTTTTCAAGGCCAGCTCGGCTCTGTTTTGCAAAATGCCGCGGTTGCTCCAGCCCCGCCAATTGCTATCCACATGGGGCGCGCCGTAGCAAAATTCAACGTGGTAAGTCGTCTTCATAACAGGGCTTTATAAATTGATTAGGGGGCTGTGGGGAGGGTGGGGGCGAAAAGTGCTAGCAGGGCAGCGCGACAAATGGCAATCGGGGCCGTTTCGGCTTGATTCCAACCCTGTCTTCCGTCGCGTGTGTAAAATGTGCAGTCTGGCAGGCGGTGGCCAGGCAGCGGGTCAATGGTGGCGCGGCCAGCCGATAGGCCGTAGCCCCAGCCGTCGGCGTGCATCTTCTCCACCACTTGCCAAGCACGAGCGATGTCGGTGGAATAGCCCATTGCCCCGCCAACTGGATTTCCTACATCCCCCTTGCCCACCTCAATATCATTGAAGGCAACTTGCCAAACGGGCCAATCATCGGGGTCTATAAGATTGTTAGTCTTGGCTGTATGCACCCAGATTCGGCCCAGAATCTTCTCAGCGACAAGCTGATTTATAGCAGGCCCAGCAGGCATATTCTCAATTTCTTGACGGGTTAGATTCATAATGAAAAAGGTTTGCGGCGGTGTCTGTGTATCTATAGGGGAGAGGGGCCTAAGCCGCCAGGGCAGCAGGAAGCATCACACTAGGCATCACCAGGCAGGTCAGCACTGGCGCGTCTTCTTCCTGCGCCAGCGTCAGCAGCGCCGCCCGGCTTGAGCCATCCATACTAAAGCGAATTTTACCCGATGGCCACAGGCTCAACAGCTGGGCCAAGCGGGCGGCAGGAAAGCCAATAGTCAGCGGCTGACCCTCGAACAGTCCACCCACTTCTTCGCTGCCCTCGTTACCCCAATCGGGGCTATCTGCTCGGATGGTGAAGCTTTCTACCTCCTGCGTTAGGCTGAACACAGCCATGTCGGTTTTCTCGGGCGTATAGCCCGTCAAGCGGCGAAGCGCTGCCAGTAGCTCGTCGCGGTCTACATCAAGAATTTGTGGATGGATGCCGGGCAGCACGCCGCGGTAATCGGCATAGGTTTCATCCACCAATCGACTGACCCAGCCCCCGTCTTGCAGCCGAATGTTTGTCGAGTCAGCAAGCAGCGTGAGCAGGGCCGACGACTTGGCATCTAGCCGATTAAGCAACAGCTGCGCAGACCCACGAGGCACCAGCAACTTAAAAGTTCCCTCCCATTCCACTTCCTCAAACCGCTCATCCTCATCGGTAATATCATAGATGGCAATAGTATGTCCATCACAGCCGACAAAGCGCAGTTCAGAGGCAGTGGCCTCAATGAGCACGGCGTTGAAGTAGGTGCGCTGGTCATTCGTGGCGGCGGTTTCCAGGGTGGCCGCTAAGGCGGCGCGCAAAAGATTGCTCGGGATGGAGAACTGCGTGGGCTTGCGCTCCACGGGCTTCATTTTCGGAAAATCGTGCGGTAACTCGCCAGCCAGCTTATAGCGGCTGCGGCCAGCACTCAGCTCAAACGTATTCACCTCATCATCGACCTCGCAGGTAATCGGAGCGTCGGGGAAGCCTTTTAGGGTGGACAGCAGCTTGCGGGCAGGCACGCAAAGCGCAAAATTCTCAAAGCCCTCGACGGCCAGCGTGACCGAAAGCAAGGTTTCAAAGTTGGTGCCCACCAACTGCACAGTCGCGGCCGTGCCGACTACTGAGCCAGTGCCAACTAGCAGCACGTTTTCTAGGATGGGCACGATGGGGCTGCCAGCAATAACGGGCACTACCTGCGCCAGGGCTTTTGCAAAAGCAGCCGACGAAACGATGAATTTAGACTTTGCCATGATGGGTTAGTAGGTGAAAAGTGAAATGCCAGAAAATGACAAAACCCCGCCACCGCACCCGCACAGGCGCAGCAACGAGGCTGTCAGATAGGGCTGTTGCCCTGGGTGAAGCTGGTGCAAGCCGTGTGCGCGGCGTGGGTGGCGTGCTTGCTACCCTAATTGCGTGTACAAATATAATAAACGTACACAATAATACAATAAGCAATCACTACTTATTTCTTGTGTACTTTCGCGGCCCTATGGCTGGCCGACCTGCATTATCTGACCCTACCGAACCTGTTAGCGTGCGCGCCAAACGGTCGGTGAAAGCAAAGTTTCTCGCTATTGCTGCGAAGGAGCGGCGCAAACCATCCGAGCTAGGCGGCTTAGTGCTAGAGGATTATGTAGCAGCTTGGGAGAAAGCAAATGGCCCTATTCAGCCCGCAACGCCCGCCGCTCTCCTTTCCTAGAAGGAGTAGAGACCGGACTGCCGGGATTTTTGAGCAAGAAGAAGCTGGCCGCGCTGGGCTTGATTTCCTGCATCCGATCCAACTTGGCGGCGTAGGGTGCGGGCCAACGGTCGGCGTAGGCGGCTTTCTGATTCTCCCATAGCAAGTGGCACCCAGGGCATTCACGGACAATATTGCGGGGGTTGGCCCGGTGCTCGGGGTGCTGCTTTTGGGTCAGGATGTGGCTGTTTTGCAAGTCGTAGGGGTTGCCACAGGTGAAGCAGCAATCTTGCTCGGCCGCTACTACTCGGTAGGCCTTGCGCTTCTCGGCTATCGTGGTCCGCATCTTTTCGGATGTCTGCGGCAGGCGGCCCGCGCGGGCCAGGCCAGTGGTGCGGGGCTTGAAGCCGTTTTTAGACTTTAGCATGGCGGGCGGGGTAGAGGTGGGGCTTTGTGGCGGTGGCCGCCGTGAGCAGCTTTTGCAGTCGGCGCTGGCGACGGGCCTCGTTTACCTGACTGGCCTGCTGCTGTTGGCGGGCCAGCTCGTAGGCCGACCGATTAGTGCGCTGGCGGTAGGCCTTGAGCCAAACCAAGTAGCAGTGCCGACACGCCGCGTAGCCCCCGTTCAGGCGGGTGTTTTCGTCGGTGCGCAGGTGGCCGCACTTGAAGACGGCGCAACTCATGCTTGGGCGTGATACTTTTCTTCGACCACCTGAAAGGGCCGGGCCATGTCCTCCGCCAGCGCCACCAGCTTGCGGCGCTGGTCGGCGGGCAGGTAGCACAGGCACAGCGTCACTTGCTCAGACTGGTTGCTGACCTCGTTCATGTAGTCGCCCGTCCCGTCAACTAAGCGGGCGGCCAGGCGGGTGTACACGCGCTCGGCCAGCTTGCGCAGCTCGGTCCAGCTGGCTTGCAGCTTCTTATCGGGCGTTTTGAAGCTGGAGAGCTTGCGCATGGCGCTGTTCAGCGAGTTGAGAGCCGCGCCACTCTGCACTATCAGGGCAGCGTGGGTGGCGTTATCGTTCGGGTCCATCTTTGATAGGGAAAGTGCCATCGGGGTAGACGGCAATGATTTTTCGCTCAGGGTCTAGTGGTTTGCCATCCTCCCCGACCGGGCCTTTTCGGAACCGCACCGGCTCGGGCAGCAGGCCGTACTTGGCTTGGTCGAGGGCGTAGCGGGCGGCCTCGGCATCGCTCATGCGTCCTCAAATTCGACGGGCAGCGGCCGGGTGCCGATGTGCCAGGCCAGCAGCTTCGCCAGCGGCCAGCAGATAGCGCGGGCCGCCAAGCCAACGGCCGGCCACAGCACGCGGCGCAGCAACCAGAACAGGATGCTGTAGGCCAGCACCCGCCACAGGGAGAGGGAGGGGCTAGTTTTCATCGGTGGAGGCGGGCGCGTGGCCCATGCAGCGGCCTTTGGTGTAGTTCCAGTTTTCGCACTCGCCCATCGGCACAACCCAGCGGCCCTTGCGTATCTGGTCGAGTATCCAGGCGCGGGTGTCGCGGGGCGAGAGCACGTTGTCGTTATCATCCGACACCAAGCCTTTGTAGCTCTTTTTGCCATTGATAAGCAGCCCCTCCAAATCTACCCCCATACAATAGGATAGGCCCGAAATCGAGGCGTCTTCTTCCTCTTCCCCGCCGGCTGGGCGCTCTACTAGGGGAGAGGCCGCTGACTTTTCCAATACACGGGCCTCTAGAAAAGCGTGTGCGAACTCAGCGAATCCTCGCAACTCGTCAGCGTGCTCTTTCTCTAGGACGGCTCCCCAGCTAGTGCCATTGTGCTCATTAATCTTGTCAAGCACTGGCTTGATAGATTCCAGCCACTCTTTCACCTCGCCAACAGGGTCAAACGGCTTTGCCGGGCCTCCTACGGCAGAGGCGGCGGCGTGCTTGTCAATTGCCTCTTGCCCAACTATTAACACACAAGGCGTTGTGCTATTTGGCTGGCAATCAAACCGGGCATCATCATCTATAAAGTCAGGCTCGCCCAACTCAAATAAATCGACTTGACTTGACCCGCCCGCTACTTCTCCTATACTGGTAGAGGCGGTGGCTTCGGTTGGCTTGGTGAGGGCGGCGCGGCTGGCTATCAGGGTGTCTATTGCTAAGGCCACGGCCTCAACCTTTCCCTCTAGCAGCTCGCAATCGTACTTATAGTCTTTCCGATATGCGCTATCCGCAGCGGCCTGAAATAAAGCGCCCGCCTTTACTAATTCGCGTACTCGGTCGTCTGGGGTTGGCTTGAACCACTGGCGCTCCCACGGCCAGTTCATATAAGGCCGGCTTTCGGGCAGTGCGCGGTAGTACTCGCCCGCTTGCTCTAACTCCATTGGCTTATGGGCATCATCATGCTCACGAGTCCAGCCCTCGATATTGATTTGGCGCTGGCGCTCGGCAGCAATCAACTTTTTTCCGGCCGGCTCTTGGGGGCTAGTGACACTGGCGGGGGCGGCGGCCCATGCTGCGGTATATGCCGTAATGAGGGGCTCCCAAGCCTTTTGTACAAGCTGCACATAAGCTTGGTAGTCGGGAACCGTGACCAATTCTTCATCGGCCGACCCTACCGACAAATCCATCCTGGTCATCATAGTATCGAAGCCTTCACCGACCTGCAAGCCACCACTAGCAGCGAGAGCGGCGGGTGGGGTGGCGGCGAGTAGGGTATGCAAGGCGGCGAAGTCGAATGAGCCAGCGGCGGCAATGAAGGTGCTGTCAGGGCCAGGATTCAATTTGCAAATCGCAACCTGCGCACTGTTATATGACTCGCGCCATACATTGCCCGTCGGATTGTGTCTGCCTGTAGTACCGGGCGCCCACGGCCCCGGCGTGGCCTGCTTTTGCAATTCGGCCAGCGTGGCCGCCTGATTAAGTAAGTCTTGCATAAATTTGTACCTGAAAATGTGGTTGGTAGCGCCCCCACTGAACTCCTATTCAGTGGGGGCAAGCGGGGGTGGCGGTTAATTCGGCAGCAGCAGCACGCGCCAACCAGTAGTCAGCGCGGCGGGCATCTCGCTCGGCTTCTTGGCGGTAGCAGCGGGCGAAGTCCAGCCACAGGGCGCGGCGGTCGAGGGCAATTCGAATAGGCTTCATGCGGCGAGGTGCGAGGCAAAGCCCACGCGGGCATTGGTGGTGCGGGCGGCCGTATCAGCTAGGGCTTGCAGGCGGGCCAGCGTGCGGGCGCGGCGGGTGGCACTGGCGTGAAAGAAGAGGGCCAGCAGCCGGGCGGGGCCAGCCGTTTCTGCATCTCGCCGGCCGGCCTCTATTTCGCCGGGCGTGAAGAGGTATTCCTCCCGCAGCAGATTCGTCACCAGTGCCCGCCCAGCGCACAAGCCATCGGCTGGCACCGCAAACCAGTTCACATAGTCGGGGTAGCGGGCGCGCAGCAGCATTTCCAGCAGCTGGCCCACGGCCTCCACTTCGTACTTGGTCAGCTCGACGGGCGGCACATCAGCCAGGGTGGCCCGCAACCGAGGCGGCAAGCCGTGGTGGCGAATAAGGGACGGGGGCAGTTCGCGCTTCATGGCGGCGGTGTTTCTTCTAGTAGTGGGGGAGGGCGGCGGGCCTAAGCCGAATGGATTTGGGTATCCAATTCTTTTGCGTCGGCAGGCGTTATTTCTGCCTTACTTGGCCATGCGTCGTCTTTTATCCGGTCGATTTCAGCCGCGATAAGCGCCCCTGCCTTTGCCAGATTGCGCACTCGGTTTTCAGTTGGCTTAAAGAAATTCAGGGCCCAGGGCCACATTTTGCCAGCTTTGTAAAGCAGGTGCTTTGCTAAGCCGAGCTCGCCAGCAAGCGCAGAAAAGAAGCCCTCATCTGCCTTTAGATATGCTTCTGAAGCAGCAATTAATTGCCGATTTTTATAGGCAGAAGCATCGTGGAGTAAAGAATAGCCCTCCTGCGACACTTGGCGAATACGCTCATTTAGGATGATGACAGCCCCAGTATTTTGCGTAGCCCTTAGCTCGGCAATGGCGTCTAGTGCTCGCTTATGCGGCGGGCTAGGAATCAGGCTTATGGCGTTGGCATAAGCGATTTTTACGCAGTTTTCAAGCGCTGAAATTTGTTCGTTTGTCATGGCAGTTTCTCCAACTAGCTAAGGGAGTGAGCCTGCGCTGGCCGCAGTCGGGCAGCGAGGTAAAACGCGCCACTTACCCGGTGGCGGCGCAAAACGAGTGGGGTGTGGGGGTAGGCCATCAGAAAGGCATCGAGGCTAGTATATCCAGATTCGGTAGCGGGATTTGCAGGCAGGCAGGCTGTCCGGCCTCAAGCTTATCGCACTGATATTGGCACTCGCTATAAGGCCTGCCGCAGCGCTCGCAGGGCTCGGGGTTGTTGTAGTGGTCATCAACCCACTGTTCGTAAGAGTAATAGCGCATCGGATTAGGCCGCCTGTGCGTAAGACTTGCCCTTGCTCACCACTGCCAGCCGGCCAATCGCGTTCAGGCTCATTCGCTGGGCTTCGTATAGGGCATCGAAGTAGCGGTGCTTGGCGACCTCAGCGCGGCGGGTGGCAGCGCGTACGGCGGCCCACATCGGGGTCGGTTGGCCAGCGCGGAAGTACCGGTTAGCGGTGCGGGTGTTGATGCGGGCGGCTCGGCTGGCGGCGGCGCGCAGGCAAAAGAGGACGAGGCTGGACATGGCAGGAAGCGGATTAAAGCGTGGAGTGAAAGCCGTAGTAGTGCGCCCCGGCCTGGTCGTTGTGCCACTCTTGCAGGCGACGGGCATCGGGGCCGGCGGCGGCATCCTGCGCGGCCAGCAGCTGAGAGTAAGCGCGAGCCCGGACGTTGCAGGCGTTGAAGTGCGGGACGGTGCCGGGCTTGTGCTGCACCACCGTGCGCTCGGCGGCTTCGTGTTCCAGGGCCCAAAAGCTGATTAGCTCGACGGGGCTCATTTCCAGGGCGGCGGCGGAAGGATTGTAGACGGACATGGCGGCGGGGGTGGTGTAGCTGGTGGGGGTGGGGCTAGTGGGCGAGCGCGACAGAAGCAATGCGCCGGGCTTTTAGGGCCATGCTGCGGCCCCTCGAAGTGCCGTAATACCAGTCAGGTGCGGCGAAAAAGAGCGGGCGAAGCGGATACTTGGGCGAAGGGCTAGGCATCTTATTGCGGGTGAAAAACCGGGTGAAACTCCCCGCAGCCAGGACGCCCCGGCTGCGGGTGGGGGCTAGCGGGTGGGGGCGGTTGGCGAAGCGATGCGCTTCCAGCCAAATCCCCATTCCAAATCCAGCGTGAAAGCAGATGCCTGCGAGGCTGGCAGGGTGTGCGACACCAGCAGGTAGCGTTCTTGCGAGTCGTATTGCTCGACGGTTAGGATGGTGCGCTTCGTGAATGAGCCGCCAAATGCCTCGCCCGATTTCTCCAGAATCAAGGGCTTGAGGCTTTCGAGCGTAGCATCGACCGGCTTAAGCATTTCGATTTGATACCACTCTTCCCGGTTGGCACGGCGGCCCCGGCACTCAAGCCGAAGCATGACCGTAATCGGCAACTCGGCGGCGGCGGCAACAACAGGGGCAGGGGTAGCGGCGGTGGGGGTTTTCATCGGGCTAATTGTAGGCCTGCGCCTCTTCTTTGGTTTGGAAAAAATGGATGCCCGGCAAGCACTCTTCGCGGGTGTCGGCGTTGTAGCTATCGGGCGTAACCCGCTCCCCAACTCGGTAGAGAAAGGCGCTGTCATGTAGGCTTCTAGCCTCTGATACAGCAGCGCCCGACGCATCTTCCAATAGCAGCACATCGGCGAAGGCTGCGCGACACTTGCGGCCGACTGGCGTGGCGGTGCGAGCGGCATCGGCGGGAATGCGCAGCTTGGCTAGCACGCGGCCGCGCAGTTTTTTCCATACGATTAGCTCACCCTCCTGCGGGATTTGAAAGCCCGGTAGGTGTGCGGCACCGCGCAGGTCGGCACCGCCCAGGTTGGCACCGCGCAGATTGGCATCGCCCAGGTTGGCACCGCGCAGATTGGCATCGCCCAGGTTGGCACCGCGCAGATTGGCATCGCCCAGGTTGGCACCGCGCAGGTTGGCACCGCCCAGGTTGGCACCGCGCAGATTGGCATCGCCCAGGTTGGCACCGCGCAGGTTGGCACCGCCCAGGTTGGCACCGCGCAGGTTGGCACCGCCCAGGTTGGCACCGCCCAGGTTGGCACCGCGCAGGTCGGCATCGCGCAGGTCGGCACCGCGCAGGTCGGCATCGCGCAGGTCGGCACCGCGCAGGTCGGCATCGCGCAGGTCGGCACCGCGCAGGTCGGCACCGCCCAGGTTGGCACCGCGCAGGTCGGCACCGCCCAGGTTGGCACCGCCCAGGTTGGCACCGCCCAGGTTGGCACCTGCGCCAACGGCAGCCAGCACGGCGGCCCGCACCGTGGCGTCGGTGGCTACGTGCGTGTAGATGGTGCCGCCCGTCCAGCGGCTCAGGATGGTAATGGTCGTTGGCTGAGCGGGCTCAGGCGCGGCGAGTTCGGGGGTTGCCTTTTTCTTGGTGGCCATCGTAGATTTGGGGGTAGTTGGTTTTGTTGACTGGCCCCGCTCCTTGTCCGAGCGGGGCTTTTTGTATTAAGCTGTCTTCGTGAGCGATTGGCGGTGCGCCCACAGTGTTTTGTGAATAGCGACGGGCAGCGTGGGGTCGTTTAGCAGGTCATTCAGCAGCGCCTGCACGTAGGTTTGTAGCTTCTCTTTCTGGTCTTCGGCCGCCTCGGCGCGGGCTAGCAAGTCGGCTTTGAAGGCGCGCTCTTCGGGTGTTTGGCCTGCTTTGCGAGCAGCCTTCACTAGCTTGAGCCCGTCGTTTTTCATGTCCTTGAGCGCCTCGCCAAGCACCAAGTCAGAGGTGTGGCCATTGGCCCACAGCGTCAGCACGTCGGTCATATTCTGTTCGGCGGCGTGCAAAGCCTGTTCGGCAAGGGTCTGCTTGGTTTCGGGGGCGGTGGCCATAGTGGTAGGGGGTGTGTGGGTGGCGGGGAACTGTGACAAACTTACTACCAAATATACGGTATTACCAAATGTTGGTTGTAAATAATACCAAATATTTGCTTAGTACGGTCACGAGGAAAGCTGAGCGGGGCGAAAGCCCAACTGCATAATGCCCGCGAAAACAGCCTTTGCCCCGATTGTAACAGCGGCGGCCTCATTCAGCGAGGCACCACGGCGCACCATTTCATCAGCCAACGACATGCAGCACGCCGTTTCTGGCTCATCATGTCGCAATACCTCTTTGGCCGATGTGCGAAGCCTCGAAGGCAGCCCGCGCAGCTTGGCATCTGCCTTTATCTCGCTGGGGCGCTTGCCAGTGTGCAGCTTACAGTTCTGTCGGTTGTACTGAATAACTCCATTCACACCACCCAGCAGATACTGGTGATTATTGATGCTTTTAGAATTGGCTACTTGCACCTGGCGGCTGGTGTGGGCCAGCAGGTCAATAATGGGCGAGTCATCGGCCAGCGAGCGAAGCTGCTGCTCCATCCGGTCGAACTCTGTAATGTAGTCCTCCTTAAATGCCGCGGCCTTTTTACCAGTAAAGCCGAATACCAACCGAATGAAGCCGGCCCTAGTCATTACCAGCTTCGCCTTTTGGCGACCCCGGCTATCAGTGTATGGAATCTCCTTAAAATTAAGGGCATTGAAATCATCGCTGATTTCCAGCTTTCTATAAGTGGCAAGCACGTTGTCATGCCGCTTTCCAAACTTCTCGGCAACCTTGAGGCTATCCGTAGCCGCGTTGCCTTTCTTGGTGGTGTAAACGAGCGATACCATTATGCTGCGGCCTTTAGAGTTTTTACCATTTTTTCGAGGGCACTCAAAATGTCGTCATCGTAGCGCCGGCAGGGAGTGCGCAAGACATTGTAAATGTGCTCCGTGTCGAATGTATCTCGCTGAGTATAACGGCAGAAAGAGTTCAGTTCGGACGCTGGGCTAGGGGGCAGGTCATCCCGAATAGCGGCAAGTCGGTCATTGAAAAGCCGCTTTTCATCCTGCGTTTTCTTGGTTTCTGCCATAAAAATTTAGTGGTAATTGTGTGGTATTGCCAAACATTCGGTATTATTGCACCGTATTCGGCAGGAAGGTATACAAACCTACCCCAAATATACGGTAATACCAAATATTAGGCTAAACAGTTCACCAAATATTTAAGCTTTCTTTTTATGGAAACAACAGTTGGCGGGCGGCTCAGGCAGTTCCGCGAGTACAAAGGCCTCAAGGGCACGCCCTTTGCTGAGCGCGCAGGCATCAAGCAAACAACTTTTTCGGCTATTGAGAACGGCGATTCAGTGCCCTCATATCCAATTTTGCAAAAGCTGTTCACAGCCTACCCCGACCTAGCATCCGACTGGCTGCTAATGGGCGAAGGCTCGATGCTTAAGGGTGGGCAGGCGCTCGCCCCAGCCGCAAAACCCGCTAGCCCAGCCACTACACCAGAGACAGAGAGCCCGACGCCGCCGCCGGCGGGTGAGGTCCCCAGCCTTGCTCCAGCTGTGCGGCGCAAGCATTACCGACCTATCATGTCGACCGAGCCCGACCTACGCCACCTCACCCCCGAGCAGCGCGCTGAGTACTGGAAGCGGCGACACGACCGCCTGCTGGCTGAACAGGCCCAGGCCTACGAAAACGAAGTGCACCAGGAAACTTTGCAGCTGGTAAATTTTCGTAGCGCTAGCTCAAACGCAGCCGACCTGTACGCCTTTGCTGATAGCCTGGCTGTCGACTACCCTTGCCCAAGCGCCGAGATGCGCCAACGGGTAGAGTCGATTGCTAAGTTTCGCCCCGCCGCCCGCGTTATCCAAATGCGGCCCGTCGTGGCAGGCTTCCAGCAGCAGGCGGCAGCAGGTCGCTGAGCTAGTGTAATTGCGTGGCTAACTCGTGAGCGGTCAGATTTTAGGTCAGACTACACACAAATTAACTTGCAAGCTGCCAAGAATCAAGGAGTTACAGGCGCTAGGGTACTAGACCCTGCATCTCCACTGAAAGGCCCTTAGCAGTATTGCTGAGGGCCTTTTTATGTTTTGCACCCAGTTGTGCACCCACATGGGTTGTTTTTATCATGGCTAGCTGCCCGAACTATGCCCTATTTCTCTTTACCCAACAAGTCGACGATACAGGGGCTGTCGCTCATAGCGCGCAGCCGGGCGCGTCGCGATAGTGTTTATCTACCCACTGAACCCGTCACGGTTCGCCCAGCAATTGCGCTTTGGTGGAAACACTCTTTTTGCCTCAACTAACATGACCGAAACCCGCACCTTCATCGGCGAATCCGGCATGCAAGCTTTTGACGGCTGGGCTGGCTTCCGCATTGGCCAGGAATATGAACTGCACGTCGAGCGGAGCGATGGCAACGTGGCCATTATGCTCGACTACCACGAGCATGTGACGCCCGGTGCGGGGCTAGCGATGACTGAAGAGCAGTTTGAGAAGTGGTTTCGGAAGAGATAGTGCTTGATAAATAAAATTATCTCTTGTGAGCGTGAGATTAAGCAGCAGTTATTATGCTGCATTAAAAATGGTTTTTGTAAGCTTTAATCCAAACTCAAATGGCAGCAAGTACAAAACAAGTGACTTTGGCACTTTCACTGAAGTGTTCAAACTGTGGCAATATATACGAGGCCGAAATTCAGTGCGCTATTCCCTCAACAAGATTTTCTTTAACATTTGAGCAAATTCTTACTCAAAAAGCATGTAAAGACTGTGGTCAATTCACTTTAGTTAGTCATACTGCATTAATAATATTTGAAAATTTTGAAATTGCACAAACATGCAACTATGACGAGCTTGCTAATTATTGGGTTGTAGAATTTGATGTTTGTGAAATAGACGCGCAGCAACAAGGGACGGATGGCTCTTATACACAAGGGTACATAGGACTCAATATAATATCTGCTGATAAACTACCGTCACTTAATGGCAATATTTCGCAGCATAAATACATTTCATTTAAAGGTGGGTCACGTCATTTTATGTGCCCTATTAGACATCCAGGTTCTAAGGACAGTACGCTAGAAGATGACTCTCTAGAAGTAATTGTTCCAGAGCTATTAAATGAGGATATTTACTATTCTGAATTCAGGGAAGCTGCTGTGAGTTATTACAAAGCAACGTTTGGTGAACAAGGTACACCTCCTGTATATATACAGCCAGGTGTCATCGTGAAGAATTTAACTGTTGGTAATAGCAGAATACACAAAAGATATTCATGGCTATTGAGAAAGCGTGGTATTCAGCTACCTAATGCTTGGTAGGATTAGGTAAATAGAGATGGTATCTCACAAAAAAGCCCCGGCCGGTGAGGTCGGGGCGTTTATCTTTACCACAGGGCTCGCAACAGCTCTGCATAATAAAACGTGTGTAAAAGCCGGCTCCAATGGGGCCGGCCTTTTTAGTGGGCAAAAATGGTGATGCAATCCTGCATCAAACTTGTGCAATAATGCAGCTACGGCACAGAAAAAGCAATTTTTGGGTGATGCAGTCCTGCATCTCATTTAGTGCCAGGTGTGCAAATAGGCTGCACCCTGGACTTAGTTGATGGAGCTAGTTGATGGAGTTACTTAGTCAAGTACCACCATAACACAGCACCCGCTAGGCACACCAACCACAGCAGTAGCCGTAGGTGCTCAGGCTCCATGCCCAGCTGGTTGGCCACCCACCGCACGGCCTTATCACCGGCGGCGATGGTACCGACCTCGAAGACGTTGCCCCAGGGCCGGCCCTCCCGGTAGTTGAACCACGAGCGCGACGTGTTCAGCGCCGGGTCGAAGAGCAGCGCCCTGGCCAGCACGGCGGTGACTAGCAGCAGCATCCCCTCTTTTAAGGAGAGAGGGGCCAGGAGGTAGGCCACGTACCCAACGATGAGCAGGTAGATAATGACGCCACCGTAGTGCAGCGCCGCATGCACCCAATCGGTGCGCGTGCTGGGCACGTACTCCCGGAACAGCCAGGTAATGATTCCCTGCTGCGCCCCGCTCAGGATGGTGTAGAGTGCGAAGAGTAGCGCTGTCATTTGCCCGCCGCGGTTTCGCTGAGCCACTTGCCTGTGCGCGCCTTGTTGTAAATAGCCGTGCCGGCACCCAGCGCCGCAAAGCTGATGGTGGGCCACATCATGCCCGAGCCTGGGCCATCGGTGGCCCAGAAGGCACCGCACAGGATGGTGAGGGCGGCCATGCAGAGAAGGAAGAATTTCATGAGCAGAAAAAAGGATTAGCGATTAAAAATGAGTTTGATGCCTACGCGCACTACTACCGCCAGCACGCCACCAGTAGCCACGCCAGTGTAAAGGCGGCCATCGAGCAGCAGGGGCGGCCGCAGCGGCAGTGCCAGCGCCTTGTTTGCCCGGTCGGCCTGCTGAGTGAAAGCGGTGCTCAGCTTGGCGTTGTCGGTGCGGGTGGCGTGCAGCTCACGCGCTACCTGCACCGTGGCCAGCGAGTCGTGCACGTGCAGCTCGCGCCACTGGCGCAGCTGGGCGGCGCGCTCGGCTAGCTGCTGCTGGTCGATAGCGGCGCTGGTGCGAATGCTTCGCCACGTGGCCGTGTCGATGCCGACCAACGGCCGCTTGGCCGTGCTACCGCTGTCGAGGCGCACGATGTGCGGGCGCAGCGGCACTACCTGGCTATTCGCGGGGCAGGTCATTCCAAGCAGGCAGCACAGGCCTAGCAGGACGATTTTTAGAAAGTTGCGCATCGCGTTGTTGGGATAAGTGAACCTGTCGAAGCATCTCGGCCGCTTCCGTCGAGCGCTTCACGCTATCGAGTTGGAAGCCGGTATAGCGGGCCGTGGTAGCAGCCTGCTGCTGGGCGTGCTGGGTCGAGGCCTGGGCCTGCTGCTTTACCAGGCCGTGCTTGGCAAGCAGGGCGCGGCCGTATTCGGTGGCCTGGCTCAGCAGCAGCACGCCCAGGATGGCGAGTAGCGGAAATGCTAGCCAGCGCCACTTAGCGCGTAGGAAGTCGAGTACTGACATAATTCCAGTTGCTAAGGCCATCGATGCTAGAAATTGGGTACAGCGTGCGGTGCAGGCCCGCATTAGTGCCCTTGCCTTCGTTGCCGGCCAGCGTGTAGAGCGTGCGCGGGGCGCGGCCCTTGCGCACCGGCCGGCCTAGCTCCGCCACGCAGGCGATGTGGTGAATGCCGCGGCCGTAGTCAAAGCCCGCTTTCAGGCCCACGCGGATGCTGTCGATACTACCCATCACGCCACGCCGAAACAACGTGCGAGATGCTTCGCTGCCCTTTAGCGGGAACCACGCCGCCGCTGCGCCCTGCATGCCATTTTTAGGAATCGGCAGGCTGCAGCTGCGGTTGGCCGCGGCCTGGGTGAAGCCGCACCACTCAGGTTTGTAGCTGGCGCTGTACTCGCCCCCGCCGGCGCGTACCAGAGCGGCCACCGCCGGGCCGTCGTTGCGGCCAGTGGCTTCGCGCACATACTCGTGGGCGTGCAGGAAGCCGAGCACGCAGGTAGCGTTGGCGGCCTGCCCCGCCCGGCTGGGCTGGGCCCAGCTTGTCAGGAAGCTTAGCAAACTGACAAGTAGAATTGACAAGTAGCGCATCAGCTTATTGGATAAGGCAAGCGCCTAGAATGCTGGCAGCCATGCGGATGCTCTGATTGAGCGAGAGGCGGCCTATTAGTTGAAATTTTTCCACTGCCGGCAGGCTGGTGAACTCGGTGCTGTAGCCGTCCTTCGACCACTCGGTTGGGGCCGGGTGGGTGACCTGCTGCACAATCCACGGCAGGATGTAGGTTAGCACGTAGAAGCTGGCAGCGAGAATGATTTTAGAGCTAGCCGTGCCCACGGGCACCCAGCCGCCTACTTTGGCGTGGGCCTCGATGGCCTCGCTGCTGGCGTTGACGGCACCGGGCATATCGTGCACGCCGTAGGCCAGCTCAGCCAGCCAGGTGAACAGGGGCTGGCCAAACAGGAAGGCCACGCCGAGCAGCAGGAAGGCTACGTACAGCGCGGGCTTGCGCAGCTTCAGGCTACTGTAACGCAGTTTGGCCAGCAGGAATAGGCCGAAGAGCAGAAATACCACGAAGCACAGCGTGTAGACGATGCCGCGTAGGGTGTCCGTGTTGTTGAGAAAATCAGGCATAAGCAGAAAAAAGGTTAAGGGTGTGATTTCTTGTGAATAAGCTCGCGGTCAATAACTTTATCCATCTCAGTGAAGGCCTTTTCCAGGGTCTCCTTTTTCTTCTCCAGCGTATCGACGCGCTTTTCCAGGTAGTCCACCAGCCGGTGGCCGTCGTTTATCTCCACCCGCAGCTCGCTGAACAGCTCGGTGAGCGTACGCACGGCCTCTTTTGTGTCCTTTACACTGGCATCGAAGGCGCCGATGGTGCGGTTGAGCAGCCAGCCGACTACGCCCACGACGATGCCCAGCGAGCTAGCGAGCAGGATATTGGTGAAGGCCGGTGAGGCTTGCAGCAGCAGGGTGAGTAGCACGGGAATTAAGCGAGTTGAATGGCCAGCACCTCAGCCGAGCCAGCGCCGACGGCCAGCGTGGCCAGGCCAGTGGTTTGCATGGTTGTATTGAAGCCAGTACCGGTTTTGGCCGTGTCGCTGAGCTGCACATTGAGCAGGGTGCTGCCGCTGGCCTTGGTGAAGAAGACCAAGTAGTTGCCATTGGCCCACGCCTTTGGCAGCACCACGGGCACGGCGTAAGGCGTGCCGACCACCAGGCTCACGGCGGGCGTGGTGATGGTGAAGCGCTGCACGGCGGCGGCATCGAGCTTGCCGGCCAGCGCCGTGGCATTAGCGGCTGCTGCCTGCTGCGCCGCGTTGGCCGTGGCCTGCACGGTAGTGAGCTGGCCTTGCAACACCAGTAGGGCCGCCGCATCGTCATCAGCCTTTTTCTGCGCCGTGGCTGCCTCAGCACGGGCCTGGGTGGCGGTGGCCTGCGTGGCAGCAATGGCCGTAGCATCCTTGCTGTCCTGCGCTTGCAGCAGCACATCGGCCGCCTGTAGCTTGATAATGTCGAGGCGGTTGGCCTCGGTGGCGCTGGCTGTGAGGGTGGCTTTGGCCTCGACCGCTGCCAGGCGCACTTCATCGGCGGCCTGGTTGGTTTGCAGTACGCCAATGGCTAGCTGCTGCAATTGCAACTGCGCACCAAGCGCCTGCATCTGCTTGCTGGCCACGTCAGCACCGGCTACCAGCTGAAGAATGAATTGCTGCTGCGTGGCCTGCACTTGCTCAAGTGCTGCCACGCGCTGGCGTAGTTGTTCGTTGCGCATGGCCGGGTAGGTGCCGGCCGTGGCTAAGTAGTTCTGCCGGCCGGCCAGCACGTCCACTGCCGTACTGATGCGCTCGTCTATTGGCAGCGCGTCGCCATCCGTCAGATTGGCAACGGTGGCAAGCTTGTCGAGTAGGGGGCGGTCACCGTAGGCCATAGCTCAGGGGCGAAACAAGGCGGGTAGTTGAGAAAAAACCAAGTAAAAAGCGGCGGCGAAAAGCAGCCAGCGGAGCCAGCGCCACCACATCAGGCGGGCAGAATTGGCTGACCCTGCGCATCCTTTGGCGCGAAGTGATAGGCCGGGGCCGCGGCCAAGTGGCGGCGGATTTCATCTTCCGTCACCATGGCCTGCTTGCGAAGTAATTCCAGCCCGTCGCCTTGCAAAATCACCGGGCGGGGGTGTAATTCGTCGGCTTTGGCTTGCACGAGCGCCTGCCAGTCG
>JBPBQK010000042.1:0-79899 GCA_050954845.1 Janthinobacterium lividum
GCTAAGTACGTAGTAAACAACGTGCTTAGCCCCTCACTCATTCACCAACTCACTCCTTCACCGCTCACCGCTGGTTGCGCAAAATAAAATTCTGGAAAGTAGCCGTGGTATCCTCCGCGCCCTGGGCTACCAGGGCCAGGCGCACGCCGCGGTCCCAGGGCGGCAGGTAGGTACCGTTTAGGGTGAAGCCCTCGGTGGGCAGCGGCTGCCAGGTGGCGCCATCGGTGCTGTAGGCGAAGCGGTAGCGCTGGCCGCCCCACACTTCGAGGCGCAGCGTGAGGGCTGCGCAGGGCTCAATGAATACCGATGTGAGGCACTGCTGCTTACCGCTTTTTAGGTGCCAGACTTGCAGCTGGCCGTTGCCGGCCATCAGGGCCAGGGCATTATAGGGGTCGCCCACGGCCGCGAGGCCGGCGAAGGTATCGGCCGCTAGGGCGGCAAAATCGAGGGTAGTGGCAGCTTTGTAAGTGGCCGTATGGGTGCGGCGGGCCACCATAGCGCCCAGGCGCGAGGGCTCGGCCGCGAGGTGCAGCTGCCCGCCCTGCACGCGGGTGGCCGGCCGCTGGCCCAGGGGCCACTGCCACGCCAGGCCCAGCTGGTCGTGCTCAAACTCGTCGGCCACGTGCAGCCGGCTTAGGTCGGTGAGGGGCGGCGCCTGCGGGCTGCGCTGCACAAACTCGGGCCAGCCCTCCGCATTCCAGGTAAACTCGCTCAGCAAGCCCTGCCGCCCCACAAACTCGTGGCTTTGGGCAAAGTAGGCGTGGTGCAGCAAAAACCAGCGGCCGTCGAGCTCGGTCACGGTGCCGTGGCCGGGGCATTTCCACACCTCGTTGCTGTCCAGAATAGGATTTTTAGCATATTTTTCCCACGGCCCCAGCAGCGCCCGCGAGCGCGCCACGCCGGTGGCATACTGGCAGCCCTTGCCGCAGCAGCTGTTGCCGGCATAAAACATGTAAAACCAGCCGTTGTGCCGCACCAGGGCCGAGCCTTCGACCAGCGGCCCTTCCCAGCGCACATCGTTGCTAAAGAGCTCGGTAGCTTCGCCAATGAGGGCCGTGCGGTCGTCGTTGAGGCGCTGGGCCCAGATGGGGGTGTCCTGGTAGCACGAGTTGCCGTCCTCCTTCCAGATTAAATATAAATCGCCCTGTTCATCGGGGATGGCGAAGCCATCGATAGAGCCGGCCTCCTGGCCCACCAGCGGGCCGTGGTCGAGGTAGGGCCCGGCGGGGTGGTCGGCGCTGGCCACGGCCACGCACAGCATTCCGCCCTTTTTGCGGGCCGTGTAGTACACGTAGGTACGGCCGTTTTCTTGATAAAACTCAGGGGCCCAGAAGTTGGAGCCTGCCCAATCGGGAATTTTGTCGGGGAAAACGTGGCCTACCAACTCCCAGTCGAGTAGGTTCTTAGAAGAAAAGAGCGGAAACACCGCGCCCCATTCGGCCGAGGTGGCGCTGGCCCAGTACGTATCGCCGATTTTGACAACGGTCGGGTCCGGAAAATCACCCGGCAGCACGACTTGGTCGTAGGTGGGGCGGGTAGGGGCCGGGGTGCTTTCGGGCGAAAGGCCAGGGGCCAGCTTGGTCAGTAAGTTTAAGTTTAGTGACACGATGATAAGTGTAAAAGTGAATAGCGAAAAACGTAGGCAAATAGGAATAATCTTTCAGATTACAAAGATATACTGGTCTGTTTGAAAAACTTTGAAAATGTAATTTTTCAAGCAAAAGGCAATGCTCGAAAAGCAAGTGGAAAAACGTTCGGCAGATAGGCGCAACGATTGGAGACGGTAGTCCCTACCCTAATAGAAATGGCTGACAGCAGTCGCCGAGGCAACTCCCGCCAGCCATTAATCAAAAGCTGCTATTAGCCCCGCCTTGCAGACTTAGATACCGGGAGAGTAGGCGGTTTTTAGGAAGTCACCTAGCGAAGTCGGCCGGCGGCCTAGCAGGCGCTCCACCAGGCCATCGGGGCGGGCAAACTGGCCATCCGCAATGGCAGGTCCCCACTCGGCGAAGAACTGCGCCACTGCCTCCGGGAAGCCCGCCGCGCGCCGCTGAGCTAGGTAGCGTTCCGGCTCGCCGCCCGCGTAGGCAATGGCGCGCCCAGTCAATTCGCTGAAGGCCTGCGCGATTTCGGCGAAGGAATACGCGGTGCCTCCATTCAGGGTGTATTCCTGCTTATCGTGGCCGGTGCTGGTGAGCAAAGCGGCCGTAGCAGCCCCCAAGTCCGTTCGGGATACAAACGCCACCCGACCAGCCCCAGCTGGATACAATACTTCCGTTTCGAGTGCCTGATGGCCTAGCACAAACGGCAACGCATCGAAATAATAGCCGTTGCGCAGGATGGTGTAGCCCAGCCCCGAAGCCTTAAGATGCGCCTCCGTAGCTAGGTCGCTGACCGTTACTTTCGGCATCACGTAGTTGGTATCACGCTGCATGCTGGTGTAGAAAAGGTGTTTCACACCCGCTTCCCGGGCCGCGTCGATGACGTTGTGGTGTTGGGTCACCCGGTCAGAAAATGCCAATGCGGACACCAGCAGCACCGTGTCAATTCCTTGAAAAGCCTGTACCAGCGACGAGTAATCGTCGTAGTTGCCCGGCCGTACGTCTACGCCTTGCGCAGCCAGGTCGGCGGCTTTGGTCACATCCCGCGCCAGGGCGGCAATTTTGGTGGCGGGCGTAGTGGCGAGCAGCGCATCAATGGTATCGCGGCCCAGGCCGCCGGTGGCTCCGGTTACTAAAATCATGGTTAATTGGAAATGTCGCCGGCCAGTAGCCGGTTGATGAAATCTAGTGAGCTGCCTCAGTAGGCAGCGATGAATTAGTTGTTAGTAATTAATTATCTGCGGTTTAGGCCACCGGAATGCGCGGCCATTCGATGCGGTTCGTTTGCCCACCGGTGAGCTGGCCCTGGGTGGCAGCAATGAGGTCGTGCGGAAAACCCAGCACGACGGCACTGGCCGTAGTGAGCCGCGCCACCTGCTCGGGCGCGAGCGCCACGCGCAACGCCGCCAGGTTGTCATCGAGCTGCGCCCGGGTGCGGGGGCCGATAATGGGGATGAGCGTGGTGGGCGACTGCGCCGCCCGCTCGCGGAGCCAGGCAATGGCCACGTGCGAAGCGGGCACGCCCAACTCATCGGCCACGGCCAGCACGGCGTCGAGAATCGCCGTTTCGCGGGCGCTTTTTTCTTGGTGAATGAGGTGGCCGCCCATGCCGGCCAGTCGGCCCTCCTTGGCTCCGTCGCGGTACTTGCCCGTCAGAAAGCCGCCCGCTAGTGGCGACCACAGCGTTGTGCCCAGCCCAAAAGCTTCGGCCATCGGCAGCAGCTCGCGGTCGGGGGTGCGCTCCATCAGGCTGTATTCGAACTGCACGCCGGCCAGCGGAGCCCAGCCGCGTAAGTCGGCCAGCGTGGCGGCGTGCGACACGCGCCAGGCCGGGAAATCGGAGAGGCCGGCGTAGAGTATTTTGCCGGCCCGCACCAGGTCATCGAAGGCGCGCATGATTTCGTCGAGCGGGGTCACGCCATCGGCCATGTGCGCCCAGTAGAGGTCGATGCGGTCGGTTTTAAGGCGTTTCAGGCTGGCCTCTACCGAGCGCACCATATTCTGGCGGCTGTTGCCGCTGCGCGTCACGCCGCCCTTGCCGCTTTCGGCCCCGAAGGTGTACTTGGTGGCCAGCACGAAATGGTCGCGGTCGGCAGCCAGGAAGTCGCCCAAAATCTCCTCTGACTCACCCAGCTGGTAGGCGTCGGCGGTGTCGAGGAAGTTGCCGCCGGCTTCGGCATAGCCGTCGAATACCTGGCGGGCTTCGGCCGGCGTAGCCCCGTGGCCCCAGCGCGTGCCAAACATGCCTACGCCCAGCGCCAGCTCGGACACGCGCAGGCCGGTTCTGCGGCCAAATACCTTGTAGTTTATAGAGATAGTACCGGCCGAAACCGGATTTTGGGGAGTTGACATTAGGAGTAGAGAAAGGGAATGCGAGCAAAAAGCAGAAACTCAAAAAAGGTGTATTTACACCTACTTTCTTAAAGAAAAAGCCCTACAAGGGCTAAAGCGCGCTTAGGTAGGCAGGGTTGTTTGCGCCACAGCGTGCAGCTGCTGGCGGAGCGCGGCGGCTTCTAGCGTGCCAAAGGCTGCTTCAAACTGCGCCTGGGCTGCCTGCCAGGCCGGGATGGCTTTGGTCAACAGCCGGCGGCCGGCGGCGCTTAGCGATACGCACTGGCTGCGGCCGTCGGTGGGGTGGGGGGCCTGCGCTACCCAGCCGGCCTGCTGCAAGAGCTTGAGGTTGCGGGTGAGGGTAGTGCGGTCTACGAAGAGCTTCTGCGCCAGCTCGTTGATGGGCGTGGCATCGAGCACCGACAACTGGCCCAGGATGGAATACTGGTTTAGCGTCAGCTGGAAGGGCGCTAAATGGCGGTCGTACAATTGTGTGACCTGCCGGGCGGCCTGGCGCAACGACAGGCAATGGCAGTTAGTCATCAAGTCGGCTTTCATAGCAGCAAAGGTAGGCGTTATAAGTGCATATGCACTCAATGTGGACATTTGGTTTTACTGGCGGCATTTGCCTTTAAGCAGGCTTCGTAGGTGGACCAAGAAACAAATTTTTAGCGTACTTGAACGATAAGTCAAAAACGCACGTACATTTGTCACCTCAACCACTCGCTGTTATGGCCCGCCCCGCCAAGTACCCTCGCGAAACGATGCTCGAACGCGCCATGGACCTCTTCTGGACCAAGGGCTACGAGGCCACGTCGGTGCAGGACCTATTGGATAGCCTCGACATTCACCGGGGCACACTCTACGATTCCTTTGGCGATAAGCACGGGCTGTACATGGAAGTGCTGGCGCATTATCGCAATACCATTGGCAAGCGGCTGCTGGCCATACTGGCGCAGCCGGGCTCTAAGAAAGCTATTATCTACCAAGTGTTTGACTTGATGACCGGCACGCTGGCCACGGCCGAAGGCCAGCGCGGCTGCCTGCTCACCAATGCCACCATGGAGCTAAGCCTCTCCGATGCGACCGTAGCCACGGCCGTGGAAACCTCCCAGCTCAACCTGACCGCCGCCTTTCAGCAAACATTAATCGAAGCCCAGCAAGCCGGCGAAATCCCCATGCGCTCGCCGGAGGCCGTGCAGGCGCTGGCGCAGTACCTGGTCACTAGCATTCAGGGCCTGCGGGTGCAGGCGCGAACGAATTGCAACCTGTCGGCGCTGCGGGAAATCACAAAAATTGCGCTGTCGGTGCTCGACTAATTTTTTTACTCTGTTTTTGACCAATTGGTCAAATTAGTTTTCCCTTTTTGCTTCCCAGCCGCTCCCTACCATGAAAAGAATCCTGATTACCGGAGCCAGCGAGGGCATTGGCTTGGCGGTGGCCCAGCTGCTGGCCGCCGAGGGGGCCGTGCTTACGCTGGTGGCCCGCAGTGCCGATAAGCTGGCGGCCGCTCAGCGGGCGCTGCCGGGCACGGGGCATCTTGTGTTGGTGGCCGATTTATCGGTAGCGGCCGATGTGGAGCTAGTAGCGGAGCACCTGGCCGAAACGTCTTACGATGTGCTGATTAACAACGCTGGGGCCGGCCTCTACGGCCGCTTCGAAGCGCTGCCCCTCGACCAGCAGCTGCGGCTGATGCAGCTGAACATGACGGCCGTGGTGCAGCTTTCGCACCGCTTTCTGGCCCGCGCTCGGCCGGGCGATGCGCTGGTAAACGTAGCCTCGTTTCTGGCCCTGACCGCGATGCCGGGGGCGGCCGTGTACGCGGCTACTAAAGCCTTCGTGCTGAATTTCAGCGAGTCGCTCTGGCAGGAATGGGAGGCGAAGGGCGTCTACGTCCTAGGCTTCAATCCGGGGGTGACGTCGAGCAACTTTCACCAGGCGTCGGGCGGCTCGACTGCCGTGTTTCCGCCCGCGATGATGCAGACGCCGGCCCAGGTGGCGCAGGAGCTGGTGCGAGCGCTGCGCCTGCGCCGGCAGCCACGCGTGGTTTCGGGCTGGGTCACGCGCCTGCTGGTGCGTGCCCAGCTGCTGCTACCCCGGCGCGCCGGCCTGCGCCTGATGGGCCGCGACAGCCTGATTCCCTAGCCTTTGCCGCGCTAATAACTAGCTAACAGAGTGGTAGACAGCTAAGGGCCCGTATAGAGCGGGCTGAAAAAAGGGCTTTTTATTTCAACTTATACCGAGGGGTATAGCAAACCAGCTTTTTATGAGTCCTCTCCGCCTTTTCCTCTTGTGCGCCACCGTCATTGCGGCGGCGGTGATGGAGCTCATTGACACGAGCATCGTGAACGTAGCGCTCTCGCACATGAGCGGCAACCTGGGTGCGACGCTGGCCGACACCTCGTGGGTTATCACGTCCTACGCCATCGCCAACATCATTATCATCCCGATTACCAGCTTTTTGGCGGCGCGCTTTGGGCGGCGGCGCTACTTTATCAGCTCCATTATTTTGTTCACCGTAGCGTCCGCGCTCTGCGGCACGGCGGATAGTATTTGGACGCTGGTGGCTTTCCGCTTTGTGCAGGGTTTGGGTGGCGGGGCGTTGCTGTCTACGTCGCAGACCATTGTATTTGAAGCTTTTCCGCCCGCTAAGCGGGGTGTTGCGGCGGCGCTTTTCGGCATTGGCGTGTTTACGGGGCCGACCATTGGCCCCACGCTGGGCGGCTACATCCTGGACGTAACGAGTTGGCACTGGATTTTTCTGGTCAATATTCCGATTGGCATCGTGGTGACGATGCTCTCGGTGTGGCTGGTGACCGAGCCGGCGGCCACCGTCAGCCGGGCCAGTTTGCGCATGGATTGGGTCGGGCTATTGTTTCTCGTGCTGGGAGTGGGCGCGCTGCAAGTGGTGCTGGAGCGCGGGCAGGAAGAAGACTGGTTCCAAACCACGTACATTGTGCAGCTGAGCGTGGCGGCTGTTATCGGCATCGTGGGGTTTATCTGGTGGGAATTGACCACCAAGTTTCCCATCGTGAATTTGCGGGTGCTCAAAAGCCGGTCGCTGGCCGTGGCGGCGGTCCTCACCTTCGTCACTGGCATGGGCTTGTTTACGTCGGTGTATCTCACGCCGGTGTTTGCCCAGCGCCTGCTGCATTTTCCGGTGCTCGACACGGGCCTACTGCTGGTGCCGGGGGCGCTGGTGGCCATTTTCGTGCTCATTCTCACGGCTCGCGCCTTGCAGGGCGGCGTGCCGATTCCGGTCATTATTACGCTGGGCTTTTTGATTTTCTTCGCCTTCAGTTGGCGCATGTCGCTGCTGACGGGCGCATCCGGCAAGGGCGATTTTTACCTGCCCTTGATTTTGCGCGGCGTGGGCATCGCCCTGCTCACGGTGCCGCTCACGGCGCTGGCCGTGTCGGGGCTGGCGCTCAAGGACATTGCCCAGGGCGCGGCCCTCAATAACATGATGCGCCAGCTCGGCGGCTCGTTCGGCATTGCGATGGTCAATACCTACCTGGCCACCCAATTTGCTGTGCACCGCCAGGCACTGGTGACTCACCTCACGGCCACTGACCTGAACGTGACCGCCCGCCTGGCCGCTACCACGCAGCTGGTGGCCAGCCGCCTGGGTCAGGCGCCCATCAACGCCGTGCAACGGGCTTACCAGCTGCTCGATAGCGCCGTGAACCAGCAAGCGGGCATCCAGAGCTACAACGATGCTTTTCTGCTGGTGGGCGGGTGCTTTCTGGCGGCCATGCCCTTGCTGCTGCTCGTGGCCCGGCGCAAGCCGGGCGCGGCCCCGGTCACCGTCAGCCTCTCCGACCACTAAGCTGGTCGCGCTTTTACTTCCTTACATCAAGTTGTTATGCCTGACTTAAAACGAGTGGTCATCACGGGTGTGGGGGCGCTCACGCCCATCGGCAACGACGCCGCCAGCTTCGGCCGCGCCTTGGTGGCGGGGGAGAACGGGGCCGGCCCCATCACCCGCTTCGACGCCGCCAAATTCAAAACCCGCTTCGCCTGCGAGGTCAAAAACTTCGACCCCCTCAACTTCCTCGACCGCGCCGAAGCCCGCAAGTACGACGCCTTCACGCAGTACGGCCTAGTGGCGGCCGAGGAAGCCATCCAGCACGCTCGGCTCGATTTCGACGAGCTGAACCGCAACCGTATCGGCGTCGTCTGGGGCTCGGGCGTGGGCGGCCTGCAAACCTTACAGGAGCAAATTTCGGAGTTCGCCACCGGCGATGGCACGCCGCGCTTCAACCCGTTTTTCACCTCGAAAATCATTATCGATATTGCCGCCGGGCTGATTTCCATCAAGTACGGCCTGCGGGGGCTGAATTACGCCACCGTGTCGGCCTGCGCCACCTCTACCACCTCCCTAATCGCCGCCTTCAACCACATCCGCTGGGGCCAGGCCGACGTGCTGATTGCTGGCGGCTCGGAGGCAACCGTGAACGCGACGGGCATCGGCAGCTACAACGCCTCGCGGGCCCTTTCGACCCGCAACGACGACTACGCCACCGCCTCGCGCCCCTTCGACGTGGCCCGCGACGGCTTCGTGGTGGGCGAAGGGGCCGGGGCCTTAATTCTGGAAGAATATGAGCACGCCCGGCGGCGCGGCGCACCCATCCTGGCCGAAATTGTGGGCGGCGGCATGGCCGCCGATGCCTACCATCTCACCGGCACGCACCCCCAGGGCGAGGGCGCTTATCTGAGTATGCAAGCCGCCTTGGCAGATGCTGGCCTGCACGCCGCCCAAATCGACTACCTCAATGCGCACGCTACCTCCACCGGCCTGGGTGATGCCAGCGAGGGGATAGCCATTGGGCGGGTATTTGGGCCGGCGCCCAGCCTGCACGTGAGCGCCACCAAGAGCATGACCGGGCACTTGCTCGGCGCGGCTGGGGCCATCGAGGCAATTGCCTGCGTGCACGCCGTGCAGCACGATGTCATTCCGCCCACCATCAACACCACCGTGCTGGCCCCCGAGTTTGTCGGCCGCTTTCCGCTGGCGCTGGGTCAGCCCGTGCACCGGCCCGTGACCTACGCCATGAGCAATTCCTTCGGCTTTGGCGGCCACACCGCCACGCTGATTGTGCGCAAGTACGAGGGCGAATAATCAATTCTGTTTTTACCAACCCCGGCCATTTTGCCTGGGTGCTTTTGCCACATTTCTCCAACCAACTCTCATGAATATTTCCCATAAAACTATCCTCATTACTGGGGGCGGCTCCGGCATCGGCCTGGCCATTGCCCAACTCCTGAGCGAGCGCGGCAACCGCCTTATCCTCACGGGTCGCAACCAAGCCAAGCTGGACCGAGCCGCTGCGCAAGTGCCCAACGCCACGGCCATTGCCTGCGACATCACCAACGCCGCCGACGTAGCGCGCCTGGTGGGCCGGGTCCAAGCGGAGTTCGGCGACCTCAGCGTGTTGGTTAACAACGCGGGCCAAGGTGCTGCCTATCAGTTGGGAATCAACGCCAACGCGTTTGCCACTGCGGAGGCCGAAATGACCACTAATTACCTCGCCATTGTGCGCCTGACCGAATTACTGCTGCCGGTACTGAGCCAGCAGCCCGAGGCGGCTATCGTGAACGTTTCGTCCATCGTGGCCTTTGCCCCGCAGGTGAAAATACCGACCTATTCGGCCAGCAAGGCCGCCCTGCACTCCTACACCCAGGCCCTGCGCTACTCGCTGGCCAAAACCACGGCCATCCTCGTGTTTGAGCTGATGCCGCCGCTGGTAGACACCGAGCTAACCCAGGAAATCGGGGGTGCCAATGGGATTCCGCCCCAGCAGGTAGCCACCGAGCTAGTTGCTGGCCTTGAGCAGGATACCGATGAAATCCTGGTCGGGCAGACGGCGCAGTTCTACGAGTACCACCGGGCGTCGCCCAGCGAGGCCTTCGCGATGCTTAACCAATAAGCTGCGTTGGCAACGCCCAAAGTAACCGTCTTGGCCGAGCTGACCGTGCAGCCCCAGTACCTAGGTGAAGTAAAAGCCCTGGTGGCCGCCACGGCCCGCCTCAACCGTACCGAGCCCGGCTGTGAAGCCTTTTTCATAACCACGAAGCACGACGACCCCAATACGCTGGTGCTGTTCGAAGTTTTTGCTTCCGTAGCAGCGCACGAGGCCCATCTGGCCACCGACTATGCCCGGCACTTTTTCGCCACCGTGCCCGCCCTGCTGGCCAAAGAAGCCGTGCTGACTACCCTAGACCAGTTTTAACCAATGGGCGGCCAGAATCTGACGCCAAATGCAGCCCGGCTGGGGGAATGCTCGCTTTCTAATCGCCGTGGGTTTACTAGGGTTACTTTACCGTAGAGCTCGCCCGCATGTTTGAGGTATTTGACCACTACATTCGCCAGCATAGTACTGTCACTGACCGCGAGCGCGGTGCGCAAGCTGCGAAAATGGCAGTCCATTTTGCACGAAGGCGAGGTGTGGCAACTCAACTGCTTCATTGCCAGCGGCGGCTGCCGGTCCGCTTTGTGGCTAGCTATTGCGTAGTAAATCTACTTACGAAATACCAGCGCGTAGGGGACATCATATCGAATGCTTAGCTCGCTACCGGTTCGGCATCGGCGGCACTTGCTCGTTCTGGCGGCGCAGGCGCTGGCAGAGCACCCGCAGGATGTTGCGCACCACCTCCGTACACTCCTCTATCACATCGTAAAAATCCTCCTGGTCGATGCGCAGGGCTACTACGGGTCCCTGCGCTACGGCCGAGGCCGAGCGCGCTTCGGCATCGAGCAAGGCCAGCTCGCCGAAAAAGTCGCCTTTGCGGAAGCTTACCAGTTGGCGCGAGCCATCGAAGATGCCCACTTCGCCCGCGCAGACAATAAAAAGCGAGGTGCCCAGCGTGCCCTTCGCAAAAATGAGTTGCCCGGCGGTAAACGCCACTTCCTGCATAATGGGCACGAGGCTGCCCAGCACATTGGCGGGGGTATCGGCAAAAAGGGCGGTGCCCTTGAGCAGCAGCACGCGCTCGCGGGCCGAAATACCAGGGGTAAGCACAGGAGTAGGCATAAGCAGCGGGGCAAGGTCGGGGTGGGCGGCGAGCAGCAGGTCGTAGGCCGCGGGGCGCTGCAGGGGCAACTGGCGCAGCACGGCCAGCGCACTTTCGCGCACCAGCGGGCTGGCCGACTGCACGTGCGGATAAAGCAGGGCCACGGTGGCCGGCTGCGGGTGCCAGTAGGGCAGCGCCACGCTAAGCGTCCAGGCCGAAAACGCCGCCGGGCCCCGGCGCACAATGGTCGTCAGCACTGGCTCGGCCGGGGCCGGGGGGCCCAGCAGGTCGTCGAGGGTTTGGATTTTTTCGGACAGCTCGCCCTCCTCCAGCAGCGCTAGCAGGCCCTGGTAGAGCGGGCGGGGCAGCAGGCGGTCGAGCGCGGCCAGGACCTCAGTCTGCTGGGGCCCGAAGGTGTGGTGCAGGCTCCGCTGCGCCGCGCGGATGGGCGGGCGCTCGTACACTTGCAGCAGCAGCCCAAATAGCCGGCGCAGCCCCTCGCGCAGTTCGTAGCGCAGGGCCAGCTGCAACTCGGCCGGGGCCGCCAGCATGCCGTGCAGCAGGTGCTGGGCCAACTGCATTTCTTCCTCCATAAGGTGTTGAAAGCAGGGTGTATCGGCGGGCACCGGGGCAAAGCTGCCAAGGGCCCGCAGCGCCGCCGCCCGGGCGGGCAGGTGGTCGCGCCGGGCGGTTTCCAGCAACAGCTGGCGGGCGGCGGGCGTGGCCAGGCGGGCGCATACCTGGGCCAGGCCTTGCAGGCTCCGGTTATCAGTTTCCTGCGCCAGCGCCTCGGCCAGTAGCGGCAGCGCCGGTGCCCCGAGCCGGGCCAGACTCCGCAGCGCGGGCTGGCGCACCGTGCGGCTGCGCAGCAGCGTAATAAGGTGCGCAATGAGCGCAGGGCTGGTGGCACTGGCGGCGGCTTGCTCGGCGGCCGCCACCAGTGCTGGCTCGGGGCCATGCAGGCTGGCCGTGAGCAGCGCCACCTGCTGGGCCGGGGGCAGCCAGCTCAGCAGTGCCAGCGCCCCAAAGCGGCAGCTGAGGTCGGGCGAGGCGGCCAGCTCGGCGAGGCTGGCCAGGGCCGGGGCATCGGTGGGGGTGGCGGCCAGCCGCCCGCCAATGGCGCCCCGGCGCACGGCCAAGTCGGGGTGGTGCAGCCAGTCGGCCGCGGTGGGGTGCTGGCAGGCCAGGCGGCTGGCGTGCTCGCGCAGCGCCGGGTCGGGGTCGGTGGTGGCCAGCTGGCAGAGCAGCGCGGCCTCGGCCCGGTGGCCTACTAGGCGCAGGGTTTGGTGCCGCACCTGGCCATCGGCGTGGGCGAGCAGCTCGGGGGCATGCCGCAGCAGAGCGGCGGCCTCGGCCCGGTACAAGTGCGTCAGGGCGTGGCAGACTTCCTGCGGACCCCGGGATTGATCAGGGGCTCGGGCGGGCTGAGGGGAAGGCCGCAGTGAGCTGGCCGGGAGGCGCAGCCCCAGGGTGGCTTTTAAGGCAGCCAGGTAATGCCGGTAGGCGCGGTGCAGGGCGAGCAGCATACCCAGCAATAGCAAGCCCAGGCCACCCACCAGCACCCAGGGCACTAGCGCAGTACCAGCCGGCAGCCTCAGTAACCCCAAAAGGAGCATACCCCCCAAAGCCAGCCCCAGCGGCTCGTACACGCTCTTGACCTGTGCATAACCCGCCCGGCGCTCCTGGGGCGGCAGCGCCTGCAGCAGCAACCGAAACGCGGGCTCGAGCAGGGCACTGCGCAGGAAGGCCAGCCCCAGGTACAGCCCGCCAAAATACCCCAGCTGCCCCCCGGCCCCCAGGTGGCCCGCGCTGGCCAGCCCACCCACCCCAATGGCCGCCAGGGCCACCAGTGGCACCCCCAGCAGTGCCCGCCGCACGCCGAGCCAACCGAGGCCCCGGCGCGCAAAAAACCATTTGCCCAGCGCGGCCAGCACGTAGGTTATGGCTAGCCCCCCGCCCACGTACTGCACCGCCCCGGCCGGGGCGAGCAGCCCGGCTTTGGCACGTATAAAAAACGCGTACTCGACGCCCGCGCCCACAGCCGCCCACAGCAGCAAACTCAGACCCAGCGTGCGCACCAGCGGGCTGCTGCCCCAAAATGCCCCGCCCAGCGGCTGCGGCGACCGCCGCCCCGCGGCCACCCGCCGCGCCCGAAAAGCGCCCCGCTGCACCAGCCCGGCCAATAAATACGCCCCGCCCGCCCCCAGCAGCAGCCCGTAGCTGCCGGTGTGTGGGAGCAGCCCCACCGCCAGCAGCGCGCCCAGGGCCTTGGCCGGCAGCTCGCCGGCCGTGCCCAGGCTTAGCAGCCGCCGGCCCGGCCGGGTGTCCAGCAGCGCCGCCATGCTGCCCAGCTCCAGGCGCGCCAGCAGGTGCACCACGCGGTAGCCCACCAGCCCGGCCCAGGCCGCCGCTGCCCCCGGCCCCAGCCAGCCCCCCACCCCGAGCCCCAGCGTGAGGCCCGCTAGGGCCAGCAGTGCCCAGCCGGCCAGCGTGCGCAGGGGCCAGCGTGCGGCGCAGTAGGCGTAAAGCCAGCCGCTGGCCAGCATGGCCAGCGCGCCCGCGCAGTAGGCCAGGGGCAGGGTGCGCGCTGGGCTCTCACGCAGCACCAGGCTGCTGGCGGCCAGGTACACCAGCACGGTGCCAAAGCCGAGCAGACTGCTGTGCGCCAAGAACAGCCCAACCAGCTTGGCTTCGTGGGGCCTGACGCCCGGTGGGGAATACCAGTTTTTCATGCTAATCCTACCTCAAAATAGAGCGGTTTCAAAGTCGCGGGGCAGTAGCGCAGACCTTCAGTTCGCGAGTACCAGTACCCTGATTCGCGGGCTGAAAGTGCGCGCTACATCTGATCTAGTGCAGGGCGCGCTTTTTTATCAGCCCGCCCCGCATGTCGCTTACGCTTTGCTGTACGATGAAAGCCTGGGGGTCGATTTTATGAATTTCCTCGGTTAGCGATACCACTTCGAGGCGGGTCACGACCGTGAAAATGGCCTCCGCCTTCAGGTGCTGGTGCCCGTGCGAGCCAAAGCCCTGGGTGACCTCGTACACGGTGGCCCCGCGGTGCAGCTTGTCGGTGATGAGCTGCCGGATTTCGGGGCTGTGCATCGAGATGATAGTCAGCCCAGTGTATTCCTCGATGCCCACCAAAATGAAATCGACCGTCTTGGCCGCCGATAAGTAGGCCAGAATGGAGTACAGCGCCGTTTCGACCGAGAGCAGCCAGGCCGCCACCCCAAAGATGAAGATGTTGATAATCAACACCACATCGCCTACCGAGGCCGGCAGCTTGCGGGTGAGGTACACGGCCAGAATCTCGGTGCCATCGAGCACGCCGCCGCCGCGCATGGCCAGCCCCGAGCCTGCCCCCAAAAAGAACCCGCCAAACACGGCAATCAGCAGCTTGTCGTGGGTGAGGGGCGGGAAATCGACCACTAGCAGCGCCCCCGACAGCCCCAGAATGGTGAGCAGCGTCTTGATGGCGAGCTTACTGCCCAGCTGGTAATACCCCAGCACCACAAACGGAATATTAACCAGAATAATCAGCCACGACAAGGAAATACCCGTGACGTGGCTGACGAGCAGCGAAATACCCGTCACGCCGCCGTCGATAAACTCATTGGGCAGCAGAAACCCCTTGAGGCCCAGCGCCGCCGCGCCCACACCCGCCAGCAGCAGAAACCCTTGCAGCAGCAGCGGCCGTACCCCGACCCCGCCGAAAGCCCCTGACGCGGCGGGCGCACCAGCCGCCACCCCGCCAATAGCCCCGGCCGCCAGCGGCGGACCGAATTTTTTGGGGCGAAAACGCACGGGGATAAAATGCTCGAACAACATGCCGCCAGCCAGGCCAAGGAGTTATTACTAACGTACCTAAAGGTAGAAAATAAAGCTTTATTATTAATAAAATAATATGTTTATATTTTTAAGTTCTTTGATTGGGTTCGCCCACGGGTAGGCAAGCGCTGCCGGGCCGCTTGCTGGGGCTGGAGCTGGTGGGTTCTTTCCAGCAGCACTAGCGGTGGGCCGGCTTCTTGTCGAACGCAGGTGCTGCACCTCAAGCAGTACAACCGCAGCGGGGTCTAGCTGGGTTGGCTTTTTGCCGGGCCCGCCGTAGCCCAGGGCACTGGTGCGGCGCTGGGTCGCCTCGCCCGTACTTGGCTGGTTAAGACAGTTCAGTCCGTCTTGGGCACGAAAAAAACGCCCGGAAACCAGCTATTCGCAAGTTTCCGGGCGTTTCGATTACGAGTAAGGGAGCCCCCAGTCGGACTCGAACCAACGACCCTCTGATTACAAGTCAGAAGCTCTACCAACTGAGCTATGGAGGCTTAATCGTGGCACAAAAGTAAGGCGCAAACCTGACGAGCCAAACAAAATGCAACAAAAAAGCGGGTACCCGAGGGCACCCGCTTTTTTAGTAGCTGAGAATGAGCACCTAGCTCCGTAGTTGCTTCAGCTGCTTTTTGAGCTTGGCAATGCGGGTGTTGGTTTCACTCATGCGGCCTTGGTACTCCTGGCGCAGCTGGTCGGCATTCTTCGAGCGGCCGAAGAAGTCGAGGTTGGTTTGCAGGGTAGCCACGTCGTTTTCGAGCTCCTGGATTTCGCGGCGCAGGCTGGTTTCCTTGCGAGTAAAGGCTTGTTGCGCCTGGGGCCGAGCCTTAAGGCGGGCTATTTCCAATTGGAAAAGCAAGTCCTCTTTTTCGGCCGGGGTAATACCGCCCGTCTGGTCGAGGTACTTACCCATAAGCGTAAGGAACTGCTCTTCGCCGCGGTCCGAAGTGCCGGCGTTAGCCTGGCCTTCGGCAGAGTCAAGCTCTTGCCAATCAGCGATAAGGGCGCGGAATCCTTCCAGTGTGCCGGGCTCGGCGGGCGAGAGGGCGGCTACTTGCTGGGCTATCTTATCCAAACGGGTAACCTGCTCGGTGCTGGCTGCCGTCTGGCGCTCTTCACGCTGGCGGGTTTCCTGCTTGGGGCGCTCAAACACGCCGTCGCAGGCGGCGCGGAAACGCTTCCAGATTTTGTCGGCTTGCTTTTCGGGCACCCGGCCAACGTCCTTCCACTCCTTCTGCACCCGGATGATGATGGTGCGGGCTTCGTCGAAATTAGGGTTTTGCTGGGCGGCTTCGGCCTGCTCGATGAGGGCGTACTTGGCTTGCAGGTTGGTGTTCTTCTCCGAGTCGAGGCTCTTGAAGAAATCGTTTTTGCGGTTGAAGAACGACTTGTAGGCGTTCCAGTACTGTTTGTTGAGCTGGTCGGCCTGGGCGCGGGGCACGGGGCCGGCGGCTTCCCACTCTTTCTTAATCTCTTGCAGCTCGTCGGTGCGCGAGCGCCACTCGTTTACGCGCTCAGTCGTAAACTCGGCGAAGGGCAGCACGCGCTCCAGCAACGCCTGCTTTACTTTCAGGTTCTCACCTTCCTGGGCCGAGCGTACGTCCACAAACTCTTTGCGGCGCAGGTGCACGGCCTCCGAAGCGGCCAGGAAACGCTGCCACAAAGGCTCACGCTGCTCGCCGGGTACCGGGCCAATGTGCTTCCATTCATCGTGCAGCTTCTTCAGCTCATCCAGGGCCTTGTTGATGCCGGGGATTTGCATCAGGGCTTCGGCGCGGCCGATGAGGGTCTCCTTGGCTTCCTGGTTGCGGCGGCGGTCCAGCTCCTTCAACTCGTAGAAACGGCCCTGGTTGGCGTAGTAGCGGTCGAGCAGGCCGTGGTAGGTGTTCCAGGTTTCCTGGCTGTCGTTCTGGGGCACGGGGCCGGTCGATTTCCAATCGGCTTGCAATTGCTTGAGCTTCTGCGAGCTGTCTTTGGTTTCGGCGCTTTCGACCAGCGTGCGCAGCTGGGCGAGCAGCTCCTGCTTGCGGGCTAGGTTCTGGCCGCGGCTCTGGTCTTCGGCTTTGGCATCGCGGGCGCGGCCTTCGCGGAAGTCTTGCAGCGCCTTATTCAGCTCGGCCTGGTTGGCCGGGGGCTGGAAGCTGAATTCCTGCGGGGCGTTGGCGTCTTCGGCCAGCTTTTGGCGCGAGGCGGCGCGGGCGCTGGCCACGTTGGCTTCGTACTGGCGGCTCAGCTCAAAAATCTGCTGGCGGTTGCGGCGGGCGTCGGGGCGGCCCAGCAGGCCGATGAGATAAGACGCCTGGCTTTCGAGGTCGAGCGTAGCAAAATCGGGCGCGGCCGTTTCGGGCACGTAGTCGTCGCCCTCTTCGCTGGCCGGCTCGCCACCTTCAGTTTCTGCGCTGGCAGCACCTTCGGCTTCAGCCTGAATGTGCGCTACCTCGGCTTGGTGGGCTTCGGCGGCCGACTCGGTGGCCGAGGTGGGCAGCGTGGCTACCACATCGGGCGTATTGTCGATGTCTTCGGCGCGGGCCAGCGGCATTACCGGGGCGGCTTCGTCGGCAGCCGGGGCCGCTGCTTCAGGCGTTTCGGTGGGCGCGGTTTCGGTGGGTACTTCGCTGACCGCCATGCTGTCGCCGTAGTGGGCCACGGCGCGGGCCTGCGGGGCCGACAGGTTTTCGGCGGCTACCTCGGCCGGTACGTGCTGGGCAGTTTCGGCCGCAGCGGTGGCTTCGGGGGTTGCCGGAGTTGCGGCGGGCTCGGGAGCAGCGCTTCCGTCGGCAATATTTACCGGGGCTGGAGCGGGCACGTCGAGGGCTTCGCTCAGGCCGGGCTCGGAGAGCAGCGGGTCGGCTTCGGTTTGGGTAGCACCGCCACCGGGGGGCACGGCCGCCCCGGCCGGCGTGTCGCTGAGGGCGGGCGCGGCTGGGGTAGCCGCGGCGGGCTCGGGCGTGGTAGGCGCAGCGGGGGCATCGCCTTGCTTGGCGCGGATTTCGGCCAGGCGGGCTTCCAGGATGCTCATGCGGTCGGCAGGAGAATCGCCGGCGGGCGAGGACGAGGCGGGGGTGGGGGTTTCTTCGGGTAGCATAAACAAAAGCGAAAAGCCGGCTCCCGGCACCGGGCCGGGACAAGTACAACTAAAACGGGGCCGGAGCCGGGCGAGGGGGCGAAATCGACAAAAAAACTAGTTCAGGCGCGGGTCGAGCGGGTAGTTGGACAGCGCCCGGAAGCGGCCGCCCTTTTCGCGCAGGATGCCTTGCCAAAACGTATCAGACTCCAAAGTAAATACTTTCCCGGCACTAGCGGGCTGCCGTATCCAGGAGCCGCGCGCAATTTCTTCTTCCAGCTGCCCCGCCGACCAGCCCGAGTAGCCCGCAAATAAGCGAACACTATCGGAGAGGATAGTACCGCTGTCTATCAGCTTGATAAGCGCGTCAAAATCGCCCGACCAGTACACGTCCTGGCCCAGGGGCTGGGCCCCCGGTAGGTCGGCGTGCTGGTGCAAAAAATGCAGGGTATCCGTTTGCACCGGACCGCCCACGTACAGGGGCAGGCTGGCGCTGGGGCCGATATCGCCGAGGGGCAGGTCGAGCACCTGGCCCAGGGTGGCCGGCGTGAGGCGGGTGAGCACCAGGCCAAAAGCGCCCTCATCGGGGCTATGGCGGCAGAGCAGCACCACGCTGCGCTCAAAGTTGGGGTCGCCCAGGAAGGGCTGCGAGATGAGAAGGGTTCCTGGCTTCATAGAGTAGCAAGTACGCACGAAGCGGCCAGATAGTGCCCCGACAGCCTTGTTATTGGGGCTTTCGGGTGGGGAGGGCCTTACCTTTGGGCTCGTTGCTATGGCAAATACCTGTCATTGCGAGCGCAGCGAAGCAATCGCACCGGCGCGGCTCGTTGTGATGCGATTGCTTCGCTGCGCTCGCAATGACAATCGTACCTCATCCAAACAACTGTACCCTATAAATCTCCTCATGACCGACGCCGAACTCGCCGACTTGCGCCAAACCTACGCCCAGCGCACGCTGCTGGAAGCCGATGTGCTGCCCGATGCCGTGCAACAGTTTCGGCAGTGGCTCGATGAGGCTGTGGCCGCCCAGCTGCCCGAGCCGGCCGCCCTCACGCTGGCCACCGTAGATGCGGCCAGCGGCCAGCCCAGCCAGCGCGTGCTGCTGCTGAAGGGCCTGCCCGACGATGCGGCATTTCTGTTTTACTCCAACTACGACTCGCGCAAGGGCCACGAGCTGGCTGGCCAGCCGCTGGCCGCGCTCAACTTTTTCTGGCCCGGCCTCGAGCGCCAAGTGCGGGTAGAGGGCCGGGTTGAAAAAGCGCCCGAAACTGTCTCGACCGAATACTTCCAGAGCCGGCCGCGCAGCAGCCAGGTTGGGGCTTGGGCCTCGCCCCAGAGCGAAGTTATTGGCAGCCGCGAGGAGCTTGAAAACCGCGAGCACGAGATAGAAGCCCGCTTTGAGGGCCAGACCCCGCTGCCGCGCCCGGCGCACTGGGGCGGCTACGTGCTGCGCCCCACGCGCATCGAGTTTTGGCAGGGCCGCCCCAGCCGCCTGCACGATAGGCTGGTGTACGAGCGTGCGGGCGAAAGCTGGAAAATCAGCCGCCTGGCCCCGTGAAGCGGTGAATGAGTAATTGAGTGAAGGAGTGAATGGCCCGTACTGTTTGCTGACTTCACGTAGGCAATCAATTACTCACTACGGCTTCATTCACTCCTTCACTCAATTACTCATTCACCGCTTGGCTGAAATTCAACCCGTGCGCGGCTGGCGCTACAACCCCGCCCTCAGCGCCGAAATTGACGACGTCGTATCGCCGCTGTTCGATGTGGTGAGTGTGCGCCAGCGCGAAGCGCTGTACCAGAATCCGCTTAACTCGATTCACCTCTCGGTGCCGCGGCCCGAGGGTGCCTTGCCGCCCCACGAGGCCGCCGCGCAGCGGCTGGCCCGCTGGCAGGCCGAAGGCGTGCTGCGGCAGGATGGGCTGCCGGGCATCTACGTGTACTACCAGTATTTCCGGCTGCCCGGCTCGGCGCGGGAGTTCTGCCGCAAGGGCTTCATGGCCCACATCCGGGCCTATGATTGGGACGAGGGCGTGGTGCTGCGGCACGAAAACACGCTGCCCGCCGCCGTCAACGACCGGGCCGAACTGCTGGCGGCCTTGCAGTTTCAGACCAGCGCTACCCACGGCCTGTACCGCGACGAGAGTTTCGAGCTGGAGCAGCTCATGGACGAGGCCATCCAGGACCCGCTCTGCCAGACGGAGGAAGATTACCAGGGTGCGCGCGACGTGCTGGCCGTCATTCAGGACGCCGGGACCATCCGGCGCTTCCAGCGGGTACTGGCGAGCCGGCAGGTCATTCTGGCCGATGGGCACCACCGCTACGAAGGCTCGCTGGCTTACCGCCAAGCGCGCGAGGTAGCCGCCGGGCCCGGCGGCGCTACCGGCCGCGAGTTCTGGAACTACCACCTCATGTACCTCACCAACGCCGCCAGCGACGACCTGCGCATCCTGCCCACCCACCGGGTGCTACGCGAGCTGCCTGGCGGTCTCACCGATACCGAGCTGCTGGCGCGGCTGGCCAACTACTTCGTGGTGCAGCCCCAGGCCGAGGCCCAGGATTTGCCGGAGGTAATAGCCGGCCGCCGCTGGGCATTTGGCCTGTATTTGCCGGGCGGGGCCGCCTACAAGCTGCGCCTGCGCCCCGAGGTGCACGCCCAGCTAAATTGGGCTACCACGCCCGAGGTAAAAGACCTAGACCTGACGGTGCTGCACTTTTTTGTGCTCGAAAAAGTGCTCGGCATTGGGGGCTCCGAGGCGCAGCGTGCCTGGCCGGGCGTGGCCTACGTGCGCGGCCTGGCCGAGTGCCTCCAGCAAGTAGACCGCGGCGAGGCCCGCGCTGCCTTTATTACCAATGAAGTGACGATGGCGCAGGTCGAGGCCGTTTGTTACTCGGGGGCGGTGATGCCGGCCAAGTCCACGTTTTTTTATCCGAAAACCCTGGCGGGGCTGCTGTTCACCAGCCTGGCCGATGCGCTGCCGTCGGCGTTTGATACCTACTTTGCCGGCGAACCGGCCCCGGCAGATTCGCCAACTGTATGAGTGCCAACCCGTCTTCGTCGGAGCAGCGGCTGTTTTTTGGCTTGTTGAGTTTGGGGGCGCTGGCCGGGTGCGCGGGGTACGTAGCGCTGGTGCTGGGCACCGCCACCTGGGCTGAAGCCCGGACGCTGGATGCCATCTTTCCCTACGATGGCTGGCACATTCAACCCTTTACCGCGCTGGCGCTGCAGCGGCTGCACTACGCGCTGGCGGCGGCGGCGCTGGCCCTGGCCGCCGGGTGGTTGGGTTTGGGGCTGGGCACGCGGAGCGGGCGCGGCCAACTGGTAGCTACGGCCCGGGCGGTGGCGCAGGCCGGGCGGCAACTAGGTGGGCAGTGGGCGGCGCTGGCCGGCTGGCAGCGCCGGGTGGCGCTGGCCGGGCTGGTCGGGCTCACGGTGGTGCGCGGCTACCTGAGCACCGGGTATCTGCCCTACGGCGACGACGCGGTATCCTACGAGTTTTTTGTGCGGCACCGCCTGCTGGCGGTGGCCGCCTATTACCCCATGCCGAATAACCATATTCTGGCCAATACGCTCAGTTGGGGGTTTTACCAGGTTTACCCCTCGTTTTGGGTTAGCATGCGGCTGCCGGTGCTGCTCACGAGCACGGTGGGGTCGGGGCTGCTGTTTGTGGGGTTGCTGCGGTGGGTCGGGTTTCGGGGGGCGCTGCTGGCTACCGGGGCCTTCAGCGGGCTGCAGCTCAGCTTGTACTACGCCAGCAATGGGCGGGGGTATTGGCTGGTAATCCTGTTGGCGGGCGTGGTGTTTTTGTGTTTGCTGCGCCTGGTAGACACGGCGGCGGATGCCGTGGCCGGTGACCGGGCCGCGTGGGTGGGCTTGCTGGGGGCCGGAATATTAGGGTGCTACACGGTGCCCACGTTTAGCTACGTGCTGGCCTCGGCTTTCTCGTGGCTGGCCGTGCAGGCGGTGCGGCGGCGGGCCTGGGGGCAGCTGGGGCCGGCGGTGGTAGTGGGGCTGGTGGTGGGCCTAAGCGCGGCCGTGCTCTACGTGCCGGTGCTACTGGTGTCGGGGGCCAAGATGCTGGTCGATAACGATTTTATGCAGCCCCGCTCGCTCTACGATTTCTGGCGGGCGCTGCCCGAGTATGCCTGGCTGACGGAGGGCTTCCTGGCGGGCCAGCGTAGCATCGGGGCGGTGGTAACTGTGGGGGGGCTGGCGCTATTTGGGCACTTGTGGCACCGCGCCGCCACGGGCCGGCTACCGGCAGGGCCGGCCCTGCGCGTGCGGCAAGTAGGGCTGCCCGCGCTGTGGTTTATGCTGCTACCCTATGGGCTAATGGCCGTACAGCGCGTGTATCCGCCCGAGCGCACCCTTTTGTACAAAGCCTGGTTTTTCTTTCTGCTGGTGGCCTTAGTAGCCGAGAATGTAAACTGGTCGCGCCGCCGCCGGTGGCTGGCCGGGGCGGCGGCCGGGGTATTCCTGTTGTATCAAGTCGGCACCGTGGTGCGTCTCAACTACCTGGGCCGGGGCGCTAATCCCGACCAGCGAGCTCTGTATACCTGGTTGGTGCAGCACCCCACCACCCAGCCTGTGCTGGTGCCCAACTATGGGCTGTGGCTCTGGCTGCGGGTTCATGCGCACGTGCAGGCCCCAACCCAGCTTTGGCGCACCGAGTATCAGGTCCGGCCGGGCCAGCAATATGAGTACGTAGTAACCCAGCGCGCCGACCCGCGGCCCGCCCAGGCGGGGCGGCTAGTGTGGGCCACCAGCGACTGTTTGATTTATAGCGGGGTAGTAGCGGCGGGGCCGCACTAGCTGGTTGGGGCTGCTTTTTATTCGTGTATTTTAAACGCTAGTAGACTATATGAACCTGATTCTTGCCTCCGGCTCGCCGCGCCGCCGCCAGCTGCTCACCGACCTGGGCCTGGCCTATGAAATCCGCCTGCGCGAGGTCGATGAAAGCTTTCCGGCTCACCTGCGCCGGGCCGAAATAGCCGAATACCTCGCCCGCCACAAGGCCGAGGCCTACCGCGCCGACCTGGCGGCTAATGAGCTGCTGCTCACCGCCGATACCATCGTGTGCCTCGACGACGATGTGCTCAACAAGCCCGCCGACGCCACCGAAGCCCGCCAGATGCTAACCCGCCTGCAAGGCCGCGCCCACCAGGTGTACACCGGCGTGTGCTTGCTGCCCGGCGACGGCCGCGCCCCCGTCGTGTTTGCCGATGAAACCACCGTGCATTTCCGTCCCCTGAGCGCAACGGAAATCGCCTTTTACGTGGCCCACTACCACCCCCTCGACAAAGCCGGGGCCTACGGCGCCCAAGACTGGCTGGGCTTGGTGGGCATCGACCGCCTCGAAGGCTCGTACTTCAACGTGATGGGTTTGCCCACGCACCGCGTGTGGGCTGCCATCACCGCCCTGACCGCCAAGTAAGTTCGAACGAACAGTTTTATCCGCCCTTACCAGTATGCCTGCCGAGCGCCCGGTTTCGTTGCCTTCCCTGCCGTCCGGGCGTTTTTTTGGGCTGCTCAGCTTGGGGGTGGTGGCGGCCTGCGCCGGCTACGCCGCGCTGGTACTCCAAACGGTGACCGGGCCGGGGGCGCTGGCCTTGCGCACCACCTATCCCTACGACTGGGCTGCCCGTAGCTACACCGTGGTCGAGTTTCTGGGGTTGCGCACGGGCCTGTGGGTGCTGGCCGCCGGGGCGGCTTTGCTGGGCGTACTGCTGGCAGCCCCGGCGGCCGGCCGGCGCGAGTTGGCGGCCCTGGGCCGGGAAGTAGCCGGCGCGGGGCGCGGCCTGGGTGCCGGCTGGCGGGCGCTGCCGCCTGCGCACCGCCGGTTGGCGGCAGCGGGGCTGCTGGGACTGGGGCTGCTGCGGGCCTACCTCAGTGGCGTGGTGCAGCCCTATGACGATGCTACTTCTTATGAGCTGTTCGTGCGCGAGTCGCTGCTCACGGTCAGCGCCGTGTACGAGCTGCCCAACAACCATGTGCTGAGCAATACGCTCAGCTGGCTGTTCTACCAGGTGTACCCCGGCTTTTGGTGGACGATGCGGCTGCCGGTGCTGCTGACCAGCACGGCGGCTACGGCATTCTGGTTTCTGGCGCTGCTGCGGCGCAGTTCGTTTTGGGTGGCGCTGCGCGCCGTGGGCTGGTTTGGCTTGCTCAATCTCAGTTTCTACTATGCCGCCACCGGCCGGGGCTATTGGCTGCTGGTGGCACTGGGCGGGGTGGGCTTTTTTGCTTTGCTCGAGCTGGTGCCCGTTTTGCCCGGCGATGTGCCCCGGCCCAAGCGAGTGCGGGCGGCCTGGGCAGCCCTAGTATTGGCGGGCGTGCTGGGGCTCTATACGGTGCCGACCCACGCCCTTTTTCTGGCCTCGGCTTATAGCTGGCTGGGGCTCTGCGCGGTGCGGCAGCGGGCGGGGGGGCGCTTGTTGGTGCTGGGGGCCATGGGCAGCCTCACGCTGCTGGGGGCCGCGCTGCTCTACGCGCCGCTGCTGCTGCTTTCGGGCCCCCAGCTGTTGCTGCACAACCCTTTTGTGCGGGCCCTGTCGGCCCCGGAGTTCTGGCAAACGCTAGCCACGGACCTGCGCGTAGCGCATCATCTGGTAGATGTGCCTTTGGTGCTGGGGGTGCTGGGTGGGTTTGGGTACTTGGGGTGGCGGGCGCGGACGGGGCGGCTGCCCGCGCAGCTGGGGCGGCTGGTGGCGCAGCTGGGTGGGCCCAGTACTTGGCTGGTGCTGCTGCCCTACGGCCTGGCGGCCGTGCTGCTGCTGCCGCTGCCCGAGCGCACACTGTTTTACAAGGCGCAGTACCTGCTTTTGCTGGCCAGCCTGCTCGCCGAGTGGGCTATCGGGCGGGCCCGCTCGCCCCAGGCCCGGCGCTATGTGGGCGGGGGGCTACTGGCCGGCACGCTGCTGCTGGCCGGCAGCCAGCTCTGGCAAGTGCAGCGCCAGGAAGCCCTATGGCAGCACAGTTGGCGCTGGCAGCTCGGGGCGCCCGCGGCCGACTGGCTGGCAACCCAGCCTGCCGGCCCGGTGCTGGCGCCGGGGCCCTACCAGTGCCTGGTGCTGCGCTTTTACGCCCACACCGCCCACCGCGGCCGCCCCTGGCAGATTGACCGCGCCCCGCGCCCCGGCGTGCGCTACCGCTACCTGGTGCGCCAGCCCGGCGAAGTTTCCCCAGGAGTTAAATTGGCTTTCAAAAACGCGCTGCTGGTGGTGGCGGTGGTGCCGTAGTGCCCGTTCTGCGTGGTTCCGCAGCGCCTCATCTAGGCTAGGAGACCTTGGAAAAACTCGCCGGTAAAGTCGGGGCCGTAGTGCAGCACGTTGGGCAGGCCGGCAAAATCGGTGGCTGGGTGAGTGGTCGTCAGCACTACCGCGGGCATGCCGGCGCGGTCGGCGGCTTCCACGCCCTTGGGCACGTCTTCGAAGACCACGCAGTCGGCCGGGGCCACCCCGAGCTGCTGGGCGGCTTTGAGGAAGGTTTCGGGGTGCGGCTTGCTCAAGGTCACGTCGTCGGCGCTCACGATGGCGTTGAAATAGGGTCGCAACGCCAACCCATCGAGCACAAAGTCGATATTAAATGGAATGGCCGCCGACCCGATGGCCATCGGGATGCCGCGCGCGTGGGCCGCGGCCAGAAACTCGGCCAGGCCCGGTAGCAACTGCAGGTGCGGCCGAAACTCCTCCTGGTAGCGTTGCTCCTTGGCCAGGGAAAGCTGCTGCACTTCCTCGGCCGTGAAGCGAGCGGGGCCAAATAGGCGTTCGAGTACTTCCGCGTTCTTGCCGTACATCTGGGGCTTCACCTGCTCATAGGTAAAATTGCTGCCCAAGTCGTGGTTGAAAATGTGGTGCCAGGCCTTGGTGTGGTAGTCCATGTCGTGGACCATCGTGCCGTTGAGGTCGAAAATAAATGCTTTCATCGGGCACTAAACCACCCGCCAGCAGCTCAGGTTATCAAAAGACCGCCGGCCTAGTGCCCCCGTGCCAGCAGGGCCACGCCCGCCACAATCAAAACCAGCCCGCCGGCTTGCCCTAGCGTCAGGCTTTCGCGCAGCACTACCAGCCCCAGCAGGGCCGCCAGCAGCACCGAGCCGCCCACAATAACCGGCGTGCCCACCGCGGCCGGCACCCCGCGCCTAAACACCACAAACGTCAGAATCTCGGCCAGCCCCACGCTCAAACCCGCTAGCGCCGCCAGCCCCAGCCCTTTGCCGGAAACCGGCAGTGGCTGCCCTTGCAGCTTGAGGCGCAGCAGCCACGCCGCGCCCAGGCCCGCCGCTACCAACTGCAGCACCACCGCGCCCACGGCGGGTGGCAGGTGGTTGGCCGCCAGCTTAATAAAGAAATTGTAGCCTGCCAGGCACAGCGCCGTGAGCAGGGCCAGGGGCAGCCAGTTCGACATTAGGTAATTAGGATAGGAGTACCGCAAAGATGCCGCCGCTACCTTTGCGCCATGCGCGTTGGGTAAGTCCCCCAGCCTACGGTAGCCCTTGAAAAAGGGAAACCCCGGCTGCGCGAACAGTCGGGGTTTCTGAAGTGGGGGTTTGTTGGAACCCTTTCTTCATCTCCAAATGAAACGGGACAACGCGAAGAAACTACTCGATGCGGTCGGTACGGCGGCATTGGTGGGGTTTGCGGGTGGCGTAGCTAAAGCGTTGGCTGGGCTACTTATCACCTACATCCTCCGGTAGTTGAGTAAGGGGTTGGGCCGTGCGCCCGGCCCCTTATTTTGTTCGTAACGGTTGCAAATATAACGGGTTGGGACGGGAGTTGGTTGCGGGGCTATTCTGGTTAGTTTATCTCTCTATATCCGAGGAATAATACCGCCGCGAAAATCCATGTTCGTTGCTATACTTCTGCTGAAAGAAGGCAAATGTGTACTTGAAACAAGTAATACTCAAGAGGAAAAACAGGGCAGGAATGACTTTACGCCAGCGTGCCTGTCTTGTTGTGAAGGATGCAAAGCGGTAAATTCTCCACGTTAGCACAGTCCAAAAAAGCAGGACAATAATGACCAGCGTAGAATTCATGCCCATTATCAGACTGGCATAAGTGCCAAGTAAGGCGAACAGCCACGCAGTGACCAGCAGCAAAGAGTTTGCAATGCTTAGTAAGCGTTTCACCGCAATTTCTCCTTCAAAATCTCCAGCTCCACGGCTGGCGCAATGCGCTCGTACAGAATATTATACGCCGCCGTAGTAATCGGCATATTCACCTTGAGCTGCCGATTGAGCTCGTGAATACTCTTCACCGCGTAATACCCCTCGGCAATCATATTCATCTCCAGCTGGGCCGATTTCACCGAGTACCCGCGGCCCACCATATTACCAAACGTGCGGTTGCGCGAAAACTGCGAGTAGGCCGTCACCAGCAAGTCGCCGAGGTAGGCCGAGGCCGACAGGTCGCGCGGCTGGGGCGAGATGGCCTGCAAAAAGCGCCGGATTTCCTGCACGGCATTGCTCACCAGCACGGCTAGAAAGTTGTCGCCGTAGCCTAGGCCGTGGGCGATGCCGCCGGTGAGGGCAATGATATTTTTCATCACGGCGCAGTACTCGATGCCGTCGAGGTCGGCGGCCGGGTGGGCGCTCACGTAGCGGTTGCGCAGCAGCTGGCAAAAGCCCTGGGCCAGCCCGCTCACGTCGGGCGAGCCGATGGTGAGGTAGCTCTGCTTTTCGAGCGCCACTTCTTCGGCGTGGCAGGGGCCGGCAATTACGCCGAGGCGGGCGGCGGGCAGCCGGAAGCGCTCCTGCACGTAGTCGGTCACGAGGATATTCTTGCCGGGAATCATGCCCTTGATGGCCGAAATGACCCCCGTTTTGTGGCGCAGCGCGTCGCGGCCCAGCTTGTCGAGCACGGGCTGCACAAAGGCGGCGGGCACGGCCAGCACCAGCCAGTCGGCCTCGGCCACGGCGTCGGTGAGGTCGGTGGTGGGGTAGACCAGGTTGCGGTCGAAGAGCACCGAGGAGAGGTAGCGCGGGTTGTGGCCGGTGCGCAGCAAGTGCTGCACATCGTCCTTAGAGCGCAGCCACCAATCGACGCGGGCGCCGTTTTCGGAGAGGATTTTCGTAAGGGCAGTGGCCCAGGAGCCGCCGCCAAGCATGGCAATTTTTTCCATAAGGGAGGGCCGGGCCAAAGAGGCCCGGCAAACAGGTCAGCAGGGAATTCAGCCCGCAAACTAGCGCCTAATGCCTGCAGTAGCGCGAACTTTGTAGTTCGCGTTCGCTTATGGGAATACTTCCGTACGAACGCGAACCACAAAGTTCGCGCTACTAGCTTATGAATCCCGTAATTGCCGCCACCGCCGCCTTTATCGAAGAAAAATTTCAAGCCGAAGGCTCGGGCCACGACTGGCCGCACATCCGGCGGGTGTGGCAGGTGGCCCGCGCCCTGGCCGCCGACACGCCGGGCACCGACCTTGAAGTAACCGAGCTGGCCGCCTTGCTCCACGACATTGCCGACTGGAAATTTCACGGCGGCGACTACGAGGCCGGCCCCCGCGCCGCCCGCGCCTGGCTGCTGAGCCAGCAGGTGCCCGAGGCCACCGTGGCCCGCGTCGAGCAGATTATCCGCGAAGTGAGCTTCAAAGGCCTGGGCGTGGAAACGCCCGTGAGCAGCCCCGAAGCAGCTGTGGTGCAGGACGCTGACCGCCTCGATGCCATCGGGGCCATTGGCGTGGGCCGGGCCTTCGCCTACGGCGGCCACAAGGGCCGGCCGCTGCACGACCCCAATACGCCGCCCGTGTCGCACGCCGATTTCGAGCAGTACAAGCAAAGCACCGCGCCTACCATCAACCACTTCTACGAGAAGCTTTTGCACCTCAAGGACCGGCTGCACACGCCCGCCGCCCGCCGGCTGGCCGAGCGCCGCCACCAGTTTATGGAGGAGTTCGTAGCGCAGTTTCTGCGCGAGTGGGAGAGTGTCGACCTGGTTTAAGGCGGCCGCGCAACGTTTTCCCAAAAAGCCACGTGCTATTTTTCACATCTCCATGAAGTAAAGGGTTGTGCAATCCCCCCCCCGCATTTCTCAAAGCCCTGGCTGCGTCAACAGCCGGGGCTTCTCTTTTTCAGCGGAGCCGGCTGGTTGGGGGACGTACCAAACGCGAGTTGCGCGCAAAATAGCGGAGTTCGGCCAACCGCGCCCGTACCTTTAGGCCGATGAAGCTGCCCGTACTGACTGCCCTTGGCCGCTGGCCCCTCTACCTAGTACTGCTCGTGGGTTTGGTGCTGGCCAGTTGCCGCACCTGCCCGCTCGACTCGTGCCACGTGCGCAAGGTGCACATGCACAACGGCGTGAAATACCGCGCCCGGCCCATCTGGAAAATGCAGAACCCGGCCATCGGCGAGCGCATCAAGATTAACAAGCAGGGCAAGGACAAGCGCCGCGAAAGCGACCATAGCCGCACCCTCTAAATAAGCTGGCCGGTAAGCCCATTTGGCCAATAAGGCTTTTTAATGGCGGTAGGGCAGGAGCTGGCCCCGGTGTCGAGGGGAGGACGAGAGAAGGGTGAAAGTCCCGTAAACGCTAGGAAAAACGGGTTTTTTGCCGTAACTTGCGCGCACATATATAGGAGCGTCCGGCGTTTGGGTTTCTTAGGAGTCCAGCCGCCGGGGGTTGCTTTTTCTCGAACAGTAGCTACCAGCGAAGGGCCGCCTCAAGGCCCCCGCTGAAAGCTAACAGCTAAAAACCAGAATGGCCGAAGGCGAAAAAATCATCCCGATAAACATCGAAGACGAGATGCGCGGGGCCTACATCGACTACTCGATGTCGGTTATCATCTCGCGGGCCCTGCCCGACGTGCGCGACGGCCTCAAGCCCGTGCACCGGCGCGTGCTCTACGGCATGAGCGAGCTGGGCGTGAGCTACACCAAGAGCCACAAGAAATCGGCCCGTATCGTGGGCGAGGTGCTGGGTAAGTACCACCCCCACGGCGACAGCAGCGTGTACGACACCATGGTGCGCATGGCCCAGGACTGGAGCCTGCGCTACCCGCTGGTAGACGGCCAGGGCAACTTTGGCTCGGTCGATGGCGACTCGCCGGCCGCCATGCGCTACACCGAGGCCCGCCTCAAGCGGATTTCCGACGAATTGCTTGGCGACCTTGATAAGGACACGGTTGACTTCCAGCCCAACTTCGACGACTCGCTCGAAGAGCCGAGCGTGCTGCCCGCCAAGTTCCCCAACCTGCTGGTAAACGGCACCAGCGGCATTGCCGTGGGCATGGCCACCAACATGGCCCCCCACAACCTCACCGAAGTGGTGAACGGCATCGTGGCCTACCTCGAAAACGAGGACATCACGGTGACCGAGCTCATGGAGCACATTACGGCCCCCGACTTCCCCACCGGCGGCATCATCTACGGCTACGAGGGTGTAAAGCAGGCCTTCGAAACTGGCCGCGGCCGTATCGTGATGCGGGCCAAGCACCACTTTGAAGTGCTGCCCAGCGGTAAGGAGCAGATTATCATCACCGAGATACCTTACCAGGTAAATAAGGCCTCGATGATTGAGAAAACGGCCGCCCTCATCAACGACAAGAAAATCGAGGGCATCGCCGCCTTGCGCGACGAAAGCGACCGCGACGGCATGCGCATCGTGTACGAGCTCAAGCGCGATGCCTTGAACACGGTGGTCTTGAATAACTTGTTCAAGTACACCCAGCTGCAATCTTCGTTCGGCGTCAACAACGTGGCCCTGGTAAAGGGCCGCCCGATGACGCTGGGCTTGCGCGACCTCATCAAGTACTTTGTCGAGCACCGTGAGGAAGTGATTGTGCGCCGCACCAAGTTCGAGCTGGCCGAAGCCAAAAAGCGGGCCCACATTCTGGAAGGCCTGCTCATTGCGCTCGACCACCTCGACGAAGTGATTAAGCTCATCCGCGAGTCGCGCGACCCCGAGGTAGCCCGCACAGGCCTCATCGAGCGCTTTGCCCTGAGCGAAGTGCAGGCCCGCGCCATCCTGGATATGCGCTTGCAGCGCCTCACCGGCCTGGAGCGCGACAAGCTCGTGGCCGAGTTTGAGGAGTTGATGCGCATTATTGACCGTCTGAATGCCATTCTGGCCTCAGAAACCGAGCAGCGCGCCCTCATCCGGAGCGAGTTGCTGGAGATGCGCGAGCGCTACGGCGATGCCCGCCGCACGAGCATCAACCACGCCGGCGGCGACTTCTCGATGGAGGACATGATTGCCGATGAGGCGATGGTGATTACCGTCAGCCGCGAAGGCTACATCAAGCGCACCAGCCTCGACGAGTACCGCACGCAAGGGCGGGGTGGGGTAGGTGCCCGCGGAGCCGGCTCCAAGCAGGATGACTTTACCGAGCACCTGTTTGTGGCGACCACGCACGAGTACCTGCTCATCTTCACCGAGCAGGGCCGCATGTTCTGGCTGCGGGCCTACGAAGTGCCCGAAACCGCCAAAACGACCAAGGGCACGCCGCTGCAAAACCTCATCGACAAGCCCAAGGAAGATGCCGTGCGCTCGGTACTCAACGTGCGCAACCTGCGTTCGACCGATTACCTGGAGAATACCTTCCTGATGTTCTGCACCGAGCAGGGCACGGTGAAAAAGACGCCGCTGGAAGCGTATTCGCGGCCCCGGGCGGCGGGTATCAACGCCATCACCATCAACGAAGGCGACCGCCTGCTCGACGTGCAGCTGCTCAGCGGCAACTCGCAGGTGATTCTGGCCTCGCGCTCGGGCCGGGCGGTGCGCTTTCCTGAGGACAAAGTGCGCCCTATGGGCCGCACGGCGGCCGGGGTCCGAGGCATCTCGCTCAGCGAAGAAGAAACCGACGACAAGGTAGTGGGCATGGTGTGCATCGCCGAAGGCAGCGCTGAGGAACTGCTGGTGGTGAGCGACAATGGCTACGGCAAACGTTCGGCCCTGGATGGCGAAGGTGGCTACCGCATCACCAACCGTGGCGGCAAGGGCGTGAAAGCCATGCAGCTGACCGATAAAACCGGCAAGCTGGTATCCATTCAGGCCGTGACCGATACCGACGACCTGATGATAATCAACCGGTCGGGTCTCACCATCCGCCTGAGCATGAGTGAGCTACGTACCATTGGCCGGGCCACGCAGGGCGTGCGCCTGTTCAAGGTAGCGGCCAACGACGAGATTTCGTCGGTAGCCAAAGTAGCGGCCGCGGCCGAACAGGAGCTAGAACCCCTACTAGACGGAGAAGCGAGCAGCGACGAACCGGCGGTAACGCTGGCCGCCGTGACCGATAATGCCGACGCCGACCTGGTAGCTGGGGCGGCTGACGAGGAGGCAACTGAGGTCGAAGACGCGGAATAAACCGCGGGCCGTAGCCCGTGGTACTAGTAGGAGAGGGCGGCCCGCAGTGCGGGCCGCCTTTTTTATTGTCGGCGTCGAGGTCGTCTATATTTCATGGTTTTGACGGGAACTGTCTGGACTTTCCGTCGTAAATGTTCCGGCGATAGCCTGGCCCCAAGTTTGCCGGGCGGGTGTAGCTTTGCCTCTTCAATAGTCTCTTTTCTCCTTCCCATTCCATGAAAAACTCCTTTCTGACGCTGGCCGCTGCCGCCGCCCTCACGGCTGCCACGGGGCTGGCCACACCGGCGCTGGCCCAGAATTCGGCCGTAACCAACGCCCAGCTGAGCCTCAATGCCAACCAGCTCGACAAGGCGATGACCAGCATTAACGAAGCCATTGTCAACGACAAAACCAAGGACAAAGCCAAAACCTGGTTTACCCGCGGTGAAATTTACGCCCGGCTTAATGACCCCACGATGCAGGCCCTCGTGGGTAAGTACTCGAAGGATATGAAGCCTGGTGAGGCGCTGCAAAAAGCGGCGGAATCTTATAAAAAAGCACTGGAGCTGGATGGCCCGACGGGCGAGTTTGGCAAGCAAGTGCCTGCCCAGCTTACTAATCTGTATAACCTGGCCTTCAACTCGGGCGTGAAAGGCTACCAGGCCAAGGAGTACGATAACGCGCTGGCTGGCTTCCAGTTGGCTTCGCAAATCAACCCGCAGGATACTACGGCCATCCTTTATAGCGCCTACACCCAGGATGCCAAACAGGATTTTGCCGGTGCCCGGACTACCTACAACCAGTTGCTGACCCTGGATGCCTATAAAACCAAGCCGGCTCCGGTAACGGTTTACTCGCGCCTGTTGCAGATTGCCCGCCAGGAAAACAACGACGCTGAGGCTAAGAAAGTCCTGCAGCAAGGCTTAGCGGCGTATCCGACCAACAAGGCTTTCTTGCTGGAAGACCTGAACATGTCGATGCGCGGCAACGGGGGCAACGAGGCCGCCCTGGATAAGATTGGCAAAGCCATTGCAGCGGACCCCAACAACGCCAACCTATACGCCGTGCGGGGCTCGCTCTACGACCAGCAGAAAAAAACTGACCTGGCGCAGGAAGATTACAAGAAATCTATTGCCCTTGACCCCAATAACTTCGATGCGCAGTTCAACATGGGCATCTACAACTTCAACCGGGGCGCTACGCTTTCCACCAAAGTAAGCAAAATGGACCTGAAGACGTACCAGGCGCAAGGTAAAAAGCTGGAAACGGAAGGCAAGAAGTATTTTGCAGCAGCATTGCCATACTTTGAGAAAGCGCTGGAAATTCAGCCCAATGACCGGAATACGATTAACGCCCTCCAAAAGGTGTACCATCAGTTAGACCGCGCGGCCGATGCTGAGCGGATGAACGCCAAGCTGCAATCGCTTAAATAGAAGAACTCATAACCTGTAGAAAAAAGGTCTGACGAAAGTCAGGCCTTTTTTCTTTTGAGGGCGGTGATAGATGTTGGGAGAGAAGTTATGAGTTCAGGGGATGCTGATTCCGAATTCAACTTAACATAATATAAATTATAAGACAAATAATTTTCTCCTGCTTTCCTTGGTTAAAAGGTTGAAGCTACACCACCTCAATAAGGTGATTTGGGTAAATCGATATACTTATGGAGTAGCAGTAGTAAGTGTTGAGTTAGTCAGGTGCTGCTAAGTACGACTGCTTCCCGGGGTCCTGTGGCTATGGGCCGGCCATGTCTGTTTAGCGCTACTATCTATATATGATGCGGGGCATCATAATTTATTTAGAGATTGGTAGCAGAAGTTAGCGTCTTCATCGTCTGTTGGAAATCTGCTTAAGAAGTTATAAAAACTGGTTCTATTATGCAGCGTGTAGCGAGGCATTCTGTTCGCACCGTTGCCAGCGCCAGCAAGTATCACGTGTGCTGCTTTCGTTGTGCCTGAAAAGGTACCCTAAACCAGGTCACAGTAGCGTTCTGGGCCGAAGTTTCTTGTGTGCCCGCTGTGGCAATGTTTCTTATTAAGTAGCCACAAATTGTGATTGAGGTGTTCGAGTAAAAACAGCCATTATGAAGTCTTACCTTCCACTGCTTGACAATAGTTGGACTACCTCAGACTGAGTTACTATTTTGCCGCTTAGGTATCTTGGTAATTCAATTCCCTTATCAATTTCCTCTCTAGTGAAAATTTTGATAAGTAGAATTGTAAGTAGCTTATGAAACTTGGGGAGTCTTAAGTATCAGAGGTTTCAGGGGCCTACTTCCCTCCTATTCGGCTACCGCAGTTTCGTAGTATAAAATATGGTATTCTCACTGCTGAGTGTGATATTAACATACTAAGTACTATAAAGTATAAAAAAGTATATAAAATTTCTTATTTTTGTGCTTTTTTATACTTTATAGTACTTAGTATATTAATACTTATTTTATTTACTGCCGTATAAGCTACTCAACAACTAACATCCCGACACATCCCGACTTCACCTGATTTTATGCCAAAACTCATAGACTACCCCCGAACTAGCTACACCGGCGCCTGGGAAGTAGCAGAAGTAGTAGACGACACTGGTGGCAAGTGCGCCCTCGAAACTTGCGCCCGCAAGCTTAATCGCAAGGTTAGTGGCTCTTTTAAGGCAATTGTAGGCTCAGGGGTAAAATTTGGCCTACTGACCAGCAAACGTGAAATGCTGACGACAACGACGCTTTTCCGCCGCATAAAACATGCTTATGACAAGCAAGAGGAACTGCTGTTTCACCGGGAAGCCTTTCTCACGCCCCCACTCTTTACCCAACTATGCCGCAAATTTCGCTCTCGCGAACTACCGGCAGCTATGCTAGATGTACTACTCATCCGCGAATTTGGCGTGGAAGAAATAAATGCCCAGAGCGTAGCTAAAGCCTTTATTGACGGCGCGCGCATGGTGGGCATCCTCGACGAAAATAATAGTGTGGCTGACATCGACCAACTCGCCGCCCAACAGCCCCCGCGGCGCGAGCTGGCCAGCCCTATACCAGCCAGCAACACCTTCCGGCAATCGCCGGCCCCACTAATACCCGCCCCTGACGACACCAGCGAAGACGACGACTTACCTGACGACGATAACGACCTCGACGAAACAATAGATTCGACAGCAACTAGCGTCGCTCCTGCCCAACTAGACGCCCCACGCAAGCCCACGGGCCCACCTCGGCTGCCCTTACCCGCCTCTCGGCCAGCTCCGGCAGCCACCAGCGACGCTATTGCCCACTTATTTGGCCTTAACTCCACGGCGGCCGGCGATACGCCAGCTCTACCACAAGCCCCTTCCGCACGACCAACCCAACATTCAAACACCATTGCCCCAGCAACAGCGGCCACTAGTGCGGCTCCCTTCCCTAATGTGGCGGAGTTGGCGGCCCCCTCAAACAACCCGCTTGTCCAGCCAGCAACTACCGACGGGCTGCTATTCCGCATTCAACTAGCGGGGCCGGGGCTCAACACGCAGTTGGATGTAGTGGATGTGGACGACCTCGCCCTAGTACGCGCCCTTCTCGACAAGATTGAGCGACGGCTTAAACAATAGCAGCGCAAGTAACCTAAAATATATTTTTTAACTCATTACCAATGACTTGATTCCTTATTTAATAATTATGTTAAACTGATTGATGTACCTCTAAAAAAATTCCTTCCTAATCAGGAAGGAATTTTTTTAGAGGTACGCTTAGGCGTTTTACAATGGGACTGTTTTAGTCCGGCAGTGGGCGGCGCTGCCCTGCCGCGATTGTTTGGTGACGCTGCCGCAACACCACCAGCATCTCATCGAGCGACGAGCCGGACACGCGCAGCAGCACCAGCAGGTGATAAACCAAATCGGCGGCCTCACCAGCTAGGCCCGCTTTATTACCAGCCATTGCGTCGATAACGGTTTCGACGGCCTCCTCTCCCACCTTTTGGGCAATGCGAGCCAAGCCCTTCTCAAACAGGCGCACCGTGTAGGAGCCCGGCTCCTCGGCCGGAAACTGCCGCCGCCGCTCGATGAGTTGGTCGAGTTCGGCCAGCAAGCCCACAGCGGGAGCCGTGGGGCCCGCCCCTATCGCTATACCCAGACCCAGCTCACTAGCCATCGGGGCAGCCGCTGGCACCTCGGTATCGAAGCAGCTGGTGGTGCCCCGGTGGCAAGTGGGGCCAGCGGGGTGAGCCCGCACGAGCACCGTATCCTGGTCGCAATCGACGTGCAGGCTAGATACCTCGAGGTAGTGGCCGCTGGTTTCGCCCTTGGTCCAGAGGCGCTGCTTGGAGCGGGAGAAGAACGTGACGCGGCCTTCAGCCTGCGTTTTGTGCCAGGCTTCGGCATTGAAGTAGCCCAGCATGAGCACCTGCCCGGTGGCGGCATCCTGCACGATGGCGGGGATGAGCTGGTCGGGCATTTTTTGAAAATCTAAATCCATAAGAACAGAAACTAAGCAGGTTTACAACCGGGTAAAGGCAGTAACTAAGTTGGAGTAGCGTTACCAGATTAAGGAGTACAAAGTTTAAACGGGGAGTACTTCTCCCCCACCCACGCCGCCTAACCTTCTGCGGCCGGCGTCAGTATGAAGCTTACAAAACTTCTTTTCTTTTCCGGCTTCCGGGCCACTATCTACTACGCTAGCATGGCTACTGCTGACCAACCCACCCCCCAACCAAACCAAGCCCTCGACCCGGCCCAGCTCGGGGCAGACACCCAACCCGCCCTCACGCCCGAGGACGACTCGCACGATATGTCGACCGTAATGGCCGATGCCGATACCGACGAGGGCCGGCCCTTTACCGCTAAACCAGCCACCCAGCAAGGCTCCGAATTTGCTGAGCAGCGCCGCCAGGGTGCGGAAGGCGATACCGACGCGCCTGTCGAAGACGTGGGCCACGCCCAGGGCATGGGCCGCACCGGCTCGGACGGCGACGAAGACCGGGGCTACGACCAAAGCGGCCTGCAGGGCGGCCTGGGCAGCAGTGGCGGGCGCGAAGACCTAAGCGAACGGCAACCTGCTACCGACCAGAATCCCTTTACCGGGGGCTACGATGGCGGCGGGCAGCACCAGCCACCTGCATCCCAAACCGAACACCTGGGCCTGAACACACCTAGCCCGACCAACGACTAGCTGCCCGCGCAACCAGGCGATTGTAGGCCTTAGCTCACCAGTTGGGCTAAGGCCTATTTGCTGGTGGGTGGTAGCTGAGTTTAGGTCGGGATGGGTTGCAGCAAATCCCAGAGGTTGCCGTACAAATCCTCGAACACGGCTACCGTGGCGTAGGCTTCTTCGCGGGGCGTTTCCTTGAATAGCACCCCATTGGCCTGCATCTGGTGGTAATCGCGCCAGAAATCATCGGTGTTGAGGAACAGGAAGACCCGCCCCCCGGTCTGATTGCCGACGCGGCTAAGCTGCTCGGCATCATCGGCCTTGGCCAGCAGCAGCGCACTGGCTGGGCTGCCCGCCGGGGCCACCAGTACCCAGCGCTTAGTGGCACTCAAGGGGGTATCGGTGAGCAGCTGAAAGCCAAGCTTTTCGGTGTAAAACTGGATGGCTTCGTCGTAGTCGCGCACCAGCAGCGCGACGTGGGCAAGTTGTTGGGACATAAGAGAAAGGGGGCAAAGCGGAGTGGCCCTCGGTTTACCGATGGGCAGGCTATTCGGTGATGAACGGAGGGCCACTCCAATTTATCGAAGGGCAACTGGCACCCCGGCCTACCCGGCCGGGCGCATCGCCACGCCTTCAGCCAGCAGGTAGTTTTTGAGGCCGGCCACCGACAAATCGCCGAAGTGAAACACGCTGGCCGCCAGCGCGGCATCGGCCCCACCGGGCAGTAGCACGTCGCGAAAGTGCGGGGCTGCCCCGGCCCCACCCGACGCAATAACCGGCACGCCCACGGCGGCGGCCACGCCCCGCGTGAGGCTGAGCGCGTAGCCGTCGCGGGTGCCGTCGTGGCTCATGCTGGTGAGCAGGATTTCGCCCGCGCCGCGCTCGGCGGCTTCGCGGCACCAGGCGATGGCCTCGCGGCCGGCGGGGTGGCGGCCGCCGTGGGTGAATACCTCCCAGGCTTCGGCGGCGGGGTCGGTGGCTGCTTCGTTGGTTTGGCCGGCATCGACGGCCACCACGATGGCCTGGCTGCCGAAGCGGCGGGCCAGCTCATCAATCAAACTGGGCTCGCGCAGCACCGAGGAGTTGAGGCTGACCTTGTCGGCCCCACTTAGTAAGAGGGCTTCTACGTCGGCCACCGCCCCGATGCCGCCGCCCACGGTGAAGGGGATATTGACTTCGCGGGCCACGTTGCGCACCAGCTCAATGAGGGTGCGGCGCTTCTCCACGGTGGCTGTGATATCGAGTAGCACCAGCTCGTCGATGCCCTCCTGGGCGTAGCGGGCGGCCAGGGCCACGGGGTCGCCGGCATCGCGCAGGTTCACGAAGTTGGTGCCTTTCACGGTGCGGCCGTTCTGCACGTCGAGGCAGGCAATAAGGCGTTTGGTAAGCATATAAGGAGGGGGAATAAGTCTATTAAACGTCTGCGAGCCGGACAATTGTCCCGACTTGGGCAGGCCTGATAAGCTGCTGATATACGTCTGCCGTCGGCTCCAGACTGGTTAGCTCGGCCACGTCCGGCAGCAATCGGGCGGCCCCGGTGCGGTTCAGCCACAGCGGGCGGATGCCCACCGCCAACGCCCCCAGCACGTCGGCCTGCCAGTTGTCGCCCACCATCACGGTTTCGGCGGGGCGGGCCTGCAAGCGCTCAAGCGCCACTTGGTAAATGGCAGGGTCCGGCTTGAGCACCCCCACATCTTCCGACGTAATAAGGGCATCTACCAGGGCGGTCATCCCCAGGAAATCCAGCTTGTCCCGCTGCTCCTCGGTGCGGTTGTTCGTGACGATACCAATCTTCACCGCCGGTGTTAGGCGTTGCAGCAGCGCCAGGGCCCCCGCCACGGGCTGCCGCAGTTGCCGGTAGTGGCCATAGTGCTGCGCGGCTAATTCCTCAACAGCCGCCGCCGAAACCGCCGGCTCATACGGGGCCAGCAACTGCTGGAAGCGCAGCTGCCGCGCCGCCAGATACGACAGTTGCCCGGTCATCACCCGTGGGTGCATTTCCTCCAGCAGGGCGCTGTAGCGCTGGTAGAGCTCCTCGGCCGGCACCCCTTGCAAGGCGGGCCGCCCCGCTGCCGTAGCGGCCAGGGCCGCCCGCGCCGTGGCCATGTGGTCAAACAACGTATCGTCGAGGTCGAAGAGAACGGTTGTTATCGGGGCGGTTGGGGGCATAGTTGAGGAAACCAAGGGAATTGGGACAGTCAGTTTAAAGCGGCTTGCCGCAAGGCTTGTTGTAGTTTGGCCAAAATTCGGGCCCCCACGTAATGCCGAAAACGCGGGGCTCCACGCTTCCGAATCCGGTAGTAGACATCCCAATAGCTCGCCACCCGTCCTTGCGTTTGCTGCCAGTACAAGGGGTTTTCGTTAATCAGCTGCACGTAGCTTGCCAGCAGCGCCGGTGTCAGTTGTCGGTCGAGTACGGCCAGAATTTCCTGCACATACTCCCCCAGCAAACTAAACGTGAAGGGCGTAGTGAACGCTTCCGGCAAACCCTCGCTCAACCCAAAAAGAGCTTCTAAGTGACGCTGCCGCACATACCCATCGTAATGCCGCAGGTAGAGGCAATGGAGCAACTGCCGTTGCCGACTGGTTAGGCAATGCAGTTCGGCGGCGGCAGGCTCCCGAAAATAGACCCGGTAAGGCAACACCAACCGCATTCCGTCCCAGGTAAGCAAACGGCACTCCTTAGACAGCAACGATTCGCTAGTAGCTAACTGCCTTGACGCTTCCAAGGGCAGCAAGCCCAAAACGACCTGCACTTCTGTTTGCGCCACTGCGGGAAAAAGCGTCGCCAGCCGCTCCAGTTCCCGGTTTGGCAACGGTGCATCCAGGCAGGTGTTTCGCGGCCATGCCATTGGTTGAATAATCAATTAAACTGTTTTAACGCGTAGTTCCGCCCGCAGCTCGGCCTCCGTAATCGTGCCCTCGTAGATGGCCTTGCCAATGATGGCCCCCGCCATGCCCAGCTGCCGCAGCTCGGCCACATCGGCCACCGTCGTCACGCCGCCACTGGCCACGAACTGCGCCGCCGGAAACTGCTGCCGCAAGGCCGTGTACGTAGCCGTAGCCGGGCCTTGCAGCTGGCCATCGCGGCTGACATCCGTGCAGATAAACGTGGTAGCGCCGGCCGCCAGGTAGGCCCCGATGAACCCGGTCAGGGTTTGGTCCGACTGCTCAGTCCAGGCACTCACGGCAATATGCTCCCCCTTAAAATCGGCCCCGATAATAATGCGGCCGGCCCCGAAACGGGCCAGCCACTCCCCCACCAGTTGCGGCTCGCGGGCGGCAATACTACCGGCCGTGAGCTGCGCGGCCCCGGCCGCAAACGCTTGCTCGGCAGCCTGGGTGGTTTGGATGCCGCCGCCGAAGTCGATGTGCAGCTTGGTGTGCCGGGCAATACGCTCGAGCACCGGCAGCTGACGCGGCTCGCGGGCGCGGGCTCCATCCAAGTCAACCAAGTGCAGCCGGGTGGCTCCCAATTGCTCGAAGTATTGGGCCTGCGCCAGCGGGTCGGCGGAGTAAGTGGTTTGGCGGGCAAAGTCGCCGCCGGTCAGGCGCACGCACGAGCCGTTAATGAGGTCGATAGCGGGTATTATATCCATTTGAGAATATCAGGCAAAGCAGTCGCGAGCTACCCGATTAAAACATTTGTTAAAACAAATTATAAAGCCCCAGTCAGAAAGTTCTGCAGAATCTTTTCTCCTACCGGACCGCTTTTCTCCACGTGAAACTGCACGCCGCAGAAATTGCGGTAGCGCACGCCCGCGCTAAAAGGTACCCCAGTCGGGTAGCTAGCTTGGGCAATGGTGTAGTCGCCCAGCGGGGCGTAGTAGCTATGCACGAAGTACACGTAATCGGCCGCTTTATAAGCAGCGGTTTGTTGGTTCGAGTCCGACTGGGGGCTCAACACTGACACCTCCTTATCAGCATCGTGCAGGCCCGCGAACAAGGGCGTTTGCAGGTCGTGCAGGTTATTCCAGCCCATGTGCGGTACTTTATGAGCTGCATCGGGCGGCAAAAAGCGGACCACGTCAAAAGGCAGCATCCCTAGTAGCTCGGTGCCGCCGGTGGGACCTTCTTCACTGTGACGGCCCAGCAGCTGCATGCCCAGGCAAATGCCCAGGAAGGGCTGCGTGAGCGTGGGCAATACCTTATCCAGGCCGGCGGCGCGCAGCGCCCGCATGGCCGAGCTGGCCTCGCCCTCGCCAGGAAACAGCACCCGGTCGGCCTGCCGGATAACGGCGGGGTCCGACGTCAGCACGGCATTAGCCACGCCCAGCCGCTCCAGCGCAAAGAGCACCGATTGCACGTTGCCGCCCTGGTAGTCAATAACGGCGATATTCATAATTGAACCATTTAGATAAATTCAATACTTACTAATTTTACACAAATGAGTAAGTATTTTTACAGAATACCTTTCGTGCTGGGAATCACGTTTTGCCCCGTGGGGTCGCGCTGCACCGCCATTTTAATGGACTTCGCCACGGCCTTAAAAATCGCTTCGATTTTATGGTGCTCGTTGTCGCCCTCACACTTGATGTTGAGGTTGCACCGGGCCGCGTCGGAAAAGCTTTTAAAAAAATGGTAAAACAGTTCGGTCGGTACATCGCCTACCCGCTCGCGCTTGAAGTCGGCGGCCCAGACAAGCCACGGCCGGCCCGAAAAGTCGATGGCTGCCTGAGCCAACGCGTCATCCATGGGCAGCAGGAAGCCGTAGCGGTTTACGCCGCGCTTATCACCAAGCGCTTCGTTGTAGGCTGCCCCGATGGCAATGGCGGTGTCCTCCACCGTGTGGTGCTCGTCGATGTGCAGGTCGCCGTGAGTGCGCACATGCAGGTCGCAGCCGCTGTGCTTACCCAATTGGTCGAGCATGTGGTCGAAAAAGCCTAGGCCGGTCTGGCAGTCGGTTTGGCCGGTGCCGTCGAGGTTGAGGATGATTTCGATGCGCGTCTCGTTGGTGTTGCGCATGACGTGGGCGCGGCGCGGCGGGCGGCGCAAATGCTCATACACCTCGGCCCAACTGGTAGTGCTGAGGGCAGCGCGCTCGTTGGCCTCGGCGTGCAGCAGAATGGCACGGCAGCCCAGGTTTTCGGCTAGCTGCACATCAGTCAGGCGGTCGCCGATGACGAAGGAGTGCGCCAGGTCGTAGCCGCTGGCCGGGTCGAGGTAGCGGGTGAGCAGGGCCGTGCCGGGCTTGCGCGTCGGAGCCGGGTCATCGGCAAAGCTGCGGTCGATGAGAATCTCGCTGAACTCAACCCCCTCCCCTTTCAGAATGTCCAGCATTTTTTGCTGGTAGGGCCAGAAAGTATCTTCGGGGTAGCTGGCGGTGCCGAGGCCATCCTGGTTGGTCACCATTATTAGCTCGTACTCGCCATCACGGGCCAGCTGGGCCAAGGCCGTAATGGCTCCCGGCACGAAATCAAATTTGTGCCAGGCATCAATCTGGTAGTCGGTCGGCGGCTCGATGAGGATAGTGCCGTCGCGGTCAATAAAGAGAACTTTACGGGACATATAAGTTGATGGGGGCTTTTACTCTATAATACCAATGCGGGCAACTTTGCCGGAGCTAGTAAACGCTACCTGATAGCTAGCGGAAGAGCCTGGCTGCCCAGCATAATACTGAGTTGTACCGAGCACTTCGTCTGCTTTGCCCATGATTCGTCTTACCTGCGTGCTATCCATTCCTATTAGAACGTATCGGATAGCCACCGCTGTTTGACGGCCGCTCTTAGCCTTTTCACTAAAATGAGCATCATAATTGGCATACAGCACTATCCCCAACAACAGGGATACCGTTGCTACTGCTACTGACAAGACAGGATTTTTCTTGCTAGTACTTGACATTCGTAGAATCAGCTTAACTGTTTGCGACTAACTATTCCCAAACGCCCGCAGTGCGGCCACCAGCGCATCATTTTCAGCAGGTGCACCCACAGTCAGGCGCAGGGTGCCGGCGCACCCGGCCTGGCTGGGCCGGCGCACCACAATGCCCTGGTCTAGTAAATACTGATACACCGCGCCTGCATCGGGGCGGAAGCGAGTGAGCAGAAAATTAGCGTCGGACGGGAAAATATGGTCTACGATGGGCAGCTCCGCTAGCGCACCTTGCAGTGCGGCGCGGCCTTGCAGCAATTCCTGGCGCATCGTTTCGAAGCGACCAGTGTCGGCGAGCGCGGCCAGGGCCAGACGCTGGGTGTTTTCCGACACGTTGTAGGGCATTTTGATGCGGTTGAGGTAGGCCACGATTTCGGGCGCGGCAAACGTCATGCCCAGGCGGATGCCCGCCAGGCCCCACGCTTTGGAGAAGGTTTGCAGCACCACCAGATTGGGAAATTCGGCTAGGCGCGTCAGCCAGCTGGGCTGGTCGGCAAAGTCGGCGTAGGCCTCATCGACTACTACCAAGCCGGGGAAGCCGCGCAAAATCTGCTCGATGTCGGCGGCCCGCAGCAGGTTGCCGGTGGGGTTATTGGGCGAACAGAGAAAGACGATTTTGGCTTGCGAGGCCAGAATTTGGGCTATCGCCTCGGGGCTGAGCTGAAAGTCGGCATCGAGCGGCACGCGCTCCAGCGTCACGTCGTTGAGGGCAGCGGCCACTTCGTACATGCCGAAGGTGGGCGGCGTGCTCACGAGGCTGTCCTGGCCGGGCCGGGCCACCAGGCGCACCAGCAGGTCGATTACTTCGTCGGAGCCGTTGCTGAGAAAAATCTGCTCGGGGGCCACGTTTTTTACCGAAGCCAGGGCCTGCTTCACGGCGCGCTGGTGCGGGTCGGGGTAGCGGTTAAATTCGGCGGGGCCGGCGCTGCCGAGGCTGTTTTCGTTGGCATCGAGCATCACCCGAGCCTCACCCTGAAACTCGTCGCGGGCCGAGGAGTACGGCTTCATGGCCCGCACGTTGGGGCGAATGAGCGCATTTATATCAAAGTACATACTATCTAAAATCGTTGGTCATGCTGAACGAAGTGAAGCATCTCGCTCGCTTCGTAGCTAGCAGTAAGTGTTTGTACAGCACGCGAGATGCTTCACTTCGTTCAGCATGACACGTTATTTTTTGCGCCTCTTTACCTAAAAAGACGTTAAATGCTCCCGGCGCAACACCACTGCCTGGGCATGGGCGTGCAGGCCTTCGGCCTCCGCCATTGCTTCTACCACTGGGGCTAGCGCGAGCAGGCCATTGGGGGCCAATTGCTGAAAGGTGATTTTCTTATAAAACGAATCGAGCGATACACCGCTGTAGGCGCGGGCGTAGCCGCCGGTGGGCAGCGTATGGTTGGTGCCCGAGGCGTAGTCGCCCACGGCTTCGGGCGTGAGGTGGCCCATGAAAACCGAGCCCGCGTTGATGACTTTATCGGCCAGCGGCTCGGGGGCAGCCACGGCCAGAATAAGATGCTCGGGCGCGTACTGATTGCTAAACACCAGCATAGCTGCCGCATCGGGCAGCAAAATGGCGCGGCTTTCGGCCAATGCCTGGCGGGCTATTTCGGCGCGGGGCAGCTGCGGCAGCTGGTGTTCCAGCTCCTTTAGCACCTGCATCAGGATTTCCTCCGAATCAGTCAGCAGCACCACCTGCGAATCGGGGCCGTGCTCGGCTTGCGACAGCAAATCGGCCGCCACGAAGGCCGCATTGGCGCTGGCATCGGCAATCACTAACACCTCCGACGGGCCGGCGGGCATATCAATGGCCACCCCGCGCTGGGCCGCCAGTTGCTTGGCGGCCGTGACGTAGCGATTGCCGGGGCCAAAAATTTTATCCACGGCGGGCACCGTGGCGGTGCCCACGGTGAGCGCGGCCACGGCCTGCGCCCCCCCGGCTTTAATAATAGTAGTGAGCCCCAACTCTTGGGCGGCGAAAAGGATGGCCGGCGCAACGCGGCCATCGCCCCGGCCGGGCGGCGTGCACAGTACTATTTCCTGGCAGCCCGCCAGCTTAGCGGGCACGCCCAGCATTAATAAGGTAGAAAACAGTGGGGCCGAGCCGCCCGGAATGTACAGCCCCACCCGCGGCACGGCCACACTGCGCCGCCAGCAGCGCACGCCCGGCATGGTTTCGACTACGGCCTCAACTTCGGCGGGGCGCTGGGCGGCGTGAAATTTTTCAATGTTCTGGCGGGCCTGGCGGATGGCGGCCTGCAACTCGGCGGGCACCTGGGCGGCCCCGGCGGCCAACTCTTCGGCGCTCACGCGCAGGTCGGCGAGGTCGGGCACGCCATCAAACTGCGCGGCATACTGGCGCAGGGCCGCGTCGCCACGCTGCGCCACGTCGTCGAAAATCTCGGCGGCGCGGGCCAATACGGCGGCGTTGCTATCGGCCTGCGGGCGCTGCTGAAGCGCGGCCCACTCGGCGCGGGCGGGATTGCGGAAAATCTGCATCTTGCTTACGTTGCTTACGGCTCTGGTTTCTAGTTGCTAGTCTCTGGTTTTTCGTTAGCCATAACCAACAACCAGAAACTAGCAACCAGAAACCCTCTACCCCACCCGCTTTTCAATGGCCAGCACCAGAATGCCTTCGGCCCCGATGGCTTGCAGCTCGCCGGCGATGTGCCAGAATTTATCTTCCTCGACTACCGACTGAATGGATACCCAGCCCTCTTCAGCCAGCGGCGTTACGGTGGGGGCTTTGATGCCGGGTAGCAGCGCTTTCACCGCGTCGAGGGCCGCAAGCGGCGCGTTGAGCACAATGTATTTCGAGCGCTGGGCGCGGCGCACGGCCTGCATGCGAAAGCGCAGCTGGTCGAGCAGCGCCTGCTTTTCGGCACTCAGGTTGGGGGCGGCGATGAGGGCAGCTTCCGAGCGGAAGATGGTTTCGACCTCGCGCAGGCCATTGCCCAGCAAAGTCGAGCCGCTGCTCACGATGTCGCAAATGGCCTCGGCCAAGCCGATGCTGGGCGCAATCTCAACCGAGCCACTGATAGTGTGCAGATTAGCCTGCACGCCCTGGCCGGCGAGGTAGTCGCCGAGCAGCCGGGGATACGAGGTGGCAATGCTCTTGCCCTGCAAGTCGGCCACCGAGTTGTACTCGGCCCCGCGGGGCACAGCCAGACTCAGGCGGCACTTGCTAAAGCCCAGGGCTTCAACTTCGAGGGCGGCGCACCCGGCCTCGACCAGCACATTCTGGCCCACGATGCCTAGGTCGGCCACGCCGTCCTGCACGTAGCCGGGAATGTCGTCGTCGCGCAGGTAGAGGATTTCGAGCGGAAAATTGCTGGCTTCAACCTTCAGTTTATAAGAAGACGAAACGAAGCTGATGCCGCACTCCCGAATGAGTTGCAGCGAGTCGTCCGACAGGCGGCCGGACTTTTGGATGGCTAAACGAAGCATTAGATGAGAAAGCGGGCGGCTGCAAAACCAGCCCCCGCCAAGCAAAGACGGACGCAGCCAGAACTAGCTGCCAACCCGCCGGTAAACCCAAACTGTGAAAACTACTGCCAGCCCGCGGCCGGGGCGAAGGTGGAGACACGAGCGGCTGGCAACACGGCTACGAGGTAGCGACCAGCCCGGTTGCCCGGCCTCCTAGCGATGGTGGTGGTGATGCACGGCCGAGCCCCGGCCCGCAAGCGGGGCCGGCTGGGCAGCAGTAAGCACGGGCGTAGCGCAACGGGCGTTGAACATCATGATGGGGCAAAGGTAGGGCGGCGCGGGCAATACTGAATGATATGCTGGCGCAACGCAGTTTTTTGGGGAAAGTAAATACGTGTAAAGCGCCCCAGCTCACAAAACTTAAAGAAGTATTTCCCAGTTTAAAGGAAATATTTCCGTACTTCGCATTCTACTACTTAGCCCCCACGCCATGCAGGTTGTACCCTTTGCCTTCGAAATCCGGCAGCCGGAAACCGTTTCGGCTTTTATCCTCGAGTTGTTTGGGTCGCGGGAAGCCTCTCACGATGCGTTGCGGCTGGTGCTGCTGGCGCAGCAAGGGCTGCCCGCCGTAAAGGCGCAGACCATTAGTAGCAGCCTGGGGCTGGATGCCACGCAAATGGCGGATATTCTGGGCATTACCACCAAGACGTTTCGCCACTACCAGCAGGAAGACAAGGTACTAGATGCCCCTAAGAGCGAGCAATTACTCAAGCTGGCCCAGGTGGCTGAGCTAGGCCGGGAGGTATTCGGCGACGCCGAATCCTTTACCCGCTGGCTCCAGAAACCAGCCTACGGTCTGGCTGGTAAGCTACCAATAGACTTGTTCTACACCGGCGGCGGCATCGACCTAGTAGCCGACGAGCTCACCCGCATTGCCTACGGCGACTTGGCGTAGCAATGGAAGTTTTTCGCATTTCGGCCCCGCGGTACGCCCAAAGCCTGACGGCCTCGGGCGTGGCCAACCGCTGGAATACGGCCGGGCAATACATTATCTACACGGCCGCTACCGCCTCGCTGGCCTGCCTCGAAAACGTGGTGCACCGGGGCGCCGAGGGTCTGCAAGCCCCCTTTAAGCTGATGCGGCTGGAAATTCCTGACCAGGTGCTCATCGAGGAAGTGCCCGCCGAAATGCTGCCCGCCGGCTGGCAGCAAGTCACCAGCTACCCGCAGTGCCAGGAAATCGGCAGCGCGTGGTACGCGCTGCGCCGCAGCGCGGTGCTCAAGGTGCCGTCCGCTATTATCGCCACCGAGGCTAATTACCTGATTAGCACCAGCCACCCCGATTTTGGACAGATTAAGCTGCTGGACACGGAGGACTTTGTTTTCGACCCGCGCATCAAGGGAGAATTATGAAGTATAAATGGCTGTTCTGCCAACTCATACTTCCTAATTTTTACTTCATAATTCCTCTAATGGCCGCCGCCACCAGCTCGGGGTGATAATAATGCGCGAAGTGGTCGCCAGGAATCATCACGAACGGCTCGTCGGGCGGGCGCACCACGTTGTCGGCCAGGGCATGAATGCGCAACTCGGGTTGCACGGCCAGCGGCGGCACGGGTGCAAATAACACTTGCAGCTGCCGGTGCACGTAGCGGCGCGGGTGCCGGGCCATGCTATCGGCCAGGTGGCCATACAGCTCCCGCGACTCGTCGAAGAGGTACTGGCGCTTGGCGCGCTCGCGCAGCCAGCGGCCGCGCCCCACCCCCGACCAGGCGTAGAGCGCCAGCAAGAGTGGGCTGCGGGCGCGGGCCACCACCTTGCGCTGGTCGGTGAAGGAGCTGAGCAGCACGGCCGGGGCCCCGGTCTGGGCTTTGAGGTGGGCCGCAATCCAGCCGCCCATCGAGTGGCCAATAAGCATATCCTCGGGCCCAATAGCGCAGCGGCGGGCCAGGTGCCGGGCGAAGGTCACCGCATTAACTGGCCCGGTGGGCTGCCAGCGGGCAAACTCCGGCTCCAGCTCAATAGCCAGCACCTCGGCAGTGGGCGGCAGCAACGGGCGCAGGGTGTCGAAGATGGTACTGTCTTCGAGGTAGCCGGGTAGCAGCAACAGGCGCTTCATAGCTGAAAGAACTAAGGGCCTTACTTCTTTACCAGCTGGAATGCCTTAAGCGACGCCGTATCAGCTAGGGCAAAGCTGGGCTGGCACGTAGAGGTAGTATAGCCTTTTTTAGCATCAGTAGCTACGAAAAAGACATACTCGCCTCCCACTTGAAAGTAAGCGTCGCACAACGTGCCCGAACCGGCGGTAAGAAGCACTTCCTGGTGGCTGCGCAAATGGCCCTTAAACGACTTTACGATTTGCAAGACAGGTAGATACCCACTGCGAAAAGGGGGCCGGACGGGCCGACTATACAAATCATACTGTACGGTGTCGCGCAAGGATATTACCCGCGCCTGCACCACGTAGTCAGCCGCTTGGTACGCCTGCTGCATGGGTAAGAAAAGGCAGTCGCACGCCCCGGCCGCCCGCACGCTTAAACTTAACCCAATGGCCAGCAGGTACTTCATGGTTCGCTCGTTTATCCTTTAAAACCGCGCAATCACCCGCGCATTCACCACGCGCTGCGACAAGTAGCTCGGCACGCCGTAGGTGCGGCCGTTCACGTCCTGCAAGTAGCTGTAGCCAGCCACATTATTGGCCCCCAGGATGTTGAGGATTTCGAGCCCCAGCCACAGGCTTTCGAGCGAATACAAATGCGGCTTGGCAGTGGTGCGCAAACTCACCACTTTGGAAAAGCCAATATCAACGCGCTGGTAAGTGGGCGTGCTGCCCGCCCCACCCCGAAACTGCGGCAAGCCGGGCGGGCTAAACGGCAGGCCGGTGCCAAAAACCAAATTCACGTAGCCGCGCACCGAGGGGTTGTCGGGCAGGTGGTCCTGGAAGAAAATGCTGGCCGTGAGGCGCTGGTCCTGCGGGCGGCGAATCCAGCCCAGGGGCTGCACGCCGGTGCGGGTGCCGTTGCTGTCGTAGGTCGTGACGGTATCGCCGGCGATGTTTTCCTGGGTCGTGAGCAAGCTCACGCTCAGCCACGACTCCACGCCTTTTACAAACTCGCCGCTGAGGCGGGCTTCGAGGCCGGCGGCGTAGGCGCGGGCGTTGTTTTTGGCCGAGTAGCGCAAGCGCACGTTATCGACCTCGTAGGGAATAACGTCGGTGAGGTACTTGTAGTAGGCTTCCGTGTTGAGGCGGAAGGGCCGGTTCATCATCTGCAACTCAATCTGGCGGCCCAGCACGAAGTGCAGCGACTTCTGCGCCCGCAGCTCAGGGTTGAGCTGGCCGGCCATGTCGCGCAGCTCGCGGTAGAAGGGCGGCTGGGCATAGAGGCCGGCGGCCAGCTTCCAGCTGCGCTCGGGGTGGCGGCGGCTGCGGGCCGCAAACTGAATGCGCGGGCTCAGCACAAACTGCTGGTTCACCGACCAATAGTGCCCCCGCAAGCCATACGTGAGCGTCTTAAGCGAATCGAGTTGCCAGGTGTGCTGCACATAGCCCTGGGTGCGCCAGCTTTCCAGGCTGAGGTCGGCGGCGAGGCGGGTGCGGCGGGCGTCGGGCACGTAGTCGGCCGAGTCGGCAAAGGTGTACTCGTCGAGCTGGTCGTGGATGATTTCGCGGCCCGTCTTCACGCCCCATCTAATGGTGTGGCGGCCCAGCGCATCGCCGCCGGGGTTCCAGCGGCCGCGCAGCTCGGCCGTAAACACGCGAGCCGTGAGGTCGTTGCGGGCGTGGCTGAAGCTGGAGCCGATGTTGCGCTGGCGCACCGTCTGGTTGAAGTCGGGGCTGGTAGGGTCGCGGTTGATTTCGGCGAAGGTGTACGCCGCCTCCACGTCGCGGAACTCAAACTCGCGCGTGAGCAGCGCCGAGCCCAGCAGCTCGACCTGCAAGCCGGGGTGGAAGTTGTGCTTCAAGCTCACGCCCGTCTGGTACGTGTCGTACTGCATGCGCTCGCGGCCATCGTAATAGATGTTGAGGCGCGTGAACTGGTTGGTGCTAGTCGAAAACGTGACCTGCCCGCTCACCGGCGCAAAGCGGTACTCGTTGTGCGCCACCACGCCCAGGATGCCCAGGCTGGTTTTCTGCATGTCTTCCTTCTTACCCAGCCCAATATTCACGTAGGCCTGGCCGTCGTAAAAAGTCGGGTTGTAATTCCCCTGCTGCTGATTCAGCGCATTAAAGACGTACTGAGCATTCTTGTAGCGTATGCCGGCCAGGTAGCTCACCCGGCCGTTGGCCGAGCGGGCCTCGGCGTGGGCCGCGCCGCCCACCAAGCTGGCGGTGGCCGAGGCGGCAAATTTCTCCGGCTCCTTATACTGAATGTCCAGCACCGACGACAGCTTGTCGCCGTAGCGCGGCTGCCAGCCGCCGGTGCTGAAATCGACCCGCTGCACCAAATCAGGGTTAACGAAGCTCAAGCCCTCCTGCTGCGCCTGCGTCACCAGAAACGGCCGATACACCTCAAAGCCATTGACGTAGAGCAGGTTTTCCTCGTAGTTGCCGCCGCGCACGTTGTAGGTGCTGGTCAGTTCGTTGTTGCTGACCACGCCGGGCAGCGTCTTGAGAATGGCGTTGAAATCGCCGAAGGGCGAGGGCAGTACCTTGGCCGTGCGCGGGTCGAGCTGAATGAGGCTGGCTTGCTCGCGGCTATCGGCATCGGCCGCCCGGCCGCGCACCGTCACGTCGCGCAGGGCCTTGGCCTCGGGCTGCAACGACAGGCGCAGGGGCTGGCTGGCATCGGCCGGCAGGCGCAGGGGCTGGCGCAGCGTTTGGTAGTTGATGTGGCGGGCCACCAGCACCAGGGGCGCGTCGGGTTGCACGGGCAGGGTTAGCCGCAGGCTGAAGGTGCCCTGGGCCGTGGTCGTCGCGCCGCCCGGCTGCCCCTCCACGCTGAGCACCACAAACTCCAGGGGCTGGCCCTGAGCGTCGCGCACGGTGCCGGTCAGCACAATGCCCTGCGCGCGCGGCGCGCTGGCGGCGGGCGCCTGCTGGCCGTGGCCGGGCAGCGCCGTTAGCAGCCCGCCCAATCCCCAAATCAATAGTAATCCCTGCTTCAAGCGGCCCAAGTTAACAATCAGTGCAATAATCTTTTCCCTTACCCTTTCCGCGCCTACTGCCGCTGCTGGGATGTGCTTATTTTTCGCTCATGGCCACCACCTGGCGCAATTGCTGGCGCAAACTGGCTAGCGTGGGCACCGGCCCCCCGGGCGACTTAAACACGAAGCTGCCGGCCACCAGCACGTCGGCCCCAGCCTCTACCAGCGGCCCGGCGTTTTCCTTATTCACGCCCCCATCAACCTCGATGAGCGCCCCCGAGCCCTGGTCGAGCAGCAGTTCCTTGAGGGCCGCTACCTTGCGCAAGGTGTTGGGGATGAACGTTTGCCCCCCGAAACCAGGGTTGACCGACATAATCAGCACCACGTCGAGGTCGGCGGCAATGTCTTCGAGCAGGCTGATGGGCGTGGCGGGGTTGAGGGCCACGCCGGCCGTGCAGCCCAGGCTCTTGATTTGCTCGACCACCCGGTGCAGGTGTGGGCAGGTTTCGTAGTGCACCGTGATGTTGGTAGCGCCCGCATCGCGAAACGCCGCCAGGTAATCCTGGGGGTGCTCTATCATCAGGTGCACGTCGATGGGCTGGCGGGCGTGGGGGCGCAGGGCCTCCAGCACGGGCAGGCCAAAGGAGATGTTGGGCACAAAGCGGCCGTCCATCACGTCGAAGTGCAGCCAGTCGGCCTCGGCCGTAGCCAGGAGCTCAGCGGTGGCTTGCAGATTGGCTAAGTCGCTGGCCAGCAGCGAAGGAGCTAGTAAGGGTTCGTGGCGACGGCTAGTAGTAGTTGTATTCACCGGATAATGAGCAGAGAGGCGAGTGATTATTCCTGTAAAAGTACGAAGCCGGCCGCTGGACTACCTACCAGCGGCCGGCTTCTCAACGCAAAGCAGGCGGTTTTCTTATTTTACTCGGCTTTTTTCTCGAAGGCGCGCCAGTCGAGCTCGCCGGTTTCCTTGCGGCGCAAAAAGTAGCTCTGGTCGTCGTCCTTGTTTTTGCCAAAGGTGAGGTCGGCGCGGCACGAAAGGCACTTAACCGACGTGTACTTGTATTTGCCCTGGGCCACGCGGCTGGTCAGGTCGAGGTTATCCGAGCCGCAGAGGCCGCAGGCCGCCACGTCGGGAAAGCTCAGGCGGTCGTATTCGGCCACCGTTTCGTGGAAATTACTACCCTCCACCGTGAAGTGAAACTGGCGGCGCCCAATGCGCTTGGTGGTCATCATTTGAAGCATGGGAAATGCAGATTTTATTGTGACCTAAAGGTACGAAACACGAAGATAATAGCCAATATTTTTAGCCTTACAAAGCAATTTTAATTAGCATGCTTGCTAAGCGCGGGGCCGGCTGCTGCGTGGTTGCGGCTGGCTCACTGGCTTACGCCCCGGCTTGGGCGCAGTGCGGGGCGGCTGGGCGCGCAGCAGCGCCTGCGCCGCCTCGAAGTTGGGAATACCAAAACCCAGCGAATTATCGGGGTGCTGGGCCTGCGAGGCCGAGCGGCACAGCGCCCCAATTACCTCCTGGGCCGTGAGCGTGGGGTTGGCCTGCCAAAACCCGGCCACCAGCCCGGCCAGCTCGGGGCAGGCGTAGGAGGTGCCATTGCCCCGCACTACCGTGCCCGCGGGCGAGAGCACCGCCGAGGCCACGCCCATTGCCGAAAGCGTAGGCTTGAGGCGGCCGTCGGCCGTGGGGCCGTAGGAGCTGAAGCCCGCGTGCTGCCGCAGCGAGTCCACCGCCCCCACCGTGATGATGCTGTCGGCATCGGCCGGCACCCCGATGTAGTGCCAGGCACTGCTGCCATCGTTGCCGGCCGAGTTCACGACTACCATGCCCACGCGGGCGGCCCCCAGGGCGGCCAGGCTACCAATGGCGGTGCGCCCGTTGAGGTCGGCGTAGGTGTGCGGGGTGGCGGGCTGGTCGAAGGTATTATAGCCTAAGGAAGAGCTAATAACATCGACGCCTACCGAGTCGGCGTATTCGGCGGCGGCCAGCCAGTTGGCTTCCTCCACCGGGTATTCGCTGCCCACGTCTTCGGTGATGCAAAGGTGGAAGGTGGCGTGCGGAGCCGTGCCCACGTAGGTGCCCGGCAACTCGCCGCCAATGAGGCCCAGGCAGTTGGTGCCGTGGCTGTTGCGCTGGTACACCGAGCGGCCGCCATCCACGAAATTGCGGGTACCGGCCACCCGATTTTGCTGCTGCATCAGCTGCAAGGGGCCTACTTGGTCGGCCCCCGGAAAGCCGGCGTCGAACACGGCAATCTGCATGCCCTCGCCCCGGTAGCCGGCCGCGTGCATGGCCACCGCCCCAATTAGCTCGTCCTGGGCGTAGGCCTTGCCGTAGGTGGCGCGGTTCGCCTCGGCGGGCTTAGCCGCGGGGCTGGGCTGCACGGCCGGGGCCGGGCGCGGCGGCTGGGGCGTGGTGCTCAGCGTCTGGCCGCCTTTCACGCTGGGCAGCTGGTAGATGCGGGCCAGCGTGGCTGAGTCGCAGGCTACCACGGCCGCATTTAGCCAGCGCGAGGTGTAGCGCACCTGCGGGTTGCCGCTCACGGCCCGCACCTGGGCTACGTAGGTGGGGTTCACGGGCAGGTCGCGGGGCTTGATGGCGATGCCCTGCTTGCTACGCCGGGCCAAGGCCCGCGCCGACAAAAACTGCTGCGGCTCGGCCACCGAGTAAGGCGTGCCGTTTTTATCCTGAAAATAAATGAGGTGGCGGCGCACCGTGCCCTGGGCGTGGGCGGCGGCCGGTAGCAGCAGGCCCAGCAGCAAGGCTGCGGGCCAGAAGTGGTTTTTCATTCGGGGTGGTTTTGTTGGTCTTTCTAAGCTGGGGCAAGTTACGCGTAGGGGGCGGGGCTTGCCCCCGCCCGGCGCTGACAAGGCACCTAGCTCAACACTGCCAGGCGGGGCCAAACCCCGCACTCTACGCAAACAGGCCCTGCCGCAACTAGTGCGGCAGGGCCTGTTTGGCGAACTCAATCAGACTACCAACTTACAGCTTCCCGCTATCAATCAACAGTTCCTGGTGCGAAGCCCCAACCTGAATAACGCCGGGCGTGAGGGTTTGCGCCCCACTGCTTTGGACGGTAAACGTTTCGTAGTAGTAGCGCCGCCGGGCCACCGGGCCCACGCCCAGGGCAAACACTTGCAGCGTGCCCCGGCGCTTATACAGGCCATCGTTGCTGCTGGCGGGCCACACGTCACGCACGGTCACGGCAGCATCGTAGGCTTTGGGGGCCGGGCCGGGCGTGGTGAAGGGCTGGCCCACGGTGGGGTCGAAGGCCCGCACGCTGTCGTCGCGGGTGGTGGTGAAGGAGTATTTGCGCCAGGTTTTCTTGGCTACCAGCGGGTAAATGAGCTCGATACTGCGCACATTGTTGCGGGTGACAAGTACCGATTGCAGCAGCGGTTGCACGACCAGCACGCTGTCGTCGGCCCAGGCGGCAGCGCTGGTGGCGCGGCGCGCGCGCACCACGCGAAAGGCTTGTAGGCCGGCCGCATCAGTGAATTGCTCGTTCACAACCTCGCGAAACTGGTAGCTGCTGGCCGTAGCCACGCCCTTGCTCCAGGTGGTGTCGCTCACGGCGTAGGTGCGGTAGGTGCCTACCACCACCGGGTAATAATCGACGGCCGGGTTGGGCGTCACCGTTTCGTGGTGGCAGCCGTCGAGCAGGGCCGCGCCCACCAGCAAACTCAGCGCCGCGAGGACTTTACTTTTAAAAGAATAAGGAAAACGTAGCATCATACTAAATTATCTAGGTAGAATATCAACCGGCCGAAACCCAGAAGTGAGCGCCGCAACTTGCTAACGCTCACTTCTAAGCTTACGGTATAACCGCTTTATACAAGCTCGGCCGAAGATACGGCCGTCGCCGGCACTTCGCCGATGATGTGACGCTCTATCCAGCCGCCGCCCAGCACGTCGTCGCCGTCGTAGAACACGGCCGCCTGGCCGGGCGTGATGGCGTGCACCGGCTCGGTGAAGTAGATGTTGATGTTATCGCCGACCTGCTCCAGAAACGCCGGCGAGCCGGCGTGGTGGTAGCGTACTTTCACCACGGCCGGCACCAAGCCCTGGCCTTCGAGGCTACCGAGCTTGCCCATGTTGAGCTTGTGCACGGTGGTGAAGGTGCTGGCCAACTCGTCGTAGTTACCCAGCACTACCTCATTGGTATCAGGGCGAATATCAACTACATAAGCCGGGAAGCCCAGCGCGATGCCCAGCCCCTTGCGCTGCCCGATGGTGTAGAACGGGTAGCCCTCGTGGCGGCCCAGCTCGGTGCCATCGGCCAGCACGAAGCGGCCGCCGGCCACCCGCGCTTCCAGGCCCGGCACGCGGCGGCGCAGAAAGCCCCGGTAGTCATTGTCAGGGATAAAGCAGATTTCGTAGCTCTCAGGCTTGTTGACCAGGGCCGTGAAGCCGCGCTGGCGGGCTTCGTCGTAAATCTCGCTTTTGCGCATCGCGCCCAGCGGGAAGAGCGTGCGGCTCAGGCTGGCCTGGCTCACGCCCCACAGGGCGTAGCTCTGGTCCTTGTTTTCGTCGAGGCCTTTGCTCACCACAAAGCGGCCGGTTTCCGCTTCCTGGCGGATTTGGGCGTAGTGGCCAGTGGCGATAAACTCGCAGCCCAGCATATCAGCCCGGCGCAGCAGCGCATCCCATTTGATGTGGGTGTTGCAAAGCACGCAGGGGTTGGGGGTGCGGCCGGCGAGGTATTCGCTGGTGAAGTTGTCGATGACAAAATCGCCGAACTCGTCGCGGATGTCGATGATGTAATGCGGGAAACCTAGGCGCACGGCAATGTCGCGGGCATCGTTGATGCTATCGAGCGAGCAGCAGCCGGTTTCTTTTTTCGAGCCGCCGGCGCTGGCGTAGTCCCAGGTTTTCATCGTCATGCCCACTACTTCGTAGCCGGCTTCGTGCAGCAGCACGGCGGCCACCGACGAGTCGATGCCGCCACTCATGGCCACGAGTACGCGGCCTTTGGTTGGAGTCGTTTCCATTAAGGTTGGCAACCCACCCAGGGAGGTGAACGTTCCGGCTGGGGCCGGTGCAAAGGTACCGCTTTCATCTAACAGTTATCAATTATCATTTAACAGTCCGTAGCGACAAGCAGCGGCTTATAGCGCCCGCCGTAGCAACTTTGTACTGTCAAACAGCCGAGCGGCTTGCCATCTGCGGCGCTTGGCTGTTTGTTAAATGTTAACTGATACCTGTTAAATGTCCTTAGCTCTTCCCGTGCTCGTGCGCGGCATCAATAATCTGTCCGACGCCCGCTATTGCGCGGGTATGGGGGCCCAGGGCCTCATTTTCACCCTCGATGCCAACCTGCCCGGCGCCGTGGATGCGGCCACGGCCCGCGAGCTGGCCGGCTGGGTGGCCGGCGTCGATATCATCGGGGAGTTTGGCCACGTAGCCGGGCCCGAAATCAACCGCCTGGTTGAAGAGTGCGGCCTCACGGGCGTGCTGCTGCGCCTCGACCGCGACCGCCTGGCCTGGCCCGAGGGGCTGGCCGTGCCCGCCCTGGTAGAGGTGCCTTCCGCAGTTATCATCAACCAGGCGCACTACGAGGCGGCCATTGCCGACCTCACGGCGGCGCTGCCCGCGGGCTTCGCCTTCTTCACCACCGCGCCCCAGCCCTACGCCGCCGACTACGCCTACTGGCACAAACTGGCCCGGCAGGCCCCCATCTGGCTGGCTGGCCCCACCGACCCCACCCAGGCCGCCGAAACCGCGCAGTACGTGCACCCGGCGGGCCTTATCCTTTCGGGCGGCGATGAAATAAAGCCTGGGCTACGCGATTTTACGGAGTTAGAGGCTGTGTTTGAAGCGCTGGAAGAAGCATAGTAGCGCGAGCTTTCCAGTTAGCGAGCGCCAGCGAGCAAATGAGACCGGGTGTTCCCAGGCGTTTATGCTCGCTATGCCCGCCCGCGAACTGGAAAGTTCGCGCTACTGCCCCAGCCGAAACCGCACGTACTTAATCGGCACGCCCACGGCGCGGTACTTGCCCTCAAAGTGCGTCTGGATAGCCTGTGCGGCAGCAAAGACCGGGTCCGTTTCGGCGTAGAGGTCGCGGGTGGCTACCTCGATAACCGCGCCGGGGCGCTCGGCCAGCACTTCCATGGTATACTCAAACAGGCCTTCGCTGTCGGTTTTGAGCTGGGCCACGCCGCCGGGGGCCAGCAGCGTTTGGTACATATTCAGGAAGCGCGGGGCCGTGAGGCGGCGCTTGATGTCGCGGTCGCGAGGGCGTGGGTCGGGAAACGTTATCCAGATTTCGCTGAGCTCGCCGGGGACAAAATGCTCGGTGAGCTGGTGGGCCATCAGGCGTAGGAAACCTACATTTTGCAGGCCCAGCGCCTCGGCGCGGGTGCTGCCCCGCCAAATGCGCTCGCCCTTAATATCGAGGCCCAGGAAATTTTGCTCGGGATGCAGCTGGGCCAGGCCTACGGTGTATTCGCCCTTGCCGCAGCCCACTTCCAGCACCAGCGGGTGGTTGTTGAGAAAAAAGTTGGCATCCCAACGGCCGGCTAACTGGCCAAAATTGGCTTTGCCCGGCTCGACGATGTTGGGGCGGGTGGCATTTTCAGCAAAGCGCTGGAGCTTAATACGGGGCACGATAAACGGAATTAGCAACGAAAAACGGGCTGCAAAACTACGGCTGACCCGCGCTTCGCACCGCTACCGCTCCTCATATAACTCGGCTACCTCGGCCACCACAAAGGTGCTGCCGCCGATAAAGACTACATCGTCGGGCGCGGCGGCGGCGCGGGCAGCGGCCACGGCTACCGGCACCGGCCCATACGACTGGCCGCGCAAGCCCTGCGCGGTGGCCAGCGCCGCTAGCTCGTCAGCAGGCAAGGCCCGGGGAATGTCGGCCTGGCAGAAATAATACGTGGCCTCGCGGGGTAGCAGCGCCAGCACCTTGGTCACATCCTTGTCATTCACCGTCCCAATAACCAGGTGCAAGTGCCGGTGCGGCACCCGCGCCAGCTGCGCCAGCACCAGTTGCAGGCCGGCCTCGTTGTGGCCGGTATCGGCCACCACCAGCGGGTGCTGGCCCAGGATGCTCCAGCGGCCACGCAGCCCCGTGAGGCGCGTTACGTCGCACAGGCCCCAACGGAGGGGCACATTGGAAATGTTGAAACCCTGCGCCTGCAACTCATCCAAGGTAGCGAGTACACCGGGCAGATTCAGGCGCTGGTAGTCGCCGAGCAGGCCCAACTGCACGCCTTCTAAATATAGCTTTCCCTCGCGGTACACGTTCAGCACTTGCATACCCCGCGCGTAGCCGTCGGCAGAAGTTTCGGCGGTAGGTCGGGCTTCGTAGCGCGTGTCAGCAAACAGCAACGGGCTCCCCTCCTGCCGGGCTTTGGCCTCGAACACGGCCGCTACTTCGGCTTGCGTCTGGCTCACTACCACCGGGCGGCCGGGCTTGATAATGCCCGCTTTTTCGCCCGCTATTTCGGGCAGCGTGTCGCCCAGCATGGCTTGGTGGTCGTAGCTGATGTTGGTGATGAGCGACACGAGCGGCGTGATGATGTTGGTCGAGTCGAGCCGGCCGCCCAGGCCCACTTCGACCACCGCCACATCGACCTGCTCGGCGGCAAAGTAGTCGAAGGCCAGCGCCACGCACATCTCAAAAAACGAGGGCTGAATCTCGTCGAACAGGTTGCGGTGATTTTCCACCCACTTCACCAGATACTCCGGGGCCAGCTCCTGCCCATTCACCCGAATGCGCTCGGTGAACTCGCGCAGGTGCGGCGACGTGTACAGCCCCACCTTGTAGCCGGCGCTTTGCAGCACCGCCGCCAGCATATGCGAGCTGGAGCCCTTGCCATTGGTGCCCGCTACGTGAACGCTTTTGAACTTGCTTTCGGGATGGCCCAGGGCGGCGGCCAGGGCCTCGGTGTTGCCCAAGCCTTTCTTGAAGCCGGCCGCCCCTACCCGCTGATACATGGGCAGTTGTGCGTAGAGCCAGGCGAGCGTTTCGGGGTAAGTCATTCTCATTTAACATTTATCAATCAACATTTATCAACTTCAATTGACAGCCTAACTAGAGCTGTTAAATGTTAATTGATAAATGTTAAATGACTCTTACCGCACCGTGAAGCGGAACGTGTAAAAGCCCGTAGCCCCACCCTGCCCCGAGTTGGTGCGGACAAAGTTGGCATCGAGCAGCTTGTCGCGGCAGAGTTTTTCCTGAGCCGCCGACACGTTGCCCGATACTTTGGTAACGGACTCAACTTCGCCATCATCGCTGATTTTAATTTTGAAGCGCACCACGCCGGGGTTGTCATCCACGGCCTCCACCACGGGCGTGCTTTCGAAGCGCCAGCCGCTCATTTCGAGGCCGCTGCCGCCGCCACTGCCCGCCCGCGAGCCGGTGCCGCCGCTGCCGGGTGCGCCGTATAGGGCCTTGGCATCGAGCGAGCCGTTGCGGTCGCCCTGGTCGCCCACGGTGCCGGGGTGGTCGCCGTTGCTGTTGCCGGTGGGTGCGGTGCTGGTGCCGTTCACGCCGTTGCCACCGGCCGCGCCCGTAGCGCCGCGGGGCGTGTAGAGCGTGCGGGGCTGCTCGCGGGGCTTGGGTGGCGCGGGCGTGGGCGTTTCCCGCACGGGCTCGGCGGGCCGGGGCGCGGGTTTTTCGACGGGCGGCACCGAGGTACCAGCATCCTCGGCGTCGCTCGTAATCACTTTTTCCTGTACGTCGGGCTGCACGGGCGGGCTAGCCTCTACGCGGGGCTGGGTGGGCTGCGGCGTGGGGTTGGGCTGGGCGGCAGGTGGGCGCGAGTCTTCGCGGTTTTGCGAGGCGTTAGCGGTGGCCATCGACTGAATGTCGCCCGAGCCGGCCTCGTCGAGGCCATAGTTTAGCTCTACGCCATCGCCGCCCATGGCGCTCAGCGGCGGGTCGGGGCCTTTGAAAACGACGAAAAAGAACAGCAGCGCCAGCAGCAGGTGGAAGATGAGCGTGCCAATGAGCGCTTCGCGGCGGTGCTGTTCGGGATAATCGAGAGCCATTTTTTCAGGAAGCAAGAAGCTAATTTGTCAGTGCGAGGAGGAACGACGAAGCAATCTTTCCTTCACGCTTGGCTAACGTCAACAAACGATAAGGAAAGATTGCTTCGTCGTTCCTCCTCGCACTGACAAGTCCCCTACTTGCCAGCGGCCTGCTGCGACTGGGTGGCCATTACCATTTTCATTTTGAGCCGGTTGCCGATTTCCAGTACATCTACCAGCTTTTGCACGTTTAGGCCGGCATCGACGCGGAGCACTACAGTGGGCTGGTTTTCGGGCGTGGCACCGGCCGGGATGAGGGCTTGCAGCTCGGGCTCTAACGTGGCAGCCGTGGCGGGCTTTTTATTGACGAAGTACTCGCCCGCCGCATTGATGCTCACGGTGATGGGCTGCTTCATTACCTGCTTGCTGCTCTTGGCGTTGGGCAGCAACAGCTTGATGACGTTGGGGTTCACCATCGTGGACACAATCAGGAAAAACAACATCAGGAAAAACATGATGTCGTTCATCGAACTGGTTTCGACGTGCGAAGAGGCGTGGCGGCGGCGACTTAAATTCATTGAGTGAATGAGTAAGTGCGTGAATGAGTGAATTTATCAGCTTTGAGCAAACAGCTACTGAAGTAACCATTCGCTCATTCACTCCTTCACCCATTCGCTAATTGTCTTGAAGGATATCCATGAACTCGATGGCCGAGTTTTCCATGCGGAACACCATGCGCTCGACCAGAATGCTGAGCCAGTGGTAGCCCACGTGGGCAATGATGCCCACAATGAGGCCGGCCGCCGAAGTCACCATTTTGGTGTACAGGCCGCCAGCAATCTGAGTAATACCAAACTCACCGCTGCTGCTGATGGCGTAGAATATTTTGATAACCCCGATAATCGTGCCCACGAAGCCCAGCATGGGCGCAATACCCGCGATGATGCCCAGGATGCTAATGTTCTTTTCGAGGCGGGCAATCTCGATTTTACCTACGTTTTCGACGCTGGCCTCAATCTCCGTAATAGGCAGGCCGATGCGGCGCAGGCCCTTTTCGACCATGCGGGCCAGCGGCGAGGGGTTTTGGGCGCAGTAGAGCTTGGCCCCTTGCAAATCGCCCTTCACCATGAGCGCCCGGATGCCGCTCATAAACTGGTCGGGGTCGCCCCCGGCGCGGCGAATGGTGAGGTAGCGCTCGATAATGATGTAAAACGAAACGAACGAGAGCGCGAAAATGGGCAGCATTATCCAGCCCCCCTTCAGAATCAGGTCGATGAGCGAAAGGCCGGGGTCGGCATTCGCCACGGCGTTGGCGTGCGCGGCGGCCGTGTCGACAGCAGTAGTGAGAGCAGGCGCAGCTTGCAGCAGGAAAACGGACATTCAGCGGGGATTGGGTGGGTGGGTTTTCAGTTGCTCGGGGTGAGTTGGCAGTCTTTCAAAAACACTGCCAACTCACCCCAAGTAGCTTTTCACTAACCTAGTAAGGAAAAACCGACAGGCCTTTGTCGAGGTGCGGGTTTTGGCGCAGGCGAGCGGCGGCGGCCAGCGCCGTGGGGCGGTCGGCGAAGTCGGCCGCCGTGAGGCGGTAGTAGCGCGTGCCGGGGAAGGGCAAAATCACCTTGGCCGGGCGGCCGGCGTGGGCCAGGTTGCGGCGGCCTTCCTCGGCGCGGGCCAGCGAGGAGTACGCGGCCACCATGATGTAGAAACGACCGGTGCGCGCTTTAATTGTGGTAGCAGAGTTGGCGGCAGTAGCCGTGGTGGCCACGGCAGCTTTAGCCGCGGGCGCGAGGGCCACGGCTTTGCTATCCTTGATACTCACGACGGGCTTGCTGGCCACCGCTGGCTTCACCACCTTCGGGGCGGCCGGGGCCACCGCTACTGGCGCAGCGGGCGCGGTAGCCACCGCCACAACAGGCTTTGGGGCAGCCGTAGGCGCTCTTTCTTTCAGTACGACGGTCGGCAATTCAACCAGCTCTTTATTCGCAATAGCTTCTTTATCGACTTCTTTGTTAAGCTCTTCGAGCAAAGTATTGGCAGGAGCAGGCTGCGAGGCGGGGCTCAGCGTACTGAGGCTGGTATTCGCCAGCGTAGCCTGCTGCGTAGGCGCAGTGCGAGCGCCCTGCTCCCAGCGGGGCAGGTAGCTCTGCCAGGCCACGGGCACCACGGTGGGGTGCAAGGACAGCAGGTAGAAAGCCGCCGCCACCACCCCGGCGGCCAGCCCGATGGCCCCGCCGCGCATGAGCTGGCGCAAAGGCACCCGGCTGCTGCGCTTGGCTACCGAGCGCAGGCGCGGCACTAGCTGGGCCTGCTGCTCGCGGGCCAGGCGGGCGTCAATCACGGCCACGGGCTGGGCCGTGAGCTCGGGCAAGCCGAAGGCGGCCGCCAATAGGTTTTCGGTGCCGGTATACTCGAACTGCAAGCCGCGGCCGGCTTGCTGGCGAAACACGCCAATGCCCGGCAGCTCGGTGCGCTGCTGGGCTTGCAGCTCGTGGTGCAGCAAAGCCACGGCCTGGCGCAGGTGCTCGCGGGCCTCGGCGGCCGAGACACCTAGCTGCTGGCGCAGGGTGTCCACGAGCAGGCCGTCGTTGCGGGTCAGGCCTTGGTTGAAAGCCACCTGGCGGGTGGGCGGGCTCAGCAAATGCCGGCCGGCGGGTTGCACTTTAGCCGAGGTATATTCGGCCACTAGGCCGCCAAAATCCGGAATTATCACGCAGTCGTGGTCGCGGAGCAGCGGGCGCAGGTGGTCGGAGAGAGTCATTTTATTAGTGGTTAATTATTAAGGATTAATGGTTAATAAATGGCAACGCACAATGGCATTAACCATTGACAATTAACCAGTAACCATTAATTTAAAAACTGTAGGTTAGGCCGCCGATTACGTTGATTCCCTGGCTTTGGTAGTTCAGGTAGCGCTGGTAATGGCGGTTGGCGAGGTTATTTCCTTGTGCAAAGATGCTGAATTTTGGGGTAATGCGGTAATCACCCCGCAGGCTGAGGTCGACAACGGCATCGGTTTGGTGCGGCCGCTCGACGCGCTGGAAGCCCACCGTGGTGTAGCCGACGCCGTAGTTGGCGGAGTAATAATAGAAGTTGGCCCCCAGCAACAGCTTGTCGCCCGCCTTATATGTGCTGTAGAGCGTGCCCAGGAAGGAAGGCCGGCCAAACGCCTGCGTCAGGTTCTTTACACTGTAGTGGTTGTAGTCGGCCTTGAAGCCCACCCGCACTTTTTCCGAGGCGCTGTAGAGGGCTTCGGCATGCACGTTAACTACGTTGATGGCCTCGCTGTCGTAGACCAGGTCAAACTTGGTACTATCGCCCTGCACGTTGAGGGTCGGCTCCGAATTGCGGAAGAAGTAGAGGTTGCGCGAGCGGCCGGCCGTGGCGCGGGCAGTTAGCTCTAGCCCACTCACCGGGGTGGCCGTGAAGCCCAGGTACACGGTAGTGCCAGCGTGGGTATCGGCCACATTGCGGGTGCTGCCAGGGGCCAGCCAGGGATTTTCCTGGGTCAAATCGTAGAGCGTCACGCGCTGCAAGGCACCGCCTAAGCCCCCGTAAAACTGAAGCTTTTCGGGTATCAGCGCGTAGCCAATGCGCACGGCCGGGTACACCACGCCTTTGCTCACGCCATTGGGCTGCTCATTGTTTATACTACTCAGCAGTGTCGTGGGCTCGCTGGAATAGCCCAGCGTGGCCCCCAATGTTAGCGAGAAGCCGGTTTTGGTGGTTAGCTCGTAGGCTGGGGTGGCCTGCACGAAGTTGCGACTGCGGCTAAAATTACCGGAGCCCGGCTGGCCTGCCGGCACTGGAAAATCTTCCTTCTCGGTGATGAACGAGGCATCGGCTTGCAGCGTAATGCGGCTGCTTTCGCTTAGCGCAAAGCCGGCTTTGCCATCAAGCAGAAAGTTGCTTTCGGAGGACGTGTAGGCGTCCTTCCAGTACTTGTAGCCCAGGCCCAGCTCGTATTGCAGGGGCGCGTCGGCGGCCTTGTTGCGGGCGTAGGCGCGGGCGTTGAAGCGGTTGAAGGTTTGCTGAATGGCGTCCTTGTCGGGCGTGGCATTCAGGCGGGCGGCCCGGTCGGCATCGTAGCCGTAGAAGTGGTAGCGCTCGCGGGCGTAGCCCAGCTCCGCGCCAATAGCGGCGCTGCCCAGGTAGTACTCGCCGGTGAGGGCGGCGCTGGTTTGGCTCACGGCCGAGTTGCCCTTATCGACGGGGCCGTTGGCCGAGCTTTGGTGGCGCAGGTCGAGGCCGTAGCTGTACTGCTCGTTGCGGGTCGAGTGCAGGTGGGCACGGCCGTACACGGTGCCGTAGTTGCCCACGCCCAGCTTGAGGTAGTTGCCGGTGAGCGGGTTCAACTCGTCGGGCGCTACGCTGAGCACCTGGCCCGTGGGGTTGAGCCGGGTCATTGGCATCCGAAAATCGGGGTAGGTATAGGTCACCTGCCGGGTAGGCTTGGGCGGCGGGGCCAGCCTGATTTTCTCGAAGTTGCGCGTAGCCTCGGGCAGAGTGTTTACCCGGTCCTTCACAATCTCAATCTCGGCATCCTGGATGGTGCCGCGCGCCTTGCCGCGGCCCTGCGCCTGCGCCCCAAACACTACTACACTGCTCAGGCCGACTACCAGCAGCGACCGAACAAGGCTTCTAGCAGAACTTGATTTATTCACTACTAAACGTTTCATTATGCAATTTTTACGCATCAGAGCTGCTAATCAAGTTAGGGGCGGGTGCCGGGCTTGGGCGCGGGCGTTTTGGCCGGAGCGGGGGTAGTTTTAGCGGGCGGCGTAGCCTTAGGGGGCGTAGTCGGGGCCGGCGTGGTTTTGGCCGGAGCGGGGGCTTTAGCGGGCGAAGTTTTCGTCGGAGCTTCGGGGGCCGAAGCTGGTTCTTCGTCGCTGGCGGGCAAAGCCTTAAGGCGCTGGCGGGCCGCCTCCACAATCTCGGGCACCGGAAATTTATTTTCGATAATCGAGTTCAGCGTGGCCCGCGCCTGGAAGGTATCGTGCTGGGCAGTGTAGATATCGCCGAGCAGCAAAAACGCCCGCCCCAGCCACAAATCATAGGAACTGTAGTTGGAGTTGACCTTAAAGGCTTCCTTGATGGCCTCATCGTATTTCTGCTGTTTGAAAAGCACTTCGGCCAGGGTATACTGGGCTTCGGCCCCGGTGGCATCGCTGGGCGCGGCGGCCACGGTGGCGGTGAGCTCGGTCACGGCCTGGTCGAGGTTATTGAGCTTGTAGTCGGCTTTGCTGAGGTAGAGCTGGGCGGTGTTGGTGGCCGTGGCGGTGGCCCCGGCCAGGGTGCTCAACTCGGTGGCAGTGCGGCGGGCGCTGGTGTAGTCGCCGCTGTCGTAGTAGCTGCGCAATAGGCCCAGGGTGGCGGTGGCCACCTCGCGGCGGTTGGCCGACACGCCCCGCAGGCGGTCGTAGTACTTGATGGCCTCGGGGTAATTCTTGTTCTCCAGCTCCAGGTCGGCTACGCGGCCCACGGCGCGGTTTACCAGCTCGCTTTTGTTCTCGGTCACCACGGCCCGCAGCTGGGTGAGGGCGGTGGCTTTGTCGCCGGTTTTCAGGTACGAGTCGGCGAGGTAAAAGCGGGCATCGGGGGCCAGCGCGTTATCGGGGTACTGCTTAAGGTAGGCTTGCAAGCGCGGCAGGGCCTGCTTGTATTTCTCGGCCAGGTACAGCGACTTGGCGGCCTCAAACTCCACGCTTTCGGTGGCCTTGCTATCGGGGTTCTGCGTTTTAAACGTGACGAGCGCCGCGTCAAACTCCTCCGTTTTCCCCAAAGCAGTCAGGCTTTCCTGCAAGCTGTAAATGGCCTGCTGGGCGGCCGAGCTGCGCGGGTAGTCGGCCAGTACTTTGCGAAAATCGGCCACCGCTTTGTCCTGCTGGTCGAGGTTGGCGTAGGCCACGCCCCGGCGCTGGTAGGCATCGGGCAGCAGCGCCGAAGTTGGGCGGTTCTGAATCAGACGCGAAAAGCCCTCGGCCGCCGGGCCGTACTCGCCGGCCTGGAAGTCGAGCTGCGCCTGCTGAAACACCGCCTGCTCGGCGTAGCGCGAGTTGGGGTTGGCCTTGAGCAAAGTCGAGAGCGTGGTAGCGGCCTCGTCCTTGCGACCAAGCAAGCCCAGCGTCACGCCCTTCTGGTAGTAGGCGTAGTCCTTGTCGGGCGCGTTGGCCTGAATGACTTTGTCGTACTGCGCCAGCGCCGTTTGGTAGTCCTTGGCCACGTAGTACGTGTCGCCGAGGCGCAGGGTGGTGTCGTAGTAGTTGGGGTCGGCGGGCTTGGCGGCGGGGTCGGCCAGGTAGGCCTTGAACTGCGGCTGGGCCTTGTCGTACTGCTTGGTGTTGTAGTAGGCGTAGCCCAGGCCGTAGCGGGCCAGCTGCACGTACTGCGTCTCGTCGGCCCCCACGCCACCTTCGCGGGCCGAGCGGGCGGCGGCGGCGTAGGCCGTGATGGCCTCGGGGTACTGCTGGCCCACCGAGTAGATTTCGCCGCGCAGCACCTGGGCAGCGGCGCGCAGGGCATCGTCCTGCGGGTACTTCAGGCTCTTGTCCAGCAGGGGCAGCGCCTCGGCGTACTGGCCATTATTATAGAGCGTGGCGGCCTGCGCGTAAGCAATGCGCTGGTAGGTGCCGTTGAGCTTTTCGCCCCGCTCGTCGCCCGCCCCTTCGAGGTACACCAGCGCCGACGAGTAGTCGGTCGAGGCCAGGAAGCTGTCGCTCAGCAGTTGGTCGGCTACGGGCTGGCTTTTCGAGCGCGGGTACTTCTTGCGGAAGTCCTTGAGCGCCGTAATCACGTCGGGCAGATTGCCCAACTCGTACTGCACCTGGGCGTACTTAAGTGTGGCGTTTTCGGCCAGCGTCTTATCAATCGAACTCTGGCGGGCGGCGTCGAAGGCGGTTAGCGCCTGGGGCTTTTGGCCGGCTTGCAGGTAGCTCAGGCCAAGGTGGTAGGCGGCGTTCTGGCCCAAGGAGTCGCGGCGAGCAGCCACGGCTTTGAGGTTGGCAATGGTGTTTTTATAATCGCCCTGCTTGTAGTCGGCGTAGCCGATTTTGTATTGCAGGCTGGGCTCAATCTTGCCCTGGTGCCCGGTGGTGTACTGGTCGAAGTACAGGCTAGCCTGCTTGTAGTCCTGCTTTTGATAGTAGGCATCGCCCACCAGCAGGTTTATCTCGTCGGCACTCAGCGGCTGCGGCGTCTGCTGCAGCGCCCGGCCGGCGTAGCTGATGAGGCCGTCGTAGTTGCCTTCCTTGTAGTAAATCTGGGTGATGAGTACCGGCACCACGCCGCGGTAGGTGTCGCTTTCGCCAGCGGCCAGTAGGTCTTTGCGGGCGTTGGCGTAGTCGGCGGCCTGGTAGGCGAGGTAGCCGGCGTAATAGGCGCTGGGGGCCTGGTAGGGACCGGCTACCTGCTTGTTGCGGTCGAACAGGATGCGAGCCTGGTCGTATTCCTTGAGCTCAAACCCACTGTACCCCAGCTTAAAATCAGACTCGGCGCGCTGCTCTTGACTAAGGTTGGCCGGGGCTACTTTTTGAAAATAGGCACTGGCCTGGCCGTAGTTTTTCTGGTCGAAGTAAAACTTAGCCAGCTCGAAATACGCCACGGCCGCCCGCGGGTGGGTCGGGTGCTCCTTAGCAAAGGCTAGGATGAGCCCCTCGGCATCGGGGTGCAGCAGGTAGAGGCCGCTCACGGCGTAGTAGTACTCGGCATCGGCCAGGCGGTCCTGGCTGCCCGAGATGGCGGCGGGGCCATTTTGCTCGCTCACGCGGGGCAGGGACTGGCGCATGTAGAGGCCGAAGGCCTGCTGGGCCGCGCCGTACTGCTGGCGGTCGAAGAGGTCGAGCGCCTCTTGGTAGGTGCCTTCGGCGGCGGCGAAAGTTTGGGTTTGCTGGGCGTGGGCTAAGCGGGGCTCGGCAGCGGCGGCGCTCAGGAGGGCGGCGGCCAGCGTTAGCCGGGGGGGTAGCTTCATAGAAGAGGGCAGCGGGATTCGGGTGGGGTGCGGGCAGAAGAGCCGAAAGGCATTCCGCAGGCGGTCAAAAGTAGCGAGAAAATGCGGGGCGGCGGAGCCGGGTACTTTAAGAAGATAAGACAGGAACGTAGCCAGCCGGCCCGCTGGTATGTGGCAATAAGTAGAACCGCTACCCGACGCGCAGTAGCCAGGCCCCAAACTAACTCGCTAACTTTGATGCGTTTTTCACCAATATTTTCCCTTTCTGTATCTATGTCAATTGCTACTTTTCGAGGGTGGGCGGTGCTGCTGCTGGCCCTGCTGGCCAGCGCGGCGCAGGCCCAGCGCATTGCCGCGGGCTCGCGGCACACGGTGTCTATTCATGACGATGGCACGCTCTGGACCTGGGGCAACAACTACGACGGCGAGCTCGGCACCGGCACCACCACCAACCAGCTAACGCCCATGCAAGTGGGCACCGCCACCACCTGGCAGCGGGTGGTAGCCGGCCAGTACCACACCGTGGCCCTGCGCCAGGATGGCACCCTGTGGGCCTGGGGCTTCAATGGCTTTGGCGCACTGGGCACCGGCAATACCACCCGCCAGCTAGCCCCAGTGCAAATCGGCACCGCCAGCTGGCTCAGCATCGCGGCCGGCGATTACTTCACCGTGGCCGTGCGCCAGGATGGCACCCTCTGGGCCTGGGGCCAGAACAGCAGCGGCCAGCTCGGTACTGGCAGCACCAATACCCAGAATAGCCCCGTGCAGCTCGGCACCGCCACCACCTGGAAAAGCGTGGCCTCGGGCCAGGGCCACACGCTGGCCTTGCGCCAAGATGGCACCCTCTGGGGCTGGGGCGTGAACTACAACGGCCAGCTCGGCATCGGCAACACGACGGTGCAGACGGCCCCCGTGCAGGTAGGCACCGCTACCACCTGGCAAGCCGTGGCGGCGGGCTACGCTCACACCGTGGCCACCCGCCAGGATGGCACCCTCTGGACCTGGGGCCTTAGCGTGCATGGGCAGCTGGGCACCGGCGCCACGGCCGACCAGCTCAGCCCCGTGCAGGTGGGCACGGCCACCACCTGGAGCAGCGTGGCAGCCAGCGGCTACCAGTCGGCCGCCGTGCAGCAAAACGGCAGCCTCTGGACCTGGGGCTCGAACTACTACGGCCAGCTGGGCACCGGCACCACCACCAACCAGCCCACCCCAACCAGCGTGAGTCCCGGCAGCACCTGGCAGGCCGTGGCCATGAGCGGCAGCCACACCGTGGCGCTGCGCGCCGACAACTCGCTCTGGGCCTGGGGCTACAACGACTTTGGGCAGCTGGGCACCGGCGCGGGGCCGCACTTTGCCCCGGCCCAGGTGCCCACCCCCAGCCAGTGGCGCACTGTGAGCGCGGGCCTCTACCACACGGTGGCCATCCGGCAGGATGGCACGCTCTGGGCTTGGGGCTTCAATACCTACGGCCAGCTGGGCACCGGCACGTATGCCGACCAAAACAGCCCCGTGCAAATCGGCACCGCTACCAACTGGCAGAGCGTGAGCGCGGGCTTGCTCTGCACCTTGGCCATTCGCAGCGATGGCACGCTCTGGGCCTGGGGCGATAATAGCTATGCCCAGCTGGGCGACGGCACCACCACCACCCGCCAGCCCAGCCCCGGGCAGGTGGGCACCGCCACCACCTGGCGCAGCGTTATGGCTGGCGAAGCCCACGTGGTAGCGTTGCGCACCGATAACTCGCTCTGGGTCTGGGGCTACAACGTTTATGGCCAGGTAGGCATTGGCACTACTACGGCCTACCAGGCCAGCCCCGTGCAGGTGGGCACCGCCAGCTGGCAAAGTGTGTCGGCGGGCTACCTGCACACGCTGGGCGTGCAGGCCGATGGCTCGCTCTGGGCCTGGGGCTACGGGGTGTTTGGCCAGCTCGGCTTCGGCCAGGGCGGGGCCACCTCCCAAACGGTGCCCACGCGCGTGGGCACCGCCACCACCTGGCAAAGCGTGAGCGGCGGGCACTTCCACTCGGCCGCGTTGCGCCAGGATGGCACCCTCTGGGCCTGGGGCAGCGGCAACTACGGCGCGCTGGGCCTGGGCACCACTACCAACCAGCCGGCCCCCGTGCAGGTAGGCACCGCCACCACTTGGCAGCGGGTAGTGGCGGGCTACAATTTTACCACCGCCCTGCGCACCGATGGCACCCTCTGGAACTGGGGCTACAACGCCAGCGGCCAGCTGGGCACCGGCAACACCACCGACCAGCTAACGCCCGGGCAGGTGGGCACCGCCACCACCTGGCAGGGCGTGGCCTCGGGCTACGGCCACACGGCCGCGTTGCAGCAAAATGGCACCCTCTGGACCTGGGGCTACAACAACTACGGCCAGCTGGGCCTGGGCAGCGTGGCCAACCCGGTGCCGGCTTTCATTGCCAATGGCAGCGCCCCGCTGGCTACCCTGGCCGCCGCCGGGCCGCCCGCCTGGCAGCTGGCTCCCAACCCGGCCCACGGCCAGGTGCGGCTGCTGGGTTTGTCCGCCGGGCCGGTGGCCGTGCGCCTGTTCGATGGGCAGGGCCGCCTGGTGCGCTCGGCTGCGTCGGCCGAGGTTAGCCTAGTGGGCCTGGCCCCCGGCTTGTATTTGCTGCAAGCCACCACCAGCGCCGTTACCCGCACCCAGCGCCTGGTGGTGGAGTAATTAATTCAAGTTGCGACATTCCAAGATTAATTGTAAAGCCTCCGTCCAATCGACGGAGGCTTTGTTAGTTATGCCTACTCGCTACTACCCATTTACGGCTAGCGCCTGATTATCTTTGTTAAATTTTCTTATCCATTTTCCATTGCTTTATGCAAAACTTTACTTTACGCGGGTGGCTGGTGCTGGCCGTATGGCTGCTGGCGGGCTTCGCGCCGGCCTGGGCCCAGCAACGCCTGGCTTTTGGCTCGGAGCACACCTTGTGCGTGCACGCCGATGGCACGCTCTGGGGCTGGGGCTTTAATGAATATGGCCAGCTGGGCACCGGCGCGGGCACCAGCAGCTACCAGGCCCGGCCCACGCAGGTGGGCACCGGCACCAACTGGCAGAGCGTGACGGCCACCGAATACCGCTCGCTGGGCATCCGCACCGATGGCACGCTCTGGGCCTGGGGCGGCAGCCAGCCCACGCCCGTGCAAGTGGGCACCGCCACCACCTGGAAAAGCGTGAGCGCGCACATGACCCACACCGTGGCCGTGCGCACCGATGGCACGCTCTGGGCCTGGGGCTCGAACACCTACGGCCAGCTCGGCGACGGCACCACCACTGACCAGCTTAACCCCATCCAAATCGGGACCGGTACCACCTGGCAAAGCGTGACGGCGGGCTACTCCTTCACGGTGGCCGTGCGCCAGGATGGCACCCTCTGGGCCTGGGGCCAGAACACCAGCGGCCAGCTCGGCCTAGGCTCGACCAACGTGCAAAAGATACCCGCCCAGGTAGGCACCGCCACCACCTGGCGCAGCGCTTCGGCCGGCTACAAGCACGTGCTGGCCGTGCGCCAGGATGGCACCCTCTGGAGCTGGGGCGACAATAACTACGGCCAAACCGGCAACTTCGGCAGCCTGACGCCGCTGCAAGTGGGCACCGCCACTACTTGGAAAAATATTAGCGCGGGCTACTACTACTCGCTGGCCGTGCGCACCGACGGCACCCTCTGGGGCTGGGGCCGCAACTACAACGCCTCGCTCGGCACTGGCACCGTGGCCAACCAGGCTGCGCCCACCCAGATTGGCACCGCCACCACCTGGCAGGAAGTCTACGGGGGCTACTTTACCTCGGCCGCCCTGCGCACCGACGGCGCGCTCTGGGCCTGGGGCCAGAATAGCTTCGGCCAAGTCGGCGACGGGTCGGGCCTGCAGCTGACGCCCGCGCAGGTGGGCACGCTGGGCGGCTGGCAAAGCGTGGCGGCCCAAACGTCGATGTCGGCCGCCGTGCGCACCAACGGCACCCTCTGGACCTGGGGCTCGGGCAACGGCACCCGCCTGGGTGCCTCGGCCACCGCGGTGGGCACGCCCGCGCAGGTGGGGGCCGTGGCTACCTGGGCCACCGTGGCCGTGGGCCAAAGCCACACCATGGCCGTGCGCCAGGATGGCACCCTCTGGGGCTGGGGCCAGAACTACAACGGCCAAATGGGCGCGGGCTCTACCACTGGCAGCGCTACGCCCATCCAGATAGGCACGGCCACCACCTGGAAAAGCGTGGCAGCCGGCTACTACCACACCCTGGCCATTCGCACCGACGGCACGCTTTGGGCCTGGGGCCAAAACTACAACGGGCAGCTCGGCCTGGGCACTACCACCGACCAGACCACGCCCGTGCAAGTCGGCACCGCCACCACCTGGAAAAGCGTGGTGACCTATGGCTTCTATAACCTGGCCATCCGCACCGATGGCACCCTCTGGGCCTGGGGCGAGGGCAGCAATGGCCAGCTGGGCTTGGGCACTATGGCCGACCAGCTGAGCCCCGCGCAAGTCGGCACCGCCACCACCTGGGCGCAGGTGAGCGCCGGCTACGACTTCTCGGCCGGCGTGCGCACCGATGGCTCGCTCTGGACCTGGGGGCGCAACGACTGGGGCCAGCTCGGCACGGGCGGTGCCTCCACTACCACCCCCGTGCGCGTAGGCACCGGCACCAACTGGCAGAATGTAGCCGCCGCCGAATTTTGCGGCCTGGCCGTGCGCCAGGATGGCACCCTTTGGGCCTGGGGCCGCAACGACTACGGCCGCTTTGGCAATGGCACGGCCCTCGCCCAAAGCGCCACCAGCGGCCAGATAACGCCCATGCAGGTGGGCACCGCCACCACCTGGCAGTCGGTGGTGGCAGACAACGACCACACCGTGGCCACTCGCACCGATGGCACGCTCTGGGCCTGGGGCTTCAATGCCTACGGGCAGGCGGCCCAGTCGCCAGCCACGCTGCTGCCCACCTACATCGCCAATGGCAGCGCTACGCTGGCGGCCACCCCGGCCACCGCCGTGGCCGCCTGGCAGCTGGCCCCCAACCCGGCCCACGAGGCAGTGCAGCTGCTGGGCCTGCCCGCCGGCCCGGTAGCCGTGCGCCTGTTCGATACGCAAGGCCGCCTGGTACGCTCGGCCGCGGCGGCCACCGTCGATTTGCAGGGCCTGGCCCCTGGCCTGTACTTGCTGCAAGCCACTACCAGCGCCGCTACCCGCACGCAGCGCCTGCTGGTGCAGTAGGTTGGGATAGGTAATGAACCCGGTTATCACACTGAACCCGGCTGTCATGCAGAGCAAAGCGAAGCATCTCGCGTGGTGCAGTAATCTCTGGCGTAAGCAACGAAGCGGGCGAGATGCTTCGCTGCGCTCTGCATGACAACTGGGTTCTCCATACCTGTTCGGAAACTACGCAAACGCCCCTGCCGCCCCGGCTGGGGCGTTTGCGTATCCGACCGGGCCGTACCTTGCTACTTGCTGTTATCTATTTCTTACCAACTGCTCTTTCTTGCCTACTCCTACCATCCGCGTCACCCACCTCACCAAGCGCTTTGGCACGCAGGTGGTGGTCGATGACCTAAGCTTTGAAGTAGCCGCGGGCGAAACCCTGGTGCTGCTCGGCCCCAGCGGCTGCGGCAAAACCACGCTGCTCAAAACCCTCAACCGCCTCATCGAGCCCGATGGCGGCACCATCGAAATCAACGGCCGCGACGTGCGCCAGCAGCGCCCCGAGGAGCTGCGGCGCGGCCTGGGCTACGTCATTCAGCAAGTGGGGCTGCTACCGCACTACACCGTGGCCCAAAACGTGGGCGTGGTGCCCGGCCTGCTGGGCCACCCCGCCGCCGAAACCGCCGTCCGCACCACCGAACTGCTCAACCGCCTGCACCTGCCGGCCGAGCGCTTTGGCCCCATGCTCCCAGCCCAGCTCTCGGGCGGGCAGCAGCAGCGCGTGGGGCTGGCCCGCGCCCTGGCCGCCGACCCGCCCGTCATTCTGCTCGATGAGCCCTTCGGCGCGCTCGACCCGATAACCCGCGCTGCCGTGCGCCGCGATTTTCGGGAGCTAGACGAGCTGCGCCGCAAAACCGTGGTGCTCGTGACCCACGACGTGCAGGAAGCCTTCGAGCTGGCCGACCGCATTATGCTGCTTAATACGGGCAAGATTCAGCAGCTCGGCCCGCCCCGCGAGTTGTTGTTGAACCCCGCCAACGACTTCGTGCGCAGCTTCTTCCAGGCTGAGCGGCTGGCCTTGCAAATGCGCGTCATCACGCTGGGCGAGGTGCGGCAGTTTCTGCCAGCGGCGGACGAAGAAGCGGCCCCGGCCCAAACGCTCAATCTACCGCCCACGGCCAGCGTGCAGGAAGCCCTGGCGCAGCTAGATGCGACTGGCGCGGCGGCATTTTGCCTGGCCGATGCACCGCAGTCCATCTCCCGCGGCCAGCTGCTGGCCGCCTTTGGCCAAACCATCGGCTAAGCCCTGTTCATTCAGCTTCCGCGCCCCTCCGCGTTTACTTCCGCGCCTTCCGCGGTGAAAAATCATGCATACCCTCACCGAACTCTTCACTTTCTGGCACGCCCAGGCCGGCAAGCTGGGCAAGCAAACGCTCCAGCACGTGGCCCTCACGGCGGCCGCGCTGCTACTGGGCGTGCCCGTAGGCTTGTGGCTCACGCGCCACCCGCGCTGGCAGGGGGCCGTGCTGGGGGCGGCCGGCGTGCTCCAAACCGTGCCCAGCATTGCGCTGCTGGGCTTTCTGATTCCGCTCATGGGCATCGGGGCGCGGCCGGCCATTGTGGCGCTGCTGCTGTACTCGCTGCTGCCCATTATTCGCAATACCGTGGCGGGTATCCAGGGGGTGCCGCCGGCCGTGGTGGAGGCGGCGCGGGGCCTGGGCTTCACCGATAGGCAGATATTTAGAAAGGTAGAACTGCCGCTGGCGCTACCCGTGCTGATGGCGGGCATCCGCACGGCCACGGTTATCAATGTGGGCGTAGCCACGCTGGCGGCCTACGTGGCCGCGGGCGGACTGGGCGAGTTCATCTTCGAAGGCATTTCGCTCAACAACCCGGTGATGATACTGGCCGGGGCCATCCCGTCGGCCGCCTTAGCGCTGGCCTTCGATGCGGGGCTGGGCGCGTTGGAAAAGCTCCCGGCCCGGCGGCTGCGGGCCGTGGGCATGGGGCTGCTAGTGGCCCTGCCGCTACTGGCAGCCAGCTACTGGGGGCCGCAGCTAGTGGGTGAGCTGCGGGGCAAGACCACGCTGCAAGCCGCCTTCAGCCCCGAGTTTATTGGGCGGGCCGACTGCCTGCCGGGCCTCAGCCGCACCTACGGCCTGGCCAATTTGCCCCACGGCGTGCTGGCCCCGGCCCTGGTCTACGAGGCCCTGCGCGACGGCCGCGTGGAGGTCATCGACGGCTACTCTACCGATGGGCGCATTCGGGCCTACAACCTGCAAGTGCTGCGCGACGACCGCCACGCCCTGCCGCCCTACTACGCCGCGCCCGTGCTGCGCCCGCAGCTGCTGCAAGCGCACCCCGAGCTGGGCCCGGTGCTCGACCAGCTCAGCGGCCAACTGTCCGACTCGGCCATGACTAACCTTAATTATCAGGTTGACAATCTGCATAAAGAGCCCCACGCCGTGGCTCTGGCCTGGCTGCGCCGCAAAGGACTGTTAAAAGCCCCGCGCCCGCTGCCGCCCGGCGCGCCGGTGGTGCGGCTGGGCTCCAAAATTTTTGCTGAGCAATACATTTTAATAGAAATGTACGCCGCCCTTATTCGCGGCAATACCGACCTGGCGGTGGAAACCAAAACCGGGCTGGGCGGCACCACCATCTGCTTTGAGGCGCTGCGCGGCGGGCAGATTGATATGTACCCCGAGTACACGGGCACGGGCTTGCAGGTGCTTTTGCAGCCTTCGGCGGCGGTGCTCGACTCGCTGGGCGGGCGGCCCGCGGCGGTATATAACTATGTGCAGGCCGAGTTTCAGCGGCGCTACGGGCTGGCGTGGCGCGCCCCGCTGGGCTTCAACAATGCCTACTGCCTGCTCATGCGGCGGCAGCAGGCGCGGGCGCTGGGCATTAAGAATATTTCGGATTTGGGGCGCTACGTGCAGCAGTGAGGTAATGGGAGGTAATCAGCTAAGTGCTCGCTACATTAGCTCCTTCATTTACTTTCCCACCCTTTCTTGATGCAAACCTCTACTTTACGCACGTGGCTGCTCGGGCTGCTGGTGCTGCTGGCCGGCACAGGGCCAGCCGCGGCCCAGCGCGTGGCGGCCAGCCAAAGCTTTACCCTGTCCATTCACCCCGATGGCACGCTCTGGGCCTGGGGCCAAAACAACGGGGGCCAGTTAGGCCTGGGCAACGCTACCGCTACCTATCAGCTGGCCCCCCAGCAGGTGGGCACTGCCGCCAACTGGGCCAGCGTGAGCGCGGGCTACAACCATGTAGTAGCCGTGCGCACCGATGGCACCCTCTGGGCCTGGGGCACCAACACCTTCGGCCAGCTGGGCCTGGGCACCAGCAGCAGCGTTCAGCGCACGCCCACGCAAGTGGGCAGCGCCAGCAACTGGCTGAGCGCCAGCGCGGGCTACAGCTGCACGCTGGCCGTTCGGGCCGATGGCACGCTCTGGGCCTGGGGGTATAATGGGTCGGGCCAGCTAGGCCTGGGCGCAGCTTCTACTACCAGCCAGCCGGCCCCTACCCAGGTGGGCACCGCCACCACCTGGCAGCGCGTGAGCGCCGGCAACGGCCACACCCTGGCCCTGCAAACGGATGGCAGCCTCTGGGCCTGGGGCGACAATTACGTCGGCCAGCTCGGTCTGGGCACCACCACCAGCCCCACTGGCCCCACGCGGGTGGGCACCGCCACCTGGGTTAGCGCCGAGGCCGGCCCTAGCTACTCGCTGGCCGTGCGCCAGGATGGCACCCTCTGGGCCTGGGGCACCAACAACCAGGGTCAGCTCGGCACCGGCACCACCGCCAACCAGCTGGCACCTAGCCAGGTAGGCACCGCCACCACTTGGCAAAGCGTAGCGCCGGGCAACGGCTTTGCGCTGGCCCGGCGGCAAGACGGCACCCTCTGGAGCTGGGGCTACAACCGCTGGGGACAGCTAGGCCGGGGTACTACCATTGCGCAAACGCAAACTATCCCGGCCCAGGTCGGCACGGCCACTACCTGGACTGGCTTGAGCGCAGGCGCCGCGCATGCGGCCGCCCTGCGCCAGGATGGCACCCTTTGGACCTGGGGCGGCAATTTCCTGGGCCAGCTGGGCACCGGCACCGGCGGGCCGCAGCTGCTGCCGGGCCAGCTGCCCTCGACGCCGCCGTGGAGTAGCCTGGGGGTGGGCACCGACCACCTGCTGGGCATCCGCACCGATGGCAGCCTGCGGGCCTGGGGCGCTAATTACAGCAGCCAGCTCGGCGACGGCACCACCACCGACCAGGACCTGCCAATAACCGTGGGCACCAGCGCCTGGCAGAGCGTAGCCAGCGGCAGCTCGGTTACGCTGGGCATCCGGCCCGATGGCAGCCTCTGGGCCTGGGGCGATAATTATTACGGCCAGCTGGGCACCGGCGCGGCCCTCACTTATACGACCAGCACCCCTGTGCGGGTAGGCACGGCCACTACCTGGCGCAGCGTCGTTGTCAGCGTGGGCCAGGTGCTGGCCCTGCAAACGGATGGTAGTCTTTGGGCCTGGGGCGATAATAATTTTGGCCAGCTGGGCACCGGCAGCAGCCCCGCCGTTACGGTCCCGGTGCGAGTGGGCACCGCCACCTGGCTTAGCATCGGGGCGGGCTGGATGCACAGCGTGGGCGTGCGAGCGGACGGCACGCTGTGGACCTGGGGAACCAATAACCTGGGCCAGCTCGGCATGGGCAGCCCATCCCCGGCCCCCACATTCGTGCCTACCCAGGTCGGCACCAGCACCGCCTGGCGCAGCGTGAGCGCGGGTGTATTCTATACTCTAGCCCTCAAAGCGGATGGCACCCTCTGGGCCTGGGGGCACAACAACTACGGCGAGCTGGGCGTGGGCAGCATCGCCACCGATGTGCTGGCCCCCACCCAGGTGGGCACGGCCACTACTTGGCGCAGCGTCAGCGCGGCCTCCTACACGTCGCTGGCGCTGCGCCAGGATAATACGCTCTGGGTGTGGGGGGCCAACTACTACGGCCAGCTGGGTCTGGGCACCACCAACGACCAGCTTACCCCCGTGCAGCAGGGCACCGCCACCTGGCAAAGCGCTGGCCTGGGCGTCGAGTACGGGGCCGGCATCCGGCAAGACGGTAGCCTCTGGACCTGGGGCTACAACGAGCGCGGCCAACTGGGCACCGGCCTGCCCGGCAGCGCCACCCCCGTATTCATCGCCAATGGCGGAGCCCCGCTGGCAGCCTTGGCAGCCGGCACGGCCGCGGCCTGGCATCTCGCCCCCAACCCCGCCCACGACCGGGTGCAGCTGCTGGGCTTGCCAGCCGGCCCGGTAGCCGGCCAGCTCTTCGACGCGCAAGGCCGGCTAGCCCGCACCACCCAAGCCCCTGAGCTAGACCTGCGCGGCCTGGCTCCCGGCCTCTACCTGCTGCGCGCCACCGCGGGCGCCACCACCCGCACTATGCGTCTGGTAGTGGAGTAGGGCGCTAAGCCCAGGCAACTCGCCCGGTACCGCACGCGATTACGCGGCGTGCCGAACTTCAACAACGCCCGGCTCGGCCGCTGCCTGCTCATGTGGCCGCGGCCGGGCCGGGCGCTGAACAGTAAGCTTGTTTCGGATTTGGAGCAGTAGTTACAGCACTAAACCACCTTGCAGTATATGCCCACGAATCAAGAATATGACGCTATACACGTAGCATTTATGCGGGAGCAACTGCTCGGTGCCTGCGTGGAAAGCTTTGGCCTTTATCACCAATTTTTGGGCATTCAGTTTCGTACCGATGCGCCGCCCCATGAGGACGTTACCCTATCAATTTCCAGCCAGTTAGTACTGGAGCCTCCTTTTGCTTATCCGGCGGCTACGTTCTCACCCGATGAGCAAGCGTTGCTCTTCTTTTCCAGGATTAACCTGCTGCCCATCACGGGCCTCGACTATTTCGCGGACGGCTCTTTGGCGCTGTCTTTTTCGAATGGCTATCGCTTTTATATTCAAAGCGAAGATGACTATGGGGAGCCCTGGCAACTGAGCGGCGGCTTCCCCAGCTGGTCGATAATCGGCTCTACTGGCGGCGGAATGCTCTTTTTCCCTCCTTTGCCCCCTGCTATAGCACCTGCTTAGAGCGGTTTCGGAGTAAGTGTACGGGTTTTTAGTTTAGATTGCGCTATGCAAGCTTATTCAAATGATTTGCGCGAACGGGTGGCTGCCGCTTACGCAACGGGCCAGTTCACCATTGACCAGGT
>JBPBQK010000043.1:0-73103 GCA_050954845.1 Janthinobacterium lividum
AACGATAGGCTCCCCCCTCCCGGAGGGGAGGGGCCGGGGGTGGGGTACACGCGTTAGGTGACGAACCAAAAATCTACACCGTTACCTCCTCGTCGCCCAAGACGTCCTGCACGTACAACATCTTCACCAACACGATGATAATGGCGATGATAGGCGTAGCCAACGTGAGGCCCAACAGCCCAGTAAACGCCCCAATAATCAGCTGGCCAATAAGAATGAGCGCGGGCGGCATCTGAATAAGCCGCTGCTGCACCACCGGCGACACGGCGGCGCTTTCCAGCGTTTGCACCACGAGGTAGAGGCCCACCACGTAGAGCGCCTGCTGCGGCCCGCCGTACACGAAGGCCAGCAGCGCGGCCGGCACCATTGAGACGATGGGACCGATATTGGGGATGAACGTTACCAAGCCCGCAAACAGCCCGAGTACGGCGCCCATTTTCATGCCCATTAAGGTAAGGCCCAGCCACGTACACACGCCCACGAAGAGCATCGACACCAACCGGCTCAGCACCCATTTTACCAGCGTACTGCTGATGCAATTGAGTACTACGGTGGCCCGCGCCCGGCCGGCTTTGGGCACCAGCATCACCAGTCCGGCGCGGTATGTTTTGGGCTGGAGCATCAGGAAGACGGCCAGAAAGGTGATGACGTAGCCATCGGCCACGATGCTGAGCGAGGTGGAAAAAATGCCCGTGGCGCGGCCCAGCCACTCCGAGGTACCGCCCACTACTTTGGTGTAGTCGAGGTTTTCGCGGGCCAACCACTGGCCCCATTCCGTGTCCTTGATGTGGGCTTGCACGTCCTGCATTGCCAGGGGCAGCTGCTGCTGCAAGCCTTGTATCTGCTCGCCGATGCGGGCCGAAAACAGCCAGAACATGGCCACCAGCGAGGCTACGACTACCAGCGTCACCAGCAGCAGGCCCAGCCCGGCTGGCATGCCGGTGCGGCGGTGCAGCCAGTCGCCCCCGGCGCGCAGTGGCAACGCAATGAGCAGGGCCGCCAGCACCCGCAGCAACACGCTGAACGCCATGCCCGCGCCCACCAGAAACAGGAGCGCCAGCAACGTAATACTCACCACAATGAGCACCCGCTGCACAAACGTAAGGGTAGAAAGATTGCCGGAAGAAGTAGGCAAGTGGTCCATAAGCCGAGCAACAGCAGGGCACTGCATCTTAGCCCCGCCGCACTCCCATACGGGCAAATTCCCAAACGCGCCGGCCTAAAGCGCCACATTAGCGTTGCGTAGCGGTTAAAAAAACAGCGCTCCTACCCTACTACCCGGCATCTGGCAATAGCGCGTCGGCCTGGTCTTTCAGCTCCACGCCCGAGAGCTGCCGGCGCAGAGCCTCGCGCAAAAGCCAGCTTAGTTTGGCCGCCGCTGGGGTGTAGGCCAGGCCAGCGGGCCGAATATTTGACACGCAATTGCGTGCCTCGTCGGTGAGGCCGGGGCGCGGGGCAAACGTGAAATACGCACCCAGACTATCGGGCGCGCTCAGCCCCGGACGCTCGCCGATGAGCACCACTACGAGCCGCGCTTTTACTAAGTGGCCGACTTCGTCGCCGAGCGCTACGCGGGCCTGCTCGGCCAGCACCAGTGGCCCCAATTGGAAGCCGGCCGCTCGCAGCTCGGGCAGCAGCAGGCGTAGCAGCGGCAGGGCGTGGTCGTTGATGGCGGTAGCCGATAAGCCATCAGCGAGTACAATAGTTAGGTCGCAGCTATTGGCAGCTTGCTCGGTTAGAACAGCTCTCGAAGCCTCGTTTAGCTGCCGGCCTAGGTCGGGGCGCTGCAAGTACTCCTGACGGTTTTGGGCCTGGCTGTTTACTTGGCAAACGGGCATAGGTAGCGCGGCAATTTCGGCTAGCAGCTTTTCCTCATTCAGCCCCGAATACACGGCGTCGCGGGCGTGAGCGTGAGCTAGTTTGAAAGCCAGGGCTTCGCGCAACGGTACGCTGGTGCCCGTGCGACCCAGCGCGATGCGAGCGGCCGTGAAGGCTTTTAAACCCGCCCACGGGTCGGGCTCCGGCGAGGTGGGCGACAGTTCGGGCAGGTTGTCCATGCGAGGTTTTTACAGGATGATACCTTAAAATACACTTGTCATTGCGAGGAGGCACGACGAAGCAATCGCATCAGGTCAAGCTATTTGGGTTCCGTTCGGGGGCGATTGCTTCGTCGTGCCTTCTTGCAATGACAAACATTTTTTCTCACTACACCTACTGCAGCGCTACTGGCAGCTGCCTCAGCAACCCCAAAGCTGCAACGGCCGGCAATTGATGTCCTTTATCATCAAAAATACCCTGCTGCGCCAGCCACGCAGCAAACTCGGGGGCCGGGCGCAAGCCCAGCACGCGCCGCAAATACAAGGCATCGTGAAACGACGTGGACTGGTAGCCGAGCATAATATCATCGGCCCCCGGAATGCCCATGATGTAGGTGCAGCCGGCTACGCCGAGCACCGTGAGTAGCGTATCTATGTCGTCCTGGTCGGCCTCGGCGTGGTTGGTGTAGCACACGTCTACGCCCATCGGCAAACCCAACAGCTTGCCGCAAAAATGGTCCTCCAACGCGGCGCGGATAATCTGCTTGCCATCGTATAAATACTCGGGGCCGATGAAGCCGACCACCGAATTGACGAGTAGCGGCCGAAAGCGCCGAGCCACGGCGTAGGCCCGCGCCTCGCAGGTTTGCTGGTCGAGGCCGTAGTGAGCATTGGCCGACAGAGCACTGCCTTGGCCGGTTTCGAAGTACATGACATCCTGCCCCAGCGTGCCCCGGTTGAGGCTTAGGGTAGCCTCGTGGGCTTCTTGTAGCAAGCTTAGACTAACGCCAAAACTCTTATTCGTCGCCTCAGTGCCGCCGATGGACTGAAACGTTAAATCGACCGGCGCGCCCTGCTCAATCAGCTGTAAGGTGGTCGTGACGTGGCTTAGCACGCACGACTGCGTGGGAATGGCGTACTGCTCGCGCACGGCATCGAGCATATACAGCAAGTCGCTGACGGCTTTGAGGTTATCAGTAGCCGGGTTGATGCCGATTACGGCATCGCCGCTGCCGTAGAGCAGGCCATCGACCAAACTGGCGGCGATGCCGCGCAGGTCGTCAGTGGGGTGGTTGGGTTGGAGGCGGGTGGCGAGGTGCCCGCGCAAGCCCAGCGTATTGCGGAAGCGCGTGATGACCTCGACGCGCCGGGCCACGGCGATTAGCTCCTGGTTGCGAAGCAATTTGCTGACGGCAGCCACCATTTCGGGCATCAAGCCGGGGGCCAGGGCTTGCAGCGTCGCGCCATCGGCTTCGTCTGACACCAGCCAGTCGCGCAGTTGGCCCACGGTGAAGTGGGCGATGGGTGCGAAGGCTATTGCGTCGTGCGTATCGAGGATGAGGCGGGTTACTTCGTCCTGCTCATACGGCACTAGCGGCGCGTGCAGAAAGTTGCGCAGCGGCACATCGGCCAGGGCGTATTGGGCGGCCACGCGCTCCTCGTAGGTGGCGGCGGCCACGCCGGCCAGCACGTCGCCCGAGCGCAGCGGGGTGGCCCGCGCCAGCAGTGTTTTCAGGTCGGCGAAGGTGTAGGCGCGGGAGCCGATAACGTGACGATACATCTTCTCAATTATCAGTTATCAGTGAGCAATTATCAATGTCCACGCTAATTAAACCATGCGAAATCCCTCGCCTTACCCTGCGAAACTCTGCGGGAAATTTACGCCTGCTTTCGTCCGAGCAATTGATACAACAGCATTGCCAAAACCAAGCCCGCCAGGAAAATACCGCTCAGCAGCAAGTTATTGTACACCAGCGTGCCCAGGCTTATCAGCGCCAGCACCAGGGCCACCGCCGGCACCACCGGGTAGCCCGGCACCGCAAACGGCCGCACCAGCTCCGGCTCGCGGCGGCGCAGAGCAAATAGGCTCACCAAACTCACCACGTACATCACCAGCGCGCCGAGCACCGAGAGGATAATTACTTGGTCGGTATGGCCATAACGCACGGCCACCACCCCAATGCCGCCGCCCGCCACCAAGGCCCAGTGCGGCGCGCCCCGCCCATTGAGCCGGGCCAAAAAGCCGGGCAAATACCCGCCCCGCGCCAGCGCAAACACCTGCCGCGAGTAGCCGATAATGGTGCCGTGAAACGACGCCACTAGCCCAAACAACCCAATGCTGGCGAAGAACTTAGTCCACGGGCTGGCCTGGCCTAGCACGCGGGCCAGCGCCTCGGGCAGAGGGTAGTCGAGGTGGCTTAGCTGCCGCCAATCGGGCACGGCCCCACCCGTGAGCACCATCACGCCCAGGGCCAGCAGCACCAGCGTGCCCAGGCCGTAGCCATAGCCCAGCGGCAGGGTGCGGCGGGGCTCCTGCACCTCCTCGGCTACCATAGCCACGCCCTCGATGGCCAGGTAAAACCAGATGGCAAACGGCAGCGCCGCAAACACGCCCGCTACACTCAGCGGCACTGGGTGCGCCAGAAAATTACTTACCCGAAAATGCGGCACCATAAAGCCCATAAACACCAGCAGCTCCCCCACCGCCAGCACCGTAACCACCAGCGAGAACTTAGCTGATTCCCGAATACCCAGCAGGTTTATCAACGTAAAAACCACGTAGCAACCCACCGCCGTGCCCAGCACCGGCACCGCCGGGTGCAGGAAGTGCCCGTAGCTGCCCAGCGCCAGCGCAATGGCCGGCGGCGTCAGCAGAAACTCGACCAGCGTGGCGTAGCCGGCCACCAACCCGCCCCATGGCCCCAGCGCCCGGTGCGCGTAGGCAAACGGCCCGCCCGCCTGCGGAATGGCCGTGGTAAGCTCCGTAAAGCTGAGGATGAAGGTGATATACAAGACAGTAACCACTAGCGTGGCCACCAGCATTCCTACCGGACCGGCTTGCTCCCAGCCGTAGTTCCAGCCGAAGTATTCGCCCGAAATAACCAGGCCCACGGCAATGGCCCACAAGCCCAGTGGCGTCAGCGTTTTCTGGAGGCTGGAGTCGGCTGGAGGCTGGGGCATGAGGCTGACGCTACGTGAAGGAGCGCTAAGGTCAGCCGTATTGAGCTAAAAACCACTATCCTGGTTATTTTTCACTGCGGAAGGCGCAGCAGAATTTGCGGAGGAGCGCGGAAGCTGAAGGCCGCACCTGACTTATTGGGTCCGTTGCTTGGGCAGGTCGTCGTGTTGCGCCTGCAAGCCGGCCAATAATTCCTGCACGGTGTTGTAGGTGCGCTGCTTACCAGCAAGCTGGCTCGTCCATTGCTGGGTAGGAGGCGTGCCGCTCACCACTAGCTGGCAAGGGGCTTCGGGGCTGGTAGTGAGCGTATAGCCCTCGCGCTCTAGGGCGCGGCGCGTCCAGAAGGCGGCGGCCCCCTCCCCTAGCAGCCGCACGGCCGGGCCGTGGGCTTCGTGGAGCTGGAAGGTGCCGGTGGCGGGGTCGAAGGCCAGGCCCTCGCGGGCGAAGGCAGCGGCGAAAGTGCCACTCAGCACCAGGTCTTCGGGGGTGCCAATGCGCAACTGGCCATCGGTGGGCAGCAGCCAGATGCGGTCGGCGGCTTGCAGAGCCAGGTCGAGCTCGTGGGTCGAAAGCAGGATGGCCTTGCCGGTTTCGCGGGCCAGGCGGTGCAGTAGGCGCATGAGGCTCACGCGGTTGGGCAGGTCGAGGTGGGCGGTGGGCTCGTCGAGCAGGATGATGGGCGTATCCTGGGCCAGGGCGCGGGCCAGCAGCACTTTCTGGCGCTCGCCGTCGCTCAGCTCACCTACTTGGCGCGGGGCAAAACCAGCGGTATCGGTGGCCGCCAGGGCAGCTTGTACCTGGGCTTCATCGTGGGCAGTGAGGCCGCCCAGCCAGCTGGTGTGCGGGTGGCGGCCCAGGCGCACCAGCTCCAGCACCGTGAGGTTGCTGGCCTCCACGCGGTCGGTGAGCACGATGCTGAGTTGGCGGGCTCGGTCGCTGGCACTCAAGTTGACCAGCGCCGTGCTGCCGAGGTCGAGGCGGCCGGTTAGGGGGGGCTGCAAGCCGGCCAGCGTGCGCAGCAGTGTTGATTTGCCGGCTCCGTTGGGTCCGAGCAGGGCTACTAGTTCGCCAGGTTGGATGGTGAAGTGCAGCGGGCCGGCTATAGGCTTGGAGGTGCGGCCGCTGGTGTAGCCTACGACCAGGTTTTCGGCGGCGAGTACTGAGGCGGGGTTAGGGTTCAATTGGGTTATCCATTGATTATTGACACATAACAATCTGCGGTCGTCATGCTCATATGGCGTCCGCCTATTGAAGCATCTCACTCGCTTCATTGCTTGCGTATTGCTTACTGCACCGAGCGAGATGCTTCGACAAGCTCAGCATAACGACCGCAAATTGTTGTAGTAGCTATTATGCCCGCATACCCTTTCGCCGCAGTACTACCCACAGCACCACCGGCGCGCCCAGCAGCGAAGTCACCACGCTCACGGGCAGCACCGCCTGGCTGCCGGGCAGCTGCGTGAGGCAGTCGCAAAATAGCATCAGCGCCGCGCCGGCCAAGCAAGCGGCTGGTAATAACACCCGGTGATTAGTGGTGCCCAGCAGCCCGCGTACCAAGTGCGGCACCGCAATGCCGATGAAGCCAATCGGCCCGCAAAACGCCGTGATGCTACCCGCCAAGAGGCTCGTGCTGGCAATGATAAGCGCGCGTGCCCGCCCCACCGTGAGGCCCAGGCTACGGGCATAATTCTCACCCAATAACAACGCATTCAGCGGCTTGGCTGAGGCAAAAGCTAGCAGCAACCCCACACCTACCACCAGCGCCAGCACGCCCAGCTGCGGCCCCACCACGCCGCCCAACGAGCCAAACGTCCAGAGCAAATATTCCTGAATTTGCTCGGGGGCGCTGAAATATTGCCACACGCTCACCAGCGCCAGCGAGATGCTGGCGAGCATCATGCCCACGATGAGCATCACCACATTGTCGCGCACCCGCGCTGAAAGCACCAGTACCAGCGCCATCACGAGGGCAGCACCAGCCGTGGCCGCGGCTACCAGCGCCCAGCTGCCGCCCAGCCCCAACTGCCGGATAACGTAGGTGCTCGCCGCGCTGCCGCCCGCCAGCAGCAGCGCCGCCACCCCCAGCCCCGCGCCCGCCGAAATACCCAGCACCGACGGGCTAGCCAGCGGGTTGCGAAACAACGTCTGCATCTGCAAGCCGCTCACCGCCAGCCCACTGCCTACCAATACCGCCGTCAGCGCTTTCGGCAGGCGAATCTTCTCCACAATGAAAGCCCAGGCGGCCGGCTCATTCTGCTGGCCCAGCAAAATCTTCACCACTGCGCCTGGTGGAATCCGCACCGACCCCAGCGCCAAATCGAGCACAAAGCACACTACCACCAGCGCCGCCAACGCCAGCAGCCAGCGCCCGGCGGGCCTGGTTTCGGTGGTCGCTAACTCGCTCACCGCAGCGGCTGGTAATAATACAGCTGCCGGCCGGGCAGCAGCGCGGGGTGCAGTATCTGTATCAAATCGCCCAGTACCAAGTCGGGTCGCACTGCGCCCGATTCCCAATAATCGTTAGAGCCCTGGGCGTTGGTGCGGCGGTTGTTGTTATAAAGGTGATTGATTTTAAAGGGCTTAAATTCGGCAAAGCGGACATCCTGGGCCACAAGGGCCGCCTTGGTGCTGAGGGTGCCGAGTTGCAGCCAATAGTCGGCGGCCAGGGCTATTGGGGCCACGGCCTCCACGGTAAGGGGCAGGCTACCGGTAGCTTTTTGGTTGGCCCAAGGGTAGGTAGCGCCCGCATCGCGCAAAAACGTGGTCATGTAATTGCCAGCCTCGGGCACGTACCACACGTCTTTGAACGGCACGTTGAGAATGACCGTCGGCCGCTTTTTATCCTTGCTCGCCAGGGCAGCCAGGCGGTGGTACTCGTGGGCCATCTGGTCGAATTTCTGGTTGGCCAGCGCTTCCTTATCGAGCAGGGCGGCCATCACTTTCACCCATTCGGCGCGGCCCAAGGGCGTGGTTTCGACCCACTCCGAATTCAGCATCACCGGGATGCCGGCCTGGCCTATGGTTTGGTACTTGCTCAGGCCTTCGCCGGGCCAGCCGGTGGCCATTACTAGGTCGGGGTTCTTGGCAATCAGCAGCTCGTTATTCAGCTCGCGGCCATCGCCCACGGCGAAGATTTTGCCCTGCGTGATGCGCTGCCGCACTGGTACGGCCGACACGTATTGCAGGCTACCCAGGCCTACCAGCACATCGTCGCTGCCTAAAAAATCGACCAGCGCCACGTGCAGCGACGACAGCCCGACCAAGCTGCGAATCGGCGTTTCAACCACTTGATTGGCCGGGAAGCCGGCCGGGTGGGCCTTGCCACGCGGCACCAGCGCGTAGCGCGTAGCGGCGGCTTGCTTGCCCGTTCCATTCAGGATGGTGACGACCTTATATCCGGGTAGGTACTGGATAGTGAAGCCCTTGGCATACTGCACCGTGGTGCGTGGCTGGGCTGCCGGGCGAATAATTGCTCGCGGAGCGACAGCCTGCCCACTTGCTAGGTGGCCGCTCAGCAACAGCCAGCCAGCCAGCCAGTAAGCGAAGCGAAGTTTATTTTTCAAGCCTATTTGATAAGTAGTTAAGTTAGTGAGCATGCCTTACATACCACTTACTTCGGAACCTAGGAAAGCAAAAACGTTTGTCATGCAGCACGTAGTGAAGCATCTCGCTCGCAACATATGATTAGTGCGCCACGCGAGATGCTTCACTTCGTTCTGCATGACAGACGTTTTCTCAACACTCGTTTTAACCTCTTAAACGTTTACCGCAGGTCAGCCAAGGCCACCGGGTCCATGTCGGTGTATTCCAGATTTTCGCCGGCCATGCCCCAAATGAAGGCGTAGGCCGCCGAGCCGCAGCCGGTGTGGATAGACCAAGGCGGCGACAAAATAGCCTGCTCGTTGCTCACCCACAGCGGGCGGGTTTCACTGGGCTCGCCCAGCATGTGCAGGATGCGCTGGCCGTTGTTCATATTGAAATACAAATACGCCTCCATGCGGCGGTCGTGCACGTGCGAGGGCATCGTGTTCCACACCGAGCCGGGCTTGAGCTGGGTGAGGCCCATCACGAGCTGGCAGCTCGGGATGCCTTCGTTGTAGATGTACTTGTAAATGGTGCGCTCGTTGGCGGTTTCAGTAGCGCCCATTTGCACGGGCGTGGCCTCGGCCTGGGTGCGGCGGGTGGTGGGGTATTCCTTGTGCGCGGGGGCCGAAAGCAGGTAAAACTTGGCCGGCTCGGCGGCGTTTACGCTTTTAAACTCAACCTGTTTGCAGCCTTTACCTAGGTACAGGCAATCTTGGTTGCCCAACTCGTAAGTCGTGCCATCGACCACGATTTGGCCCGCGCCGCCCACGTTGAGCGCGCCCAGCTCGCGGCGCTCCAGAAAGAAATTGGCTTTGAGGTTTTCGGGGTTAGGCAGCGGTAAGGGCAGCTCCGTAGGCATGGCCCCGCCCACTATCATGCGGTCGTAGTGGGTGTAGGTCAGCTCGATAGCGCCGGGCGAGAAGATGTTTTCGATGAGAAAGTGCTCGCGCAGGCCGGTGGTGTTGAGGCCGGCCGTCTCGCGGGGACCAATGGCAAAACGGGATTTCATAAACCGCAGATTTAACAGATTTAACGGATTTCGCAGATACGCCCGCTGCGCGGGCTGACTGGCTTTTATTATGGTGGGGGTTTTGTAATGGGCGACGACTTAGCGGCCCATCCAGCCGCCATCGACGGTGAGGATGGTGCCATGGACATACGCCCCGGCTTCCGAGGAGAGGAATACTACTGGACCTTTGAAGTCGGCAGCCTCGCCCCAGCGGCCGGCCGGGATGCGACCCAGGATGCTCGCCGAGCGGTCGGGGTCGTTGCGCAGGGCTTCGGTGTTGTCGGTGGCGATGTAGCCGGGGGCAATGCCGTTCACGTTCACGCCTTTGCCGGCCCATTCGTTAGCTAAGGCCTTGACTACGGAGCCAATAGCGCCTTTGCTGGCGGCGTAGCCGGGCACGTTGATGCCGCCCTGGAAGGTGAGCAGCGAGGCCGTGAAAATGATTTTGCCCGAGCCTTGTTTCAGCATCCGGCCGCCGATGGCGCGGGCCAGGCGGAAAGGTGAATCGAGGTTGATGGCCAGCACGTCGTCCCAGTCCTCATCGGAGTGCTCGGCGGCGGGAGCGCGGCGGATGGTGCCGGCGTTATTTACGAGAATATCAATGCGCTCGAAGTCGGCCAATACCTTTTGCGTGAAGGCATCAGCGCTGGCGCGCTGGCTGAAATCGGCCTGGTAGGCGTGAAACTGCCGGCCCAGCGCCCGCACCTGGCGGCCGGTTTCGCCGCCATCGGCCGGCATTGTGGCCGATACGCCGATGATATCGGCCCCGGCTTCGGCTAGGCCCAGCGCCATGCCCTGGCCAATGCCTCGGTTGCTGCCGGTGACTAATGCAATTTTGCCGTCGAGGCGAAAGAGGGAATCTACACTCATAGAAGAAGGGTGGGAGAAGTCAACCGGGCCAAAAGTAAGAACGCCGCCCGTACTCGGGGCGGCGCTCCTGAATAATAAACCGTGATTTAGTAGCTTACTTTTTGCCCGCCACAATTTCCTCCACCACCAGCGGGTCGAGCAGCGTGGTTGTATCGCCGAGGTTAGACGTTTCGCCCTCGGCTACTTTCCGCAATATCCGGCGCATGATTTTGCCCGAGCGGGTTTTGGGCAAGCCGCTCACCAGCTGTATTTTATCGGGCTTGGCGATGCGGCCGATTTGGGCTACTACGGCCTCGATGATGCTGCCTTCCACGCGCTGGCGGTCGAGGTCGCCCTCGGGCACGCCGCCCTGGCAGATTACGTAGGCATAAATGCCCTGGCCTTTCACATCGTGCGGGTAGCCTACTACGGCGCTTTCCACCACGTATTCGCTTTGGTTGATGGCGTTCTCGATTTCGGCGGTGCCGAAGCGGTGGCCGCTCACGTTTATCACATCATCGACGCGGCCGATGATGCGGTAGAGGCCCTCGGCATCGCGGCGGGCGCCGTCGCCGGTGAAATAGTAGCCGGGGTACGGCGCGAAATACACCTGGCGGCAGCGCTCATGGTCGCCCCAGGTGGTGCGGATAACGCCGGGCCAGCTGGCTTTTATCGCTAAATAACCTTCCTGGTCATTGCCTTCGATTTCGCTACCATCCTGGTTTAATAAAACCGGCTGCACGCCGGGCAGCGGCAGGCCGGCGCGGGCGGGCACGCTGGGCGTAATGCCGGCCAGGGCCGAAATCATGATGCCGCCGGTTTCGGTTTGCCACCAGGTGTCCACGATGGGGCAGCGGCCCTTGCCCACGTGTTGATGGTACCAGTGCCAGGCTTCTTCGTTAATAGGCTCGCCCACTGAGCCTAATACGCGCAGGCTGCTGAGCGAATACGCCAGCACGTGGTCGACTGAATGCGCCATGAGCGAGCGAATGGCCGTGGGCGCGGTGTAGAAAATCGTGACGTGGTGCTTGTCAATGACCTCCCAAAAACGGCCTGGCGAGGGGTACGTGGGCACGCCCTCAAACATGAGTGTGGTGCTGCCCGTGAGCAGCGGCCCATAGAGCAAATACGTGTGCCCAGTCACCCAACCAATGTCGGCGGTGCACCAGTACACATCGTTTTCCTCGACCTGAAACACGTTTTGGAACGTGAAGCTGGCCCACACCATGTAGCCGGCCTGGGTGTGCACCACGCCCTTGGGCTTGCCGGTGCTGCCGCTGGTGTAAAGGATGAACAACGGGTCTTCGGCGGCCATTTCGACGGCCGGGCAGGCCTTGGCCACGCCCTGCACCTCGTCGTGGTACCACACGTCGCGGCCTTCATCCATGCGCACGGGCCAGGCGGTGTGCTCTACCACCAGCACGCGGCGCACGCCGGGGCAGGTTTGCAGCGCTTCATCGACCACGCTTTTTACTGGAATCTGCTTCGCTCCCCGGTTCAGGCCGTCGGCGGTGATAACGAACTCGGCCCCGGCATCCTGCACGCGGTCGGCGATAGCAGAGGCCGAGAAGCCCGCGAACACCACCGAATGCACCGCCCCGATGCGAGCGCACGCCAGCACGGCCACCGCCAGCGACGGTATCATGGGCATGTAGATGATGACGCGGTCGCCCTTCTGCACACCGTTCTTTAGTAGCACGTTGGCCATCTGGCACACTTGCTCGTAGAGCTCACGGTAGGTGAGGCGGGTGTGGCGCTCCTTGGGCTCATTAGGCTCGAAAATGATGGCCAGCTTGTTGCCGCGCTGGGCGAGGTGGCGGTCGAGGCAGTTCTCGGTGAGGTTGAGCGTCGCGCCCTCAAACCACGTGCTGCTGCCGGCCGGCGAAAACTCGCCGCCGCGCACGGTATCCCATTTTTTGCGCCAGGTGAAGCCTTCGGCGATATCGCCCCAAAACTGGTCGGGGTTATCGACAGATTGTTGGTAAGCGGCGTTGTATTCGTCCAGGGTGCGGATGCGGGCAAAAGACATTTGGTGGGTTGTGGAGTTAAGGTTAGGAGTTGAGAGTTAAGTGTTTTAATCGTGGTCGTGTCATAGTGGTCGTGTCGTAATAGACACAATCGTCATGCTGAGCGCAGCGCAGCGGAGTCGAAGCATCTTGGCCGCTTCGTTGCTAATGTCAGGAGTTAGTACCCCAGCCAAGATGCTTCGACTTCGCTTTGCTGCGCTCAGCATGACAGACGCTTTAACATTTTCAGAATCAACATAAAAGGCTCTTTGAATTATCAGCCGAAGCAAAGTCCTCCCCTACCCCGCGCCGCTGAAAACCGGCCCGGATTTCGTCCAGAATAGCCGGGTCATCAATAGTAGCGGGCATAGTGAAAGACTCGCCATCGGCCAGCTGCCGCAAGGTTTTGCGCAGGATTTTACCCGAGCGGGTTTTAGGCAATCGTTTCACTACCAACACTTGTCGAAAGCACGCCAACGCCCCAATGAGCTGCCGCACGCGGCCCACTAAGTCGGCTTCAATATCATTTTCACTGATGGTTTGGCCATCTTTGAGCACCACCACGCCGACCGGCACCTGGCCACGCAGCGCATCGGCGAGGCCCAGCACGGCGCACTCGGCCACTGCCGGGTGGGCGGCGAGTATTTCTTCCATCTCGCCGGTGCTGAGGCGGTGGCCGCTCACGTTGATTACATCATCGACGCGGCCCATGATGTAGCAGTAGCCTTCCGCGTCGCGGTAGCCGCCGTCGCCGCTGAGGTAATAGCCGGGGAACACATCCAGGTAAGCGCGGTAGCGGGCTTCATCGCGCCACAAGGTGGGAAAGCAGCCGGGCGGCAGGGGCAATTTTACCACCACCAAGCCGGTAGTGCCGGGCGGCACGGGCTGACCTTCTTCATTGACAATCTGCACATTATAGCCGGGCACCGGGAAGCCGGCGCTGCCGGCGCGGGGCGGCGGCATTTCTTCGAGGCCCATCAGGGTGGCCAGCATGGGCCAGCCCGATTCAGTTTGCCACCAGTGGTCTACCACGGGCACGCCCAGCAATTGCCCGGCCCAGGCGAAGGTGGCCGGGTCGCAGCGCTCGCCGGCCAGGAAAAGCTGGCGCAGGGTGCTGAGGTCATATTTTTTAGCAAAAAGCCCGTCGGGGTCTTCCTTTTTGATGGCCCGAATGGCCGTGGGGGCTGTGAACAGCACGTTCACTTTATGCTGCTCGACCAGGCGCCAAAAGGTGCCCGCATCGGGCGTGCGCACGGGTTTGCCTTCAAAGAGCACCGTAGTGCAGCCCCGCAGCAGCGGCCCGTACACGATGTAGCTGCTGCCCACCGCCCACCCGATATCGGAGCCAGTGAAAATGACCTCGCCGGGTTCAAGATTGTAAATGGCTTCCATGCTGAAAAGCAGGGCCACGGCGTGGCCGCCGTGGTCGCGCACCACGCCCTTGGGCCGGCCAGTGGTGCCGCTGGTGTACAAAATATAAAGCGGGTGCAGGGCCGACACTGGCACGGCGGGCGTGGGGTCGGCGCGCAAAAGCTGCTGAAAATCAACATCGCGCCCCGGCTGCATTCTGGCCTTCACGAAGTCGCGCTGCAACACCACGACGTGCGCCGGCTTGAAGCTGGCTTGCGCAATGGCCTCATCCACCAGCGGCTTGTAGGGAACGACGCGGTCGAATTCTAACCCACCTGAGGCACAAATAATTATTCGTGGCTGCGCATCATCAATACGCACCGCCAGTTCGTGCGGCGCAAAGCCCCCAAACACCACCGAATGAATGGCTCCGATGCGGGCGCAGGCCAGCATGGCCACCACCGCTTCGGGCATATTGGGCATGTAAATGACGACGCGGCTGCCCATTTGCACGCCCAGCGCCCGCAGGCCGCCCGCCACGCGGGCCGTCTGGTTGAGCAGTTCGGCATAGGTGTAGGTGCGCACGGTGTTGGTCACGGGCGAGTCGAAAATGAGGGCGGCTTGCTCGCCCCGGCCGTGCTGCACGTGGTAGTCGAGGCAGAGAAAGCAGGTGTTCAGCTCGCCGCCCCGAAACCAGCGGTAAGCCCCGTTGGCATCCTGGCTGAGCGGCTCGACGGGCGGTTTGTCCCAGTGAATTTTGGCCGCCTGCGCCGACCAGAATCCGGCCGGGTCGGCCAGGCTGGCGGCATGAGTGGCGGCGTAGGAGCAGGCACGTTTCATGGCGGGTGGGAATGGATAGGTGGGAGAAGGTGAGTGTGATACGCCCGTCATGCTGAACGCAGCAAAGCGGAGCCGAAGCATCTTGGTTGGTGAACTAACTCTCGGCGTTCGCAACGAAGCGGCCAAGATGCTTCGACAAGCTCAGCATGACGGACGTGTTTGCACCGTGACGGGACGGTATTTTTTAGACAGGTTTCAAAGTCAATAACTCGCGCACTTTGTCCATAAGCTGGCGGGTGCTGAATGGCTTAGGAATATACAAATCGGCTCCGGCTGCGTAGCCTTGCTGTACGTCGGCAGATTGGCTTTTGGCCGAGAGAAAAATCACTTTGGTGGCGGCGCGGGCGGGGCTTTCCCGAATGTGACGGCACACCTGGTAGCCGTCCACGTCGGGCATCATCACGTCGAGCAGCACCAGGTCGTAGGGCGTTTGGTCGATGGCGGCCAGGGCCTCGGTGCCGTTGCGCGCAATGCCGACCTGATAGCCGTTTTTGCGCATCAAAAACTCCAGCGACATTACGATATTAGGCTCATCATCAACGATTAGTATAGCAGACATAGCGGTTATAAGGAAAAGGATGGTGTAGGAGAAAACGGGGCTGCCGCGCGCACTGAGGCCACCAGCGGCAGCTCCACAAAGAAGCGTGCGCCCTGGTCGGGGCTGCTTTCGACCCAGATGCGGCCCTGGTGCAGCTCCACTATTTTTTTGGTGATGGCCAGGCCCAGGCCCGAGCCTTCGGGCTTGCGCATATTCTGATTTTGGGCCTGAAAAAACTTATCGAAAATCTGGTGCTGCTCGGCCTGGGCGATGCCTTTGCCATTGTCCTCCACGCACAATAGCAGGGCGTCGGCGGCGGGCCAGGCCAGCACGTCGATGCGACCGGCGCGACCGGGCGGGCAGGCTTTTACAGCGTTGGAAAGCAAGTTGATGAGGACTTGCATCAGGCGGTCGCGGTCGGCGGGGAGCGGCGGCAAATTGGCTGGCACGTCGAGGTGCAGGGCAATACCTTTTTCGCGGGCCAGCTGGCCCACGGCTTCGGCGGCTTCTTGGGCTACTTCGCTCATTACTAAATCGGTGCGAACTAGCGTAGCCTGCCCGCTTTCCAGCTTTTCGAGGTCGAGCACCAGCGAGATGAGGCGCGTGAGGCGCTCAGCCTCGCGACCAATGGTGTGCTGAAAACGCTGGCGTTCTTCTTCTTCCAAATCAGGGTTATCGGCCAGAATTTCGGCTAGGGCGCGGATGCTGGTGAGCGGCGTGCGCAACTCGTGCGTCACGGTGTAGAGAAATTCGTCTTTCTGCTGGTCGAGCGCTTGCAATTGTTGATAAGCCTGACGCAGCTCGTCGGTGAGGCGCTGAAGCTGGCGGCTTTGCTTTTGCAGCTGGCGATTGGCTTCGAGCAGCTGCTGGCTTTCTTTGAGAATGCCGACTACGTTGTCGTAGCTGATTTCTTCGGCCCCAGCCACCGAGGCCAGCAGCAGCCGCGCCGAGGCGGGGCCGAGGCTGCCGGCCAGCAGCTTTTCGGCGTAGGTGAGCAGGCGCGGGTCGGCAGCGGTGGCGGTGAATTGGTGAGTTGGTGAATTGGTAAGTTTTTCCTCCGCAGTGCCTGTTTGATTAGTGATACCTGCTGACTGATAACTATTAACTGGCATCGCGTCGGGGAAGCGCTGGGCGAAGGCGCGCAGGGCTTGGTTGGTACGCTTCTTTCCGAGGAAGCCCAGGAGCAGCGTGCGCACATCGGGCAGCGGGGTGTGGCCTTTCCAGCCAGCTACTTCCTCGGCCAGACTGCGGCGGCGAAACACATCCACGAATACATCGGCTTGGCGCAGCTCCAATGCCGTGGGCGGGGCGGCCAGCGAGAAGCCCAGGTACAGGCCGATGTTGCAAAACCAGCTCCAGAACAGCCCGTGCGAGAGATAGTCGAGGCCATCGAGCCCCAGCAGCGCGCCCGGCCGCAGCCAACTCAGGCCCCCTACTCCTTCCGTTAAAATCGACGCTGGCAGCCGGCCCGGCCCCACCATAGTCGGTACCACCAGTGTAAAAAACCACACCGCAAACCCCGCCAATATCCCCCAGGTAGCGCCGCGCCGGGTGCCACCTTTCCAATAGAGCCCGCCCAGCACGGCCGGCAGAAACTGCGCCACGGCCGCGAAGGAAACCAGCCCGGTATTGACCAGCGGCAGCGTGCGGCCGATGGCCGCGTAGTACCCGAAGGCCAGCGCCAACACCAGCACCACGGCCAGACGGCGGCTTTCTAGGGCCACCCGGCTGAGGTAGGCAAACCAGCGCCGCTGCCCTTCGGGCCGGGCCGCCGGCAGCCGCACCAGCAAGGGCATGAGCAGGTGGTTGCTCATCATCACGCTCAGGGCGATGGTTTCGACGATAATCATGCTGCTGGCCGCCGACAACCCGCCCAGGTACGTGAGCAGCGCCAGCCACGAGTGCCCTGCCGTGAGCGGCAGCGCCAGCACAAACGTATCGGCATCGAAGCGCCCGCCCAGCCGCAGCATGCCCCCGAAGGCTACGGGCAGCACGAACAAATTTATTATCAGTAAGTACAACGGAAACAGCCACATAGCTTTGCGCAGGTGGTCCTCATCGACATTTTCTACCACGGCCACCTGAAACTGGCGCGGCAGCAGTAGCACCGCCGACATGCTGAGCACAAGCAGCGTCAGCCACTCGGCCCCGCTGGTGCCCGCGCCTTTGAGGGTGAATAATTGGCGCAACGCCGGCACCGCCGCCGCTTGGTCAAACACGTCGGCAAAGCCGCCAAACAGCCCGAACGTGACGAAGCCGCCCAGCAGCAAAAAGGCCAGCAGCTTCACCAGACTCTCCAGCGCCACGGCCAGCACCACGCCCTCGTGCCGCTCGGTGGCCTCTACCGAGCGCACCCCAAACAGCACCGTAAACACCGCCAGCGCTCCCGCTGTGAACAATGCCGGACTGATAGTGCTCATCGTTTGGTTGCCACCCGTGAGGATAACGTAGGAGCTGGCAATCGCCTTGATTTGTAAGGCGATATACGGCACCACGCCCAGCACGCACACGCTCGTAACGAGCGCGCCCAGTGCAGCACTCTTGCCATATCGGGCCGAGATAAAATCGGCAATCGAGGTGAGCCGCTGCTGCCGGCACACCCGAATAATCTTGCGCAGCACCAGCCACCACGCCGGCGCCAGCAGTCCCGGCCCCAGGTAGATGCCAATAAAGCTGAGCCCCTGGTGCGCCGCCCGCCCCACCGAGCCGTAGTAGGCCCAGGCCGTGCAATACACCGCCATGCTCAGGGCGTACACGTAGGGGTTGGCCACCAGGCTTTTGCGCGCCGCCGAACGTCGCTCGGCCGCATAGGCCACGCCGAAGAGGAGCGCCAAGTAGCCAAAGGAAAACGCTATGACGAGCAGCTTATTCACCGGGAATTATCAACGTATAAAATGGTTGTCATTGCGAGGAGGAACGACGAAGCAATCGCATCAAGATGAGCTTTTCAGGAACTGTTCGGGTACCGTTCAAGTGCGATTGCTTCGTCGTTCTTCCTCGCAATGACAAACTATAATGATGTCACTCTTTACTTCTCACCAGCCACCCCGTCAGGGCAATCAGCAGCAGCCACGTCACGAGCACGTAGAGGTACAGCACAGGCACGCCCGCCACGCGGCCGTCGTGGTCAAATGCAGCCAGTAAGGGGTAATTGAGCAGCAGCCCAAACAGGGCGGCTACGAACAACAGCCGCTGGCCCCGGCGCTGCGCGCTGTCGATTGGGGTCAGTTCAGATTTCATGCTTCTCAAAAGTATCAGCCCCTCACTTTAAGCGAAAAACCCGCCCAGCAGCATGCCAGGCGGGTTTTTGTTGGCACACATTGCTTTAACTAGCTGTCCATCAGTTTCACGTTGCGGGTGTCTTTCATCAGGGCCATGCCCACGATGAAGCAGATGAAGGCCGTGACTACCGGATAAATCAGGCCGATAATGCTCTTGTGGTCGTTAGCGAAGGTACCGGCTGGCTGGGCAGCGGCCCATACGCCGATGGAGGTAGCTACCAGCGGCACAAAGCCGCCAAAGATGCCATTACCAATGTGATACGGTACTGACAGCGAGGTGTAGCGCACGCTGGTCGGGAACAGCTCGACGAGGTAAGCGGCGATGGGGCCGTACACCATCGTCACGAATAGCACGAGGCAGAACGTGAGCGCAATCATGCCCGGCATGTTGGGGTTGAGGGCCTTCATAACGGCGGGCACAGCCTTGCCAGCGGCATCGACGGTAGCGGGCGTGACTTCGGTAATGGGGCCGGCGAAGGCCTGGATGCCGTGGAAAAGTGGCATCGTGAACAATGCGCCGCAAATCATACCCGTCATGATGATGCGCTTGCGACCGATGCGGTCGGAGAGCGAGCCAAAATACACGAACAACGGCGTGGCCAGCAGCATCGATACCACCATGACAATGCTCGAATTGACGATGTCGAGCTTCAGCGTAGCGTTCATGAACGTGAAGGCCTGGAACTGGCTGGTGTAGAAGATAACGCCTTGGCCCATAGTCACCCCGAAGAGGGCGATGAGCACCAAACGACGGTTGACGGGGTTCACGAACGAGTCGCGCAGGGGGCTTTTGCTGGTGGTGCCGGTGGCTTTAGCTTTGGCGAAAAGTGGCGACTCGTGCAGGCGCTTCCGGATGAAATACGAAGCAATTACCAAGAAGCCCGACAGCAGGAACGGGATGCGCCAGCCCCACTCTTTGAAGGCGGGCTCGCCAAGCAATTTGCGGGTAATTAGAATGACGGTGATGCTGAGAATGAGCCCGCCCGTGGCGGTAATTTGAATGAAGCTAGTGTAGTAGCCTCGCTTGGAGTCGGGGGCGTATTCGGCCACGTAAGTAGCTGCGCCACCGTACTCGCCGCCCAGCGCCAGGCCTTGCAACAAGCGCAGAATCACGACGATAACCGGGGCCGCGATGCCAATAGAATCGTAGCTCGGAATAAGACCCGTCACGAACGTGGCCCCGCCCATAATCAGCAGCGTGACCAGGAAAGTGTATTTCCGCCCAATCATGTCGCCGATGCGGCCGAAGAACACAGCCCCAAACGGCCGCACCACAAAGCCCGCTCCAAACACGGCCAGCGCCCCGAGCAAGGACTTAGTCAAATCGCCCGATTGCCCAAAAAGCACCGGCCCGATAATGGCCGCCAACGAGCCAAAAATGTAGAAATCGTACCACTCGATAACCGTGCCCACCGAAGAGGCTGTGATAACCTGCCGGATGGTCTTGGTATCGACCTGGTTGTTGTCGTGCGCCGCCGGGGCGTCCACGGCCGCGCCGTAGGCGGCTGGGTTTAGGCTTTGTTCCATGAAAGTTGGGTGGGAATTTGGTGGCTGGAAAGTAGCGCGAAGCTTTGCTTCGCGGGGCGTTACATGCGCAAGCGAGGTCGGGCAATCGTTCGCGAAGCAGAGCTTCGCGCTACAGCTACCTTACAGATATACTTGCGCTTGCAGCGTGACTTCGGGGCGATAGTTCACGCTGTTGACCGTAGCTTGGCCATTGTTGGCGGGAATAAAGCTTTGGTCGCTGAAATCGGGGCGGGCGCGGTAGTTGAGCGTGAATTTGGCGTTGTGGCCGTCGAGGTAGAGGTTTAGGCCCGCGTCGTACACGTTCACGCCCTTGATGGTACCGTCGGGGTTGCGCAGGCCTTCCAGGTTGTTGTGCAGGTAGGCCACGTAGGGCTGGAGCTTGGCCTTGGGGCCGAGCAGCTTTTTGGGCAGCAGCAGGCCAGCCTGGGCGTAGAAGCTATTGCCGGTACCGATGAGCGGCATCGCATTGCCGTAGAGGTTGGTAGCACCCGTGAAGCCCGTTGGGGCCGCGATGCTGGTGCCGGGGTTTATCACGCCGGCATTGCGCACGTAGTTGGGGCCCATGTCGTAGTGGTAGTACACGCCATAGAAGGTGAGGGCCGTGTTGGAAGCCGTATCAAGCGGCGCATCGTAGAACACGTCGGCCCCAAAAAGCTTGATGTCGTGCATGGCAAACGGAATGGCGTAGGGGTCGGTGGGCACCGTTGTCGGCAGGGCGTTGGGCCGCGAGAACATACCGTCGGCATTGTAGTGAAAACCCGCGCCGATGTTAAATACCTTCTTGGTACCCAAGTAAGTACCGGTCGAAAAAGGCAGCAAATTGGCTTCTTTATCCAGGAACTCGTAGTCGAAATATCCTTGGTAAATTTTATTTGAATTGCGCGGGTAGAAGGCGGCCACGTTGGTACGCACGGTGGCCGGCGTGTTGGCCGCACTCGGGGCGAAGGCGTCGTCAATGGCCAGCTTGTAGTCGAAGCCGCCGATGCGGCCCTTGGCATACGCCCCCAGGAAAAAGCCAAACTGGTCGGTCTGGTCGAGCGTGGGGAAGTTGACGACCGGAATATCGTAGGCCAGCATATTGGCCGTGCTGGCCGAAGTCATGCGCGAAATACCCGTCTGGTAATTCAGGCCCGCCCCAATGCTGAGGTACTTATTGATGCGGTACTCGCCCACGGCCTCGTGGATGTAAAACGTGGCGCGTTTGCCGGGGCCGTTAGGGTCGTTGGGGGTGCCGCCGCTGATGGAGGACTGGTTTTCCATGCCCATGTCCAGTATCATCAGAAACCGGGGGTTGAGCTGGGCCAGCGCTAGAAACCGCGCCCGGCGAATGCTGAACGCCAGTTGGTCACTCTTAGCCACGCCGTTGCGCAGGGTGTTGCTGTTGTTTTCGTTGTACTGCGCCCAAAACTGCGCCCAGCCCAGAAAGCGGATGTACTTCGAGCCATCGGGCGAGATATTCACCTTCATGCCAGCCCCGTAGGGCGTAGACTTGGCGGGTGCGGGCGTAGCGGGCGGCGCGGCGGGTGTAGCCGGGGCTGGTGGCGTGCCCGGTGCAGGCGGCGTGACCTGGCCAAAGGCCGTGCCCGCCAGCAACATACCCCCTAAAGCGAGGGCGTAGCGAGAATTTCGCATAAGTGGATGTGGGAATGAAAGGAAGAGAAGTGGCTGGGTAATACCTTGGCAGTTATCCCTAACAGCAGCAATAGCGCCCCCGCCCAAGCCCTAGAGTCGGTTGGCAAGGCTAAGTAGCATCCATTCGAGCCGCCTAGCTACCGGAGTGCAGTAGTTTTGCTAAATACTATAGGTTTTATTCATTTTTGTGAAAAAAATATTGTTTTGAATAACGCAAGAAGTAATGCATAATCTGTATAATACTCTTGCGCAGTAGCCTTACCCTAATTTAAAAAGTGCATTTAGGTTTCATAATACCACTTTACGAATACCTACTGTCAATTTTAGCAAACGATAGATAATAAGCAAACCTATATTAATTTAGCGATAAAGAGGGATTGAAACCTACCCTACCCGGTCAGTTTGCGCTGGCAGGTGCTGCAACTAAGCTTAGCATGACCCGAAAAGTGAATCAACCAAGCGCCAAAAATGCCAAACGGCAGCCCCCTCCCGGAAGCTGCCGTTTGCCAACTCATTGACGCAGAAGGTTACTCCACGTAGTTGAGGTCTTTGGCGTAGGTCTCGGGCAGGGTGCTGGCGCTGAAGAAGGCCAGCACCAGCAGCACCGCCCCAATAATGCCCGCCGCCCCCACCATACCCAGCGAAGGATTGGCCTTGAGGCTCTGGAAGATAGGCACGATGAGTACTGTAGCGCCCCGCGCAAAGTTGGGAGCCGTGGTGGCCACCGTCGAGCGGATATTGGTGCCGAACTGCTCGGCCGATACCGTCACGAACAAAGCCCAGAAGCCGCCCGCGTAGCCAATAAAGAAGCACACCGCATAAAACGCCGTGGTGCTGGCCCCGTGCAAGCCAAATAAGTAGATGCCCACCATCAGCATGGTGGCCGCGATGAAGAGTTGCAGCGTGCGGTTACGGCTACGCAGCAGCTGGCTCAGGCCGCCGCTCGTGAAGTCGCCCAGCGTGAGGCCGAAGTAGCACCAGAAGATGCTGAGCCCACCCGTAACTGGCCCTTGCAGGCCAAAATGCTTGCCAAACTCGGGGGCCAGCGTGATGAGGATGCCCACCAAAAACCAGAACGGCGTGCCAATCAGCAGGCAGCGCAGGTACCGGTAAAAACGGGGGCCATTGGTGAAGAGGCCCAGGAAGTTGCCGCGGGCCACATCTGTTTCTTTGGTTTGCTCAAACATGCCCGACTCGAACACGCCGGCGCGCAGCGCCAGCAGCCCCAAGCCCAGCGCCCCGCCAATGAAGTAGGCATTGCGCCAGCCAAATTCCTTGCCCACGAGGTAGGCCACCATCGCGCCCGACACGCCCACCGACGCCACAATCATGGTGCCGTAGCCACGCTTTTCCTTGGGCAGCGTTTCGGCCACCAGCGTGATGCCCGCGCCTAGTTCGCCGGCCAGGCCCACGCCCGCTATCAGGCGCAGCCAGGCGTATTGGTCCACAGTCTGCACAAAGCCGTTGGCAATATTGGCCAGCGAGTACAGCAAAATAGAGCCAAACAACACTGAAAGCCGGCCTTTTTTGTCGCCCAGCACCCCCCACAAGATGCCGCCCAGCAGCATGCCCCACATTTGCATACTCAGCAGGTGCAGGCCCTGGTCGGTAATCTGGGCCTCGGGCACCCCAATACCTTTTAAGCTATCAACCCGAATGATGCTGAACAGCACCAAGTCGTAGATATCAACAAAATAGCCCAGCGAGGCGACAATAACGATGGCGCTGAACAGGCCCACTTCGGGGCGCTTGGCGGTGGGGTCTAGGGGGGGAGGTTGGCGCATGGCACTAGTGGTTGAGGTTACGCTGGAAGCCAAAAAATCGTGGGTTTGGCCCCGGTTGGCAAAGCCACGGCTTTGATAAAGCAAGTAGTAGGCTAAAGCTAGCGGCTGGTGCGCGCTTGCTATCGTTTTGCTAAGGCTGGTATAGCTGCTGCGCCTACTCGGCCCGGAAGCGCTCCCAGCGTATCATCATGTACTTGTCGCCGAGCTCAGTCACGACCAGGCCGGCACTTTTTAGGTTTTCGGGCTTTTGAAAATATTCCGACAACTCCTTTTGGTTGAGAATCTTATACGTGGGGTGGTAGTCGGTTTGGCGCGGGGCTTTTACGCCGTATTTCTTGACCCAGTTCATCACCGATACGTGGCTCACGCCGAGCAGGCGCTCGATTTCGCGGTAGCTCACGCCCTCGATGTAGAGTTGCAGCGCTTTTACCACGTAATAGGGGTTTACCTCGCGGCCCACCTTGGCCACGGTGTAGTGGTAGCCGCAGCTTTTGCAGCGAAAGCGTTGGCGCTCATTGACTACGCCGCTTTTGGTGGCTTCTTTCGAGTCGCATTTTGGGCAGGCGGGGGTGGGCATGGGTGGGGTAAGGCAGGGCAGTTTTACCTATAAGCTATAGGTATTCAGCAAATGTATACTGGTTTAGCAAGAAAATAGTCTTTCGTAATCTTTTACTTACTTTCGGACATGGCCGGAATCCCCAAAAGAATATTCCCTCTCAAAAGAAGAAGGAAGCGAATGCGCGGCTTCGCCCGCTTTTTGCGCGACCACCAGCAGCGGGCCGCCGTTCCCTATGACCTTGACCTGGCCTATTTTAGCCAGGACCACCGCGACTATGTGAAGCTCGGGCTGGCTCCCTGGGCGGTGAATACCAAACCACCGCTCAGTATTCGGGCGCTGTGGGTGAGCCGGCTCGTGGCCGATTTTCACCGCTGGCACCGGGAGTTAGCGGCTCGCTATCCCGATTTCTACTTAGCAGTGTGGCTCTACGAGCCCGAGTTTGGCCGCTCGCAGCTGGTGGCCGGCATCGAAGAGCGCCAGGCTTGGTACGAAGGCCTTTTCAACTACGATTTAGAGAAACCCCTACCAACCGAATACCAATCGATGCCAGGAGTAGCAGCGTTAAAATGGACTGCTTCGCCCGAGGTCGTTACCTACTGGCCTGACGAGTTTGCAGAACTAGGTGCCTGGGTGGCAAACAAACCCCACTGGAAAACTGAAACAACCGATGGCAAGTCCTTTTTCGTGGTGCAGATAGGTATCGTGTGGGTGGGCGAGGCGGCCGACTAAGCAGCAGTAGCTTTGGTTTTTCACGACCTGCCTTGTTTATGCCCGCGCCCAGCTTCCGCCCCATCTCCCCCACCGACCTGCCGCCGCAGGAGTTTTACCAGTTTATGATTGGGAGCATTGCGCCGCGGCCCATCGCGTTTGCCAGCACCGTGTCGGCGGCCGGCGAGGTCAATCTGAGCCCGTTTAGCTTCTTCAACGTCTTCAGCGCCAACCCGCCCATTCTCATTTTCTCGCCCGCCAACCGCGCCCGCGACAACTCCGAAAAAGACACCCTGCTGAACGTGCGCGAGGTGCCCGAGGTGGTCATCAACATCGCCGACTACGCGCTGGTAGAGCAGCTTTCGCTGGCCAGCGCCGAGTATCCCAGGGGCACCAATGAGTTTGCCAAAGCCGGCCTCACCGAGGCCGCATCGACCAAAGTACGGCCGCCCCGCGTGGCCGAGTGCCCGGCCGCGTTTGAGTGCGTGGTCGAGCAGATTATACCACTGAGCGACGCGCCCGGCCACGGCAATCTGGTGGTGTGCCGCGTGGTACAGGCGCACTTCCGCGAGGATATTTTGCTGGCCGACCGGCCCGGCATCGACCCGCACAAGTTTGAGGCCGTGTCGCGCCTGGGCGGCGACTGGTACAGCCGCCTCACCCCCGAAAACTTGTTTAAAGTATCGCGGCCCAACCAGCGCCTCGGCATCGGCTTCGATGCGCTGCCCACCCACATTCGGCATAGCAACGTGCTCACCGGCAACCACCTGGCCAAGCTCGCCAACGTGGAGCACGACGCCCTGCCCACGCCCGCGCAAATCGAGGAAATCAAAACCGAGCCGATGGTGGCCTATCTATTGAATAAGCACCGCGCCGATGCCACCGAGCAAAAGCAACAGCTGACGCTGCTGGCCCGACAGTGGCTAGATGAGGGCCGCGTGCCGGAGGCGTGGCGGGTGCTGCTAGCTGCGCAGCTCACCGCCTGAGACTGGCCCACAAAGTAGCGGCCCGGCCGAGTAGCTCCTTTTAACAGGAAACCACTCAGCCGGGCCGCATAGGGTTGATAGAATGCGCGTTATTTCACCGTAAAATCAACCTCCGTTTTTGCCCACAGCAGCGCCACTTTGCCCTTTTTATCGGCCGTGATAGTGAACTGCTCTACGGGTGCGCCCAGCGCCTTAGGCTTCACTTTCACGCGCAGGATATCATCGGCGGCTTTGTACTCGTAAGCGCCCCACTGCTTGGCGGTTTTGTTGAAGATGATGGTCCACTCGGTAGCGCCGGGGATGGTAAACAGGCCGTACGTGCCAGCTGGCAGCATTTGGCCTTCAATTTTTACGGGCTTGCTCACCGTGAAGGTGGTGGCTTCGTTGGCCCCGGTGCGCCACACGTCGCCGGCGGGGGCCAGCGGGGTTTTGTCGCCGTAGGCCTCGCGGCCCTTCAGCGAGGGGCGGCTGTAGTCGATGGTAACATCGGTGCTGCCTACGGTGGTTTTTACCACGGCCGGCGGGCTTGGGCGCTTCGATTTGTCTTCGGGCTTTTTCTCTTGCGCGGGGGCAGTCATGGTGGTTTGGGCCTGGGCGTGAGCCGAGTGAGAGCCGAAAACCAGCGCAGTACCGGCAAAAGCTGCCACGAACAGAGTAGGAAAAATAGAACGCATGTGCGGGAAAAAGTGAGGTGTAAGCAGGTAAGTCTGAAGCCCGGCAATTAGTTTGCCAGCGTGGTTTTGGTGTGAGGTGTTGCGCGGACTTGGTAGTGCGCGTTTGGGCAGGCAAGACGCGCGCTACCAAGTCCGCGCAACATCTGCTTAGGCCGCCGCCCCGCCGTCCATATGCCCGCTGGCTCGGCTCTCGCCCATGCGCCAGTATACCAGCAGCGACAGCAGGGCGCAACCCGTCACGTACCAGTAAAACCACTCTTCGCGGCCCTGCTCCTTGGCGAAGAGCGCGATGTACTCGGCCGTGCCGCCAAAAATGGCTACCGTGAGCGCATACGGCAGCCCCACGCCCAGCGCCCGCACCTGGGTCGGAAACAGCTCGGCCTTCACAATCGCCGAAATACTGGTGTAGGCGCTCACCACAAACAGCGCCGCCACCAGCAAGCCAAAGGCCACCCACGGGCTACTCGCGTGGGCCAGCAGCCGCAGCAGCGGCACCGTGCCCAGCGTGGCCCCGATGCCAAAAAACAGCAGCACCGGCCGCCGCCCCACCCTATCGGAAATGGCCCCCAGCAGTGGCTGAAATAGCAGCGCCACCGCCATCGCCCCAAACGAAATAAGCGTCGCCTGCTCCTTGCTGAAGCCGCTGGTATTGACCAGAAACTTCTGCGAATAGGTAGTAAACGTGTAGAACGCCAGCGTGCCGCCCAGGGTGAGGCCCACCACTGTGAGGCTGGCCCGTGGATACGCCAGCAACTGCTTGAAAGCCGATGGCTTGGCCACGCGGGCGGCAGGCGCGTCGGTTTTTTCCTGCTCGAAGGCGGCCGTTTCGCGCATGTGCTGGCGCAGGTAAAGCGCCCCCAGCGCCGCCCCGGCCCCAATCACGAACGGCACCCGCCAGCCCCAGCTCGTCATTTCGGCGGGCGTGAGAAACTGCTGCAACGCCAGTTGCACGCTCAGCGCCAGCAGTTGCCCGCCCATGAGGGTAAGGTACTGAAAGCTCGACCAGAAGCCCCGGTGCCGCGCCCCCGCCATCTCGCTGAGGTAGGTGGCTGAGGTGCCATACTCGCCGCCCACGCTGATGCCTTGCAGCAGCCGCGCCAGCAGCAGCAAGGCCGGCGCGCCCAGCCCGATACTGGCATAGCCCGGCGCCACCGCAATGAGCAGCGAGCCGCCCGCCATCAATTGCACCGAGAGCAGCAGGGCCGCCCGCCGGCCCTTTTTATCGGCATACGCACCGAGCAGCGCCGCACCCAGCGGCCGCATCAAAAAGCCCACTGCGAAGATGGCGGCCGTGTTCAGCAGCTGCGCCGTGGCACTGGCCTTTGGGAAAAATACCGGCGCAAAGTAGAGCGTGAAGGCCGAGTAGGTATACCAATCATACCACTCCACAAGGTTGCCAATGGAGCCGGAAATGATGGAGCGAAGCGGGGAAGCGGACATAGCCGCGAAGGTAGCGGCGGGCGGCGGCGGGCGGGCCAACTAATAAAGTATCAGTGAGTCGTTTTTATTTATTCGCAACTCTTGTTTTCCCAAATCAATATCGCACCAATATTATCAATTCCTAGCCTATCCTTTTCGTTTATCTTTTTAAGTCTCTTCTCAAAAATCAAAAGTTCCGCCTTGACTTTCTCAACGGCTTTTTTGAGTTCAAATCTGTCTATTGAAAAAATATTTTCTACTGGTGTTGGCTGAAAATGCTCATCAAACTCATCAGTTGAAAAATCAAATATAATATTCCTGCCTTCAAATTTTATTTGAGGGGATGGATGCCCTTCGTAAGAAGAAATTTGTTCATTAGCAAGCTTATCCCAATAAACTATGTCACTCAAGGTACCACAACACTGAGGAAAATACTTATCCTGCTCATCAACTCGCAAAACATAACCGCCAAAAAACGCAGACACTTGTTGTCGCTCAAGTTTTCCATCCCGCATTTCTTGTGTTTGGTCAATAACTAATTTAGCTAAGTTACTATCGGTTATGTCTGAAAATTTATATAATGAAGAGCCTTTCAAATAGGGAATAAATTTGTCCTTAAATCCGGCCTTTTGATAAGATTCTTCGTGGTATGCGTCCCAAACTTCAGGGTTATCCCAGTAAGGATATTTATCAGGCACTGTCAGACCCTGATTGTTATAGCCAATTTCAATTACTGGTATTAATTCCATGGTCATCTTTTTCCTAATAACAAGTCACTGAGTGAACTACCAGACCACTGCTTCGGACGCTTCAACAGTTATCACCTCACTGCTGGCATAACACAAGTATAAGCCCCAACCAGCCACCTCACCGCGCCGCCCGAATGGCCTGCTCCAGCAGCGGGTCGTCGCCGGCCCGGCCTTCGCAGGCTTCCCTAAAAATGTCCGGCACGAAGTCCTCGCGGGGCTGGCCATTCACCTGCAATAGCTGCTCTTCGCCCAGGTCCACTTTGGCGTCGCTGAGGGCGAGGTGCTCGTTGAAGAGGCCGCCGAGCAGGTCGGCCAGCCCCGAGCCGGCCGTGCGGACGCCGAGCGCGTGGAAGCCCACCAGCAGGCCCTCGCCCATGCTGCCGGTCCAGTGGCCGCCGAGCACCACCACCCGGCCGGGGTAGTAGGGCGCGATAGGCAGCACATACTCCACAAACTTGCGCGGCACGCCGTAGCGGCGCATTTCGCTGGGCACCACGTGTACCTGATAGGGCTGCTCGCGCCGCACAAAGTGGCCCATGATGCCCCGCGCCACGGTGGTGTTGCCGCCGCTGGGCGTGTTGCGAAAGTCGAGCACGAGCACCTTGGCCGCCTGCACCTCTAGCAGCGCTGCCCGGAAGCTGGCAATCGTCTCGTTGCGCCCCAGCGAGTTGTTGAACCGGATAATGGCCGTCGCCCCGCGCCGCTCGATGCTGAGCGGCGGGGCCGTTTGCAGCTGCTTGGCCTGCTCGCCGGGCGAGCGCAGCGTGTAGGTGCGCGGCCCGCCCGCCGTGGCTAGCGTGAGCTGGCGCGGCTGCTGGCGCAAGCCGGCCAGGGCGATGGTGATACCCGCATCGAGCTGCGGCGCGGTCAGCTGCGCCAGCGGCCGGCCCATCACGGCCTCCACGGCGGCTTGCGGCGTTTGGCCGTTGATACTGCTGATTTCGGCGCCCGGCGCGATGCCCTGGGCCTGGGCGTCGCTGTCGCGGCGCACGTCTACGAGTTCAAAGCGCGGGGCGCGGTAGCGGGCGCACAGGTCGGCGCTAGTCGGCACCACGTTGTAATCCTGCAAGTCGAGTGGCCCCACGATGAAGTGCGGGTCGGCGAAATTGTGCGCCACCAATTGCAGCACGTCCCGAAACGCCTCTTTACTCGCCGCCGCCTTCGCCCGCGGCTCGAAATACGCCAGAATGGCCTCGCCGTCGATGCCGGGCCGCGTGAGGTAGGCGTAGTTCAGGCGCAGCAGCTCGGTAAAGTCAACCCAGGCCGCCGGGGCGTCGAAGGGCTCGCGGGCCAACTGGGCCAACGGCGGGTGGGCGGGCGGCGGGCTGGCATCGGCCGCTAGCCCGCTGGCCGATAGCAACACCAAGCTGCCAGTAGCGGCCAGGGTCGCTAGGTGGCTGAGAGAGCGGGGAAGGCGGGCGCGAGGCGGGGAGGCAAGCATAGCGCCGAAGGTAGTGGAACCGGGACCGATGGTATTACCAGGCCGACTAGCGTAAGCCAGCCTCAGTGCTGGCCCATAGCCCAGAGGTAACGGCGGGTGGCCGGGCGCTGCACGCTATCAGCCAGTGCTTGTTTCAGGCGGGCGTAATGGGTGTTAATAAATAGCAGGTCGGTATCTGACGCATAATAGGACAGTACTTGGGGATAAGTGATTTTGGAGCGTTGGTATTGCCCCTCAAGCCGGCCGGCCTGCTGGTTCCAGCGGTATACTACTAGGGTAGAATCGTCGAGCAGGCGGGGAGCAGTATCGGCCGTATCAGGCATCTCCACATGGTACACCATCTTTAGTGTCAGCGGGTTGATTTGCTGCACGGTGGCTTCCAGCCAGTAGTCACGCGCTCCCATGCACCCGAACCCGGTCTGATTGCCATTTTGCAGCTCGCTAAGCACCGGCACCAAGCGGTTGCCCTCGTAACGGTAGAAGAAGTACTGGTTCCACCAGTTGCCGGAGCCTCTCAAGAAGCCGTAGATATAATAAACCACCGCGTGGCCTTCTGCATCGCGGTAGTACTTCAGTGACTGGCCATAGATATAGGGGGTTTCGTGCCGGGCAATCAGCCGGTTGCCTTTGAAAAAGTACATAGCCGAACCCTGGTGCCCCGACACGCCCACGTCCAGCCCGTATTCGTCCGCTCCAAAAGGCAGGTAGCGCACCCGTACCAATCCCTGCGCCACAACTGAGTCATCCACCACTGCCTCATTGCTACGCGAGCTGATACTGGTATCGCCCAAGATGCGCCGCGCTACCTGAATCTTTAAAAACCCCGTTACTTGGGCTTGTTTCAACAAGTGGATATCCGCCGCACTAAATACCCGGCCCTGCATCGGCTGGTGCGTAAACACGGAGTCAGCGTATTGTGTAGCATCGGCCATCAGCGGGGCGATAGGCAGCCGGCCCACGCTATCCAGAAACGCCTCGGGCTGCCAGTTGGTCGGCACCGGGTCCATCGCCGACAAGGTGCTGTCGGGCGCAACGGCAGCCCCGGCACTGGGGTGGCGGGCCGGGTCGCGACTGCCGCAGCCAGCTAGTAGCAGGGCAAGCAACGGCAACAGGTAGCGCATAAACAAACAGCGTTTTCAGATAGCAACACCGGGCTGCCCGTAGCGGCTAGGGTAGCTAGGTGGCTGAGGGAGCGGGCGGGCATTAGGAAGAAAACAAAGTGTAAAATCTAAAATTCACGAAGTGTTTATTACTTATCACGATAATAAACCTCCACTACTTCTTTAAATTCTTGATATGTTTCGTCTATTCTTGCTAGTATTAACTGGCATTGATTTTTTGTTATCACTTTAAAATTATGAGCAAAATCATTGCGTATAAATTTAAATATACTCCTAAGCTCTCCACGATAACATTTAATTGCAGCAGAATAAAAATTATTATTCTCAGTTATTATGCTTTTGATATGATAATCAATCAGCTTTTGCCCATAGTCATTTATACCGTGGAAACTTTTTATACTAGACTCTAATAATAATTAAGCCTCTCTTATAGCAGTGTCATACTTTTTAATTTCCAAAATAGGATTTACTAAATCAGTAACCTCACTGGTATACTGAATAGATTTTACCATATCCAAAAGAGCTGCAATACCATCTTTCGTTAGAGAAATCTCACCTTCTATAATAGCGCATGATTTACTATAAAATACATCTTCCTCATCATAAGCAGGACGAGAGTAAACTAAGTCTTTCATTTTACCATCTTTCTCAAAATAGAAAATCAAATCCCCGTCCTCATTTTCCTTAGCATTGAATTCCTTTTTTAACTTTTCAAAACGAGCCATCTCAAACTCATAATCAGTTTGCACCAACACGCCCGATACAAAATTCATATTATGAAGCTCTACTAAATCTTCATGCCATATAGCAGCGTGATAATTATCGTAATTAAAAGGGTCAGCAATACTTTTGGGATTTATATTGATTAAAAGCTTACATCTATCAATATCATCAACTTGATAAAATTTAGTATCTAATGGAAAGTTACCAAGAGTTTTTAGGGCTACTTCCCATCCACTCCCCTTTGGATAGATAGGCCAGTCAGCATGAATTGCAATTATTCCTCCGTAACCCAGTAAACCTGGAAACTTATCCAACATAATCAGCTAATTAGTTTTTTTAAAACCACCCTCATCTCCATTGCACCGAAGTGGCAGACATAAGTTTCGCAATTATAGGTCACAAAGACATAGTGACAAGCGCTCAGAAATTAAGATAGTCCTTGCGCCCCAAAACCCACCCATCCCGCCCCCATCGTAATTTCGCGCTTGCTTAACGGTTAACTCCCGTTCGCCTGCTTTATGAAACAAGAACTAGACCTGGCCCTCGCCCCCGAGGTAGCTTATGATGAATTGGCCCGCTACGAGGCCATTTTGGCCGCCGCTGGCCTGCGCCCCGGCGAAGCCGATTTTGTGCACATCCGCAAGCGCTCGCTCGATGCGCGGGGCCGCCGGCCGCTCATCCGCCTGCGGGCCGACGTGTACGACCGCGCCACGCCCGCCCCCGCCCGCGAGCTGCTGGGGCCGTGGTTTGAGTACCCCGATGTGCGGCAGGCGCGGCGGCGGGTGCTCATTGTGGGTGCGGGGCCGGCGGGACTGTTTGCGGCGCTGCGCTGCATCGAGCTGGGCATCAAGCCCATCGTGCTGGAGCGCGGCAAGGACGTGCGCACCCGCCGCCGCGATTTGGCTGCCCTTAATAAGGAGCACCTCGTGAACCCCGACTCGAACTACTGCTTTGGCGAGGGCGGCGCGGGCACCTACTCCGATGGCAAGCTCTACACCCGCGCCACCAAGCGCGGCGATGTGGGCCGCATCTTGCGGCGGCTGGTGCAGCACGGCGCCACCCCCGATATCCTGGTCGATGCCCACCCCCACATCGGCACCAACAAGCTGCCCGCCGTGGTACAGAGCCTGCGCGACGCCATCATCGAGGCTGGCGGCGAGGTGCGGTTTGAGACGCGGGTCGAAGATTTAATTCTGGATAACAACCACTTGCGCGGCGTAGTCACGCACACCGGCGAGGCCCTGGAGGCCGAGGCCACCGTGCTGGCCACCGGCCACTCGGCCCGCGACATCTACGAGCTGCTGCACCGGCGCGGGGTGGCCATCGAGGCCAAGCCGTTTGCCCTAGGGGTGCGCGTCGAGCACCCGCAGGCGCTCATCGACCGAGCGCAGTACGGGCAGCCCAAGCGCGGGCTGCTGCCGGCCGCTAGCTACGCGCTGGTCGAGCAAACAAAGGTGCGCGATGCCCAGCGCGGCGTGTTCTCGTTTTGCATGTGCCCCGGCGGCTTCATCGTGCCGGCGGCCACCGCACCCGGCGAGGTAGTGGTAAATGGCATGAGCCCCAGCCGCCGCGACTCGCGCTTTGCCAACTCGGGCATCGTGGCCGCCGTGGAGCTGGCCGACATGGACGTGGCACGGCACGGCGTGCTGGCCGGCCTGCGCTTGCAGCAGGAAATAGAGCAGCGCGCCTGCCAGCTAGCGGGCAACACCCAGCTAGCGCCCGCCCAGCGCCTCGGCGACTTCCTCCAAAAGAAGCTCTCCCCCACCCTGCTCGAAACCAGCTACCAGCCCGGCCTGATGAGCGTAGAGATGGACGCCGTGCTCGGCCCCGTACTCAGCGAGCGGCTACGGCAGGGCTTCCGCGCCTTCGGCCGTAAAATCCCCGATTTTGCCACGAACATGGCGCAAATTGTGGGCGTGGAAAGCCGCACTTCGTCGCCGGTGCGCATTCCGCGCGATAGCGACACCTTGCGCCACCCGGTGGTGGCGGGCCTGTTTCCGTGCGGAGAGGGCGCGGGCTACGCGGGCGGCATCGTGAGCGCCGCCATGGATGGCGAGCGGGTAGCGGAGGCGGTGGCTGTATCCGTAGGGCGCTAAAACACGTTTGTCATGCTGAGCCTGTCGAAGCATCTCTACCGCTTCGTTGTTAAGCGTAGGTGATTACTGCGCCACGCGAGATGCTTCGACAGGCTCAGCATGACAATGTAATTAATTTCCAAAATTCTTATGAAAACCTTAGTTCTCGGGGCTACCGACAACCCCAGCCGCTACGCCTACCGCGCCGTTCACCAGCTCAAAAGCCACGGCCACGAAGTGGTGCCCGTGGGCATTCGCAAGGGCCAGGTGGCCGGCCTCGACATCCACACCGACCGGCCGCAGGATACCGATATCGACACGGTGACGCTCTACGTGGGGCCGCAAAACCAGCCGGGCTGGTACGACTATATATTGAGTCTGAAGCCGCGCCGCATCATTTTTAATCCGGGTACCGAAAACCCGGAATTGGAACAAAAAGCCCAGGCCGTTGGCATCCGCACCGAAGAAGCCTGCACGCTGGTGATGTTGAGTGTAGGTCAGTATGATAAATAATTGATAATAAGCTTTTATCAAACATAAAAAAGCATTCGCCATTGTAGGCGAATGCTTTTTTTTATGGACTCAAAACATACTAAATGGCACTACAAGCTCAGTAGCTTAAAAAAAATATAATACAGACTTCATAGTATAGTATAGAGTGCTACCTGTAGCTTTGGCGGGGCCGGCACTGTGTTAACTTTTGCTTTACATATGGATAATTCGCTACTAATCAAGCACAAGCTTATCGTAACTCGCATTATTCTGGCGTTAGCGCTGCTACTGGGCGGCCTGGCCCGCCCGGCGCTGGCCCAAAACCAGTTTGTGACGCACGACGACAGCAACCAGGTGCCCCAGAACTCGCCCAAATCGGGCAACGTGCTGGTAAATGATGACAACCCCGCCAACCTGGCTACCACCGCCTTTGGCGTCACGCTCGTGACGCCGCCCGCCCACGGCACCCTCACCACCTTTAACCCCGACGGCAGCTACGTGTATAGCCCGGCCGCGGGCTACTTGGGGGCCGACAGCTTCACGTATCAGATTTGCCAGCCGCGCAATTCGAGCAACTGCTCCAACGTGTCGACGGTGGCGCTGAACGTGTATGACCCCACGCAGGCGTGCACCCAGGGCACGGGCCCCAACCTGCTGCAAAATCCCGGCTTTACGGCGGGCAATGTCAGCTTTACCTCGGGCTACACCTTCGTGCCCACCCCTACTTCTACTCCTAGCCTGTATGCCGAAGGCACCTACGCGGTAGGCCCCAACGCCCGCACCTACCACCCCGACTTCACGGGTAATGGCCACGGCGGGGTGGGTGATAACTTCATGATAGTGAACGGGGCGGCCGCGCTGCAAGCCGTGTATGCCCAAACCGTAACGGTGTTTCCCAACCGCTTTTACACCATTTCGGTGTGGGCTACCAGTGTGCACCCCAGCAGCCCGGCCCAGCTGGGGCTGGTGGTAGATGGCAAGTCGACTTCGGTGGTGACCACGCTGCCCGCCGTGGCCAACCAGTACGTAAAGCTATCGGACCTGTACTTTTCGGGCGCGGGCCCGGCCGGCGGTTGGCAGGTGACGTTTGAGGTGCGGGATATCAATAAAAACACGGCCGGCAACGACTTTGGTATCGACGACGTGTACTTTGGCTCGTGCAGCACCGACCTGCTGGCCGATACCAAAACGACGGGAGCCATGAATAGCGCAGCCGGCCCCACTACTATTTTGCCGCTGAGCGCGACGCTGAGCGTGGGTTCTAACTCGGGGGTGCAGGCCGCGTCTTTCACCATCACCAGCCTGCCGGCTACGGGCATTCTCATCTATAATGGCGTGCCCGTGACGTTGGGCCAGGTTATTCCGGTGTCGGCCCCTGGCAGCCTCAGCAGCGGCGGCTTGCTCACGTATTCGCCGCTGGGCAGCTGCGCCACTGCCACGTTTACCTACACGGCCACCGACAATACGGGGCAGGTTTCGAGCAACACGGCCACTTATACCATTCCGGTCACGGGGCCAGCCACGCCGGTTATTCATGCCCCGGCGGGGCCATTTTGCGCGGGGGCGCAAGTGCAGTTGGGCGGCGGGCCGCAGCCCGGCTACTCCTACACGTGGTACAATGGGGCTACCATTGTGAATGGTGCCGGCAATGTACTCAATGACAGTGTGTTCGTGGCTACCGCTTCGGGCACCTACACGGTAAAAGTATCTTCTACTGGCTGCTCGGCCACTTCAGCGACCTTCACTCTAACTATACTACCCGCCGTAACGGCGGGCACCATTGGGGCCAACCAAACGATATGCGCGGGCGCTATCCCAGCCCCACTAACCAGCCCAACCGGGGCGAGTGGGGGCACTGGCACCTATACCTATCAGTGGGAATCTTCGCCCGACAACACGACCTGGACGGCCATTGGCGGGGCTACCGCGGCCACTTACGCGCCGGGGCCACTCACGGCCACCACTTATTTCCATCTCAAGGTGCAGGCCAGCCCCTGCGGTGAGGTCACTTCTAATGTGGTGACAATAACGGTGCAGCCGCTGGTAACTGCCAGCGTCGCGCTGGCCGCGCCGCCTGCGCAGTGCCTGGGTACGTCGCTCACCTTCAGCCCAGTAGTAACGGATGCCGGCAACGCGCCCACTTATCGCTGGCTCGTCAATGGGGTGGCGGTAGCGGGGGCCACCGGGCCCACCTTCACCAGCTCGACGCTGGCCAATGGCGACCAGGTGCAGGTGGAGGTAACGCCCACGGTCGGGCTGTGCAGCAGTAGCAGCACGACTACGGCTACCGTCACGGTTACGCTGGCCGTTTCGCCTGCGCCCACGCTCAGCATCGTGGCCACGCCGGCCGGGCCGGTGTGCCCCGGCGAGCCGATAACGTTCAGCATTGCCCAGGCGGCCAACGTGGGCACTAATCCGCAGTACCAGTGGCAGGTAGATGGCACCGACGTGGCGAGGCAAATCGGGGGCACCTTCACCAGCACCACCCTGCGCGATGGCCAAATGGTACGCCTCGTCATCCAGACTACTTCGGCGTGCGGCCAATCCACTACGGCCACTTCCAATGCCGTGCCGGTGGCCATCAGCCCGGTAGTGACCGTGAGCGCCGGCCCTGACAAAACGATATTTGAGGGCGACCAGGTAGACCTGGAAGGCACCGTGAACGGCAACTACCCGGTGACCTGGACGCCCACTCAAACCCTGACTTTTGGCACCAACCCGCTGCGCCCCACGGCCTCGCCCACTACCACTACCGTGTACACGCTCACGGGGGGCACCGGGGGCTGCGCCAGCTCAAGCACGGTAACCGTGACGGTGCTACCGCCGCTGCGTATTCCTAATGCCTTTACCCCCAACGGCGATGGCAACGATGACACCTGGCAAATCGAGCGCATTGGCAGTTTTAGTGGCAACAGCGTCATCGTGTTCAACCGCTGGGGCAACAAGATTTTTGAAACCCAGAACTACCAGCGCGGCAACGAGTGGGATGGCACTATTAAGGGCCAGCCCGCGCCCATCGGCACCTACTATTACCTCATCAAGCTGGGCACGGGCCGCAGCTACACTGGCTGGGTTACAATACTGTACTAACTGAGTTATCGCAACGCCTCCCCGCGTCTTGGCAGCAGTTAATCTGCATACTTGCTAAGAGGTCGGGAGGCGTTGTTATGTGCGGAATATTCGGTCATGCTTCGCTACGCGCTGCATGACCGGCGCTTTTGAATGTGGCTGATTAAGGGATAAGGCTTAGCTCCATGCCTAACGGTAACTGCTATTTTAGGACTTAGGCAAAACGGTTGTCCTTGCGAGCGCTAGCGAAGCAATCGCATCCGAACAGTGGCTGAACAGGTGCGATTGCTTCGCTACGCTCGCAAGGACAACCGTTTTGCCTAAGTCCTATATTTAGCAATTCGGCACGGTGGCATAGGGCTTAATACAAAGAGTTCGGCAGCCTTTTAGCATCCAAAAGCAAGTGTTTACCATCGCAATCGTTTGCGGTGGTATTTTTTTTCAAAAAAGCAATCGATTTCGCATTGTTTTTTAGCGTAGCTGCCAGCATACGTTTACCTCTCCATTAGCCCTTCTAGCCCCTGATAAGCCAGCTTGTGCGTGTGCAGTAGGCGTATTACCTCCCTGTCGGGCAAGGACAAAAAAGCCCTTAACAGGGCTGGCAAGCGGTTTTGGGGCTTGCATTTGCCAAACAAGTCCACCTAGCTTTGGCCCACCTTTTTCCCACCCGTATGAATCAATCTATTTACCGCACTGCGCTGTTACGGCGCACATTGGCCGTATTGGCGTGTGGGCTGCCCGCTGCCTGGGCTGCCCCGGCCATGGCCGCCACCCTCCGCGACGAAGCGAGTATCGTTCAACCCACCGCGGCTATTCCCGTGACCGGCCGCGTGACGGGGGCCGATGGCAATGGCCTGCCCGGCGTTACGGTGCTGGTGCGGGGCACCACCACGGGCACCAGCACCGGGGCCGATGGTAGCTTCAGCCTCACGGCCCCCGAGGGCAGCACCCTCCTCTTTAGCTTCGTGGGCTTCGTGTCGCAATCGGTGGTCGTGACGGCAGCCAATGCGAGCGGCCTCGGCGTTAAGCTGGTCGAGTCGACCCAGGGGCTCAATGAAATAGTGGTAGTGGGCTACGGCACCCAGGAGCGCCAAGACGTGACGGGGGCCATTTCGTCGGTATCGGGCCGCGACATTGCCACGCAGCCGGTGGCCGATGCTACCCAGGCCCTGCAAGGCCGCGTGGCGGGCGTGACGGTGACCCAAAACTCGGGCGCACCGGGCGGGGCGGGCGGCACGTCGGTGCGCATCCGGGGCGTGTCGTCGGCGGGCAACAACTCGCCGCTGTACGTGGTCGATGGCTTTCCGCTGCCTTCCAATGACAGTGGCTTTAACCCGGTCGAAAACCAGCTCAACTCCATCAGCCCCAACGACATCGAGAGCATCGACGTGCTCAAGGACGCTTCGGCTACGGCTATTTATGGCCTGCGGGCAGCCAATGGCGTGGTCATCATCACGACCAAGCGCGGCAAGGCGGGCACGGCTACCATCAACGTCGATGGCTACCGGGGCTTTCAGCAAGTGTGGCGCAAGCTTGACCTGCTGAACGCCCAGCAGTACGCTCTCATCAACAACGAGAGCGTGATTGCCAAAGGCGACCCCATCAACCCCAAGTTTGCCGACCCCAGCGCCCTTGGCGCGGGCACCGACTGGCAGAAAGCGGTATTCCGGCCCACGGCCGTGATTCAGAACTACACGCTATCGGCCACGGGCGGCAGCGAAAAGGCGCGCTACGCACTGTCGGCAGGCTATTTCCAGCAAGATGGTACGCTGGCGGGCTCTCACTTTGAGCGCTTTACGGTGCGGGCCAACGGCGACTTACAGCTGAACAAGTATGTGAAAGTGGGCAATAGCCTGGCCGTGACGCACCAGGAAGACCGGCAGCTCAACACCGGCAACGACGAGTTTGGGGTGATTAATAACGTGCTGCAAGCGCCACCCACCGTGCCGGTGTACAACCCCAACGGCACCTGGTACGAGCCTACCGCTACCAATGATAACTACGTGGAGCCCAACCCGGTGCTGCAATCGCAGATTACCAATTCCAAGTTTTCGCGCAACCGCATTATCGGCACGTTCTTCGCCGAGCTAGAGCCGCTCAAAGGCCTGCGCTTCCGCACCAACGTGGGGGCCGACCTGATTTTTGACAACAGCAACGGCTTCACGCCTTCGCTAGGGCCCAACTCGCCCCGCAACTCGGTGGCCGGGGCTTATTCTTCGAGCAACTACAACCCCACGTATCTTATTGAGAATACGCTGACTTACGACCGCACTATTGCCGATAAGCACCACTTTACGGTGCTGGCGGGGCAGTCGGCGCAGCAGTTTCAGTACACCTACCTGTCGGCGGGGCGCTCGGGCTACCTCAGCAACCAGCTGATAAACATCAACGCCGGCCCTTCGGCCAACCCCAGCTACCCGATTAGCAATGGCGGCATCGGCATTGACCCTATTACCGACCGGCTGGCCAGCTACTTCGGGCGCGTCAACTACGAGTTTGCAGGCAAGTACCTGCTCACAGCCACGGCCCGCTACGATGGCACTTCGCAGTTTGACACGGGCCGGCAGTTTGGCTTCTTTCCGGGCGGGTCGCTGGGCTGGCGCATTTCGGAGGAAAGCTTCATCAAGGACATTCCGGCTATCAGCAACCTAAAGCTGCGCGGCGGCTACGGCAAAGTGGGTAACCCCCTGAATGCCGGACGCTTTGCATATCTGGCTACTATCAACACGGGCATTACGTACCCCTTCGGCAACTCGCCGGTGGTGCTGAATGGCGCGGCCCCCACCCGCGGCCAAAACACGGGCCTGAGCTGGGAAAATAATTACCAAGCCAACATCGGCGTGGATTTGGGCTTGTTCCAGAACCGCATCGAGGTGACGGTGGACGTGTACAACCGCCGCTCGCCCAACCTGCTGGCGCTGGTGCCGCCGAGCTACGTATCGGGCACCTACGAGTCGGTGCCGACCAACTCCATCTCGGCCTACAACCGGGGCCTCGACCTGTCGATAAACACCCGCAACCTGGTGAACGACAACGGCGTGAACTGGAGCACGGCTCTTACGTTTTCGACTTTCAAAAATCGCATCAGCGACCTGAACGTGGCGTCGGCTTTCAATGGCTTGACCACCCGCACGGGCACGGCCATTACCCGTTACGACGCGGGCCAGCCCTTCGGCTCGTTCTACGGCTACGTGGCCGACGGCCTGTTTCAGACGCAGGAGGAAGTGAACAAAGCCCCCGTGCAAACGGTGGGTGCTACGCCCGGCACCAGCACGGCCCCCGGCGATATCCGCTTTAAGGACATCAATGGCGACGGTAAAATCACGGACGCCGACCGCACGTTTATTGGCAGCCCCATCCCGGCATTTACCTACGGCATCAACAACACGGTGAGCTGGAAAGGCTTCGACCTCAACGTGTTCCTGCAAGGCTCGCAGGGCAACGACGTGTATAACCTGAACCGCGTGTACACCGAAGGCGGCCTCTATAGCAACGGCAACAGCAGCACCCGCGTGCTGGGCCGCTGGACCGGCCCCGGCACCAGCAACGACGTGCCCCGCGCCGTGGCCGGCGACCCTAACCTGAATTTGCGCGTGAGCAGCTACTTCATCGAAGATGGCTCTTACCTGCGCATTAAGGTGCTGACGCTGGGCTACAACTTCCCCAAAACGCTCATCAACCGCTTTGCCGGCCAAACGCTGCGCGTGTACGTGACCAGCCAGAACCTGCTGACCCTTACCAAATACACGGGCTTCGACCCCGAGGTGGGCTCGGCCGGGCTCGACCGCGGGATTTTTCCGCAGTCGCGGGTGTTTTTGGCGGGCTTGAATATTGGCTTTTAAGTATTTATAACGTTTGGCAACGCAGGTATCTGTCACTGCGAGCGATTGTCATTGCGAGGAGGAACGACGAAGCAACCTTTCCTTTTTGCTTTTCTAACGCTAATAGTGCGTGAAGGAAAGGTTGCTTCGTCGTTCCTCCTCGCAATGACAACCTCCGCGTTAGCCCAACTCAATTGACCTTTTCCCACCCACCCATATGCGTTTCTCTCCTACTAAATTTTCGGCTGCGGCCCTGCTCGGCCTTACCCTGCTCGGCGGCTGCGGCGAGAAGTTTCTCGACCTGAAGCCTACCGACTCCATCACCACCGACAACTTTTACCAAACCGAATCGGATGCCATCCAGGCCGTGACGGCGTGCTACGCGCAGCTCAACCGGGGCGGGCAGTATAACTACGCGCTCTGGGGCATCGGCGAGATTATGTCGGACAACTCCTTTACCGGCGGTGGCGGGGGCGGCGACGGGGCCGAGGAAATTCAGCTCGATTTCTTCAACATCCCGAGCAGCAACCCCATGACCACGCGCCTCTGGAATGGCTGCTACGTGGGCATTGGGGCCTGCAACCTGGTGCTGCAAAAGGTACCCGGCATCGCTACCATGGACGCCACCGTGCGCAAGCGGTGCCTGGGCGAGGCGCAGTTTCTGCGGGCCAAATACTACTTTGACCTGGTGCGCGCCTACGGCGACGTGCCCAAAATCCTGGTGCCCCCGTCTACCCCGGCCGACTCGCGCCTGCCGCGCTCGCCTTCCAGCGAGATTTACGACCAGATTATCCTCGACTTAACGGCCGCCATCGGCAACCTGGGCGACTCGTACTCGGGCACCGATGTGGGCCGCGCTACCAAGTGGGCGGCCACGGGCCTGCTGGCCAAGGTGTACATCACGCAGGGCAACAAGCCCCTGGCCGCCCAGCGCGCCCGCGAGGTTATCAACTCGGGCAAGTACTCGCTGTGGGCCGACTACGCCGATAACTTCAAGGTAGCCAATGAGAACGGCAAAGAATCGCTGTTTGAGGTGCAGTTTGTGAACGGCCTGAACGAATACACAATGGACGGGCTAGGCTTCTGCGGCAACGAGTTTTTTGGGCCGCGGGGGCAGGGACTGGTGCCGCAGGGCGGCTACGGCTTCAACATCCCGGAGCTGGAGTTTGTGCAGGGCTACGAGACCAATGACAAGCGCAAGGTGGTCACCATCTGGTCGCCGGGCGATGCCTACCCGGCGGGCAGCGCCACGGCCGCGCAGCCCGCTACGCTGCCCGGCTCGCCCTACGGCTACAACTGCAAAAAGTGGTTTGTGGGCAAGGTGAACACCAACGTCTGGGATTCGCCGCTCAACTTCCCGGTGCTGCGCCTGGCTGAGATGTACCTCATTGTGGCTGAGGCCGAAGGCAACACACAAGCCGGCGTCGATGCCATTAACACGGTGCGCCGCCGCGCCGGCCTCACCGACCTCACGGTGAACACGCCCAACTTCGCCGATGCCGTCATCAAGGAGCGCCGCTACGAGCTGGCGTTTGAAAACGACCGCTGGTTTGACCTCAAGCGCACCGGTAAGCTCCTCACCCTGCCGGCCTTGGTGGCCAAAGGCGTGAAGCCGTTCAACGTGCTGCTGCCCATTCCGCAATCGGAGCGCGACGCTAACCCTGCCATCGCCCAAAACCCCGGCTATTAATTCAATTTAGAAAGTACTTATTAAGTCATGCAGAGCGCAGCGAAGTATCTCGCGTGCTGACGTCTGCGAACGCAAGGAATTACTGCACCACGCGAGATGCTTCGCTGCGCTCGGCATGACTTAATAAGTACTACTTGACTTTCCCCACCCGACTCTTATGTTTCCTTATTTTCGCAAAGCGGCGTTGATTCTAACCGGGGTGGCTGCCCTGGTGGCCTGCCGCAAAGACGATGCGCCCAGCATCGACGGGCCGCTGCCCACGGCCGATTTCACGGTGACGCTCGACACCAGCCAGTTTCCGGTGGTGGCCACGTTCACCAATAAGTCAGCCGATGCCTTTCTCTACCAATGGGATTTTGGCGATGGCTCGCCGCTGGTCTCGGGCCAGAATGTGACCCACGTTTACAAGACCGCCGGTAGCTACCGGGCCCACCTCACGGCCGCCGGCCGCTCGGGCCTGGGGCAGTCGCAGCAGGTGCCGGTGCTCATTCCGAGCATTTGCGGCAATGCGGCGTTTGGGGTGCTCACGGCCTGCGCGGGCACGGGGGCGGCCTCCTGGACGCTCTCCGACCAGCCGGGGGCCATTGTGAAGCTCTCGGCCAGCGGGGCCACGCTTTCGACCTCGGCGGCCCCGCTGCCCGCCTGCCAGCTCGACGACCAGTTCTCGTTCACCAGCATCTTCACGTATAGCTACGATGCAGGCGCGAACACCTACCAGGGCACCACTTGCGGCCCGGCTTTGTCCGGCAATTCGGACTTCATTTATAAGCCCAATGGCAACCTGGGCCAGATTATCCTGCAACGGCCCAAGTCGTTTATCGGCCTGCCCGACTCGGTGGTGAACAAGACTTACGACATCATCGAAGCCAGCGCGACCAAGCTGCGCCTGCAAGGCACCAACCCCGACGGCACCAAAACCGTGACCACCTACATACCGCAGCTCTCGACCATCGACCGGGCCAAGCAGCTGCTCACGGGTGGCTCGTCGCGCACTTGGGTACTAGATAATACTGTGGCCCAGACCATTGCGGTGGGTAACGAGGCCAGCCCCTCGGGCTATTACCCCGGCGGGGCGCTGGGCGGCCTGCCCACCTGCCAGGCCGATGATGAGTACACCTTCACCACGACCGGCACTTTCACCTACGAGGCAAATGGTGCCACGTTTGTGGCGGGCAGCCCCGGCTCGTGCCAGGCCCCCCGCAATGACAATACCACCTTCGCCTTTGGGCCAGCTACGGGTATGGGCGTTGCCCAGTTTGTACTGGGCAAGGCGGGCACCTTCATTGGGGTGACCGATGCGCCGGCCAGCCGTGTGTACCGCATCTTGTCGATTGACAACCAGCACATGCTGCTGCGGGCCGGCGCGCCCGGCGACGACCCGCTGTTTACCATCAAGATGCGGGTAAAATAACCCCCAGCACTAGCTGGGCACTACGCGTAACATTTCCCACCCAACTTATTTATTATCATGACTTTCCTCTTTAATCCTACCCTGCTGCGCAACCTCACGATGGGCTTGCTGCTGGGCTTTTCGGCGGGCGGCTGCACCCAGGAGCCGCCCGGCCCCGTTGTTTCGGACACGGGCACTACCAGCAGTGCCACCACCAATGCCGACCCTAAAGCCTTTGCTTCGTACACCGAGCTGGTGTGGAGCGACGAGTTTGATGGCTCCTCGCTCGACCTCAACAAGTGGGTGTATGAGATAAAAGATGTGTGGTTTAACAACGAGCTGCAAGCCACCACCAACCGCCGCGACAACGTGACCGTGACGGGTGGCAACCTCAACATTATTGCCAAGGCGGAAAACTACAACAACCGCTCCTACACCTCAGGCCGCATTATCACGAAGGGCAAAAAGGACTTCACCTTCGGCCGCCTCGACGTGCGGGCCAAGCTGCCCAAGGGCAAGGGCATCTGGCCCGCCATCTGGATGCTGGGCTCGAATGACAGCCAGGTAGCCTGGCCGGCCTGCGGCGAAATTGACATTATGGAGCTGCGCGGCAGCACGCCCAAGGTCAACAACACGACCATGCACTTTGGCAACAGCGTGAGCACGCACCAGTACAAGGGCACGACCTACACGCTGCCCACCAGCGCCAGCGGCGACTTCTCAACCGATTTCCACATCTTCAGCTGCCTGCGCGGCCAAGACAAGATGGAGTTTTACGTGGACGGCGCGCTTTACTACACCTTCACGCCCACGCTGGTAACGCCCTATGCTTACCCGTTCAACAACCCGTTCTACGCCATCCTGAACGTGGCCGTGGGCGGCGACTTCGACGGCAACCCCGACGTCAGCACCACCTTCCCGCAAACCATGCAGGTCGATTACGTGCGGTTTTATCAGTACAAGTAATCCTTTGCTGGCCGGCTAAAACGGTCGTCATGCTGAGCGCAGCGGAGCGGAGTCGAAGCATCTTGGCTGGGGTACTAACTCCTGTCGTTAGCAACGAAGCGGTAGAGATGCTTCGACTCCGCTGCGCTACGCTCAGCATGACAACCGTTTTAACCTACTTAAGCTATTAGCCTTTCTCACTTTTTCCCACCCATTTCTTTTTCATGATGAACACGTTTACCAAAATCCTCTTCACTGCCGGGCTGGCACTCGTGGGCCGCGCGGCCAGCGCCCAGCAGTTGCTCGACAACTTCGAAACTACCCGCCTCGTGGACTACCCGTCGCCGCAGGGCACCATTACGGCGGTGGCCAACCCCGGCAGCAACGGCACCAATACCAGCGCTACCGTGGGCAGCTTCGTGCGCGATGGCTCGCAGTATTCTACCGTCAGCATTCAGCTGAAAAACGCGGCCAAGTTTGCCAGCGTAGCGGCTTACGTGACGGGCACCAAGAAGATGACGCTCAAGTTTCGCAGTGCGGCCCCGGCCGGCACGGCGGTGCAGCTGGTGCTGCAAAACCGGGCCAAGGCCATCGTGACGCCCTACGTGTACCCGCAGGGCAACTTCTCGGGCGTATTCAACGCCACCACTACGGCAGCAGCCAACACCTGGGAAACGCTGACCTTCACCTACACCGCCGCCACGAGCGACGGCACGGTGGCGGCCACCGACATCGACCAGATTGCCATGCTCGTGGCGCAGGGCACTACCAGCACGGCCACGTACTACTTCGACGACCTGATGGGGCCGGAGCTGACCACCACCGCCGCGCCCGTAGTTACCGACCAGCTGCTGGACAACCATGAGGGCACCCGCGCTATCAAGTACAAGCGCAACCGCACCGGCGGGGCCTTTAAGGTGGATACCCTCAATCCCTACAAGGTGACCGGCAACACGAGCAACAACGTGTTTCGCTACTCGCGCTCGACCCAGCAGTACGACGGCCTTTACATGGGCCCGGTAGGCGCGCCCATCGCCGACGTGACGCCCTTTTTGAGCAATGCCAAGCAGATGACGCTGCGCGTGTATAGCCCCGCCGTGGGCACCCGCTTCCAAGTCACGATGCAGGACTCGACCAGCGCCAACACCAGCGCCTACCCCACCGGCCGCCACTCGGAGTACCTGGCCACCACCACCACGGCCGGCGCCTGGGAAAACCTGGTGTTCAGCTTTTCGGCCCGCCCCGACCCTGGCATTACCAATACCGGTGTTAATGAGCTGGTTATCCTCATTAACTCGAACACTACCCAGGGGCTGAAACTGTACCTGGACGACCTCACCGGCCCGCACCTAACCGGCTACGTGGCCACCGCCACCCGCACCAGCCTCGATGGCGTGGCGGCCTTCGCGGGCGCTTACCCCAACCCGGCCAGCGGCGTGGTGCACCTGCCCATCAGCCTGCAAAAAGCGGCCGTGGTAAGCTTGGCCGTATTCGATAACCTGGGCCGCCGCGTGGCCACCGTGCTTGACAACCAGGCCCGCCCCGCCGGCGCATTCGAAGCCGAGCTGAACGCAGCCCGGCTCTCGCCCGGCCTCTACACCTGCCGCCTCACCGTAGACGGCCAACCCCTAACCCGCCAGCTGAGCGTGGAATAACAAACTAGCTGCTTTAAACCTTGGGCCGGCCGGCGCTTCTTACGGAAAGCGCCGGCCGGCTTTTTTGCATCCTGGCCGGCCGCTTTGGCGTAGGCTTTGCTTATTGCCTACCTGCCTCGACTCGTGCGTTAGAAAGTGAGTTTTTGCTAGTCGAACCTCATCCGCTATTCACGAGTAGCTGCTCTATTTGAGGCCTATCCGCCACCTAGCTAGCTGCGGCCGGCGCGCTGATGGGCCGCGCTTCCCCTCCCCCATGACCCCGACTATCGACCTGCCCGCGGCGCTGCCCACGGGCCCGCCCACCCCCGAAACGGCCGGCCCGGCGCTGGCTTTCCAGCAAAAAGAACTGGTGCTGGCGGGCTACCTCGCCGCCTTTGCGGTGGTGTACTACCGGCAAGCCGCCGAGCGCGCCCCGGCCCAGCTCACGGCCACCCTGCACATCGAAACGGCCGATACCGTGTTTCCGCCCGCCGCCGTAGTACTCCAGCTAGCCGATGACCTGACCCTGGCCGACGTGGCGGCCGAAGCCGCTGCCCGCCTGCCCATGGTGCTGGCCGGCGTAGCCGAAGAGCTGGGCGCGGCCATCACGCGCTGCCGCCTGGCTTTTCCGGCCCCCGAGGCCCCCAGCCCCGAGCACACGTGGTGCGTGACGGTAACCTTCGGCCCCGCCGAGGCGGCCACGCTCAGCTTTAGCTGCCCCGGCACCGCCACCGCGCCCCGCGAAACCACCTACCTGGCCGAGCACGTGCAGGCCGTATTTGCCCAGCTCAGCCAGAACCCGGCCGCGCCGGTGGGCTACGTGTTCTTTTTGGCCGAGGAAGAAGTAGCGCAGCTACGGCAGTTTCTGGCGGTGCCCCAGCAGGTGGCCGAGGGTGGCCCCCAGCAGCTGCACCAGCTATTCGAGGAAACCGCCTGCACCTACCCCAACCAGGTGGCCCTCAACTGGCTGGGCACCATCTGCACCTACCGCGAACTCAATGCGCAGGCCGAGCAGCTCGCCGCTCGCTTGCAGCACAAAGGAGTAAAAGCCGGCGACTTCGTGGGCTTGCTCATGGCCAAATCGGTGGAATTGTACGTGGGGATGCTGGCCGTGCTCAAGGCCGGCGCGGCCTACGTGCCGCTCGATTTGTCGTTTCCGGCCGACCGCATCACCTTTATTCTGGAAGACTGCGGAGCGCGGGCTTTATTGGTTAACAGCTCCTTAGCCGAGGGGCTGGCCGCCTGGCCGGGGCTGGTTATCGACCTCACCGTGCCCGCCCCGGCCGTGCCCTCGTTTTTGGAACCGGTGGCAGTGGGGCCTGATTCTATTGCTTACGTCATTTATACCTCAGGCACCACGGGGCTGCCTAAGGGCGTGCTCATTCCGCACCGCAGCATCTGCCATTTGGTGCGGGCCGAGCAGTTGCTTTTCCAGCCCACCCCGCAAGACCGGGTGGTGCAGGGCTTTTCCGTCGCCTTCGATGCCTCGCTCGAAGAGTTGTGGCTAGCCTGGGCGGCCGGGGCCACGCTGGTGCCCGTGCCCGAAGAAACTATGAAAGCGCCCGACGCGCTGCCCGATTTTCTAATTGAAAATCAGGTCACTGTGTTCTCCACGGTGCCCACGCTGCTCTCGCTGCTGCCCGCCGTGGTGCCCACGCTGCGGCTCCTCATTTTGGGCGGCGAGGTGTGCCCGCCCGAGCTGCTGGCCAAGTGGGCCAGCCGGCAGTGCCGCGTGGTGAACACCTACGGCCCCACCGAGGCCACCGTCGTCGCCACCGCCGCCGATTTTGTGCCCGGCCACAAGCTCACCATCGGTCGGCCGCTGGCGGGCTACGAGGTGCTGATACTCGACCAGCTGGGCCAGCTAGTGCCCCTGGGCGCGGCCGGCGAGCTGTGCATTGGCGGCGCGGCGCTGGCGGCGGGCTATTTAAATCGGCCTGAGCTGAGTGCCAGCAAGTTTAATACCGTCAGCGAGTTGGCGAATGGCTTTGCGGGCCGCCTCTACCGCACCGGCGATTTGGCCCGCTTCGAGGCCGATGGCAACATTGACTTTTTGGGGCGCATCGACACGCAGGTAAAAATCCGGGGCTTCCGGGTCGAGCTGGCCGAGATTGAGAATTTGCTGCTGCAATGGCCGGGCATTCGCAACGCCGCTGTGGCGCTCAAGGAAGGCACCGATGGCGTGAAAAAGCTCATCGCTTACCTCATCCTCGACCCCAACCACCTGCTTGATGAGCGGGCCGTGCGCACCTACCTACGCGAGCGCCTCGCGCCCTATATGCTGCCCGCCGCGCTGGTGCCCCTCACGGCCTTCCCGCTGCTCACCAGCGGCAAAGTAGACCGCAAAGCCCTGCCCTACCCCGTGAGCGGTGCCCAGGCCCCCACCCGCGAGCTGACGCTGCCCCGCACCCCCACCGAAACAACCATCTACGCCGCCTGGCAAAAGCGCTTCGACACCACCGACCTGTCGGTAACCGACGACTTCTTTGACCTCGGCGGCAACTCGCTGCTGGCCTCGCTCATTATCTCCGAATTGCGTCAGCTGCCCGATTTTCAGGGCCTGTCGGTGAAGGAGATGTACACCCGCCGCACCATTGCCGCCCTGGCCGACGCTGTAGATGCCGAGGCGCGCCGCGCCCAGGCCGCGCCGGCCGCGCCCGAGCCAGTGGCCACTCCGCTGCGCCCGGCCTCGGTGGGCACGCGCCTGGCCACGGCTACGTTGCAGCTGGCCGCCGTAGGGCTTACTTACGCCGTGCCCATTTTGCTTCTCAATGGCTCGCTGCATTGGCGGGGCCTGCTCGGCGGCTGGTCGTGGGAAGCGCTCGTGGCCCTGGTCGTCGGCGCTACGCTGGCTTACGTGCCCGTTTACTGCCTGCTAGTGGTGCTCATTAAATGGCTGGTTATCGGCCGCTTTCAGACTGGTGAATATCCACTTTGGGGCTTTTATTACTACCGCTTTTGGGTAGTGAAAAAACTGGTCGAAGCCGCGCCTACGCAGCTGCTTTCGGCCACACCTTTCCTGGCCATTTTCTACCGCCTGCTAGGCGCAAGAATCGGCAAAAACGTGTACCTGGGCACCACCCGCGTCATGACCTTCGACCTACTGACCCTGCACGACGGGGCCAGCGTGGCCCGCGAAGCTGGCTTGCTCGGCTACCGCATCGAGCGCGACCGCCTCATCCTGGGGCCCATCACGGTGGGCCGCGATGCCTACGTGGGCTTGCGCGCCATCCTCGAAAACGACACGCAGGTAGGCTATGAAGCCGAGCTCGACGACCTCTCGGTGCTGCCCGCCGGCCAGCAGATTCCGGCCCGCGAGGGCTGGCTGGGCTCGCCCGCGCAGCGGGTGCGCACGCTTGAGTCGGTGCCGGCTACGTCGCTGCCCGCGCCTAGCGCCAGCTACCAGGTTTTGCAACTGCTAGCCATCGCGCTCATGCTGCTGGTGCCCACGCTGGCCTCGGTGCCGGTGCTGGGCATTTTCTACGAATGCGTAGAGCGCTGGGGCTTTGAGCTGGCTTTGCCCACGCTGCTGCCGCTGTCGGCGCTGTACGTGGGGCTGCTCGGCGGCTTGCTGGTGCTCATCAAGCGCGTTGTGGCGGGCCGCCAAGCCGCTGGCTCGCTGCCGCTGTATAGCCTGGCCTACCTGCGCCACTGGCTCGCCGATGCCGTGCTGGCCCAAAGTCTAGCTTTGATGAAGTCGGTGTATGCCACCATTTACACGCCCTACTGGATGCGCCTGCTCGGCGCTAACATCGGCCGCCGCGCCGAAATATCTACCCTCAACCACATCTCCGTCGACCACCTCACGGTGGGCGCGGGCGCTTTCCTAGCCGACTCGGTGAGCGTGGGCGCGCCTCGCGTGCAGCGCGGCGTGGTCACGGTGCAGCCCACCATCATCGGCGACCGCACCTTCATCGGCAACAGCGCGGTGCTGGCGGGCGGCACCATTTTAGGTTCCAATAACCTCATTGGCGCGCTGTCCTCCGCCCCGCTGCACACGCCGCCCGATGGCACCTCGTGGGTGGGCTCGCCCAGCTTTTTGCTGCCCAACCGGCCAGTGTCCGAGTCATTTGCGGCCGAGCTTACGTTTGCGCCGCCCGCCCGGCTGGTCTGGGCGCGGGGCGCAATGGAGATTTTCAAAATCATTTTGCCCTTCACGTTTACGTTTCTCACCTTCGCTATCCTGTACCACTACTCTAAGTGGCACCTGCTCAACTACCCCTTTTGGAGCAGCGTGGGCGTGGGCACGGGCGCGCTGTTGGGGCTGATTTTCGGGTTTTCCATCCTCACCGCCTTGCTCAAGTGGGTGCTCATTGGCCGCTACAAGCCTTCCGAAAAGCCGCTGTGGTCGTCGTATGTGTGGCGCAACGAATTAATCAACTCTTTGTGCGAGAGCTACGTGTATCCCTTCTGGGTTACGCCACTGCTGGGCACGCCGTTCGCCACTTGGTTTTTTCAGCTAATGGGCAGCCACTTTGGCCACTCGGTGTACCTCGATACCACCGAGATTACCGAATTTGACTTGGCCTGGGTGGCCGACCGCGCCGTGCTCAACAACGGGGCCACCATTCAAACCCACTTATTCGAGGACCGCATCATGAAAATGTCGAACCTGCGCATTGGCCGCGAAGCCACCGTGGGCACGTCGTCGGTGGTGCTCTACGACTCGGTTATTGGGCCGGGCACCACCCTCAAGAGTCTGTCTTTGTTGATGAAAGGCGAAAAGCTGCCCGCCAACACACGCTGGCAGGGTATTCCGAGCGCATTTATTTCGACGCAGTAGGGCGCGGGACTGGTCTCGCGCTCTACTACTTACTTACTCATCTTTCCCACCTGCATGAAGCACCTTTTACCCATCCTATTGCTACTGCCCGGCCCGTTGCTGGCCCAGGTGGCTACCACCACCGTGCCGCCCACTAAGCCCGCCCGCGATACCACCGCCGCGTCGGAGTGGACGCTCAGCCTCGAAGCCAACCAGCGCACCTTTTACCTGGGCCGCGAGTACGGCGACCATGCTTATTCGCTGGCCCCCAGCCTCACCTACAGCCACGCCAGCGGCTTCTACGGCACGCTATCGGGCTATTACTTTCACCAGAGCGAGCCGCCCCACTATGCCTTCACCGATTTGGAGCTGGGCTACGCCAATGACATCACCCCCAGCTGGTCGTACTCGTTTTCCTATGACCGGGTATTTTTTACCCCGCCCATCAGCGCGACGGATAAGCTGATTGAAAACGGCCTCGAAGCTTACACCGCCTACGACCTGGGGCCGCTGCGCGCGGCAGTCGACTATAATTTTTTCTTCGGCAAGTCGTCGGCCCAAACCATTACGCTGGGCCTTAGTGGCAAGCTCAAAAAGGACGACTGGCTGGGCTGCGATGAAATTAGCCTCTCGCCGGGGGCCGAGGTGCTGTGGGGCTCGCCGCTGGCGCTGGCCCGCTACGGCGGCACTTACACCACCACCAGCACCACCAGCGTGCGCGGCCGCCGCAAGCAAACCACCCAAACCACCACCGCTGGCCAAACAGTACGCCTGCTGGGCTACGAGCTCACGCTGCCCTTGGCCCTCGAGCGAAATGCACTGACCTACACCCTCACCGGCCATTACATCATTCCGAAGCGCACGCCCGATGACACCGCTGCCTCGCTGCCCACGGGCACGTATGTGAGCTTGCAAGTCGACTTCACTTTTTGAGAAACAATCGGAATGCGCGCTTTTTCTCAAAAATTTTCTCTTTGATAAACAAATAGTTACAATACTAACTAACACTTGTTAGTAAAAATAACTAACATTTGTTAGCCAATTCCGAATAAGGCTGTACATTTGTCCCACCCAATCTTCATTCCCACCCGCGTTAGTAAGAACCCGTCCTAAGTTTCCTGGCGTGGCGCCCCCGGCTCCCGCTCCACCCACACCCGTTGGTTGTCTCCCACCCCAACCTGACGGCTTTCTCCCACCCACCCTTTCCACCCTCCCGGATGGGTTCTTACTACTATCGCCCAACGCCCTGCCTGGCTACTTAGCTGGACAGGGCGTTAGTGTATGCACCATGATTAAGAACGGCAAACCTACTAAGCGCCAAGTCATTCTGGAAGAAGCCGCCAAGCTGTTTAAGGACAAAGGCTACGTGGGTACTTCTATGCGCGATATTGCGGGGCAGGTGGGCATGGAAGCGGCCAGCATGTACAACCACATCAAGTCGAAGGACGAGATTCTGGACAACATCTGCTTTCGCATTTCTGATATATACATTGCGCACCTGCAAGAGATTGAGGAGCTGCCACTTACCTACGGCGAAAAGCTGCGCACGCTAATTCGGCGGCACATTCAGCTGATGATAGAGGACGGGCCCGAGGTATCGGTGGCCAACCACGATTTTAAGTACCTGCCCGCCGCCCGCCTCACCGACTTCACGGAGGCGCGCCGCCGCTACGAAAAGGGCTTGGCCGCGCTCATTGGGGCGGGCACGGCGGCCGGCGAGTTTCAGGCCGTGAACCCCACGGTGGCGCTATTCACTATCTTGTCGGCCGTGCGCTGGATAGAGCTGTGGTTTAAGCCGGGGCGCAGCCTCTCGGCCCAGGAGCTGGAAGACAACATTATTACGATGCTGCTCAACGGGCTAGAGAAACGCTAGGTTCTGCTTCAACCTAAGCAGCAGTGTACATAATTTGGGACTGTTCTGGTTGGGTACATCTGCTTAGTTAGTGTGGCCGTATCTTGCTGTGCTCTATCTATCGCCGCTTGTTATTCTACTGGTTTTATGTCTGCGTCTGACGCTGGCCCGGACGCTTATGCCCAGGCTATTGCGACCCGACTGCTGGCCCGCGACTCCTTCGGCCAATGGCTCGGTCTTGAGCTGGGCGAAGTGCGCCTGGGCTACTGTTGCCTCTACCTGCGCGTGCGCCCCGATATGCTCAATAGCTTTGGGGCATTGCACGGGGGCGTGGCTTTTTCGGCGGCCGATACGGCCTTTGCGCTGGCCTGCAACAGCCACGGCCGCCAAAGCGTGAGCCTAACCGTGACCATCGACTACCTGGCCACCGGCCGCCTCGGCGATGTGCTGCTGATAGAAGCCCGCGAAGAAAGCCTGCAAGACAAAGTGAGTGTATATCACCTGCGCCTTACTAACCAGCACGGCACGCTGTTGGCCCTGTTTAAAGGCACCGCTTACCGAACGCGCCACGACCTTTTTTAGCAGTGGCGCAGGTGGCTTTTCCCACGATTGGGTAGCATAGAACCAAGCCCATCCCAATTTTCGTTGGCGGCACAACAGGGGCCGGCGGGCTTGCGTACTTTTACCGTCCGTTCCCACTCTACTCGCACGCCCGTGTCCGGCTACGTCCTCTTCGTCGATACCGAAACTTCGGGCTTGCCCGCCGACTGGCGCCGCCCGTATGCTGAGCCCGGTGCCTGGCCCCACGTGGCCCAGATAGCCTGGCTGCTCTACGGCCCCGATGGCGAGCTGGTGAAAACCGAAAACCACTACATCCGCCCCAGCGACTACGACCTGACGCCCGCCTCGATGCAGGTGCACGGCCTCACGCTGGCCTTTTTGCATGACAAAGGCGCGCCGCGCCGCCAGGTGATGCAGCGCCTGCACGACGACCTGGTGCGCTACCAGCCGCTGGTAGTGGGCCACTTTCTGGTGCTCGATTTCCACATGATGGGCGTCAGCTTTCACCGCTCGGACCTTAGCAACCCGCTGGTGGACTTGCAGTTGCCCACCTTCTGCACCATGCGCCTCACTGAGCGTTTTATGCAGCCCGTGCGCCAGCAGTACCTGCGCCTGGCCGAGCTATACCAGCGGCAGTTTGGCCGGCCCATGCTGCGCCAGCACGATGCCCTGGCCGATGCTGAGGCCACGGCCCAGTGCTTTTTTGAGCTGCAGCGCACCGGCGACATTGATGCTGAAACGCTCGTTTCGCAAGCCCCTATTTTGCCGCCGCCCACCCACGCGGCGCTGGCCGCCGCCCGCCGCCCCTTCTGGAAATACTGGCTGGGAATGATTTAGCTTCGCAGTTGAGAGTTAAGAGTTAAGAGTTAAGAGTTTGCTTGCATTCCCTCCCCAACTCATAACTCTTAACTTATAACTCTTAACTCAAATGACTGACCGCCTTGCTTTTCTCCGCACCGTTGAGCCCTTTAACCTGCTGCCGCCCGAGGTGCTGGAAGAAGTGGCCGCCCTGCTTCAGGAAGTGACGCACCCGCGCGAGGCCGTTATCTACCACCAGGGCGAAACCAAGCTGCGCGGCGTTGACCTCATTATTGAGGGCGCTTACGACACGTTTTTCTTCGATGGCCAGCAGCAGCGCCGCCTGCCCGAGGTGTATGGGCCGGCCGAGTGCTACGGCGGCGTGTCGGTGCTGCTCAATAAAAAGCGCTCGCTGCGCACGGTGCAGGCGCGGGCCGGCACGCGGGTGTATTTCCTGCACCGGCACGAGTTTCGGGGGCTTTGCCTGGGCTACGAGGTGTTTTTTCACTATTTCACCAGCCGCTATGGGCAGTTGATGCTCAATGATGAGTACGCCCAGCTGGTGCACCCCGGCCCACAGGCTCCGCAAAACTTTATCGCCGCCGATGAGCTGTACTCGCGCCGCATGGCGGCCGTAGAGCTGCGCCCAGTGCTGGCCTGCCCCGGCAGCACGCCTACCTACGAGGTGGCGCGGCGCATGGCCCGCGCCCGCAGCAGCTGCTACTTCGTGCTCGATGAAACTGAGGATAAAATCATCGGCTACGTCACGGATATTACGCTACGCGACAAGGTGGTGGCCAGCCTAGCTGATGCCCGCCAGCCCATCAGCACGTTTCTTGACGCGCCCACCCGCTCGGTGAGCAGCCAGGCCTTTGTGTATGAGGCCCTGCTGCTAATGTTCAGGACCAAAACGCGCTATTTGCTGGTCGAGCAAGACGGCAATTATCTGGGCTTTATCAGCCGCAACAAGCTGCTGGCCGAGCAGGCGCAGTCGCCGTTTCTGTTCATTCAGGGCGTGAAGCAGGCCATGTCGCTGCGCGAGTTGCGGCGCAATTGGCAGAAGGTGCCCGATATCGTGTTTCAGTTGCTCGACCGGGGCGTGAAGCCCGAAATCGTGAACCAGGTAATCACGACCGTAGCCGATACCATCGCGCTGAAAGTCATTGAGGACGTAATTCGGGAAATGGGGACGCCGCCGGCCAAGTTCGTCTTTATCGTGCTGGGCTCGGAGGGCCGGCAAGAGCAAACGCTGCTCACCGACCAGGACAACGCCATTATTTACGAGGACAAGGCCAACGAGCACCGCGAAGAAGTGCGCGAGTATTTCCTGCGCTTTGCCGAGCAGGTGAGCGACCGCCTCAACGAAATCGGCTTCAGCTTCTGCGACGGCGGCTTTATGGCCAAAAACCCCAAGTGGACGCATTCCGTCTCGCACTGGAAGCGCAATTACCAAGAGTGGCTGCACGAGTCGAACCCCGAAAATGTGATGCGCTTCGCAGCCTTTTTCGACATTCGCTTTCTGTATGGCGAGGCCGATATTCTGGAGGAGCTGCGCGAATTTCTGGACTTGGAGCTGCAAAAGCCGCTCGACCGCTTTCTGCACTACATGGCTATCAATGCCCTGCAGTACGAGCCGCCGCTCACGTTTTTTAATAACATCCGCACCTTCACGGTGGGCGACCAGCAGGTGATTAACCTCAAGAAAATCATGTCGCCCATCGTGGATTTGGTGCGCGTGTTTTCCCTCAAGCACCGCATATTTGCCACCAATACCGGCCAGCGTCTAGTGGCCCTGCGGCAGCTCGGCGTGTTCACCGAAAAGGATTATCAGGAACTGCTACAATCGTACTACTACCTCATGGGCATGCGCCTCAAGAAGCAGTCGGTACAGATGATGCAGGACAAGCTACCGCCCGATAACTACCTCGACCCCAAGAACTTGACTAAGGTAGAGCGGGTAACCTTAAAGGAGATTTTCAAGGTGATTGCTGACTTTCAGCTAAAAATTAAGGTCAGCTTTGCGAAGCAGCTGTAGCATACAAACCTTGTGTTGATGACTTGCTGAAAACTACGACTGTCATGCTGAGCTTGTCGAAGCATCTCGCGTGGTGCAGTAAATTCCAACGTTAACAACGGTGCGAGCGAGATGCTTCGACAAGCTCAGCATGACGACTGTAACTAAAATACATAAAGCGTAAAAAAGCGCCCCGCTAGCAGATGCCAGCGGGGCGCTTTTTATTTTAAAAACCTAGCAGCGCCTTACGACACCACCTGCTTCTTAGGCTCCTCAACCGGCTGGCCGCTGAGGACACTGTGAGCCACTTTCACCACGTTATCCACGGTGAAGCCGAACTCCTTGAACAGGTAATCGGCGGGGGCCGACTCACCGAAGCGGTTCATGCTGATGCTCGCGCCTTCGTCGGTGGTGTATTTCGACCAGCCGATGGGCGAGCCGGCCTCGATGCTCACGCGCTTGCGCACGGTGGGCGGCAGCACTTGCTCGCGGTAGGCTTTGTCCTGGTGCTCAAACAACTCCCACGAAGGCATGCTCACCACGCGGGTGGCGGTGCCTTCGGCTTGCAAGGCCTTTTGGGCTTCCAGGGCCAAGCTCACTTCCGAGCCAGTGGCGATGAGGATAAATTTGGGCGTGCCGCCGTCGGCTTCGCTCAGGATGTACGCGCCTTTGGCCACGCCTTCGCGGGCCGAGCCGAGCACCGACTGGTCGAAGATGGGCAGTGCCTGGCGCGAGAGGATGAGGCAGACCGGCGACTTGGGCGTGTTCATGGCGATGCGCCAGGCCTCGGTGGTTTCGTTGGCATCGCCGGGGCGCAGCACCACGATGTTGGGCACGGTGCGCAGCGAGGTCACTTGCTCGATGGGCTGGTGGGTGGGCCCGTCTTCGCCCAGGCCAATGCTGTCGTGGGTGAACACGAACGTGGAAGCCGACTCGGCTAGCGCGGTGAGGCGGATAGCGCCGCGCATGTAATCGCTGAACGTGAGGAAGGTACCGCCGTAGGTACGCAGGCCAGCGTGGTGGGCAATGCCGTTCATGATGCCGCCCATAGCGTGCTCGCGCACGCCAAACCAGATGTTGCTGCGCTCGTAGTGGTTAGGCTGGAACGAGTCGTCGCCCGACTTGTCCATCTCGTTCGATGAGGCCAGGTCGGCGGAACCGCCGAACATGAAGGGCACGGCTTTCTTGATGGCCGTGAGGGCTTTGCCCGAGGCCTGGCGGGTAGCCAGCTTACCATCGGCGGGCGTGTACACGGGCAGGTCTTTGTCCCAGCCGGCAGGCAGGTCGCCATTGAAGGAAATATGGAACTGCTCGGCTTCAGCCTTAAACTCGCCTTCGTACTTGGCAAACTGCTCGTCCCAAGCTTTTTGCAGCTCGGCACCTTTTTCGCCGGGGCCTTTCAAATGGGCGTACACCTCGTCGGGCACGTGGAACGACTCATTCGGGTCCCAGCCGAAGAACTCCTTGGCTTTCTTCACATTATCGGGGCCGAGGGGGCTGCCGTGGGCTTTATTAGTGCCGGCCAGCGGCGAACCGAAACCGATGATGGTTTTCACCGAAATGATAGACGGCTTATCCGTCACCAATTGCGCAGCCTTGATGGCGGCCTCAATTTCGTCGGTGCTGTTGCCGTCTACCACGTGCTGGGTGTGCCAGCCGTAGGCGTCGAAGCGCAGCATCGGGTTCTCGGTGTAGGCGAGGCTGGTGGGGCCGTCGAGCGAGATATTGTTGTCGTCGTAGAGCAGAATGAGCTTGCCCAGCTGCAAGTGACCGGCCAGCGAAGCCGCTTCCGAGGCGATGCCTTCCATCAGGTCGCCGTCGCTCACGATGGCGTAGGTGTAGTGGTCCTGCACGCCTTCGTAAGCGGGCTTATTATAGATGGCACCCAAATGAGCCTCGGCCATGGCCATGCCCACGGCATTGGCGAAGCCCTGGCCCAGTGGGCCGGTGGTTACTTCAATGCCGGGCGTCACATTGGACTCGGGGTGGCCGGGCGTGCGCGAGCCGGGCTGGCGAAACTCCTTGATTTCGTCCATGCGCAGGTCGTAGCCATACAGGTGTAGCATGCTGTATAGCAGCGCTGAGCCGTGGCCGGCCGACAGTACAAAGCGGTCGCGGTTGGGCCACTTGGGGTCTTGGGGATTGAAACGCAGGAACTTTGACCAGAGCACGTAGGCCATGGGGGCGGCGCCCATGGGTAGGCCGGGGTGGCCCGAGTTGGCTTTTTGCACCATATCCACCGATAGTAGGCGGATAGTATCGATGCTCAGTTGGTCAATGGAAACAGCTGGGTTGGGCATGAGTGAAAGAAAAAGTGGCTAAAGCAATAACAGATTATCCGCAGCATTGTACGCGCTGAGGCTTAAAAAGGCTCGCGGCGGGTGGCCGTAAAGGTAGGGCGCGGCGTGCGCCACCCTACCTATCCGGCCGGTTGCGCAATCTTCCCGTATGTAGATAGGTTGCGGTTTTAACAGAAGCATAACACCCACCAAGGCTGGGCCGGAACTACGTATCTTGCCGCATGAAATCCTTTTCCCTCCGGCGCGGGCTGGCTGTTGGATTTTTACTTCTCTTGACCTTGCTGCTGGGGCTGGGCGTGGCAGTGTGGCTAAAAGGCCGCGCCTACGCCGTGCGCTACTTGCAGCGGGCCGTGCGCGAGCAGCTCACTAAAAACTCGGAGCTGGTGCTCGCTCCCTTTACGGTAGAGCTGTCGGCGTGGCGCGATTTTCCGCACGTTACGGCTTCGCTTAGCCACCTGGCCCTCACCGATACCACGCGCCACCGCACCGTGCCGGTGCTTACGGTGGGCCGCGCCGATTTGCGCCTGGAGCTGGTAAGCCTCTGGCACCGCCAGGTGCGCGTGACGCGGCTAGAGGTACACGATGCTGACTTCCAACAATTTGTTGATTCTACTGGCCACAGCTGGGGGCTGCGGGGCAAGCGCGCCCGCCGGGCCGGCGAGGGCAAAGACCCCGGCGTGAATTTCAGCCTGGATTCCATCCTGGTTTATAATTTCCGCATTGCCACCCACAACGATTTTACGCACAGCACGCTGGCCGGGCAGGTGCAGCGCGCCCGCCTGAGCGGCGGCATTCGCCAGGGCTCTTTGCAGCTGCATGGCGTGCTCGATGGCTACCTCGAAAAGCTGGCCAACCGCACGGGCACGCTGCTGGCCCACGAGCCGGTGCGCGCCTGGCTCAACTACCGCTACGCTTTTCAGGCGCGGCGCGGCGAGTTTTGGCGCACCCGCGCCACGCTCAATGGCGACACCATCAGCATCGCCGGCACGCACGCCGTGGCCACCGACCAGGCCACGGGCACGCAACTCAACTTGCAGTTTTCGGGCAATCAGCCGCTGGTAGAGGTGCTGCATGCGGCCTTGCCGCCGCGCCTGCGGCCCTACCTGGCCGGGGCCACCAGCCCTAGCCACGCCCGCATTGTCTATACCATTTCGGGGCTGAGCGGGCCGACGGTGCGGCCGCACGTGGTGCTCACCTTCGGGCTGCACAATGCCAGCATTGCCTGGCCCGACTCGGCCCGCCGCATCAACCGCTGGGACTTGCAGGGCACCTACGATAATGGGCCCGGCCACAACCTGCGCACGGCCAGCGTGAAGCTGACCCAGTGCCGCATTTACTCGCCCGTGGGCCAACTCGATGCTCAGGTGTCGATGCGCGATTTTGCCCGGCCCTACGTGCAGGGCCACATAAGGGGGCGCACCGAGCTGCCCGAGTTGGCAACCGTTATTTCGCCGGGCTTGTGGCGGGCGCGCCGGGGGCTGGCCGACCTCAACATCTGGATGCGCGGCTACCTGCCGCCGCGGGGCAATAAGCTGCTGGCCCGCAGCCAGAAAAGCTTGTCGGTGAGTGGCACCGTAGACCTGCGCGGCGCGGCCTTTGGGCTGCCCGCGCGGCACGTGCAGGTGTCGGAGCTAAACGTGCACATTGGGCTGCGCGACAGCTTGTGGCGGCTTACTAACGCGTCGGGGGTGTTTGCGGGGATGCGGTTTAAGGCCGCGGCCACTACTACGTATTTACTCACCTACCTCACTGGCCAACACCCGAATACGGAGATAACCGGCCAGTTTGAGGTGGATGAGCTGCGCCTCGACCGGCTGCGGGCGCTGGGCGGCATCACGGCCACCCACGCCCTCACCACCACCAACCGCCGCCAACACAGCCGCCGCCCGCGCCGCAATGCCCGCCAGCTGACCATGACGCTGGGCAGCCACCTGCTGCCCGACGAGGTGCGCCTGAATGTGGCCCTGCGCTGCGGCCGGCTGGTGCTGGGCCCCGACACCCTGCGCGACCTGGCTGTGAATGTGCGCCACGACAACCAGGAAGTTCACCTGACCAACATCAAAGCCCGCTTCCTGGGAGGGCAGCTTTTTGGCCAGGCTGATTGGCCCACCGACACGACCAACGACGTGGCCCCGGTTAATTTTCAGCTGGGCATGCACTTCGCCACTATGAATTATCGCCGGCTCATCACGCGCCTGTCGCGGCCGCCGGGGGCGGGCGTGGTGGCCCGCCGGGCCGCGGCGCGCAAGGCGGGCACGGGGGCCCCTACCCCGGCTTTTCGCGAGCTGCTGCTGGCCGCCGATGGCTCTTTGACCTGGGATATTGATAAGCTAATATTGCCCGTGGGCGAGCCGCTACGCGACTTGCACCTGCGCTTCGAGAAGGAAGACTCGCTACTGCGGATGCCCTACCTGCGCTTTGTGGCCCCGCAGGGCGGCGTGGGGCGCGCCTCGGCGGCGGCGGTGGTGTCGGGCATTCACCTCACGGCGGCCACGGCCAATGTGGATTTGCGCTACTCGACCCTCGATGTGCAGCAGCTGCTGGCTATGCTGGCCAGCCTCAAGCCCCCCCGCAACGTGACCCAGTTTCAGCCCCGCACGGCGATACTGGCGGCGCGCCGGGCGCGGCGGCTGGCACGCCTGCGGGCCCGCCACCGCACGCTGGGCAGCCCCACGCCCGCCGGCACGCTGCTGGCCAGCGGGGGCCTCACGGCGGTGCTGCGCGTGCAGGCCGACCGGGTGAATTACAACTCCATTGAAGGAAGCAAATTTCAGTTGCTTTCGCACCTAAGCGTCGGCGAGGCCCGCGTAGATGAATGCTCGCTCGATGCCTTCGATGGGCATATTACGCTGCACGGCCTACTGCGCACCAATGGTGGCCGGCAGCACCACCCGCTGCAAGTGCAGGCATTGCTGGAAGACATTCGGCTGCCCGATTTCTTCGCCACGGCCAATACCATGCGCTTTCACGTGCTGACGCAGGATAATATTAAGGGCACCTTGCGCTGCGCGGCGGCCGTGCATACTGACTTGGATTCGACCTTTTTGCCGGTGCGCGAGCAGACTTTTGGTTACGTGAAAGCCGACTTGCGCGACCTCGAATTGCTGAACGTGGAGGCGCTGGAGCAGTCGTTTCGGTTTGTGAAAAAAGAGCGCACGGCCCACTTGGTTTTTGAGCCGGTCAGCACTGAGTTTTTACTTAATGCCGGGCAGATACTCATCCCGAGTTTGCGCCTCAATAGCAACCTTACCGAGCTGGAAGTGAGCGGCCGCTACGGCCTCGATGGCCGCGCCAACCTCTACGTGGGCATGAACCCACTCAACGTGCTGTTTGGCAACAACAAGCGCCGCGTCGAGCGCATCCAGAATGGGGAGCCCGCCCGCCCGCGCTCGCCGCGCCTCACCTACGTGAACCTGCGCCGCGACGCGCCCGGCACCAAATATCAGGTCAAGCTTTTTCAAAAGAAAGAGCAGCAGCAGCAGCAAACCACCCTGCGCCAGCAGTGCCGCCAGCTACTGCTGACGCAGCGGCTTGACACGACCATGTATTTGCTGCCTCGCAACCGGCTCACGGGGCCCGATGGCAAGCAAGCCACAATGCCGTGAGCATTCGGTTGAGTTGCTCAAAGGAGGCCTCTAAAAACGTTTGTCATTGCGAGCGCAGCGAAGCAATCGCATCAGAGCGGCTATGTTCGAGCGTAACCTAGGTGCGATTGCTTCGCTGCGCTCGCAAGGACAAACGTTTTTATTGATTGGCGCTATTATCCCACCTGCAAGGCCAGCTGCACGTCAAACTCATTATCCGGGGTGCGCTCGGTGACCTGGAGCGAGTAGCGGCCGGGGTACAGCAGGTCGAGGCGGCGGCGGGTGTTTACTAGGCCAATGCCGTTGGAGCCGGCTAGGTCGGTGCCGGTTTTGGGCACCAGCGTATTGCGCACTTCGATGCTGAGGCGGTCGTGGGAGGGCTGCTTGAGGGTGATGATAATGCGGCTGGCCTGCGTGGCGGCCACGCCGTGCTTGAAGGCGTTTTCGACGAAGGGTAGCAAAATCATGGGTGCGATGAGCACCTCGCGCACCGGCTCGGGGTGCTCAAATATCACTTGCACGCGGTCGGTGAGGCGCAGTTGCATGAGCGTGATGTAGTCTTGCACGAAGGCCACTTCCTGGCTGAGCTGGGCCTGCCCGGCGGCCGTGTCGTAGAGCACGTAGCGCATCATGCGCGAGAGGCGGTGCAGGGCCGCCCGCGCCCGCTCGCCGTCGATGAGCGTGAGCGAGTAAATGTTGTTGAGGGTATTGAAAAAAAAGTGCGGGTTAATCTGCGCTTTCAGCAAACTCAGCTCGGCCTCGGTGCGCTGCTGGTCTACGCGCTCGCGCAGGCGGGCCTCCTGCTGCCAGTGCTGCACCACCGTAATGGCCGTAGCAATGCCCAGCACCAGCAGCGTAATGAGCATGGTTATCAAATCGAAGCGCCCGCCGCGCCCCGGTGGCGGGCCAGCGCGGCGGGCGTGTAGGGCATCAGCAGGCGACACGCCACCGGCCGCCCGGAAGGCCTCGCGCAGCAGCTCGGGCAGGTGCAGAGCCGTTTCGAGCCCCCGGCTCAGTAGCTGAATGGCCACCGCCGTGCCCACCAGCGCCACCACAAACCAGCCCGTGTGCCCCCGCGTGAGCAGGCGCGGCACGCTCACGTAGGCCGTGAGGTAGAAGGCCGCCACCCACAGCACCAGCAGCACGCCCTGCTTTATCCAGAACTGCACGGGCAGTGTGATGTGCCCCGACATGGGCTGAAAAACCAAGAGCGTCAGCGCCAGCAGCCCCCAAGCCAGCACGTGAATGAGGGGCGTGAGGTAGCGCCGAAAAGTGAAAGCTGCCATATACAAGTCAAAAGTAGCCGCCGCCCGCGCCCACCCGGCCTACTCCCGACCATCGGGCCGATTATGCCGACTGTGCCCACGCTTTTCCCGGCCGGTTTTATCTTGCAGGTACTCTCGCTTCCCACCCTACGTTTCATTCCTGTGCTACTTCGCTTTACGCATGCCTGGCGGCTGGCGCGGCCAGCGCCTTTTGGCTGGTTGGCGCGCCCGCTGGCGCTGCTCCTACTGCTCGGGCTGCTAACCCAGCGCGCCGCTGCCGCCCCCGAGGATACCCTGCTCATCACCCCCACGCACACCCACCAGTTTCTCGAAGACCGGTTTTACAGCGTGCTCGAAGACCCCAGCGGACAGCTGCCGCTGCGCGTGGTCAGCAGCCCGGCCTGGGCGGGGCGCTTTGCCACGCTGGCGGGCACTGGGCAGCCACCCAATATTCAGCACACCAGCAGCACCTACTGGCTGCGCCTCACCGTGTTGCCGCGCCCCACGCTGGTGCACGACTGGTACCTCGAGCTGTACGACCCGCACATCAACGTCGCCACCTTATACCGGCCCCTGGGCGCGGGGCGCTACGACAGCCTCGTGACGGGGGCCACGCTGCCCTTTGCCGACCGGGCTATTTCTTATAAGAATTTCCTGTTTGGCCTGCCGCAACGGCCCGGCCAGCCGGCCACCTACTACCTGCGCCTGCATTCCGACACGCGCACCAGCTTTCGGGCCATGCTGCACAGCGGCCCGCGCCTGATACCCGAGCTGAGCTTGCAGTACTGGCTGCTGGGCGGCTTCTACGGCGTGCTGTTTATCATGCTGCTGTACAACCTTTTTCTGTATTTTTTTCTCAAGGAAAGGTCGTACTTATACTACGTGCTGTACGTGCTGAGCGGGGCGCTGCTCTTTTTGTCGGAAGACGGGCTGGGGTTCCAGTATTTGTGGCCGGGCAGCCCACAGTTCAACCACTTTATCGGGGTGGCCGCGCCGGTGCTGCTGCTGCTTACGTTTGGGCAGTACGCCCGCACGTTTCTGGATACGGCGGTGCGGCTGCCGGCCCTCGACCGCCTCATCAGGTGGGTGGCGGGCCTGAGCGGGGCGCTGCTGGTGCTCGATGCCTTTGTGATGCACTCGGGCTTTAGCTTTTGGCTGTATTTGTTGCCCTATGGGCTGCTATACTACACGGCTTTCAAAGCATATCGGGGTGGCTTGCAGCCGGCGCGCTACCTGCTGCTGGCCCAGGCGCTGGTGGCGGGTAGCCTGGCCTTCCTCATCAGCCGCAAGCTGGGCATTGACTTTTACAACAACGTCTACACCGTGTACAGCCTCAATGTGGCCTTTGTGATAGAAGTAGCCGTGCTCAGCTACGCCCTGGCCGACAAAATCAGGGGCATTATGGATACCACGCTGCGCACTCAGCGCAGCCTGTTGAAGCAGCTGCGCAAAAAGCACCACGCCCAGGACCAGCTAGTGGAGCAGCTGCGCGAAAACCAATCGCTGAAAGACCAGCTCAATACCGAGCTAGAAGCCCTGGTGGCCCGCCGCACCGACGAGCTGCGCCAGCAAAACGACACCATCGCGGCCCAAAACCGCGAGCTGCTGGAGCGCAACAGTCTACTGGCCTTGCAGTCGGCCGCCATCGAGCAGCTCAACCGCGACCTCAGCCGCGATTTGCAAGACCAAAAAACTGCCCGCATCCAGGCCCGCGAGGTCGATTTTGGCGAGTTCAGCCAGCTTTTTCCTGACAAAGACGCCTGCCTACGCTACCTCGCCGACCTAAAATGGGCCCACGGCTACCATTGCCGCAAGTGCGGCCACGAGAAAAGCTGCGCCGCCCGCGAGCCCCACGCCCGCCGCTGCACCCGCTGCCGCTACGTAGAGTCGGCCACCACTGGCACGCTGCTCCAAAAGTGCAAATTCGCCGCCGAGAAGGCACTCTACGCAGTGTTTTTGCTGCACGCCCACCGCGGCCACTACGCCCCCGCCGAGCTGGCGCGGGTGCTCGACCTGCGCCCCGCCACCAGTTGGGCCTTTGCCCAGAAGGTACTGGCCGCCTTGCAGCGCCGCCAGCTGGCCGCCAACTACGAGGAGGGCGAGCCCTGGGCCCACGTGCTGCTGGAGGTAGAGGTGGAAATGGAGGCGCAGGAAGTGGGCGGGTAAGCGATAAATAGGCGCACTCGATTTGCATAGGGCGGTGTACCTTGCCCGCCTCATTGCTAGCTCCACCTATGCCCCCTTCGCCGCCACTCACTGCTACCGCTCCGCCCGAGTCTTACCTCGACCAAATGCTGGCTTTTATAACCGAACTGGGTATCTCAGTGCGCGAAGCCCACTTCGATGAGCCCAGCTTTTTGCCCGGTATTTTCATCGAAAACGGCGGGCTGGTACTCGACCGTACCGAGCTGCTTTATCCGGGCGATGTGCTGCACGAGGCGGGCCACCTTGCGGTGACGCCTACCGCTGAGCGCCTACTGGTGCAGGCCAATGTGACGGAAAACAACCCCGCCAAAGAAGGCGAGGAAATGGCCGTGCTCCTCTGGACCTACGCCGCTTGCCAGCTGCTGGACATTCCCGAAGAAGTGGTTTTTCACCCAGCTGGCTACAAAGGCCAGAGCGACTGGCTGCTGGATAATTTTCGTAGCGGGCATTACATTGGCTTGCCCCTGCTAGTATGGATGGGGCTAACTACCACCGAGGGCTTTCCGCAGATGACGCAGTGGCTGCGCGAGTAGCCAGCCATCGCCCCGCCTACCACGCAGCCTGGCGGTCGGGGCCACATGCCATGCATGTTAAGTTTCTATTTTTCAAATAGATGTGGATAGCATTTACTTGTCTTGCGGGAATTTTTACATCTTTTCTACCAAGCTCAGGCAACCCCTTCCCCACTACCGGCATCTAACGCCCCAAACCTCTACCGCCCTGCCCCACTACTACCCTTTCTGTTGTGACTGACGCCGAACTTATCGCCGCTTGCCTGCGGGGCGACCCCCGCGGCCAGCGCCAGCTCTACAACCAGTTTGCGGGACTGATGCTGACGGTATGCCGCCGCTACCTGCGGCGGCAGGAAGACGCGGAAGAGGCGCTGCTGCTGGGCTTTGCCAAGGTGTTTCGGGCGCTGCCCAACTACCGGCACGAGGGCAGCTTTGAGGGCTGGGTGCGGCGCATTATGGTGAATGAGGCCCTGATGGAGCTGCGCCGTCGCGAGCCGCTGCACCTCTCGTTCGAAGACTTTGCGCAGCCCGAAAACCTGGCCACTACCCCCGCCACTGCCGACACCCAGCTGCAAGCCGAGGAGCTAATGAGCTTGCTGCAAGAGCTGCCGGTGGGCTACCGCACCGTGTTTAACCTCTACGCGCTGGAAGGCTACTCGCACGCCGAAATAGCGGAGATGCTGGGTATTTCGGAGGGCACCAGCAAGTCGCAGCTCAGCAAGGCGCGGGCCATGCTGCAACGGCGGCTGAGCGGCGGCAGCCTGGCCCGCGTTGCCCAGCCCATTCACACTTCATAACTCATAATTCATAATTACCTGAGCTATGCTTCCCGATAATATCGACGACTTATTTCGCCAAAAGCTCGACGGCCACGCCACGCCGCCCAGCAACGAGCTGTGGGCGCGGCTGCACCAACCGCCCGCCGCTGACGACGACGCGGTAGATACCCTGTTTCGGGCGGGGCTGGGCGGCCATGCGTCCCAGCCCCGCCGCGAGCTGTGGGAGCGCCTCGAAGACGAGCACCTGCGCCCGCAGCCGCGCCGGCGGCGGGTGGTAGCGTGGTGGCAGCTTTCGGCGGCCGCCGTGCTCTTGCTGATGCTACTGGCGGGCGGTGGCCTGCTGTGGCGCGGCAGCTACTTAGGCACTTCGGGTGGCGAGGTTGCTCGCCTGGGTGGTAGCAATGCGCGCAGCCAAGCCAGCCCGAAGGCAGCCATTGCTACGACCCAAAGCACTACTAATCAGCCCAAACTCGTTGCACAGCCGCAAGACTTAGCCACCACCAACGCTCCAACTACTGCATCCCAAGAAAAAAGTCAAGAAAATGTTGGTGCCCAGGCAACCGCTTCCCACGCTTCTACATCTAGCACCCCGATAGCCACTACTGCCCGGCCGCGCCGCCCCGCCACGACGCCCCGAGCCAGCAGCGGCCCTCAAACGCAAAGCCCACGGCCGGACGCGGCCGCTGGCTCGCTGGCCCGCACCGGGGGGCGGAAAACCCCGGCCGGCCAGTTGCTGACTACTCCTACTGTTACTACTGCTTCGGCAGTAGCGCCACCCACCCACTCCAACGATTCGCCCGCCCTGGCTACTGCTTCTCCGGCCCCGGCAGGGGTGCCGGAAATCATTGAGGTAGAAGTACGGCGTAGCGGCACTCGCCCGGCTCCGGAGGCCGTAGTGGCCGACGCCAGCCCCGCCCCCGCTCGCCGCCGTGGGCTACGGCTGGGAGGCCTGCTGCGCCAAGCCGACCACCTGGTGCACGGCGAGCCCGTGAGTTTGGCCGACGCCACCGGCCTGCCCGAAACCGTGACCGTGCAAGCCCGCCTGGGCGGCCGGCTGGTTTCGAAGACAATTCAACTATAAAGCGGCCCGCTGTTTACCCCCAATTTTTAACTTTTTCTTTCCCCAGCGCGGAAGCTTTTCCGGGCTGTCCCTCACCTCTTTGCCTTTTTTCACCCATGAAACCTGCTCTTTTCTCCGCTGCTTTTCTTGCCCTCTTTGCCGCTACGGCTACGGCCACGCAGGCCCGCTCGCTGGCTACAGCCCCTACCGATACCATTGTGGTGCGCCTGCCCAACAAGGCCGTGATGACGCTGGTAGTGCGCGATGCCCAGCAGCTGCGCGAGCTAAAAAAATACCAGCTCGATTCGCTGACCTCCCGGCTGGCCACCTACATCACGCAGGCCGAAACGGCGGCCAAGGCCGGCAAAACCGACCAAGTGACCATGCGCTTTTACCCCGACCAGGACCAGCCCGGCCAAAACCTGCCCGCCGAAGTGCGCATCACGGCGCGCAAGCCCACCCCCGCCGACCCCAAGGGCTCGACTAAGACGCAAGTGTTTCTGAATAAGAAATTTAAGAACGCATTTGGCATTGATAGTGATGGCGACATTACCTATAAAGGCAAGCGCACCCCCGAGAAGCAAGCCGCTGACTCGGTGCGGCGCATCGAGCGCCAAGGCCGGGGCAAGGTGTATTTTGCGTTCGATGCCGGCCTCAACACGTTTGTCAATGGCTCGTCGGCGAGCGCGGGCGTGCCCTCGCTCGATAACTGGGGCTTTGGGGTTGGCTACGTAAATTTTGGGTTCGACTACGTGCAGCCGCTCGTGTACCGGGGCCGGGCCAAGCTGGCCCTTACGGTAGGACCGGAGCTGTCCTTCAACCACTTCCAGGTGCGGGGCAACGATGAATGGGTGCAGAACGGCAGCGTCACCGCCACCGAAACCGCGCCCAGCGCCAAGCAGATTGACCACTCCAAGCTGAACCTGACCACCCTGAACCTACCCGTGATGCTGCGCTTTAAGCTGCGCAGCCAAGATGGCCACCGCAGTACTGTTTCGGCCGGGGTGGGCGGCTTTGGCGGCTACCGCCTCAGCAGCAGCATCGAAACCAAGTACCGGCTGGCTACCGATGATAATAAGTACGAGGACATTGCTTCGGGGCAGCTCAACCTCAACAACTGGCAGTATGGCCTGCAAGGCGAAGTAGGTTTCCACGCGCTGCGGCTTTTTGCCAAGTACAACCTGAACGAGATGTTCCGCGAAGGCCAGGGGCCTAAAACCCACGCGCTCAGCTTCGGCATCCGGGTAGTCGGGTTTTAGTCAGTAGCGCGCAGCTTTTGCTGCGCGCTACTCCTAGTTTTCAACGGCAAGCTAACGCTTGCCGCACAGGGTGCCCGAGGCAGAAGCTACACGCTATACTTCTCGAAAGAAATTATCCAGCAAAATCGCCGCCGACACGGCCACGTTCAGGCTTTCGGCGCGGCCGCCGGGGCCGTGCGGGATGTGTAGCCGCCGCGTGAGCTGCGCCGCCACGTCTTCGCTTAACCCATGCGACTCGCTACCCATCACGAGCACGCCGGCCGGCTGCAAGCGCAGCTTGTGCACGTTATCGCCTTCTAAATCAGCGCCAAATATGTTGACATCACCGGGCAGCTCGCTTAGCCAGTCGGCCAGGTCGCGGCCGGCCCACACGGGCACCCGGCCGAAGGCACCCATGCTGGCGGCCACGGCTTTGGGGTTGAAGGGGTCGGCGCAGTTTTCGCTCAAGACCAGGCCGGGCAGGCCGTACCAGTCGGCCAAGCGCCAGAGGGTGCCGAGGTTGCCGGGGTCGGCCACGTTGTCGAGGGCCAGCACGAGGCGGGTGGTGGGCAGCGCGGCGGGCAGTGGCGGCACGGGCGGCTGGGCTACCACGGCCAGGGCGGCGGCGTTGGTTTGGAGGGTGCCGAGCTGGGTTAATTCGTCTTCCGAAGCTAGGCTCAACGGCACGCCGGGCGGCAGCACCCGGCCGGCGCTCAGCTGCTCGGCAAAGGCGGGCGTGGCCACTACGTGCTCAATGGGGAGGCCGGAACTCAGCAATTCTAGCACGCTTTTGGCTCCTTCGACCAGGAAGGCGGCGTGGCGTTGCCGATATTTGCGCTGATGCAGCGCCCGGATGTATTTGGCGAGGGCTTTAGATACCATTGGAGAAAGTACGCAAACTTACGCTAGCCCCCGGGCTTGGGCTGCTGGCACTGCTGCTAGGGCTGGTGGTGGGCTGCTCGCCGCTGCGCCTGCTCCAGCCCAAGCAGCGCCTGCTCACGAAGGTAGAGGTTGACAGCCACGACCTCAGCCCGGCTCAGCAAGAGCGCCTGCTGACGCTGGTGCAGCAGAATCCCAACCATAATCTGCCCATTCCGCGCCTGGCGGTGTACCAGTTTGGGCATTCGTTCTACGATTCGGCCCGCATCCGGCGGCACATCGAGCGCATTCAGACCACCTACGCCAGCAAGCTGGAAGCGGCCAAAACCGACTCGGTTAAATTTGGCAAGCTTACGGCCAAGCGCGACCGCTTGCTGCAGCGCAAAGCCACGGCCCTCGAAAAAGGCAACGCCATTATGCGCCTCGGCGAGCCGCCCGTCATCTACGACCCCGACCTGAGCCGGCGCACCGTGGACCAGCTTTCGACGTACCTGCGCTCGCAGGGCTTTTTTCGGGCAAAAGTGGTGTACACCGACTCGGCCCGCTCGAAGCGTAGCCTGGTCGATGGCACTTTGCGGGTGCTGCAACTGCGCAACAAGCCGGTGCACGCCGTGCCGCTGCGCGACTCGGCTGGCCAGCGCCTGCACCGCCGCGTCACCGTGACGTACCAGGTGCAGGAAGGCCCCGGCTTTACCCTAAGCCAGCTCACGCGCCGCATTGCCGACACGGCGGTGGCGCGGGTGGTGGCCCGCAGCCAGCCCGCTACGCTGCTGCACGTGGGCGATGCGTATAATGAGGACCTGATTGGCCAGGAACGGCAGCGACTGGAGGTGCTGCTCAAGAATGCGGGCTACTATGATTTTAGGGCCCAGTTCATTACGTTTGAGGCTGATACCAGCTTCGAGAAAAACAAGGTGCGCCTGGGGCTGCTCATTGCCAGCCCCGACAAAGGCGGGCACCGCCGCTACCGGCTGCGCCAGGTCACGATGCTGACCGATGCCGGCCAGGGCCGGGCGCTGCGCAGCCTCACCGGCGACACAGCCCGCCAGGAGCGGCGCGACCGCCGCACCGACCGCCGCGCCCAGCGCACCGGCACCACCCCGAGCGACGAGGGCACCACCGGCCGTATTTCGACCGCCAACATGCCGGCCGGCGTCACGGCCGCCGCCGTGTCCGACTCCATCACGGCTCGCCGCCGGGGCCGCCGCCCCACCCCGCGCGATACCGTGCGCCTCGACTCGGTGCTGTTTGCCAGCCGGGGGCCGCTGGCCATCAACCCCAAGGTGCTGACCCGCCAGATAGCCATGCGCCCTGGCCAGCTCTACGACCTGACCCGCACCCAGCGCACCACCCGCCAGCTGGCCGCGCTCGATATGTTTCGGTTTAATACCGTGAGCTTTAGCAAGGTAGAATCAACTAAATCGCTGCGGCCCGACTCGGTGGCCATGCCCGCCACCGACTACTACCTCGATGCACTGGTGACGTCGTCGCCCAGCCCGCGCTTTGCCGAAACCACTGAGCTAGGGGGCACCTACGTGGCCGACAAGCCCGGCCCCTTCGGCAACCTGCGCCTGAAGTGGCGCAACCCCTTTCACGGGGCCGAGGTGCTGGAGCTGAGCGGCCGGGTAGGCTTTGAGGGCCAATACAACCGCCTGGGCTCGTCGGACGGCAGCAGCACCCAGCAAAGCAGCGTGTATACCATTCAGTATGGCCTCACGGCGGCCCTGCTAATACCCAAATTTCTGGTGCCTTTTGGCCTGGGCAATTTTTTGCGCAGCTACCAGCCGCGCACCCGCATTTCGCTTTCCGATACCTACACCAGAAGCCCCTACTACACCCGCACCAACGCCGAGTTTACGTTCGACTACCTCTGGCAAACTTCGCCTTATCACCAATACGTGTTCACCCCCATCGACCTGGCGCTGGTGAACACCCCGGTGCTGCGGGAGGATTACCAGAAGCAGCTGACCCTGCTGCGCCAGCAGGGCAGCCCACTTTACCAGTCGTTCCGGTCGATTTACGAGCCTAGCTTCAGCTTCACGTCGATTTATAACTCCAACGACATCAACCAAACGCGCTCGGCCCACTACCTGCGCTTGTTTGCCGAGGTCGGCGGCCTCACCCGCGGCCTCTACCGCACCAAGTCCTGGTTTACGGGCCGGGGCGACCGCGACACCGCACTGGAGGTGTACGATTTCGCCAAAATAGCCATCGACTACCGGCGCTATTACCACCTTTCGCCCCAAACGTATTTGGCGTGGCGCCTCAATGGCGGGGTGGCCCACGCCCTCACCCGCACCTCTACTACCGACAATTCGGTGACGCCCGCCATCACCCGCGACCTGTACACCATTCCGTACGATAAATACTTTTTTGTGGGGGGCTCTAACAGCGTGCGCGCC
>JBPBQK010000044.1:0-67100 GCA_050954845.1 Janthinobacterium lividum
TTACGAAACCAATCCTCGTGTCAGTGAAGCGATTATCAAAGCCTGTTTTTGTCATCTGATATTGCGCCGACTAGCCAAAGAGGCTCCTCTCAAACATAGCGCTTGAATTATCCTATACCCTCTTAGAGCTGGTGCAAACGGCCGCCGCTACGCCCGGCAACGATGAAATCCGGCCCGATGCGCAGGGCTTCGTGAGCATGACGCCCAAGGGCATTATGGAGGACTTTGCCCAGGACTTGACCAAGACCGAGCAGCAAGTACTGATTGCCACCCAAGGCCCGCAGGCCTTCTCGGCCCTCAAGGAAAAAGTGACCGTGCCGGCCTGGAAAACCAAGCCCAGCTGGTACATCGTGGCCGCCAACGACCGCATGATTAACCCCGACCTGGAACGCACCCTCGCTAAGAAAATGAACGCCACCACCACTACGCTGCCCACCAGCCACGTGGCCATGCTGGCCCAGCCCGACAAGGTGGCCGCCGTGATTATGGAAGCCGCCACCAAAACCGTAGCCAAGAACTAGCCCGACCGGGCTGCCGACCAAACCCTGGGTAACAAGCCCACTCCCAGGCCGTTCCGCCCGAGGAGTGGGCTTTTGCCCTGTAAAACGGAGTGGCACTCCGTTTCTGCCGCGTCAGCGGCAATACCAAGCCGCGCTAACGCCGGATTGGCGCTCTGCGCCAGAAACGGAGTGCCACTCCGTTTTACACAACCCTATAAAACTATCAATATGAAAACCATTGCCTTACATGGATTTGGCCGCATTGGGCGGCAGTTTCTGCGGATTGGCCTGGCCAATAAGCTGTTTGTGCCGGTGTCCATTTCCGATATCCGGGACGAGGCCACGCTGGCCGCGCTCTTTGCCGTGGACACCAACTACGGCCGCTGGCCCGAGCCGGTGGCGGGCAGCCCTGGCCAGCTCAAGATTGGCGAGCATACCATTCCGTATCACAACTCGGCTACCGAAATCCCCGACTGGGCCGCCCTCGGCGTGGACCTGGTGGTGGACTGCACCGGCCGCGCCACCACCCGCGCTGGGGCCCAAGCCCACCTCGACCGGGGCGCCAAGTACGTGCTGGTGAGCGCCCCCAGCAAAACCCTGGCCGACTGCGACGCGGTGCTGCTCAAGGGCATCAACCTCGACACCTTCGACGCGGCCAAGCACCACATTATCAGCATGGGCAGCTGCACGACCAATGCGCTGGCGGCGGTGGTGAAGGTTATTCGGGAAAACTTCGGCATCCAGTACGGGCTGTTTTCGACGGTGCATTCCTACACCAACACCCAGTCGCTGACCGACCAGCCGATGAAGGACCGGCGCGACTCATGGGCGGCGGCCGAGAACATCATTCCCTCGTCGTCGGGGGCGGCGCGGGCCTTGCAATTCATCTGGCCCGACCTCAAAATCACGGGCAAAGCCTACCGCGTGCCCACCCGCACGGGCAGCATCGCCGAGCTGAACTTGATAACCGAAAAGGACTGCACCGTGCAGCAGGTCAACGACGCGTTTCGCCAGGCGGCCCAGGCCGGCCCGCTGCACGGCGTGCTTGAGGTGCTGGAAGACGAGTGGGCCAGCAGCCGCATCGTGGCCGACCCGCACTCGTCCATTATCGACCTGCCGCTGACAGCCAAGGAAGGAAACTTACTGTCGGTAGCGGCCTGGTACGACAATGAGTGGGGCTTTTCCAATCGACTGGCCGAAGTAGCCGCCTACCTGGCTGAGCGCATTTAGCTTCTCCTCCGATGGCTGAACTTCTGCCTCCTGACCTCGCGGCGCTCGACCGCATTAAGGCTTTTCAGGGCCTGCCGCCGCCCGTGCTGGCCTGGCTGCTGCGAGCCGGCGAGCTCTGGCAGTACGCGCCCGGCGAAACCATTGTGCTAGCCGAAGAGCACGCCGACCGGATGCTGGCCGTGGTCAGCGGTAGTGTGCAATACTATGGTCCCGGCGATGGCCAGCTCACGCACCTCACGCGCCTCGATGCGGGCTGCCTGGGCGGGGCGCTGCCCTACGCCCGGTTTCCGCACATGTCGGCGCAAGGCGTGGCCGTGGGCGAAACGGTGGTGTATGTGCTGCCGTGCAGCCAGTTTCCGGCTCTGGAGCAAGTGAGCCCCGAGCTGGTGCAGCGGCTGGTAGGCGTGCTCAGCGACCGGGCCCGCGACGAGGTGCGCGCCCAGGAGCGCGACGACAAGCTGCGGGCATTGGGCAAGCTTTCGGCGAGCCTCTCGCACGAGCTCAATAATCCCGCGGCGGCCATCAGCCGGGCCTCGGCTTCGCTCAAAGCCTCGCTGCGCGTGCTGCCCGCGTTGCTGCTGAAGCTACTGGCCACCGCGCCACCGCCCGCGGCCATGGCCAATGTCACGGCCCTGGCCATGCTGCCCAGCGAGTTGCCGCCGCCCCTCACCGCCCTGCAAGCCGCCGACCGCGAAGCCGAGCTGGCCGACTGGCTCGAAGCCCAGGGCTGCCCCGATGGCTACGCCCTGGCCGCCGGCCTGCTCGATGCCGGCCTCACGGTGGGCGCGCTCACCTCGGTGGCGGCGCAGCTGCCGGCCGGTGCGCGGGGGCCGGCCTTCGCCTGGCTCAGCGGCCACCTCACGGCCCAGTGCCTGGCCCGCGACATCAACGAGGCGGGCCAGCGCATCAGCACGCTGGTCAATGATGTCAAAATCTACTCGCACATGGACCGCGCCACCGGCCCCGAAAAGCTGGCCGTGACCAGTGGCCTGGACAGCACGCTGCACCTGTTTGCCCACGCCGTGCGCCAGAAAAACGTGGTACTCACCCGCGACTACGCCCCTGGTTTGCCGCTGATAATGGGCCAGGCTGGCAGCCTCAACCAAGTCTGGACCAACCTACTGGACAATGCACTGGACGCGCTGCCCGAAACCGGCGGCGAGCTGCGGGTGCGCGTCAGCCAAGCTGATAATTTCCTGTGTGTCAGCATCCAGGACAATGGCGCGGGCATCACGCCCGAGGTGCTGGCGCACATGTTCGAGCCGTTCTACACCACCAAAGCAGTCGGCCAAGGCAGCGGCCAGGGCCTCGACATTGCCCGGCACATCGTGCAGGAGCACAACGGGCGGCTGGAAGCCATTTCGGAGCCCGGCCGCACCGAATTTCGGGTGTTTTTACCCATTGCCTAAAAAACGCGAGCCATGAAAAAGCCTATCATTCTGGCGGTTGACGACGACGCCCAAGTGCTAGCCGCCATCACCCGCGACCTGCGCCAGGAGTTTCGCCAGGACTACCGCATTGTGCCCGTGAACTCGGGGCCGGAAGCCCTCGCCACGCTCGATGCCCTGCGCACCCGCGCCGACCCCCTGGCCCTGGTGCTGGCCGACCAGCGCATGCCCGAGGTAGAAGGCGTAGAGGTGCTGGCCCACGCCCGCGCGCTGTTTCCCGAGGCCAAGCGCGTGCTGCTCACCGCCTACGCCGATACTACGGCGGCCATTCGGGCCATCAATTCTGCCCAGCTCGACTACTATTTACTCAAGCCCTGGGACCCGCCCGAGCAGCTACTCTACCCCACGCTGCACGATTTGCTGGCCAGTTGGCAGGCCACGTACCGACCGCAGTTTGACGGGCTCCGGCTGATTGGCTTCCAGTGGTCGCCGCGCTCGCACGAGCTTAAAGACTTTCTCAGCGGCTATATGGTGGGCTACCAGTGGCTTGATTTTGAGAAGGATGCCGAAGCCAGTGCGCTGCTGGCTACCACCGGCCTGGTGGCCGACGATTTGCCGGTCGTCATCTACGCCGATGGCCAGGCCGTGGCCCAGCCCGCCAAGCCCGACCTGGCGCGGCACCTGGGCTTGCTGGCAGCAGCGCAGCAAGAATTGTACGATGTCGTGATTGTGGGAGCCGGGCCCGCCGGGCTGGCGGCGGCCGTATATGGCGCCTCGGAGGGCCTGAAAACCCTAGTTATTGAAAAGCAGACGCCGGGCGGGCAGGCTGGCTCGTCGTCGCGCATCGAAAACTACCTGGGTTTTCCCACCGGCCTGAGCGGCACCGAGCTCACGCACCGCGCCTGGACCCAGGCCACTCGCCTTGGAGCCGAGTTTATGGCCCCGCAGGAAGTGCTGGAGCTAGCAGTGCAGGACGAATACAAAGTATTGGCTTTGAGCGACGGCACCGTAATACGCTCCAAGGCCGTGGTACTAACCACCGGCGTAAGCTACCGCACCCTCGACGCGCCGGGCCTCGACCGCCTGAGCGGCGCGGGCGTGTACTACGGGGCGGCCCGCACCGAGGCCCGCAGTTGCAGCGCGCAGCCAGTATTCGTGGTCGGGGGCGGCAACTCGGCGGGGCAGGCGGCCATGTACTTATCGACTTATGCCTCGCGGGTTTATATTATTATTCGGGGCGAAAGCCTGGTGGCCAGCATGTCGGCCTACCTAATTGAGCAAATCGCGCAGACGCCCAACATCGAGGTTTTGCCGCATACCCAGCTGCGCGAAGCCTGCGGCCGAGACTCGCTCGAAGCCGTGATGATTCAGCGCGATGGCCAGGTGCCGGAGAAGGTCCCGGCCCTGGCTTTGTTCATCTTCATCGGCACCCGGCCCAGCACCGAGTGGATAAGCCACCTGGCCATCTGCGATGCCAGGGGCTTTTTGCTCACCGGCCGCGACCTGTTGGCCGACCCGCGCTACGCCTTTTCCTGGAAGAAAACTCGCGAGCCTTACCTGCTCGAAACCTGCGTGCCTGGCCTCTTTGCCGCCGGCGACAGCCGGGCGGGGGCGATGGCCCGGGTGGCCTCGGCCGTGGGCGAGGGCAGCATGGCCATCAAGTTCGTCCACCAATACTTAGATGAATAGCCGAGCACCGGCAAAATAAGGTAAGGCCAGCGCCGTTACCAGCAACGTACTTAAAATCAGAAAACTAACTTACCACAACACGCTTTCCCCGGACCCAACAAAGCCACCCTGCAAGCAGGGTGGCTTTGTTGGGTCTATAAGGAGCTGCGCTGTTGGCTACGCCTGAATAAAAGCCAGCAGGTCCGCGTTAATGGTAGCGGCTTCGGTGACGGGCATGCCGTGGGGGAAGCCGGGGTAAGAAATCAGCTGGCCGTGCTGGAGCAGCTTAATGGCCCTGGCCCCGCCCACCTGGTAGGGCACAATCTGGTCGTCTTCGCCGTGCAGCACCAGCACCGGGAGGTCTACGCTTTTGAGGTCGTCGGTAAAATCGGACTCCGAAAAAGCCGCGATGCCGAAGTAGTGGGCATTGGCTGCGCCGGTCATGCCCTGCCGCCACCAGTTGTCGCGCACGCCCTGCTTTACCTGCGCACCCTCGCGGTTGTAGCCGTAGAAGGGCAAGGTAAAGTCCTGGTAATACTGGGCGCGGTTGGTGGCCGTGCCCTCCCGGATTTCATCGAATACCGCCATCGGCACCCCGTCGGGATTGGTCGGCGTTTGCAGCATAAAGGGCGTAACGGCGCTGATGAGCACCACCTTGGCTACGCGGCGCTTGTCGGCGCGGGCGGCGTAGCGAATGGCCACGCCGCCACCCGTGGAGTGGCCGATGTGGATAGCATTTTGCAGGTCGAGGTGGTCGGCCAGATCGATAATGTCGGCCACGTAAGTGTCCATGTCGTGGCCGGTGGCCGTCTGCGACGAGCGGCCGTGCCCGCGGCGGTCGGCCGCGATAACCCGGTAGCCCTTATTTAAAAAGAACATTAATTGGCCATCCCAGTCATCGCTCGACAGCGGCCACCCATGATGGAAAACCAGCGGCTGGCCCGTGCCCCAATCCTTGTAGTAGATTTCCGTGCCGTCTTTTACCGTGAGCTTATTCATGCTTTTGCGTACTAAAAAGGTGAACTAATACCAGCTAAGTTGCCCGGCGCAAAGCACGGTGAGCAAACGTTGATGCTGCAAAACTATCGGCTCGCTGACCTGGCCCTGCGGTAAAAAACCAGGCTTTTGCGGTACTTTTCTAGGCAAGGGTGGTCATGCACGCACACCGCCCAGTACTCTGGTGCAGCTACTCGGGTACCTGGAGGCTGGACAGCCTCCTCACCGGAAAGAGAAGCAATGACGCGTTATCGTTTAAATACAGGGGCATTTAACTAAGAAGCACCTAGTGAGTTACCTCATGAGTAACCTACCTCACGCGCCAGCCAACACCAAGCCTGATTATGTAATTCTCCTGTTGCAGATGACGGCGGGCGGCATCATCTTTCTCTACGGAATACATAATGGGTAGTTAAAAACAACCGAAAAAAGCACTTCTACACGCTGGCAATCCGTTTGGCTTTACCGCCCCCTGCGGGGGAGCTTTCTCTCAAAAGCAGGCCCGGCACTTGCTCGATTTCGAGGCAACTCCTGAACAATTCAAGTTCTGATTTAACGAACTATCAGCGCTCAAGCAGAATTTCAGTACCCAAAATCACCAGGTCTACCCGGCCTTTCAGCGTCTGGTCGATGAAGGGCGTGTTCTGGGATTTAGATTTCATAAACTCCCGCGTGAAGGTCGTTTCCGCTTCGGTGTCGAACAAAACGCAATTGGCTGGCTGGCCAACTTCGATGGCGGGTACCGGCAGGCCCATCAGGCGGCGGGGCTCTGCCGAATAGCGCTTCACCACCAGGTCCCACCCGAATTTGCCGGGCTCGACGAAGAAGTGATGGAGCGAGACCAGGGCCGTATCCAGGCCGGTGATGCCGTTGGGCGCGCTGATGAAATCCTGGGCTTTTTCGAACGGCGTGTGCGGCGCGTGGTCGGTGGCAATGAGGTCGAATACGCCTTCGATAAGCCCTTCGAGCAGCGCGTCACAATCGGCCTGCGTCCGCAGCGGCGGGTTCATTTTATAATTGGTGTCGTAGTCGCCGATGTGCTCGTCGGTGAACAGCAGGTGGTGCGGGGCCACTTCCGCCGTCACCTTCACATCGCCGCGCGATTTCCACCAGCGGATGGTTTCCATGCCGAGCTTGCTCGACACATGCTGGATGTGCACGTGCGCGCCCGCCGCCCGGGCCAGGCGAATGTCGCGGTCAATGATGATTTCCTCGGCGCAGGCCGGCGAGCCCTTGATGCCGAGCCGGTAGCTCATCACCCCTTCGTTGAGGGCGCGCGGGCCGGCTAGTTCTGGCACCTCGCAGTGGCTGGCGAAAAACATCCCAAACTCGGTACCATACTGCATGGCCCGCAGCAGCACCGCCGGGTCGTTGGTGGTGTCGCCGTCGTCGGTGAGCATCTTCACGCCGAGCTGGCGCATGCCCTCGATTTCGGCCAGCTCCTTGCCTTCGCGGTTTTTGGTGACGCAGCCGGAGGTGTACACCGGAATGCGCGACCGGTCCTTGGCATTTTCCAGCACAGTGGCCACGGTAGTTGCCGAATCGAGGGCCGGGCGGGTGTTGGGCATCATCACCACGCCGGTAATGCCGCCATTGATGGCCGCTTCGCTGCCCGTGGTGATGGTTTCCTTGTTCTCAAAGCCCGGCGCACGAAAATGGACATGGGCATCAAACATGCCCGGCATCAGCACCCGACCGCGGGCATCGATGACGCGGACGCCCTCGGGAATGACTAGGTTGCTGCCGATATCCTGAATTTTTCCTTCGACAATCAGGACATCGCCTTCGAGCAGTACGGGTGAATTTTCGGAGGCGATGCGGGCGTTTTGAAGGAGAAGCATGAAGTGATAATTTCTGAAAACCGCACGGGTTATTGGAGAGGTAAAGTAGAGAACGAAGTCAGCCGCAGCGTCCGGCGGTCAGGACATAACCACCGTCGAGCCAGCACGCTGCCGCGCGACATACGCTTCCTGCCGCGGAAATTCCCCGCCCGGCGTGAGCCAGTCGAGTACAGCCATGCGAACGGAAATCCCGTTTTCAACCTGGTTGGTAATGAGGCTGCGCTCGTAGTCCATCACGGCGTCGCACAGCTCGACCCCCCGGTTCACGGGGCCGGGGTGCATAATGTAGAGGCCGCGGTCGCGGATTTCCGCCAGCCGGGTATTGGTGATGCCATAGACCCGGTGGTATTCGCGCACGCTGGGGAAAAACTGCACATCCTGGCGCTCTAGCTGCACGCGGAGCAGGTACACCACATCGGGCGCCCAGGCCATGGCCGCCTCGTAGTCGGTGAAGCGGCGGATGCTTTCCGGCACGTACTTGGGCACCAGCGAGCCCGGCCCCAGGTAAGCGACCTCAATGCCCAGCTTTTGCAGCAACGTACTGGTAGAGCGCGCCACGCGCGAGTGCAGGATATCGCCGATAATGAGCACTCTTTTGCCTCTGGGGTCGGGAAATTTCTCCCGGATGGTGAAGGCATCCAGCAGGGCCTGGGTGGGGTGCTCGTGCGCGCCGTCGCCGGCATTGATAACCGAGGCCGTGGTTTGGCGGGCTATCATGCCGGGCAGGCCGGGGTGGCTGTGGCGCACGACGATGTAGTCGGTGCGCATGGCCTGGAGCGTCTCGATGGTCTCGCGCACCGACTCGCCCTTGGTGATGGACGAGTGAGCAACGTCGAAATTCGTGACCTCCGCCGAGAGGCGTTTGGCCGCTACCTCGAAGGAAGAGTGCGTCCGGGTGCTGGCCTCGTAGAACAGCATGAGCACGGACTTGCCTTCGAGGGCAGGGATTTTCTTCACCGAGTGGCTGAACAGTTTTTTAAACGACGTGGATTGGTCGAGCAAAAACTCGATTTCCTCACGGTGAAGGGATGCGATGTCGAGCAGGTCTTTACGTGCCATACCGAAGTGGAGGAAAATGGGGTTGTTTAATTAAAGCAGCCGACGAACTCAACGGACATAAAAAAACCGTTTCGGAATCCGAAACGGTAGCGGGGCAACACTCAGAAAAAATAACGGAAATACCAAAGGCAAAATCAGGAAAACCAATGGTAGCGAAGACCTTGCGGTCCTCTCGCGGTTCCTTGCTGAGCAGGATTCCGCGCTTCGTCAACAGGTTTTTGGGTTGAAGCACGATGCAAAGCTACGGCATTGTTACGCATCCTTTGCGCATGTTAGGCAAGAATTTCCGTTGAGGCGAACGCACATCTGGCGAACAAACGAGCAAAGAGCCTACGGTTTAGTGCGCTATGCGGAAGCGTTTCAAACTGGTTGGCGCCCCATGGGTATAGGCTGTTATGCACTTGTGGCAAAATCTGGGGTATGGCAGCCGTGCGAACCTACCCCAGCGATGTAAAAGACGAGGAATAGAGCTTTGTCGCGCCAATAGCGAATAAGGTTGGGCACGGGCTAGCGGGCTTCGCGGACTTGGGCTGGTTGAGACATGGCAACTAGCAAAATACTAAATCTTTTTGCCAAAAATATTAGCAAATACCCTAACCTTGCTCCCACCTTTGCAGTAGATAAACCAGACCGTTTGCTATCGTCCTTTTCTGCCTTGGCTCCTTGCTTATGTCTGACCTCGTGTATGCCTACGCTCAACCATCGGCCCTGATGCACTCGCCGGAGGGCGAAGCCCTGCTGCTCGCCGCTTATGCCGAAAACGCCCCGGCCGGCGGGGCCACCAGCTTTTTTCGGGGGCAGCTGCGCGATGCCTGGCTGACGGCCCGCGGGCTAACGACATTAGCCAAGGTAGTGGCGTCGCGGTTCGTGCCGCAGAGCGCCGCCCTGCGCGACCCCATCGTGACGGCCGGGGCCGAGCGGCTGCGCTTCGAGGCCTTTTCGTCGTGCAACGGCGTGTACGCCCGGCTCGACCTGGGGCCGGCCGCCCTGGATGGCGAGATAGTGCAGAGCGGCACGACCAACGTGGATTTTAATGAGCCGATGGTGAACGCGCTGAGCCGCATCAGCCGCCACGAGCCGGTGCGCCTAAGCGTGGGCCAGCAGGAAGTGACGCTGGAGCGCGCCGCGGGCCACGTTACCGAGCGCAAGGTGACCTTGCCCGAACGCTGGCTCAAGGGCCTGGCCGGCGCGCAGGCCTACCTGGCCCAGATGGAAGAGAAGCTCACGCTCAGCCGCTTGCAGGCCACGCAGCTGCTGCATTCGCTGCCAGCGGGTGCGGCCCGCGGGGCCACTTATCTAGTAGTGCGTGGGGGCCGGCCGGCGCTGGTACCAGTGGCCGGGCCGGGCGCGGTGCGCATCGGCGGTGCGCACCGCCTGCGCCTGCTCGATGGCCTGCTGCCGCTGACGGAAACGCTGCGCCTCTACGCTACGCCCGACGGGCAGGCCAGCGCCGTGGTGCTGGAGCTGGGCACCGGCCACGAGTTTTTGCTGGCGTTGTCGGCCGAGGTCAACCGGGGCTTTTCGGGCGAAGGTAACCAGCTCGACGCGCTGGCGGAAGACTTGCCAGCCGAGTGGCTGACTGGCGCTAACAATTTGTTTCACAGCAACGAGGCCTTTAATCCTACGCTTTTTGGCCTGACGCACGACCTAGACCCGGCTACCGTGGCGCGGCTCTGCGCCAGCCTGGCCGCGATGGGATTGCTGGGCTTCGACCTGCGCGAAAATCAGTACTTCTACCGCCGCCTGCCCTTCAAAACGTCGCGCATTTTGCAGCTCAACCCGCGCCTGAAAAACGCCCGCGCCCTGCTCGAAAATGCTGATGACGTGCAGCTGGTGGCCGTGGGGCCCGGCGGCCGCACCGAGGCCCGCGTGCGCGGCACCGAAGCCTGGCACACGGTGCTGGTGGGCGGCACCGAGTCGCCGCGTTGCACCTGCCAGTGGTTCAGCACCAACCAGGGCCAGCGCGGGGTGTGCAAGCACATTCTGGCCGCGCAGCTGCGGTTTGGGTAGCGGCTTTGTAGCGCGGACTTTTAGTTCGCGAGTGCCCAGCGTACCTACTCGCGGCCTGAAAGTCCGCGCTACTAGTGCGCCTCGCATTTCTAATTCCCTCTCGGCCATCCTTCCTCAACATGCCCAATACGCTCGAAACCTTTGAGCAGCTGGTGCGCCACCGCACCTCGAAGGAGCTGCTACCCTTTCTACTCACCCTGGATAAAAGCGACCTGGTGCCCGTACGGCAGCGGACGCTGAGCCTGGAAAAAGAGCTGCAAGCCAGCTTCGAGCCCACTGGCCAGCCCGACCAGACGCGCAGCCAGCTGACCGCGCAGCGGGCGCACCTGCTCTTTCTGGCCGGGCTGGCCACGTATTCGGCCAAAGAGGCGCGGCGGCTGAACCCGTGGTACGGAAACCAGCTGACATTGCCCGAGGGCTGGACAGCGCAGAGCGAGGTGCCGCCGTTTCTGGCCATTATCCAGCAGTTTCGGCCGGCATGGCTGGGCGAATGGCTACTGCGCCGCACCCGCGAAAATCGTTGGTCTGTGCCACAGTATGCCTTGCTGCGCGAATTGCTAGCCAGTGAGTTACTGGTGCATGACTCCTGGCTAACGGCGCAGAGCGTGGCCCACCTGCCCACGCACTACAACTGGCGGCGTAACCAGGGGGGCGACATTCCTGATTTTGACCAGCTAATCCTGGCCGAACTGCGCGCCGACGAAACCCTGCGGCACCGCGATTTGCCACTGCTGCTCGACTTTGATACGATGGCTGATACGGCCGGCACGTGGTCGGGCCAGGAGCGCACGCCCGTGACGTGGCAAACCCTGCTGGTGGCGCTGCTGGCCAGCGGCCACCTCGACCGGGGCGAGTGGCTGACGCACTGCCTGCTGGCCCTGCGGCGCGACTTCCGCCGCCCGCTGCTGACGTGGCTTAAAACCTTGTACACTAGCCTAAAACCCACACCAAAGGAGCTACTGGCCCGGCAAAACGAGCTACTCGAACTGCTGAGCCACCCGCTGCCGCTGGTAGTCAATTTTGCCCTCGACCAGCTCAAGGAAATCTGGGCGCTGCCCGATTTTGAGCTGGCCGCCCTGCTGCTGCCGGCCGAGGCGCTACTGAGCCGGCAGGACCTCAAAACCGGCTTGCGCACCCTGCTCACCGGCCTCGACCGGCTGCTGAAAGCCGACCCCACGCAAGCCGCCCCGCTGGCCCGCCTCTACGCCAGCGCCCTGGCCCACGCCGATGCGGGCGTGCAGGAGCGCGCCGCCAAAAGCCTGGCGGCGCTGCTGGGCGCTAAAAAGCCGCTGCTTAGTGCCGCCGATGCTACCGAGGCCACGGCTACCAGCGCGGCGTATGCCGAATTGCTGGGGCCGCCGGCCCGCGCCGCGCTGGCCCCGTGGCTGGCGGCCGCGCCGAATGAGCCAGCCGCCTCAGTTGCTCTCGAGCGCTACGAGCCCGCGCCGGATTTTCAGCCCGAGCTATCGGCCGATACGGCGGTGGTGCCGGTGGCCGATTGGCACGAGCTGCTATTTCTGACGGGGCAGGTGCTCAAGCACGACGACCCGCTGGCGCTGGAACGCTGGTTGGAAGGGCTACTGCGCCTGCAAGCAGAGCTGCCGGCCGACTACGCCGACCAGCTCCAGCCCTACCTGCCCCAACTAATCACCTGGGGCCGCGAGCCCGACCAGCCCCTGACCGTGGAGCAGGCGCAGGAAGTGGTAAGCAAAGGCCAGCTGCTACTGGGCCACCTGGGCTCAACTCAGGCCTTGATACTGAGCTGGATGCTGGGCTTTGCGGAGCCGCTGGTGCCGCTGCTAACAACCGGCCAGTACGAGGACCCCGACCCGCTGGTAGTAGCCGACCGGCAGCGCTTGGTTTTTGCCGAAAAGCTGCTGCGCGGCCGCCGGGCCCTGCCGCTGCTGAGCACGCCCACCCACGCCCCGCACTGGCTGGCCCCTACGGCCCTAGTGCAGCGCTTGCTGGCCTATGAAGCCGCCCACCAGCAGCCCGACCCCACCGACCTGGCCGTGGCCCTGGCCCGCTTGGGCTGGGCCGCTAAAGCTGACGCCACAGCCGCTACCGAGCAGCTGCCGCACCTCCGCCACGCTGGCTTGCGCGAACTGCTGAACTGGGTTCTGGCCCCAACTATTGCACCACTACCCGCCTCAGCATCTGCCATTTCTGCAACGCCCCAACAGGCTCCCCTTACCAAAGCAGCTGGCTTGCTGCCGCTGGCCGCTGCGCTGCCCTGGCTGTGGGCGGTAGCAGCCCGCACCCGGCAGCCGGCCGGCGAGTTTCCGGCCTTGGCCGCCCTCACGCCGCCCGATTGTGCCAACGTAATGCGCCCTTGCGCAATGGGTTGGGAGATAGTGGCCGAGTCGCTCACCCGCAAAATAACCTGGAAGCCCGGCGTCACGGAGGAAACCGAGCACTGGCTGGAGCTGCGAGTGCAGCCGCTGGTGCCAGTGGCCGCGCCCCCTATGCCGGTGGCCTTGTACGCGTTGTACCCAGCCGCGCCCCCTGCCCCTAAATACCGTTGGAATGCCCTCACGGCTTTGGCAACTAATTACCGCTATCTGGCTAGCCTGCTGCCCCAATACCCGGCCCCGCTGCACTGGCAGGCCCTCACGCTGGCCGCTATGCGCGACTCGGGCGAAATCGGCCCCCGGCAGGTGCTGAGCGAAGTTTTACGCGAATTGCTTGCTCCTGGCCCGGCTTTCGAGGAGCCAGCCACGCTGCTGCTGGCCGTCAGCCTCACCCACCAGCAGCCCCCCGTGCGGGCGCTGGCCCTGGAAGCCCTGCTATCGGCCACCGACCACGGCCGACTGGTGCCCGCCGCGCTGGCCGCCGCCCTGGGCAAATTGATTTCAGTTGGCTTCGTGCCGCTGCCGCGCCTCACGGCCGGCCTCATGCAGGCCCGTGCCATCAGTCCGCGCACCGACGACGCGTTGCGCCAATTGCTGGAAGCGCTGCTGCCCGCACTGCCCGCCGCGCCCCTGCGCCAGACTGGCGCGCTGCTGACGTTGTATACTGACCTGCCCGGCCGCACCAGCCACCCGGTGCCCGCCCCAGTACAGGCCCGCCTGCGCGAGTGGGGTGCCTCGGCCAGCCTCAAAAAACTTGTTGCGCCGCTGCTGGCGTAGTCACCCTTATATGTTGCTAAGATGGAAAGTGCAGTGCTGGAGCAGTTTGAAGAGTTGGTAAACAAGGGCTCGCTGGCTGGCATGGCGGCATTTTTGAAGCAACTACCCAAAGCGGAGGTGCTGGCCGTACGCGCCAAAACCAAGCAACCGCTGCGCACCATACTACGTCATTGCCTCGCGCATGGGAAGACTGCGGTACAGAGAAGCCAATTTGAATGAGTTTGTGGAAAGATGCCTGAGCGAGCAGGCAGTGAAACGGGTGCTGGGGCCAGGCTACCCGCCACTGCCGCCGACTTTCGAGCCGTTAGATGTAGGGTAGCAAGTCAACGTAATGAGTAAGCCGCAGTGCGTGAACGCGTTATACGCCGCGGCGATAAGCGGACGGTCTGCGTCGGAAACAACCGCCGAAGAGGTGCTGGGTACTGGCATGGTTGAAGCAAGGGGTAAAAAACAAACTACAAGAGCCCGAAAGGGAAAGGTTAATTTCCCACGGCGAGAAGCCTTTTCGAGTATCTGGAGTGGCGCTTAGGCGGGCTCGCGAATCAGCACCTCGTCAATCAAGCCGTACGCTTTGGCCTCGTCGGCGCGCAGCCAGTGGTCGCGGTCCGCGTCGTCGTGGATTTGCTGGTAGGTTTTGCCGGTGCGCTCGGCATAAATGCCGTAGAGCTCCTGGCGGAGCTTCACCACCTCACGGGCCGTGATTTCGATATCGGTTGACGGACCCTGCACCCCGCCGCTGGGCTGGTGAATCATAACGCGGGCGTGGGGCAGGGCCGAGCGTTTGCCAATGGCGCCCCCGCACAGCAGAAACGAGCCCATGCTGGCCGCCAGCCCAGTGCAAATAGTGGCCACATCGGGCCGCACGTACTGCATGGTGTCGTACATGCCCAGGCCCGCGTACACCGAGCCGCCCGGCGAGTTGATGTAGAGCAAAATATCTTTTTGGGCATCCGTCGATTCCAGGAACAGCAATTGGGCATTGATGATGTTGGCAATCTGGTCATCCACGGCCTGGCCCAGGAAGATGATGCGGTCCATAATCAGGCGCGAAAACACGTCGATTTCGCGGAAGTGCTGCGGCCGTTCCTCAATAACGGCGCGGGTCATGCCGGTGGGCAGGAGCAGCCCATTGCGGGTTTGGCCCGCTACGTGCTGCATATACTGGTCGACGCGCAAGCCATTGAGGCCCTGGCCGTGCACGGCAAATTTGCGAAATTCGGTTTGGTTGAGCATGGGTAAAGCAGGGTAGTAGAAGGAATAAGGCGCGGCCAGCCCAGCAGAAAAGCAGGGGAAAACCGGCCCATAAGGCGAATTGTAAAGCCAGCGTAGCACCAGCCGCTGCGCGCAAGAAAACTTAGCCGCAGGGCCGGGACTTTACCGCGCCCAGAGGCGGCGCAACCAGGCGAGCCAGCCGGTGGGCCGGGGCGCATAGAGATGCTCATGAATGAGTTGTAGCTCGTGGCGCAACTGCTGGCGCCCGGCCAGGCGCAGGCCACGGTAGAGGTGCTGCTGCGCCTCGGCATCGGCCGCTAAGTCCCCGTCCAGCAGCTGGCGCAGGTGCCACTCTGCCGCTGACAGCGCGGCGGGGCCGGCGAGGAGCTGCTGCTCAATAAGGTGCAGGCGTTCTAGTTCGGGGCGCATGGCTTACTGGTCACTGGTAGTCAGTTGAAAGGCGGCCCGCACGGCGTGGCGCAGCCGCTCCAGGCACTTGAACTTTTGCACCGTGGCCGAGCGCACGGAGCGGTAGCCGTGGGTTTCGGCCAGCTGGGTGAGCGGCTGCTGAAAGTAATAGAAGCTCAGCAGCAGGCTTTTGCATTTCTCACCCAGCTGCTCTACGTAGTCGCGCACGGCGAAGGCGGGTTCCGCCAGCGCCTCGGTTTCCTCGGCGGCGGGCTCCCACTCCGGGGGCAAGGTTTCGTGCGGCAGGCGGGCGCGGCGGCGCAGCTCCTGGTGCCACAGGTTGCGGCTGATGCTCAGCAAGTAGGTGCTGGCCGAGGCGGTGAGCACCAGCGTGCCGCTGGTCGCCTGCTCGTAAAGCACAACCAAGGCGTCCTGAAACACGTCTTGCGCATCCTGCTCCGAGCCCCCCCGGCGGCCAATGTGGCGGCGCACCGGCGGGAAGCCCTGGCGGTAGAGCCGGGTAAGAGCCTGGGCGCGGTCGGCCAGCAAGGCTTGGCGTAAGGCGTCGGCGGCGAGCGAGGCCGACTGGGAAGGAGCAGTCATCAGAGCGGGCATATACTACTTAATCCAATTCAAGGGCAACTATCACCCTTTCGTAGCAAAAAACACTGTCTGTTTTCCTGCTAAGGATGTTTTTTTAAGATAAAGAATTAACATACAGCTAAAAGCTGTGCAGGAATCAGCTAACGAGTTCCTTCCGCGGGCTTAAACAAGAGGTACTGGCCTCGCAGGATGCGAAGCTGGAACAGGCAGCGGCGGCCACTATTGCCGCCTTGGTTGCGAACGGGCTGCGAACTTAATTTTTTGACCATTTTTCGACCAATTGACTTAAATAGTCAACTGGTATAAATTACCTGCATGCCTGGTAGCCTCGGGTGTATGAACAGTCAACTTCCGTCTGCATTCCGCGCCTTTCAGCACCGCAACTATGCGTTTTCCTTTAGTGGGCAGTCCCTCTCCTACATCGGGACCTGGATGCAGCGGACGGCGGTGAGCTGGGTCGTCTACTCGCTGACGCATTCTACCCTGATGCTGGGTTTCACCATGTTTGCGCAGCAATTTCCCTCCTTTGTACTGTCGCGGGCTGGGGGTATCGTCTCGGAGCGCTACGACCGCCGCACCATTTTCTTACTTACGCAGACGGCTTCGCTGCTGCAAGCGGCGGCGCTGGTGCTGCGCCAGCACTTCGAAATCCTACTTAACCAGACCGTCTCCTACCCCAACTTTTTTAACCAATGAACCCGCTCAACCACAGCGCCTTACTAGTCCTAGACATGCAAGGGCCATTCGTAGCTAACCTGCCCGCTGAACTTCCCTTTCTGGAGCCTATCAGCCGGGCCATTGCGGCGGCCCGGGCGAAGGCGATACCCGTTATCTACGTCGTCGTGAGCTTCCGGCCGGGCATGCCGGAAATCGGTTCGACCAACCAGATATTCTCGCCCTTCAAGGAGCGGATGCACGCCGCCGATATGCAGGAATTTGCCCGCATCCATCCGGCCGTGGCGCCGCGAGCGGGGGAAATGGTCGTGTCCAAGCTGCGGGTAAGTGCGTTTACCGGCAGCGGGCTGGACGTCATTCTGAAAGCCGCGGCCATCGAGCACTTGGTGATTTGTGGCATTACCACCAGCGGCGCGGTGCTGTCGACCGTGCGCGAGGCCGCCGATAAGGATTACCGGCTGACCGTGCTGGCGGATGGCTGCGCCGATAAAGATGCCGACGCGCATCGCGTGCTGACGACCAGCGTCTTTCCTGCGCAGGCCACGGTGTTGCAGGTAGACGAATGGGCCCAGCAGTAAGGCAGAAACTGCCGGGCTGTTGAGGAAGCAACAGGCAGGACGCTGCACGTAGGATAAGCACCGGTGGGCTTGGTTAAAAGGTTGGTTTAAAGGTTAAACGCCCCGTTAGCTGCTTCCTGTTCGACAATCAGCCCGTAACGCAAACCCACAAAATTGGGCCGGCTCCAAAAGGCGCACCTGGTTGGAACCTAGTTACTTTGTAGCTAACACATAGCTTGGACCACTAGGCAATAGGCGAATGGCGCTTTACCCTGCTTTCTTAGCACCCCTGGTGGGACCAGGGGTGGCACTGGGTGTACTACTAAGTACTACCTGGCGGCGCCAGCGCTTGAACGCGGCGCTCGGGCTGGCCCTCGGGCTGCTTGTGCCCCTTTTTCTACTGGCTCAAGGGCTCCTTAGCATCGCCAACTGGTGCGCGCAGCCGCTGGCGTCTGCCGGGCCCGCCCCGGTTGCCTTGCCTTGGTACAGCGAGCTCTTGCTGGCCCCCATTTGCTACATCTACTTTCGCGTCCTCACTACTCCTCACCTGCATACCCCCGGCGCGTGGCGCTCCCTCTTGCCGGGGCTTGGGCAAGTGGGTTTGTTTGCCAGCGTGGTCATTCTTGGCTTAGGCGCACGGCAAGGGGGTTTGGCTGCTTCTTTGGGCCCACCCAGTGCCGTCACCACCACCCTGGCGCACGTAGTAGGTCCGCTTTCGCTCGGCTGCTATTTACTGTTTTTTTTCTATGGCCTGCGCGCGCTCGACGACCACCGGCGCTACGCGCTTACCTGCGAGCCGGAAGGCGGGTGGGCACAGGTTAGTCGCCAGCGGTCGCTGCTCATTCTGCTGATGCTGGGCTTTGGGCTCGGCCTTGGGTTCGTGACGCTGGATGCCTGGTTTGGCCCCGTGGCGTATTCGGCTACCTGGTACGCCTTCGCCGTGCGGGGTGGGCTCATTTTTGGGCTCGCGGTGGTGGGCCTGCAAGCCAGCTATGCAGTGGCGGCCGGGCCTAATCGGTACCAACCGCCTGCTAACAGGGGGGTGCTGCCACTGCTCGGCACCCACGCCTACCCAGTGCTCAGCGCCTTACTCCCTACCGCGGCGCTGCCTGTGGAGGCCCCCGCTACCCTAGCGGCCGAGCCCACCCCAGACCTGCTGCGGTGGCGCGACCGGCTGGTGCAGCTCATGGAACAGGCGCAGCCCTGGCGCGAGCCGGACCTGACCCTGCACGAGCTGGCGCAGCGGCTAGGCACCCACCCCGCGCTGCTCTCGCGCGTGCTCAATACGGCCTGCGGGCAGAACTTCAATGACTTCGTGAATACCTACCGCACCCAGGAGGCGCAGCGCAAGCTGGCCGACCCGCGCTTTGCCCACTACTCGCTCATGGGCGTGGCCTTGGAAAGCGGTTTTAACTCAAAATCAACCTTTAATCGCGTTTTTAAGAAGCTGACCGGCCAGGCCCCGAGCGAAGTAACTCGTCCCAACTTATAAATTGGGACGGGCCGTTTTCGGATTTTGAAGCGTTTGCCGGTAAGCCGAGCAGGAGTTTTGCAGGCATCTTTTGCGCCTTGCTTGCTCCTGTATGAACCTCGCCCGACTACCGCAACTTTGGCTGGCGCTCGGCCTAGCTACTGCCCCTACTCCTACCCTAGCCCAACGCCCTACCCCCGCCCTGCCCGCTGGCGTTGCGCAGGTAGCGGCGGTGGAGGGCATCACCGAATACCGCTTGCCCAATGGGCTGCGGGTGCTGCTCTTTCCCGACCCGTCGAAGCCCACGGCCACCGTCAATATCACCTATCTGGTGGGCTCGCGGCACGAGGGCTACGGCGAGAGCGGCATGGCCCATTTGCTGGAACATATGCAGTTTCGGGGTACCCCCAGGCACCCCCATATACTGCAGGAACTGACGGCGCATGGTGCCTCGCCCAATGGCACCACCTGGCTCGACCGCACCAACTACTACGAGACGTTTCCCGCCACCCCCGCCAATCTCGCCTGGGCACTGGACCTCGAAGCCGACCGCATGGGGCATTCCTTCCTAGCCCGGCAAGACCTGGCCAAGGAATTCAGCGTGGTGCGCAACGAGCTGGAAATAGGCGAAAACTCGCCTAGCAACGTGCTGGAGGAGCGCGTGCTCAGCACGGCGTATCTGTGGCACAACTACGGCAAATCAACTATCGGCTCGAAAGAAGATATTGAGCGGGTGCCCGTGGCCAGCCTGCGGGCATTTTACCGCAAGTACTACCAGCCCGACAATGCCGTGCTATTAGTAGCTGGCAAGTTTGACCCTCGCAAAGCCCTACTGCTCATTACGCAGCGCTTCGGCCTGCTGGCCAGGCCCAGCCGCGTAGTGCCTGCCACCTACACCACCGAGCCCGTGCAGGACGGGGAACGCAGCGTGACGCTGCGCCGACCCGGCGACGTTCAGGGCCTGGCCGTGGCCTACCACGTAATGGCCGGCGCTCATGCCGACTACGCCGCCACTGCCGTGCTGGTCGAAGCGCTTGCTAGCCAGCCGGCGGGCCGCTTGTACCAGGCACTGGTAAACCCCAGGCAAGCAACTAGTCTGGAGGGCTCAACGCCCTTCTTGCACGACCCGGGCTTTGCTTATTTCTCGGCCGAGGTGCGGCAGGGGCGCTCGCTGGACTCGGCCCGCACGGTCTTGCTGGGCGTGCTGGAAAACCTGGGCAAGCAACCGCTGACAGCCGACGAAGTAGCGCGCGCTAAAACCAAGCTGCTTAAGAACATCGAATTGCTGCGCCAGCAAAGCGGCGCGCTTGGCGTGGCCCTGAGCGAATACATAGCCGCCGGCGACTGGCGTCTGCTCTTCCTCTACCGCGACCGCCTGCGCCAGGTGCAGGTGGCCGATGTGCAGCGCGTGGCCGGCGCCTACTTCAAGCCCAGCAACCGCACCAGCGGCACGTTTATCCCGACTACGCAGCTCGACCGCAGCCCCCAGCCCAGCCCGCCCGACGTAGCCGCGCTGGTGCGCGGCTACGTCGGGCGGGCTGGGCTGGCAGCCGGGGAAGATTTTGACGCCTCGCCTGCCAACATTGACGCCCGCACCAAGCTGGGCCAAGCGAAGAACGGCTTGAAATACGCCCTGCTGCAAAAGCAAAACCGCGGCAATACCGTCACGCTCGAACTGAAGGTGCACTACGGCTCCGAAGCCACGCTGGCCAACAAGGCAACGGTGGCTGAACTCACGGCGGCTATGCTCAACCGCGGCACCACCACGCGCACGTACACCCAGTTGCAAGAGGCCCTTGACCAAGCGCAGTCCCGGGCATTATTCTACACGCGCGCCGCTTACTATGGCAGCGGCCAAACGGCAGCGCTGGGCATCCAGACCGATAAAGCGCACCTGAACAGCGTCCTGGACCTGGCCCTGGATTGCCTGCGCAACCCCGCCTTTTCGGCCGAGGAACTGGAAAAGCTGAAGCAGGAGCGCCTGGCAGCCCTCGAAGCCCAGCGGCAAGACCCGCAGGCCCTGGGCTTCAACCTGGCTACCCGCCTCAGCGAGCCCTATCCGCCCGGCCACCCGCTGGCCACGCGCTCGTTTGAGGAGGAAATAGCCGCTATTCAGGCGGTGCGGGTAGAAGATGTGCGCGCCTTTTATGCGCAGTTCTACGGCGCGCAAAACGCCACGCTGGCCGTGGTCGGTAGCTTCGACGAGTCCGCGCTACGGCAGCGCGTGGCTACGCAACTGGGCGATTGGCGGGCCCGTGCGGCCTACGTGCGCATTCCCCTGCGCCTCTTCGCGGGCCCGGCCCAAGCCCAGTCGCTGCAAACCCCTGATAAAGCCAATGCGCTCTTTATCAGCATGCTCAAATGCCCGGTGCGCGACGACTCGCCCGACTACGCCGCGCTCTACCTGGCTAACTATATGCTCGGCGGCGGCTTCGCTACCTCCCGCCTGACTACCCGCTTGCGCCAGCAAGAAGGGCTGAGTTACGGCGTCGGCTCGTTTCTGCTGGCCGATGATACCGACCAAGTAGCCACCTTCACGGCGTATGCGCTCTACAACCCCGACAACTCGGCCCGCCTCGAACAGGCGTACAAAGAGGAGCTGCTGCGCTTTGCCCAGGACGGCGTGACGGCCGCCGAATTGGCGGCGGCCAAGTCAGCGGCTCGGCAAAACTTGCAGGTGCAGCGGGCGCAGGATATTAACCTGACCAGCGCCTGGGTGCAGTACCTGGCCAGGCCCGGCGGCCGCACCTTTGCCTACGACGCCGAGCTAGACCGTCGCCTCGCGGCCCTCACGCCCGAACAGGTACGGGCGGCCGCTCGCAAATACCTGGACTACAGCAAGCTGACGATTGTGAAAGCTGGCGACTTTGCCCGTAAGGCGAAGCCGAGCTCTACAGCCCCCTAATGCCTTCGGACTTACGCATTGCGTGTATCTTCCAGCGGTGAAACTACGTCGTGTACTACCGCGCTTCTTCCTGGGGCTGCTGCTCCTTATTGGCCTTGGTTTGGTGGGCGAACAGCTGGCCCGTTGGCAGGTGCGGCGAGCCTTGCCCCTAGCGGGGCGCTGGGTGCGGGTGGGTGACCACCGCCTGCACGTGCGTACCTATGGCACGGGTGGCCCCGTAGTGGTCTTCGAATCTGGCTTAGCCCCACAAAATGCCGTGCACGCTCATCCAAGCATGCCGACAGCCACTGCAAGTGCCAAGAGCAACACGGTTGGGTAGCAGGTGAACGCAAGCGGATTCTTGTTCCGCTTATCCGTTACCCAGAGGGCCAGCCAGACGAGGCGCAATGCAGGCAAGCTGACACGGCCAACAGCGAACAGCCGAGCGAGATGAGGGTAGTAACGTAGCCAACTCACGTTGCTGCGTAGGCGCGTAGCGCTGCCATGTCTATAGCTGCGGCAGTAGTGCAGGGCTTTAGAGCCGCGTAGCGGCGGCATTGGGTGCGAAAATGCCGCCGCTATGCGGCTCGAGTGAGGTAGACCTGCGCTGGCTATAGACATGGCGGCGCTACGCGCCTACTCGGCAACTTAGGTTTGCTAGGCTTGAGTTGGTCGACCAGTCGATTGAGGGCGCAATGCACCCTCAGGTGGCCGGCGATTACCCTGGTATCAAAGCCGGGGTAGTCGCTAATTCGTCTAGCACGCGTTGCTTGAGTTGGTCGCCCCAGGTGCGCAAGCCTTCCAGCACGCCAAGCAGCGCCACCGCCTCCGGCCGCAGGGCGTACTCTACCCGGGGCGGCATCTCGGGGTAAATGGTGCGGCTCACCAAGCCATCGGCTTCCAGCTCGCGCAGCTGCTGGCTCAGCATCTTGGTCGTGATGGGGGGCAGTTCTTTGCGCAGGAGCCCGAATCGGTTCTGGCCCTGGCTGATGTGCCAGAGCAGGGCCACTTTATAGCGGCCGCTCAGGCGCTGCATGCCATACACCATGGGGCAGGTTTGCCGGAGTTCCTCCAGGTTGAGCGAGTTGGTCGAAGAAGGCTTTTTCATGGGTGTTTAGCCAATAGTTTCCTTTTGGATACTAGGCTACAATTTGGGTACTACTTGCCAAAAGTACTACTCACCCAGGACCTTTGTCTCGCTATCTCACCTCCTTTTTATGACGCCAGAACCCACTACCCCACTGATGCCCTTGTCGGAACAAGAGCAAGAAGCTGTCCGCCTACTCTACCGAGCCTTCAGCGACAAAAACCCGGACTTGCTGGACCAGGCCGTCGCCCCCGACTGGCAGGATATTCCGCTGGGACCGGGCCAGGGGCCAGGCCCGCAGGGCTTCAAGCCCATTATCCAAGCCTTTTTGCAGGCCTTTCCGGACCTGGATATTATCATTCACGAACTCATGGGCTCGGCCGGGCGGGCCGCCGTGCGCGCCGAAATCCGCGGTACGCACCAGGGCGAGTGGTTTGGCATTGCGCCCACGAATAAGCAGGTGCGCATTTCCCTGCATGAATTTCACCACCTCGCGAACGGCCGTATTACCCACACCTGGCACCTGGAAGACTGGTGGGGCATGTTCCACCAGCTGGGAGCCCTGCCACCCACGTTATAGCGGTTGGCTCAGCAGATACTGCAAATTCAGGCAAGAGGAAAGCGCCTTGCTCGCAGCCTGCTACTACGTCCCATTTTTCTAATTGCCTCTTAACTGGGTCAACCACTACTACTTAACCCAAAGGGTTTTGGTAGGAGCATGAGTGGGCCCAGCTGGCCATTCAAGAAGTTTGCGAATGCTTCGTCCAAACCCTGGTTAGCCAACCGCTGGAAAGACAAGGTTTGGGGGCTTTACCAATAGCGCCAGTACCAACGGCAACAAGCTGGCGACGCTGCAGTGTTTCGCGCTGCTGGCGGCCCAACATGGCCGGCAACATTCCGCTTTCTGGTTAGCAACAACGCAATTTGCGGGCTCGTTTTGGTTACCACCTGATAGTCCATTTACCACACGCGGTTACATTAACCCTCACCTTTTTATCGCCGCTAAGTTGCTAATTTTTAAACAGCTGCCTAAATTCCAAGGGAGAAAGCTGGGTTTTGGCTTTGAACAACCGGCTAAAGGATTGCAAATGCTCAAAACCCAGCTCGTACGCAATCTCGCTAATGGAGAGGGCGCTGGTGGATATCCGTTCTTTTGCCCGCTCAATCAGTTTTTCGTGGATGTACTGCTGCGTATTTTGCCCCGTATGCAGCCGCAACAGGCTGCTTAAGTATTTGGGGGAGACGTGGAGCAGGCCGGCCATCTGGTTGACGGTCGGCACGCCCTGGGTGGCCAGTTGCCCGCTGCTCAAGTACTGGCCCAGCACTTTTTCTAAGCGCGCCAGCACTTGATGGTTGGCCTTTTCGCGGGTCACGAACTGGCGATTGTAAAACCGCTCGGCATAGTTGAGCAAGCCCTCCAGCTGCGAGATAATTATCTGCTTGCTAAACGGGTCCAGATTGGCGTGCGTTTCGCGGTGGATGTTCTGGATGATGCTGGTAATAATTTCTTCTTCTTTCTCGGAGAGAAATAAGGACTCATTGGCCGCATAGTCCCAAAACGCATACCGTTTGATGGTTGTGGCCAAGGGTGTATTCCAGAGAAAATCGGGGTGGATAATGATATGCCAGCCCGACTGCTTGACTTCGATATCCTGGTCAACCGCCAGGCTGGTGATTTGGCCGGGCGCGACAAAGGCCATCAGCCCTTCATTGAAATCGTAGGGTTGCTGGCCGTATTTCAATTTGAGCCCTTCCGCCCCGGTCACGCGCTTGAGGGCAATGCAGTAAAAGTCGCAGAAGGAACTGACGGCCTCGCCGCGGCGCAGCGTGGTGGCCACCTCTACCTGCACCACATAGATGAGCGGATGTGCCGGCTTGGGCAGTTGCCAGGCCTGGCACCAGTCGCTAATGGTTTTGTAGTGTACCATCTGCTTTAGGTCTGCGGCCGAATTTCCAGCACGATTTTGCCGCGCACATGTTTGGTTTCACTGTCGCGATGGGCCTGGGCGGCTTGCTCCCAAGGATACACCTTGCTGACAATCGGTTTTACTTGGCCCGCGTCAATAAGTTTGGCCACTTCCGTAAAGCAATGCTGGTGATTGATATTGACGCCCGCCATCTCAACGGTGGCCTGTTTTTGGGCCAGCAATTCCTTAAACTCCTCATTGGGCCACACGCCGTGGGTGCAGATAAAGATGCCGCCTGCTTTCAACACCGGCACCGACCGCAGCCGCAATTCTTCGTCCACCGTGGTGGTCGGCGTCGCATTGAAGACGATATCAATATCGCGCACGACTTCCTCAAACTGCTGGGTGTTGTAGTCAATCACTTCATCTGCCCCCAAGTGCCGCAGAAAATCAGCATTGTGCGCCGATGCTGTGCCAATGACGTAGGCCCCATAGGCTTTGGCAAATTGCAGCGCCAGGCTGCCGATACCTCCCGCCGCCCCGTGCACCAATACCCGCTGCCCGGCTTTGACCTGCGCCTTTTCCACCATCCCGCTCCAGGCCATGCGGGCGCAGGCCGGCAGCGAGGCGGCTTCGTTAAAACTGAGGGTATGCGGCATCAGCGCAAACTGGTCGGATTTGACGGCCAGGTATTCTGTGTAGCTGCCATCCAGGTAGTTAGGAACGCCATACACCCGGTCGCCTGGTTGAAATTCCGTGACCGCGCTGCCCACTGCTTCTACCACGCCCGCGGCATCGATGCCTAAGCCCATCGGCAGTTTCAACAGGGGTTTCAGGCCCTCGTTGCCGCCGCGGCGGATGATGTAGTCGGCCGGGTTCACGCTGGCGGCGTACACTTTTACCAGGATTTCAGCGGCGGCGGGAATCGGGCGTTCGACCTCCACGATGTGCATTACGTCGGGTTCGCCAAAGGTGTCAATTTGGATTGCTTTCATGGTGACAAAGGTCTGCCACGGCCGGAGGGCAGATTTAACCAGATTGCCCTTTGTTGTAACCAAAGCGGCGGGTAGCTGGAACCGGCGGGCTGGGCTTAGCTACGAGAGGAGGAGCAGAAAACTCCGCCAAGGAATTTCAGCCGCCCTCCAGCGTAGCGACAGTACTTTGCAGCTGCCTTTTGTAACCGCTCTCATGCGAATGGAGAAAGCGGCTAGGTGCCCGGCTGCTAGCCCTTTAAGCTGGTTGTCCCAGCCTGGTTGAGGCTCGCCTAGTGGAGCGCGTTATCTACCAGCTGCTGGAGTTCCACATAGCGTTTCTGGCGGCCTGCGCGCTCCAGGTTCAACGTCAGCAGAAAGGCGGCGTACTTTTTACGCTTGTCAAGCCAGGGATAACTACCAAATAGCCCGGGGCTGCTCACCACATCCGCGCCCAGCAGCCACTCGCCGTAGCCGTAGCCAAAAGTGCCAGCTTCCATAGGTGAACCGAGCACCTGTACCCCGGCGGTTAGGCGGTTAAGCTGCATTTGGGCAATGCTGGCCTCGCTCAGCACTCGCTGGCCGTTGAACGTGCCGTTGTGTAACACCATCACCAAAAAATTCAGGTAGTCCTGCGCGGTGCTGACGGCCCCGCCCGCCGGCAGGGCCACGCGCCACTGCCCAAAATCTGTGTGCTGCATCTGTAGGGGCCGGGCAATACGGTCGGCAAAGAGGGTTTCGAAGCGTTGGCCACTTATTTTTTCTACAATGGCCCCCGCTATTTGTAACCCTACCCCACTGTAATGAAACACTTTGCCGGGCGCTCCCTCCACGGGTAACAGGGCAATTTGCTCGATGGCCTGGTCCATCGAACCGCTGGTTCTCATGGCCTGCACGTCTTCCGCTCCTGGCTCAGCCTTGATGCCCGTGAGGTGTGACAGGCATTGGCCGATGGTAATCCGGCCCTTGCCGTGCTGGGAAAGCACGGGCAGATAGCGGCCCACCGTGTCACTGAGCGAGAGCTTGCCCTCGTCCACAAACGTCATGACCAGGGCCGCACTCAGCCATTTGCTGCAACTGGCCATGGCTTGGCGCGAGGTGGGCGTGTACGCCGTCAGGTCGATGGGTTGCCCTAGTTTTTTAGCATATAGCCTTTGCAATAGCTTGTCCTTCAAGTCCATCTCATTCACGCTATGACTATAGACGACTTTACCATTCTGATAGACCAGCAGCAGCGCTCTACCCCCCATTTCCGGAGCATTTTCAGTTAGCCAGGCATCCACCGCTTGAAACCCGTGAGGCGTCAGCGGCTTGGCGCACGTATGAACCAGGAGTAAAACGAGGAGCAGCAGGCGAAATGGCATGGGAAGGAAAGTCGGTGAGGTAAGTATATAGCCAGTCTTACCGAAAGAAGGGGCTGACCGGCACCCCCGCAACTGAATCGTCGGGTAAGGAAACGACGGTAGCCCCTACTACTGGTAGCCATTGCGGTAAGCGCGGCCAGGACCGCCACGCGGTACACGTAGGGGTTAGTCGCATCCTGCCGAATGCTGGTGTAGTGCAAACAAAACCGCTGGTAAATAGGCCCGATAAAGCCAATGGGGTCGGGCATGCCAAACGCCTTGCCCTGGCTATACTGCTTGTCGGGGTGCATGCGCTGCGCGGCGCACCACAGGTAACTCAGGTTGCGGGTTTTAAGCGCGGCGTAGTAGTCGGCGCTGAGCGGCGTAGTCTGGGCCAGACTACGCCGCCCATGAAGGTCAGGCCAAGCAGTTGCCTGAGCAGAAATGGCAGCGTAAACAAAGGCACATAAGCAAAATAAGCGGCCAGCTTTGAACGAACAGGAGCAGCGCTGGTTGCCCCCGGGTCCATCAGCATCACTGGCCTGCTGCGGCGGCCTTGCACCAGTCACCGAGGCGCAGTTCCAGGGCCTGTTTGCTCGGTGGTGAAGCATCGGTTGGGAATCCTATGCCTCCTGCGCCCACGCTACTCACCGCTTGGCAAAGCCCTGGGCCGTTAGGCGCAAGGCACTCAGGTCGAGCCCGTAGGAGGCCTTGAACAGCTGCGCCGTTTGCTGCTGGTAAGTCGGTAGCTTCCCTTCTTTCAGGGCCGACTGCCAGCCAGCTTGCAGCACCACGGTTTGCAGCTTCAGCTCCTCGCCCAGGCGGGCGGCCGCCACGGGGTCGCCCGGCTTGAGCTTGGGATTTTGAGTTAAGACGCCTTGTACCTGCTGGCGCACGCCGCTGGCCAGGGTGGGCGTAATATCCTTGTCATCCTGCAAATTGTGCACGATGGCGTAGCCCATCAGTAAGTAGGCGGCCATGGCGTCGGCCGCGTTGGCCGAGCGCAGGCCCGTGCCGTCGATTATCTGGGCGTAGGTGGTTTCAAAATCAGCTTTGCCCGGACCGAAAGCCGTGGTGATGGCCTGAGCCAGTTGAGGCGTGCGGGGCCGCACCCGGTCGGCCACCTGCTCCACGGCGCGAGCGCGGGTGCTGGGGCTAGAGCGATAGGCGAAGCTAGCTGTGCTGGCCGGGGCCGAGCTGCTGCGGCCACCTTTAGCAGCCGCGGCCCGCTTTTCGAGGTCGTAGTGCACGGCCGCGTTGCCGGCCCAGCCGGTCATGAGGGTCATGTCGAGGGCGGGGCCGATGTCCTGGGCCGGGGCCGGGAGGTGCAGCAGGGCCGCGCCGAGCAGTAGATAAACAAGCTTATGCATGGCGGAGAAGCAGCAGGTTACGTCGGCATACGCCGCCTAGCCAGCGGGGGTTTGCGCCAGACTGGCAGCCCAGTCTATTTAGCCATGAGCTTGGCTGTCTGCGTATAATGGCGGGCATCTGCCTTGCTCCCCGTATGGCTATCACTTCCTCTCTGCCCCCCGGTTTGGCTGCGCCCATCCCGTTCTACGTCACGCCCTACTACAATTCCGAAGGCCCCGAAATCAACGTGGGGCCGCTGAGCGAGGCGCTCAAGCTAGCCACGCCCGACACTATTGGCGTGATGGCCGAGGCGTGGCGTCCGGCGCTAGCCTATCAGCCGGCCACCACGCTGTTTGTGCTGGCCGTGCGCCTCTTCGACCTAGGCCAGCACGACGCGGGCCTCTACTGGTTTTACCAGGCGCAGTACCGCGCCCGGCTGCTGCACCGCCTGCTCGACCCTACCCAAACCGGGCAGATGTTCGACCCCGCCTTCGAGCTCGAAAGCGCCCATGGCGCGTTCATGGAATTGGCCGGCCCGTACTTCAACGGCTACGCGGGCTGCACGCAGGCGCGCTGGCTGGGAACCATCGAGCGCGTGCGTGCTGATAACCAGGAAGTGCCCAATTTTGCCCTCATCTACCCCGGCCTGACCCTGCGCCCCGCCGAAGAGTGGCCAGCTGCGCAACAAGAAATTGATGCGGGCCTGGCTGGCTTAGCCGATGCCCTGCGCGCGGGTTGGGACGATATGCAGGCCCAGCGCCGCGCCAACGGCACCCACGCGCAGTTCTGCGACCCAGACTAGCCGGTGGCCGGCTCGCTCAATCGGCAAAATGGCTGAGGACTCCATGACGCAGGCGCAGCACGGCCAGGCTCGGATTAACCCAGCGGATTGCTTCGGGCTCCCAGGCGTACTCTGCCGACCAAGCTAGCGCAGATACTCCATTCGGTGTGCTGCAGGTCAGCGATGGCTTACGCTAAAGACGGGGAGTAGCACCTCCTCTACCAAGGTTTCAATTCGCGTTTGGCTCATATTTCCTACCCGAATGAGGTTTTCCAACCGCAGCAAATCAAAGGGCAGCATCAGGGTAAGGTCCGCCACTGGCCTTACTGCTTCGCCCCGGGCCTGCGCCTTCTGCAAGAGGGTTCTGACAGCAGCCAAATGCTTGTCAACTGCCTGGGTATGAATGGCGGGCTCATGCTGGTTCTCTTTATCCTGCAAGCGCAGATAGTAGTAGTTATTGAGGACTTCCACGCCTATTTCTTCATACACCTGCTGGTAGCGGCTTAGTAGCTCCACAAAATCACCGCGCATACTACCCGTGTCGCTCAGCTGTTCAAAAAAAGTGCCTTCAAAAAGCTGGTGGGCTTTATGCGTGTAAACTGCTTGTAATAAGTCAAATACAGTTGGCCACCGGCGATACAGCACGGTTCGGCTTGTGTTCGCGGCCTGGGCAATCTGGTGAAACGTGAGGGTAAGGGGGTTCGCTTCTGCCAGTAGCTTCAAGACGGCCTCGTACAAGTTTTCTACCAGGTCAGGCCCACGCCTGCGGCTGTTTTTGGGTTCAACGGTACTCATTATCGATTCGGAGAGACGGAGCAATAAGATACATTTTGTATCTAATGATAACGCTTTGTCGTAGCTTTGGTGTAAGATACAAAATGAACCTTATCAAAACCGCCCTATGACACTGGCAACCGACCCCCAGGAGTTTTCGCAGGAAGCGTTACGGAGCTTTTTCAACACGCACCACGACAAGCTACTCTGCACCGCCAACCAGGCCGGAGAGCCCAGCATCGCGCTCATGGGCACACCTAAGCTGCTGGAAAACGGCGATATTAGCTTTGAGATTAGCGACCCGCAATCACTCACCCTGCACAATGTGCAGCAAAATAAAGCCGTCTGCTTTCTGGCCTACACGCCCGGCGAGCGGGCGCGCGACTACACCGGGGTCAGAATCTACGCGGAGGCAACCGAAGTTCTCACGGCGGGCGAAAAGCTGGAGCAAATCCGCGACCACATCCGGGCCCGGCATGGGGCAGAAAAAGCCGCTGAGCTACTCGCCACCATCACCTGCAGCGTGCGCAACATACGCCCGGTAGTAGACCGAGGGCAGCAGTGGCACGAAGCTCCATTTGAGCAGGGCGGAGCTGGTTGAATAGCGCCATTCCTCTTAAAAAAGCAAGCTTGCTAGCCTTGAGCCGACTGCGATGGTAGGCTCCGCTACTCACCCCTGCCACTCGCACCACAAAATGGCCCCCGATTCTCGCTATACCTGCGAGAATCGGGGGCCATTTTGTGGTGCGAGTGGCTACTTAGCTGGCGCTCAGTAAGCGCTCGGCCAGTTGGGTATGCTGCTCATTAGCCTGCTTGGCTTCGTCTACCGAGCGGTGTAGTTCCTGCGCAGTCTGCGTCAGGCCCGCCGCCTTCGCATACGAGGCTACGGTACCAAACGAGGCAATCCAGTAATGCAGGGCCAACTGGCCGCTGGCGATAATGCCCAGGTCGCGCACTTGGTCGGTGTCGGCATTGCTGCGGATTTCCTTGCTCACTTCGTAGTGGGCTTCCAGAATTTCGTTGTCCTGGTCGTCAGCGCCGCCGGCCTCGTCGATGGCCTGCTCAATGCGCTGCTGCCACTGCTTAGCCGTTTCGTTGCCGCGCTCAAGCAAGGTTTTGAGTTCCGTATCAGTGGCATCATCTAAGATGTCGTCGGTGGCTTTGGCGGCTACTTTGCTGCCGGCATGCTGGGCGGCCAGGCCGTCCTTGATGAGCTGCTTAAGGTCTTCTGAGTTCATGGCAAAAAGAGTTGGATGGGGAAATTTGGCTTACCTACTGCCTTGGCTGGGTGAGGGTTGCCTAGCACCACACCCAAAAAGCAGCGCATAATCAGCCCGCGGCTGGCCTCGTTAATTGGTCGACTGGCAAACGCCTTCGCACTAAGTAGGCTGCTGCAAACCAGGTGCAGCTTATGAGGAAGACGGATACTGAGAAAGGTAATATTATTTTCACAGTTCCAGCAGCGACAGTGCGCTACGAGCTGGGGCAAGGGCTGGCCGCGCAGCCATACCGACCAGCATCATCCGGGCCGCTTATTACTTCAATTGGGACAGCGCCTGGTGGGACAGCGCCTGGCTAACGGCCCAGCAGGCGGGCACAGTGCACGCGCTTTGCTCGCCCGGCTTCAGGCTGCCGATGGTAGCGCCGCCAGATACTTTCCATATAATTGCCTATTTATCAACGAAATATGTTGCCAACACGGGCCTTTACTACGTGGAAGGGTCGCAGCTTTTCGGCGGGGCGGGGCCTATCTGGTAGCTCCCTAAAGTCAGCGCTTTTTCGAGCAGGCAGTTTGTTCGGCTTTAAGAACAACCGAGTCGGAAAGCACGTATCGCCACCCGTTTATCCTCCGCTGAATGACCTCATGCCTGACGCTGTTCCTACCAAGGAAGAACTTATTCGGGAGCAGATACTCGCCGCCGGGCGGCAGCTGCTTCAGCAGTTTGGGCTGCGCAAAACCACGATGGAGAACATTGCGCGGGTAGCAGGCAAGGGCAAAATATCACTTCACAAACGCTTGACCCCCTGTTCCTCATCGTTCTGAGCAGCCTCTATGGCCTGGAACAGGAGCTGCTTTTTTAGCCGCTTACTGATGCTTTTCAGCCAATGCTGCGCCTGCTGGTCAAGGCCGTCGTACAAACCGGCGCTTGATTCTCCCGTCAGTTAAGGCTATTTTTTTCAAAGCCTTGCGACTGTACTACGCCCCTAGTCGATACGTCACCCTAACGCTATTCCTAGCCCGTGTCTCCTAACTTATTTTCTATGAGAGCTTTACTTGCCGGGCCCGCGCTGGCGGCGTTGACTTGGCTAGCCAGCTGCGGCGCCGATAAGCCCGCTGCTACGCCGCCCGTCCGCGACATTATTCCGGTGCGGGTGCTGCGGGCGGGGGCCGAAACCACGGCCACCCAGCCCGTGCAGTACAGCGGCACCGTGGCCGAGGGCAGCGGCACCACGGTGTCGTTTCAGGTGGGGGGCACCATCACGGCGCTGCCCATTGAGGAGGGGCAGCGCGTGCGGCGGGGGCAGCTGCTGGCCACGGTGGATGGCACTACCTACCGCGAGCAGTACAATGCCCAGCTCGCCCAGCAGCGGCTGGCCGAAGACACCTACCGCCGCGTCAAGCAGGTATTTGACCAGGGCAGCGTGGCCGAAACCAAGCTGGTGCAGGCCCGCCAGCAGGCCGAGCAAGCCCGCGCCTCGGCCCTGGCCAGCTACCAGAATGTGGCCCACACGCGCCTGCTTGCACCCATCGACGGCTACATTGGCCGCAAGCAGGTGGACGTGGGCGCGGTGGCCAGCCCCGGCACGGCGGTGGCCACCCTTGTGCAGCTGCGCGAAGTGAAGGTGAACGTAGCCATTCCCGAGGCGGATATCAACCACCTGCGGCCCGGCGACCCGGCCACCGTGCGGGTGCCCTCGCTGGGCACCACGCCGCTGGCCGGCCGTATCGACGTGGTGAGCCCCGTGGCCGATGCCCAGTCGCACACCTTCCAGGTGAGCGTGCTGCTGCCCAACCCCGGCCTGCAGCTCAAGCCCAGCATGACGGCCCAGGTGAGCTTTGACCGGGCGGCGTACCGCACGGGTAGCACGGCGGGGCTGGTGCTGCCCCTGCGCGCGGTGCAGGTAGATGAGCGCGGCCGCCACTTCGTGTACGTGGTGCAGGGCACCACCGCCCGCTGGCACGAGGTGCAAACCGGCGACCTGGTGGGCGACGGCCTGGCCGTCACCAGCGGCCTCACCGCCCAGGACCAGGTAGTGGTCGATGGCTACCACAAGCTCTACGACCAGGCGCAGATAAAGGTAATTAACTAATTAGCAGGCTGCTATTCGGGGGTTATGGCAAATCCGCAAGACGACGACAAACCGACCAAGCCGACGCTCATCGAGTCGGCCATGCGGCATAAGACCGTGGTGATGGCCGTGGTATTTGCCCTGATGGCCTTTGGGGTGTACGGGCTGTTCAACATGCCGCGCAATGAGTTTCCCAATTTCACCATCCGGCAGGGGCTGGTGATTGGGGTGTATCCGGGAGCCTCGGCCCGGCAGGTGGAGGAGCAGCTCACGACCAAGGTCGAGCAGTATCTGTTTAGCTTCGAAGAGGTTGACAAAACCAAGACCTACTCCTACTCGCGCGACGGCATTGCCTACATCTACGTGGAGGTGAACAAGACCGTGGACCGCAACGGCACGGCCGAGTTCTGGAACAAGCTCAAAAACGGCATCCTGATTTTTCAGCAAACCTCGCTGCCGCGCGATGTGCAGGGCGTGATTGTGAACAGTGATTTCGGCAGCACCTCGGCCGTGCTGCTGGCTGTGGAGTCGAAAACGCGGCCTTACAAAGACCTTAAAAAGTACGTCACCACCATTGAAAACGACTTGCGCCAGCTATCGGCGCTGTCTAAAATCAGCGACTCGGGCGGGCTGCCCGAGCAGGTAAGCCTCTACGTCGATAACAACAAGCTGGCTCAGTACGGCCTCAGCGCCGGGCAGCTGGTGCAAACCTTGCAGCAGCAGGGCGCGGTGCAGGCCACCGGCGAGCTGAAAACGCCCGCCCTCAACGTGCCCGTGCACTTGGCCACTTACTACCGCAGCGAGACCGAGCTGGCCGAGCAAATCGTGCACACCGACGAGCAGGGCCACGTGGTGCGCCTGCGCGACGTGGCCACCGTGCGCCGCGAGTACGACCCCGACCCGGCCAGCTACGTGACCTCGGGCGGGGTGAAAAGCTACATTGTGAGCCTCGAAATGCAGCCCGGCAACAACATCGTGCAGTTTGGCAAGGAGGTCGATAAGCGGCTGACGGCGCTGGAGCGCACCTTCCCGCCCGACATCGAGCTGGTGAAGCTCGCCAACCAGCCCGAGGTGGTCGACGAGTCCATCTCGCACTTCATGCGCGAGTTTGGCATCGCGCTGGTGGCGGTGATAATTGTGACCCTGCTGCTCCTCCCCTTTCGCATTGCGGCGGTGGCCGGGGCCACCATTCCCATCACCATTTCCTGCACGCTGGCGTTCATGTACGTGCTCGGCATCGAGTTGAACACGGTGACGCTGGCGGCCCTCATTATCGTGCTCGGCATCGTGGTCGATGACCCTATTGTGGTGATTGACAACCACGTGGAAAAGCTCGACCACGGCCTGAGTGTGTGGGATGCCGCCCGCGAGAGTGCCCGCGAGCTGTTCCCGTCGGTGTTCACGGCCACGCTGGCCATCTCGGCGGTATTTGCCCCCTTGATTGTGTTTATGAAGGGCACGGCCCGCGATTTTTTGGGTGATTTTCCGGTGACCATCGTGCTGGCCCTGAGCTTATCACTCATCATTTCGATGCTACTGGTGCCGGCTTTCAACACCTTGTTTATCAAGAAAGGGCTGCACCAGCAGGCGCAGGAAAAGCCGGGCGAGCCCGCCGCCGACGGCCAAGCCGAACAGAACCGCCCACCCGAGAAGAAAACCCTGCTCGACCGCGTGCAGAACGGCTACAACTGGCTGCTGGACAAAGCCTTCAACCATACCTGGCTGACGCTGGGCCTCACCGGGGCCGCCGTGCTGGCGGGCTTGTTTATGATGGGCCGCCTGCCCCAGCAGCTTTTCCCAACGGTAGAGCGCAACCAGCTGGCTATTGAGATTTACCTGCCCAGCGGCTACACCCTGGCCCGCACCGATTCGGTGGTGAAGGGCATGGAGCGCATTCTGGCTCGCGACAAGCGCATCGAGCAGTATACCAGCTTTGTAGGCAGCAGCTCGCCGCGCTTCCACACCCTGTATGCCCCCAACACGCCCTCGCCCAACTACGCCCAAATTCTGGTAAATACCACTACCGAGGAAACCACGGTGGAGGTACTGCGCGACTACGCCAAGCAGTACAGTCAGGCCTACCCCGACGCCTACGTGCGTATGAAGCAGCTGAGCATGGGCCCGGCCATTCCCATCGAAGTGCGCATCGCGGGCGACAGCCTACGCGACCTGCAAGCCGTGGCCAACCGCGTGCAAAACCTGGCCCGCCGCACCAGCGGCGTAACCTGGGTGCGCACCGACTTTGAGGAGATGCAGCCCTCGGCCGCCCTGCGCCTGCGCCCCAACGAGGCCGGCCGCCTGGGTTTGAGCCGCCAGGACGTCAACAACGCCGTGGCCATGAACCTGCAAGGCGTGCAGGCTACCCAGCTTTGGGAAGAGGATTACCCCGTAGATGTGAAGGTGCGCACCCGCCTGGCCGACCGCCGCAGCGTGCGCCAGCTGCGCGACCTCTCGGTGGCTTCGCCCAGCACCCACAGCGTGGTGCCCCTGCGCCAGGTAGCCGAGGTGCACCCGGCCTGGGAGTTTGGCGAAATCGGCCGCCGCAACGGCGTGCGCACCCTTACCGTGCGCCTCGACATCGGGCTGGGTGGCTTGGCCAACAACATCCTGGCTGAGCTGCAACCTAAGATTGAGAAAATCAAGCTGCCGCCCGGCGTGGCCATCAGCTACGGCGGCGAGCTGGAAGCCCAGCAGGAAAACCTCACGCCCATGGGCTTGTCGCTGCTGCTGAGCGTGGTCATTCTCTTCTTTATTCTGCTGTTCCACTTCACCAGCATCAAGCACGCGCTGCTAAGCCTTATGACCTTGCCGCTGAGCATTTTCGGGGCCTCGTTTGGGCTGCTGGTGCTGGGCTATCCGTTCGGCTTCACGTCCTTTTTGGGGCTGCTGAGTTTGTGCGGCATCGTGGTGCGCAACGGTATTATCCTCGCCGACTTTGCGGGCGAGATGCGCGAGCACGAGGGCATGAGCGTGCGCGACGCGGCCATTCATGCCGGCGAGCGCCGGATGCGGCCCATTTTCCTCACCTCGGCGGCGGCCGCCGTGGGCGTTATTCCGATGATAGCCAGCGGCTCCGACCTGTGGGGGCCGCTCGGGGCGGTTATCTGCTTCGGCCTGCTTTTTTCGATGGTCCTCACCCTGTTTGCCTTGCCGGTGCTGTACTGGCTGTTTTTCCGCGGGGAGGATAAAAACCAGGCGCAAGCGCAGTCAGGCGAGCCGGTCGCCCAGGCGGCGTAGGGAGGTTATTATGCTGATTATAAAGATGCTGAAAAGAACTGTAATTGGTCTGGCCGGGGTGCTGCTGGCGGGCTCGGCCCACGCCCAGCAGCCGGCAACGCCGACCCTGACCCTGGCGCAGAGCCAGGCGGCGGCGCTGAGCAACAACGTGGCCATCAAAAACCGGGACATCGGGCGCAGCTCGGCGCTGGAAGGGGTGCGGGCGGCGCGCTGGGCCTATTTTCCCACGGTCAGCGCCTTCGGGGTGGGCATCTATGGGTTTAAGAATTTCGTGGACCCGATTCCTGATATTCTGCCCCGGGGCGTTAATAACTTTTACCTGGCGGGGCTTTCGGCCACCGAGAATATCTACGCCGGCGGGCAGGTGGGCCTCAACAGCCGCCTGGCCCGCCTGCAAAGCTCGGTGAGCGAGGTGCGCTACGCCGACGTGCGCGACTCGGTAAACATGGAAACCGAGCAGCGCTACTGGCAGGTGGTGCAGGCCCAGGAGCAGCTGCGCACCTACCAGGCCAGCGAGCGCTACCTCAATCAGCTCCTCAAGGAGCAGCGCGACAACCTAAAAGCCGGCCTCATTGCCCGCAACGACCTGCTGAAGGTGCAGGTGCAGCGCGGCCAGGTGCTGCTCAACGAGAGCAAAACCCGCAACAGCCGCCTGCTGGCTTTGCTCGACCTGGGTTTTTACACTGGCCTGCCCACCGACTCCACCACCGTGCTCACCGATACGCTGGCCATCGTCTTCAACCCGGCCAGCGTGTATGTGCCGCCCGCCGAGGCGGCCAAAAACACGCGCAGCTACCAGCTGCTAACTAATGCAGTGGAGGCCCGCCGCCTGCAAACCCGCCTCAAGCGGGCGGGCACGCTGCCCACGCTATCGGTGGGGGTAAGCGGGGCCTCGGCCGGGGTCATAGACCGGGGCATTGGCAGCACTTTTACGCCCACGGGTTTGGCCATCGTCAGCCTGCCCATCTCCAACCTTTGGGGCGCGTCGCGCAACCAGATTCGGCAGCAGCGCCTCAATGAAACCATCGCCGAAAACAACCTGCAAAACGGCACCAATCAGCTGCAAGTAGGCATTCAGCAGGCCTACTACAGCCTGCGCGAAGCCTACCAGCAAACCAGCCTGGCCGCTCAGACCCTCGCCCAGGCCACCGAAAACCTGAAGGTGAACCGCGACAGCTACCGCGCCGGCCTCAACAACCTCTCCGACCTGCTCGACGCCCAGGCCTCGGCCCAGCAGGCCGCCAGCCAGCTGGTGAGCGCCCGCGCCGAGTTTCGCCTGCGCCTAAGCATGTACACCTACCTCACCGCCCCGGCCACCAAGTAGGGCCGCGTTGGCCGGCGGCTACATCGCGCAATCGCCCGCAATGCGTTCTACATGACACGCTTTTGCAAGGCTTTTAACTTGGGAACAAGTCTGTTTTCTGGGTGGGGCAACTGCTACTCCCAACCACCCGCCCCCAGGGTGCGCGACCAATCGAAAGACTACGGCGGTAATTAGCCCAGGCTAGTCGATAACCTGGTGGCACCTGGCAGGAAATTCTGGTATTTTTGGCGGCTGACCTTTAGGTCCCTCCCGACATTCCGACTTACTTACCTGTCTTCTACTTACGTATGCGCTATGCTGTTTTTTTAGGAGGCTTCGGGCTGCTGGCGCTGCCGGCCCTGGTAGCCTGGCAGCGCCAGGCGCCCGCGCTGACCAATAGTGCCATCGTGCAGGCCAAGCCCGTGGTAGCTCCCGGCTGCGCATCGGCGCAGGGGCTGGCGCGGGTGGTGTGCCTGGCCGAGGCCTTCAAAGCTACCCTAAGCCCCAGCCAGTTGGCCGAGGTGCAGCGGCCTTACTCGAAGGCCGAGGCCGCCCGCTGGTCCAACTTCCCGCAGCAGTTTTCGCGGCCGCAGCGGGTGGGCATCGGCCTGGGCACGCTAAATGCTGCGCAGCTGGCGGCAGCCAAGGCCTTGCTGGCCAGCGTGCTGCTGCCCGCCGTACCCAACGAAGGCTACGACGAGCTGGAAGGCAACCTGGCTGCTGACAATTACCTGGGCACGGCCACCAACCAAACGGGCACCTTCGGGGCGGGCAACTACTACCTGGCCCTGCTGGGCACGCCCAGCCTGAGCGGACGTTGGGAATTGCAGTACGGCGGCCACCACTTTGCCTTTGCCAACACCTACCAGGGCGGCAAGACGGCGGGCGTGACCCCCGACTTTCGGGGCGCGGAGCCGATGACGCCCGTCACCGACCACGGCCGCACCTACCAGCCCCTGGAGCAGGAGCGAGCGGCCTTCGCGGCGCTGCTCGGCAGCCTGAGCGCCGCCGAGCAGACCAAGGCCCGGCTAACGACCTCCTTCAATGACGTGCTGCTGGGGCCGGGGCAAGATGGGCAGTTTCCCCTCACCCGGCAGGGCCTGCCACTCGGCGAGCTAAGCGCCGCGCAGCAGCAGCTGGCTTTGCAAGCCATCCGGCGCTACGTCGGCGACCTAGACCCGGCTACCGCTGCGCCCATTCTGGCCCGCTATACGGCTGAGCTACCCGCTACTTACCTGGCCTTTGTGGGCAGCGGCACCATGGGCAAAGACAACGATTATATCCGCCTCGACGGCCCCAGCCTGTGGCTGGAATACTCGGGCCAGCCGAGCCGCGACTTTCCGGGCACGGTGCACCCGCACTCGGTCTGGCGCGACCGCCGCACCGACTACGGCGGGCAGTGAGGCGTGGGCAATGCCGGGGCCAGCCGGTGGCAGCTCGGCCGCGCCATCGTTGCGCTGGCATAAGGCACTCATTTCCCCAGTCGATAAAGCAACTAACTTTCCCTGGTCGTTTTAAGCAATACTTCTTCCTACATGCTACACCTGTTCTCCACGCGCCCGGCCCGGGCATTCCTGCTGCTGGCGGGGCTCGGCAGCCTCTCCTTTCTGCCTCATCACGCCACCCAGCTCTACGTGGCCAATTACGAAAACGTGCTGGGTACCTCCCTGGAAATTAAGCTAGCCGCGGAGGCCGACCAACCGGCGGCGGCGGCAGAGGCCGCGGCGCTCCAGGAAGTAGACCGCCTGAACCATATTCTCAGCGGCTATGACCCAGCCAGCGAGTTCAGCCGGTGGCTGCGGGCCGGCAAGCAGCCCGTGGCCGTTTCGCCCGAGCTGTACGAGGTGCTGTCGCTCTTCGAGCAGTGGCGGGTGCAGAGCCACGGCGCGCTCGATGCCTCAGCCGAAACCATTAGCCAGCTTTGGCGCCAGGCCGCAAAGCAGAACCGCCAGCCCGCTGCCGCCGAAATCGCCGCCGCCGTGGCGGCCGTGCATCAGCAGCACTACGTGCTGAATGCCCAGACCCACACGGCCCAGCGCACCAGCGATGCGCCCCTGGTCCTCAACTCGTTTGCCAAAAGCTACATTCTCAATAAGGCCGCCGAGGCAGCGCTGGCCACGCCCGGCGTGCGGGGCGCGGTGGTCAATATCGGGGGCGATATTCTGGTGCGGGGCGAGCACGTCGAGCAGATTCAGGTGAGCAACCCGAAAGCTGACGCCGAAAATGACCCGCCCATCGCGCAGCTGCAAGTGCACGATAAAACCATTGCTACCAGTGGCAACTATCGGCGGGGCGAACGCATTGGCGGCCAGTGGTATTCGCACATTGTGGACCCGCGCACGGGGCTACCCGCCAGCGGTGTGCTCAGTGCCACCGTAGTGGCCGACCAGGCCACCGATGCCGGCGCGCTGGCCACCGCCCTGAACGTGCTGCCCCCCACCGAAGGCCAGGCGCTGGTGGCCGCCGTGCCGGGGGCCGAATACCTGCTGATTACGGCCGATGGCCAGCGACTGGAAAGTGCCGGCTGGAAAAACCTGACGCTGCCCGCCGCGCCGGCCGCCCCTAAAAAGCCGGTGGCCGTGACCAAAGACAAGCCCTGGGATGCCAAGTATGAAGTGGCCATCAGCCTGGAGTTGGCCACCACCGAAGGCGTGCGGGTGCACCGCCCCTTCGTGGCCGTGTGGGTGGTAGACAAGCAGCAGAAACCGGTGCGGCAGCTGGCTTTGTGGTACAACAAGCCCCGCTGGCTGCACGACATGAGTGCCTGGTACGCCGCGTATTACGACCAGTTTGCGGCCGGCAACAACAGCATTAGCTCGACCACCAGCGCCACCCGCTCGCCGGGCAAATACACCCTGAAATGGGACGGCAAGGATGACAAAGGCGAGCTAGTGAGCCAGGGCCTCTACACCGTACTTATCGAAGTGGCCCGCGAGCACGGCACGCACCAGCTGCTGAAGCAGGAAATCAACGGCAAAAAGCCTCAGCATTTCGACCTGCCCGCCAACGTGGAGGTAGCATCGGCGGCCGTGGACTACCAGAAGAAACTCACCGATGGCAACTAACGAGCGGCTGAAGCCAGCGCCCAGAACAGGCGATAAGCCCAAGCAGGTGTGGCGCAAGCGCACGGCCGCTTGGTCGCGCTGGCTGCATCTGTATTTGTCGATGCTCAGCTTTTTGGTGGTCTTGTTCTTTGCCGCCACGGGCCTTACCCTCAACCATGCCGACTGGTTTGACGGCCAGCAGGCCGAGCGCAAGGCCACGGGCACCGTGCCGGCCGCGTGGGTAAACACCCCGGATACGGCGGCCGTTAAGAAGCTGCAAATCGTGGAGTTGCTGCGCCGGCAATACCACGCCCAGGGCTACGTGAGCGAGTTTCGGATGGAGGACGACCAGTGCGCGATTTCTTTTAAGGGGCCAGGCTACAGCGCCGATGCCTTTCTCAATCGGCACACGGGCACCTTCCAGCTGACCGAGCAGCGCCTCGGGCTGGTGGCCGTGCTCAACGACCTGCACAAGGGCCGCGATAGCGGGGCCGGGTGGAGCTGGCTCATTGACGTGTCGGCCGGGTTCCTAACCCTGGTGTCGCTGAGCGGGCTGGCCATGCTGTTCTTTCTCAAGAATAAGCGGGCAAACGGCTTGCTGATAGCCTTGCTGGGCGGGGCAATCTGCTACCTGGTTTATGCGCTGTGGGTGCCTTAAATAAGTATAGCAAACCAAGTACTTAGCGCGGCTAGCTGTCGTAGCTGTGGCCGCATCCGGCCTGAGGCAGCGCGCGAGCTGTCGGGCTCCGGCTCACCTCTTCTTCAACAGGCAGCTGACAAGCAAACTTGCGCCAGATTGGCGCGCTAGCTAAGCGGTGGTTATGAGTTGCTGGCACACACACGCCAGGCTAGCGGAGCGCCTTGGCTGGGAACGTGAGCGGCGACTGGCAGCTGCGTAGCCATTCTTCGGCCGCCGCCACATCGTCAAAGACTTGCAACTCCACTAGGCCAGCAAGGGGCGTCAGAGAAACGAGCGTGAGAATGTCGCTGTGCGTATCGGCTTGCACAACGTGGGCAATGTAGCGCAAACCCAGCTCCGTGGCCTGTGGCAACCAGGCGCGCTCCAGCCACTCGGTGGAGTCAAACCAGGGTCCGTGCAAAGCCCTGTTGTCATTGAGCAGGTAGCGGCACTGCAAGGAGCCAACTTGGGTTAGGTAGTTGCGGGCACCACTCATGGCATCGTGGGTATTTATTTGTCCGCTCCAGGTGGCCCGCAGCCAGCCTTGGGGCTCGTCGAAGGTGAGCGTGCAGTGACCACCCGTGTGGAAGGAAAGCGAATGGAGCAGCATAGCACAGGTCCTGAAAGCGGGACCCGCGAAAGGGCCACCAAGTAGTAATAGAGAGTAGGCAACACGTAGCGGAGGCCGGCTAAGCGCGGCGTACCCGTAGCTAGCCGGCATTGAAAGCGGGCAGGGTGGCAACTCAGCAAGCAGTCCGCGTCGTGCTAAACCAACAGCACCGTGATGCCCAGGAAGCAGAACACGGCAATGCATCTAGTACGCAGGTATAAGTACTTAGTTTGCTGCGCGTAGTAAGGCAGCCATATATTGCTCGATGCCCGGTTTTGCCGTGTTTGCCCCAGTGCCGGGCTTTTACCGCCAAGCGGCCGGGCGGCCGCTTGCTAGTGGGCGGGTGCCGCCCCCCACAATTGAGTTATCGAGCCGGCGCTTGCCCTAAAATAGCAGTACCGGCTTTTCATGCTCGTAGGTCACGCAGGAGCTATTGCCGCCCTTAAAAACGTCGTCGAAGTTGGTTTTGGGGGCAAAAATGCAATTCAGCTGCTTTGCTAATTCGGGGGCAAGGGCATGGCGCAAACAGGATGAGGCCGGAAGGCAGTTGACGCGGGGCGTAGCATTTCATAGCCGGCCGGCTGGCCCGAAAAGCGCGTTAGAAGTATTATGCCTTAGGCAAATGAAAAATTACTGAAAATAAATAAGTTAGTAGCTCTCTAATAGCTAGAACGGAAGGGCACGGCCACCGTTGAGCTGCCTTTTTATTAACGCAAAAACAACCGCATTACGCTCCTTGCCCTGCGTATGCCAGGAAGGAAACCCGGTTTTTGCCTTAACTCAGCTAGCCTATTTCTGGTCCATTATTCTCTATTTCTCCCAACGCCCATGATACTTCGCCTCGACGAGCTGGCCCTCGACCTGCCAATTCCTAAACACCCCTCGGCCAACGATGCCGCTGCTATTCAGGAATTGCTCGGCGGCAAGTTTGGCGAGATGAGCACGCTGATGAACTACACGTTCCAGTCGTTCAACTTCCGGGGGCGCGAGCGCCTGCGCCCGTTCTATGCCCTCACCTCGGCCATTGCGGCCGAAGAGTATTCGCATATCGAAGCCGTTAGCTACGCCATTAACCTGCTCCCAACCGGCATGACCGAGCGCGGCACCGACGGCCCCCTGGCCGACGCTGTGGATGCCCGCAACCCGTACCACTTCCTGGCCAGCGGCCAGGCTGGACTTCAACCCCGAGATGTTCAAGGACATCGCCAGGAAGCTCGGCCTCTCGGATGAGTGGAAGCAGCGCAACGGCTAAAACTTTGTTTTCCAGGCAAAAAGGCCGGGGTACAGATGCCAGACAGGGCATTTCTACGCCGGTTTTGCCGCTTATGCGGCACGCTTTTCTTTGACTCCTTTTTCCTTCTAGCCTCCCCACTCCTATGCTCGCCATGAACTACCGAGGGCCTTACCGGGTCCGCGTATCCCACAAGCCCCATCCCGAAATCCTGCACCCGCAGGATGCCATTGTGCGCGTCACGCGCTCCTGCATTTGCGGCTCCGACTTGCACCTCTACCACGGCCTGGTGCCCGACACGCGGGTGGGCTCCACCTTCGGCCACGAGTTTGTGGGCATTGTGGAAGAAATCGGCCCCGATGTCACCAAAATCAAGGTGGGCGACCAGGTGCTGGTGCCCTTCAATATTGCCTGCGGCGAGTGCGTGTTCTGCAAGCAGGAGCTGTACGGCAACTGCCACGAATCGAACCCCGAGGCCACGGCCGTGGGGGCCATTTATGGCTACTCGCACACCGCCGGCGGCTACGACGGCGGCCAGGCCGAATACGCCCGCGTGCCCTACGCCAACGTGGGCCCCACGGTGATTCCGCCCGATATGGACCCCGACGATGCCGTGCTGCTCACCGATGTGGTGCCCACCGGCTACCAGGCCGCCGAAATGGCCGGCATCCAGACCGGCGACACGGTGGTGATTTTCGGCGCGGGCCCGGTCGGCATCATGGCGGCCAAGTGCGCCTGGCTGTTTGGGGCCGGCCGCGTTATTGTCATTGACCACGTGGAGTATCGCCTCGAATTTGTGCGCAACTACGCCCAGTGCGAGGCCTACAATTTCGAGTCGCTCGAAGACCCGGTGCTGTTCATCAAGAAAACCACCGGCTGGCTCGGGGCCGACGTCTGCATCGACGCCGTGGGCGGCGACGCGGCGGGCAGCGCCATGCAAACCCTCACCGGCCGCAAGCTGCTGCTGCAAGCCGGCTCGGCCACGGCCCTGCATTGGGCCATTAATGCCGTGAAAAAGGGCGGTATCGTGTCGGTAGTGGGCGTGTATGGCCCCACCGACAACCTGGTGCCCATCGGCAACATGATGAACAAAGGCCTCACCATGCGCGGCAACCAAACGTCGGTGAAGCGCCTGTTGCCGCGCCTTATCGAGCATGTGCAGGCCGGCCGGCTCAATCCCAAAGGCATCATCACGCACCGCGTGCCGCTGGAGGAAGCGGCCGACGCCTACCACATTTTTTCGGCGAAGCTGGACGACTGCATCAAGACGGTCCTCATTCCCTCACCCGCTAAATTCTAAGCTTCAGCATGGAAAAGACTGCGCAAGACTTTGCCCACATCAAGGGCTGGGGCATCGATGCCGACCCCAAAAACGACCCCACCTACCCCTATAAGCACCGCACCAACGGCGAGCATGCCGGCTACATCCGGCCCGGTATTCCGCAGCAGCCCCTCACCGTGGAGGTGCTGCACTCCAACGAGCGCCCCAACCTGACGGCCGTTTTTGGTACCTCCGTGCCGCCCTCCGGCCTCAGCGGTATGCTCCGGCGCTACGCCTTCAGGTTTAGCGAAAACGAGTACGGCCACTGGCTGCCCCTGCTGCTGGCCGACCGCGTGAACGTGGTTGAGGGCATTTTGGACGACCTCGTGCACGGCCACATTCCCAATATTTTTGCCGAGAAAGGTGGGCCGGCCGATTGGAAATTCAACCGCAAAAGCCAGCTACTGAAAGCCGGTATTGGCACCGCGCTGGCGGTCGCCACCATCGTGCTGCTAAGCCGAAAGCAAGGCAAAAAGGCGCGCCGTTAATGCGCTCGTTGCCTTTTTAAACCTGAGTGAAAAAGGAATAATCGCCTAAAAAGCAAACGGCCAACCGACTGCCAGGACTTCAGCCACCAATACGCGGCGGCTGAAGTCCTGGTAGTCGGTTGGCCGTTTTGGCGACTTCGGGCTGAGCCTATCCCCAGCCCTCAGCTTAAGCGTTATCATAAGGATTGTCTGGCTAGTTGAGAGCCGGGCAATTATATCTGCCGCAATTTTTATAGAGTCTTAGGAAGCGCAAGTCAGCATTTACAAAATAAATTTCTGCTATTCAGCCAGTTAATTGCTACTATGCAGCTATGACGGGCTGGTAGAGGCAGGCTTCGACCGACAGTAGCGGGGGTTACACAGCCACGATGAGTTTGGGTAAGGTGCGGCTCCTATTCATAGCATCGAGCGGATGCGGCCCGCGGCATCAAAGTCGCCCATCCACTGGGTATCGTTGGCGGAATAGGAATCGTTGTACACCTGATAGGGACACAGCGGGCCCGTGCGGACCACCTCAAGCGAGTAGAAGAGCGGCGCAACCCCACTACTTACCTAATACAGCCAGATTTAGCCACGGCTGTTGACGAATGGTATGGCCATCGATAGCAGCCATGCTTTAGGCGGCCCTGCCTGGTACGTTTTAAGGTGCCCGCAACCCTGTTTGCCCTGATTTTGCCGCGGCCGTACATCAGTATATTTACTACGAGTAGTAGTTGGGCTTATTGGTAGCACGTATTTTTGGCCATTAATCACCTATAGGCACTGCGCTCGCGCTGAAGCTGCTATGCCTTGTCTTTTTGAGCTGCTCCACTGGCAAATACCTAGACTCTGCCGCCGCACGTGGCTGCTTTGGCTGCTGTTGATGGGGCTAGTTGCGGCGGCCCCGGCCCAGCCCAGCCCGCCGCAACTAGCCCGGCACCAGCGCTGGCTGCGGGCCGCGCCCGCCAATTACCGCTACTCGGGTGCCTCGCACAACTCGCTGCTGCATATACTGGCCGGGCAGCGCACCCTGGTTTCGTCGCCACCACCCCAGGCCACCGGCCCGGCCCGCCCGCCCGCTGCCCGCCCCCGGTGGCCGGCCGACTCGCTGGGCCAGCTGCTGGGATACGTCCGCCTGGCGCATAGTTTTCAGGCCCAGCACCGCCCCGACTCGGCCGCCCGCTACCTGGGGCGGGCCTGGCAACTGGCCGGAACCCGGCAAGGGCAGCAGCAGCCGGTAGCGATAATAAAGCTGGCCAAAGACCTGGCCGAGCAGCACTACGCCCAGAGCAACTACGACAGCACGCTCTACTACTACCAGCGGGCGGCCTGGCAGTTTCGAGCCGCGGGCCTCGACAGCGTCATGGGGCCCATCACTGCCCAGACTGCCGACCCGCACTGGTCAGAAAAGGCCCTGCTGGCCGGTATTCTGGCCAATGCCGGCTCGGCCTGCCGCGCCCTGGGCCGCCTGCCCCTGGCCATGCACTACTACGAGCGGGCGCAGCGCCTCTTCCAGCAGCATGGCATTCTGACTGGCATCGGCTGGACGCAATGCCTGATGGGGGAAACCTACGCCGCCCAGGGCAACTACCCCCAGGCCGAGCGCGCCTATGAGCAGGCCCTGGCCACCTACCGCCGCTACGGGCAGCCGGTGGGCGAGCGGAGCCCGGCCGGGGGGGCCCTGGCCGATGTGTTGCTCAACTACTACCTGCCCCTGCTGCTGGAGGGGCACAGCCGCCACCCGGCCGCCTACGCCAGCACCCTGGCCGCCGAGGCCAGCGCCCTGCTGCAAACGGGCGGCCCGCCCGCCGAGCTGCGCACCTACCCCCACATCGCCCTGCTGCTCACGCGCCTGAGCCTGGTGCCCGCGCAGCTGGCGCTGCAAGCCGACTCGCCCGCCGTGGCGGCCCCCTGGCTGCGCCGCGCCCGCGCCTGGCTGCGCTACGGGGCCGCCGCCGATACCACGGTGGCCGGCTGGCCGGCCCGCGACCTGCCCTACGCCGAGGCGCGGGCCCTGACCTTGGGCCTGACCGCCTGGCAAGAGCACCCCGCCCACCCCGAGCGCGCCCGCCGCCGGCTGGCCGAGGCCGTAACCCTGCTCACCCAGGCCCCCCGCACCGCTCCCCAGGGCAAAGCCCGCCAGGCCCTGGCGGGCTTTGCCCTGGCCATGGGCGAGCCTACTTCCGCCCTGGCTTTGCTGCGGCCCCTGCGGCGAGGCTACCAGCAGTCGCGTAGCCTGCTGCCCCTAAGCCAGCTCACCGAGCTGCTCACCCAGGCCTATGCCCAGGCCGGCCGCTACGACAGCGCCTACGCCTACGCCCGCCGCACCCAGGGCCTCACCGACACGCTGCGCCAGGCCCAGCAGTTTGCGGCCCTAGCCGCCACCGAGGGCCGGTTTCGCGCTCGCGAGCAAGCCGCCCAGATTGCCCACCTCACCGAGCGCGAGCGCGAGCAGGCCCGCCTAGTGCGCCTGGCCGGGGCGGGGGCCGCGCTGCTGGGTCTGCTGGCGCTGGCCATTTTTCTGGCTCTGCGCATCACCCGCCGCCTCAACGGGCGGCTGGCCGCCCAAACCGCCCAGCTCCAAACCCAGGCCCTGCGCCTGGGCGAGCTGGACGCGGCCAAAAACCAGTTCTTCGCCAATGCCAGCCACGAGCTGCGCACCCCACTCACGCTGGTGCTGGGCCCCCTCGAAACGCTGCTGGCCGACCCCCGGCAGCAGCTGCCCGCCGCCGTGCGGGGCCCCGTGGCCCTGGCCCACCGCCAGGCCGGGCGGCTCAATGAGCTGGTAAACCGCATTCTGGATTTGACCCGCTTGCAGGCCGGGCGGCTGCCGGTGCAGCCCACGCCCACGGCCGTAGCGCCGTTTTTGCGCCGGGTGGTGGGGCAGTTTGCGCCGCTGGCCGCCGCCCGCGGCCTGGCGCTGCACGGGGCCGAGCCGCTGCCCGAGGGGCTGCACCTGTTGGTGGATGCCGATAAGGTAGAGCAGATTCTGACCAACTTGCTCAGCAACGCCCTCAACCACACGCCCCTTGGTGGCACGGTGGCCCTGGCGGCCGCGCTGCCCGCCCCCGATGGCTACTACACGCTCACCGTGCGCGACACCGGCCCCGGTATCGCGCCGGCCGAGCAGGAGCGGGTGTTCGAGCGATTTTACCAGAGCCCCCAAAACCAGGCGCAGGGCGGCACTGGCCTGGGCCTGGCCCTGAGCCGCGAGCTGGCCGAGCTGCTGGGCGGCACCCTCACGCTGGCCAGCGTGCCGGGGCAGGGCGCGGCTTTTACGCTGCGCTTTCAGGCTGTTGAGTTAAAAGTTAAAAGTGAAGAGTTAAGAGTTAAAGAGGAACCGGAGGTAAGCGGCGAGCAAAGTGAAACGAATCTGAAAGAGACTGGCGAAACGAGTCTGAAAGAAGTTTCAGTGATGGCCAACCTTTCCCCTGCCACCACCCACCCAACTCCTAACTCTCAACTTTTAACTTTTAACTCCACCAAGCCTCGCGTGCTGGTGGTGGAGGACGAGCCCGACCTGCGCGCCTACCTGCGCGAGCTGCTCAGCCCCGCCTACGAGGTGCTTGTTGCCGCTGACGGCCAGGAGGCACTGGAGCTGCTGAGCCGCGAAGCGCCCGTGGACCTCATCACCACCGATGCCATGATGCCGCGCCTGAGCGGCACCGAGCTGCTGGCCCGCCTCAAGGCCGACCCCGCCCGGGCGGGCGTGCCCCCGGGCGGGCGTGCCGGTGCTCATGCTCACGGCCCGGGCCGACGACACCCACCGCCGCGCTGCCCTCACCGTGGGCGTGGACGACTACCTGACCAAGCCCTTCGCCCCGGCCGAGCTGCTGGCCCGCGTGCAGGTGCTGCTGGCCCGCCACGACGTGCGCCGCCAGTTCGCCGCCCAGCCCGAAGACGCGCCGGCTGAGCCCGGCCCCGCCCCGGCCCCGGCTCCAGCTCCCCTGGCCACCACCGTTACGTCGGCAACTTCGGAAACTAATGGACCGGAAACCGGCGGGGTCGAAGCCGCCGCCGAAGCCTCGCCCTCTGCCGGGGCCGGGCAGCTGGTGCGGTGGCAGGCGCAGGTAGCCCCGCACCTGGCCAACGAGCAGTTCGGTCCGGCCGAGCTGGCGGGCTTGCTGGCCGTGAGCGAGCGGACGCTGTACCGCCGCCTGGGCGAGTGGGCCGGCCTCACGCCGGCGGCCTGGCTGCGCGAGCTGCGCCTGCACCAGGCCCGGCAGCTGCTGGAAGCCGGCGGCTTCGGCACGGTAGCGGCGGTAGCCGAGGCGGTGGGCTTTGGCTCGGCCAAGCACTTCAGCAACCTCTACGCCGAGCGGTTTGGCCGCCGGCCCAACGACTACCGCGCCCCCCAGAAGTAGCAGACTGCCGGCCCCCCGAACGGCGGCGACAACGGGGAGGATGCGGACTGTCGGCCGGAAAAACGGGCGGCTCGCCCGCCGCATAGGGGCAAATCCCTGCCAAAATGCTTGGAAAGGGGGCATCAAGCGAAGATTGGCAGGAATTTGACCCGTTTCCAGTGGGGCAATGTCTAATTTTGTTGGACAATAATTATACGTCAGGGCTGACTGTCTGGGCATCACTTTTTGCAAAGTGATGCCCGGCGACGCTACGCGCACCTGTGAGCTTTGCACACGCGCAGAGCCGGCCTGGCGACAGGTGCCCCGGACCCATGCGGGCCACCTTTCAACTGCTTTTCGCCATTTCTCTCCATTCGGTTTCTTATGCAAGACCTCTCCTCCATTACGGCTTTATTGCGGCGCGGCCTTGGCCGGTGCCTGGTGCTCCTGGCCGGGCTGCTAGCCGCCGCGCCGCTGGCCGCCCAGGCCCAAAGCGGCGGCGTGGGCATTGGCACCACCGCCCCCGACGTGTCGGCGGCGCTCGACATTGTGAGCAGCACCAAGGGTGCGCTGCTGCCCCGCGTGGCCGATGCCACCGCCCTGGCCACGCCCGCCACGGGCTTGCTCGTGTTTCAAACTGGCGGCACGCCGGGCTTCTACTACAACGCGGGCACGCCGGCCGCCCCGAGCTGGCAGCAGATTGCCACGGCGGCGGGCGACAACCTGGGCAACCACACCGCCACCCAGGACCTGAACCTGCAAGGCAACGCCCTGGTGGGCACGGGCAGCAGCGTGGGCAGCGCCGTGGGCGTGGGGGTGCGGGCCGATGGGGGGCTGAACCTGGGCGAGAACAACAGTGACAACGTCTACCTGGGCTACCAGGCCGGGGACGTGAGCAACAGCTTCAACAACGTGTTCGTGGGTTCCCAGGCCGGCCTGGTGAACACCGGGGGCTTCAACAACGTGTACCTGGGTACCCGCAGCGGTGTCGCCAGCACGACGGCCTTCGACAACGTGTTCAGCGGCCACCAGAGCGGGCGCGGCACCACCACGGGCAGCTACAACGTGTTCAGCGGCACCTTCAGCGGCCGCAACAACACCACGGGCAGCAGCAACACGGCCCTAGGCTACGGCAGCGGCCCGGCCCTCGGCAGCGGGGCCCTCACCAACGCCACCGCCCTGGGGGCCAACGTGACCCTGACCACCAGCAACACCGTGGTGCTGGGCAACGGGGCCAGCGTGGGCATCGGTACCCCGGCCCCCAGCCAGAAGCTGGAAGTGGCCGGGCAGGTGTTCAGCAACGTGGGCGGCTTCCGCTTCCCCGACAACACCGTGCAAACTACGGCGGCCACCACCACCACGGCCAGCAACGGCCTCACCAGCACCGGCAACAACGTGGCCCTGGGCGGCACCCTCACCCAGGCCACCAGCATTGCCCAGGCAGGCAACACCTTCGGCCTCACGGGCGGCAGCGTGGGCATCGGCACTACCACCCCCGATGCCTCGGCCGTGCTCGAGGTGAGCAGCACCACCCAGGGCTTGCTGCCCCCGCGCCTCACGGCCAGCCAGCGCGCTGCCATTGCCGCCCCGGCCACTGGCCTGCTCGTGTTTCAAACCGATGGCAGCCAGGGCATCTACTACTACACGGGCCTGGCCTGGGTGAACCTGACCAACGGCCGCGTGCCCGATGCCAGCGGCAGCACCGTGCCTGCCAACGCGGCCGTGGTGAGCACGCTGGCCGGCTCGGCGGGCAGCCCGGGCAGCGCCGACGGCCCAGGCGCGGCCGCCCGCTTCTACACCCCCATCGGCGTAGCCTTGGACGCGGCCGGCACCGTGTACGTGGCCGACCAGAGCAACCACACCATCCGCAAAATCACGCCCGCCGGGGTGGTGAGCACGCTGGCCGGCTTGGCGGGCAGCCGGGGCAGCACCGACGGCACGGGCACCAGCGCCCGCTTCTATGTCCCGAACGGCGTAGCCGTGGACGCGGCCGGCACCGTGTACGTGGCCGACACCTTCAACCACACCATCCGCAAAATCACGCCCGCCGGGGTGGTGAGCACGCTGGCCGGCTCGGCGGGCAGCTCGGGCAGCACCGACGGCCCGGGCGCGGCCGCCCGCTTCAACTTACCCAGAGGCGTGGCCGTGGACGCGGCCGGCACCGTGTACGTGGCCGACGCGAGCAACCATACCATCCGCAAAATCACGGCGGCGGGCGTGGTGAGCACATTAGCCGGCACGGCGGGCAGCAGCGGCAGCGCCGACGGCACGGGCGCGGCCGCCCGCTTAAACTCGCCCATCGGCGTGGCTGTGGACGCGGCCGGCACCGTGTACGTGGCCGACCAGAGCAATAACACCATCCGCAAAATCACGCCCGCCGGGGTGGCGAGCACGCTGGCCGGCTCGGCGGGCAGCAGCGGCAGCGCCGACGGCACGGGCGCGGCCGCCCGCTTCTACTTTCCCAACGGCGTGGCCTTGGACGCGGCGGGCACGGTGTACGTGGCCGACACCTTCAACCACACCATCCGCAGAGTCACGCCCGCCGGGGTGGTGAGCACGCTGGCCGGCTCGGCGGGCAGCACGGGCAGCGCCGACGGCACGGGCACCAGCGCCCGCTTCAACTATCCCAACGGCGTGGCCGTGGACGCGGCCGGTACTGTGTACGTGGCTGACGCCAACAACCACACCATCCGGGTGATTAAATAAGGGGGCGGGGGCGGGCCTGCCGGGGCCACGCGCCGACGGGTGCCTCTCGCCGCAGCCGGGAAGTATCCGTCCGGCCGACGGGTATCCCCCGCCTGAGCCGGGAGGCAGGGTACGAGCCGTAGGGTGCCAGCCGGCTCAGGCGGGGGCGTACCTTCCGGCACAAGCCGGGCCACGAAGGCGCTGGCCCTCACCCTTTTTCTCTTTTCAACGCTTATGCTTACGCCTACCCCGTTTTTCGCCCCCGATTTCTTCGCCACCGACGACGTGACCCTGCCGCGCCTGCAAAAATTCACGGTCGATGTCATCACCCGCCTCACCCAGGACAACCCCGGCGGCGTGTTCACGGCCCTGGCGGCCGACTTGCAGGCCGCCCACGACGACCTGTTTGGGGCGGTGGCCCGCGCCGACCAGGGCACCAGCGCCCGCCGCACCGCCGCCCAGCTTATGTGGGGGGCCATCCACGATGCCCAGCACCAGCTCGAAGCCGATGAGGACTTGCTGGAATACAAAGCCAAAAAGACCCCCGCCATCCACGCCGATTTCTTCCCTAACGGCCGCCAGGAATACGGTCGCGCCACCCTGCTCACGGCCGAGCTGCTGCTGAGCCGCCTCGCCACCGCCGCCGCCACCCACGCCACCGTGCTGGGCACCGATTTCGATGCCACGCTGTACGCGGGCTATCTCCAGGCGTTTCTGGATGGCCGCGACGGCACCGGCCAGGGCGACGAGCAAACGGCCAAAAGCCGCGCCGCCGCCCAGGGCCACCGCACCGCCCTCACCCTGCGCCTCACCGATGCCGTGAAGCTGGTGGCCGCCCAGTGGCTGCGCGACGAGGCCCGCGCCGCCGCCTACTTCCGCATGAGCCTGCTGCAAGCGCCGGCAACGGCGACCCCTAAAAAACCATAGAATGGAGGAATGCCCGTCATGCTGAGCGCAGCGCAGCATGACGGGCATTCCCTACTCCCAACTCTCACCTACCTCATGAAACTCCCCCTTACCCTCGCCCTGCTGCTGCCCGCCCTCGCCGCCCAGGCCCAAACCACGCTCACCAACGACGGCAGCACCATCACGGTGGGCACTGGGGCCGTGTTCTACGTGGCCGGCACCGTGCAGAACAACGCCACCAGCACCCTGACCAACGCCGGCACCGTGCAGCTCACCGGCGACCTTACCAACGCGGGTACGCTGGTGTCGAGCGGCACGCTGCTCTTCAGCGGCACCACCAACCAGACGCTCACGCCCGGCGCGGCCACCGTGGCCACGCTCGTGCTCAATAACACCGGGGCCACCGGCCAGCGCACCCTGTCCCTGCCCGCCGACCTCACCGTGGGCACCGCCCTCACGCTGCAAAGCGGCCTGCTGCGCACCGCCCCCACCGCCACGCTCACCCTGCCCGACGGGGCCACCCTGAGTGGCGAGCAAACGGGCCAGTACGTGCAGGGCAACCTGCGCATCGTGCGGGCGGCGGGCAGCGGGGTGCTCGACTTCGGCCACGGCGCTACGCTCGACCGCACGGGGCTGGGCTCGGTCACCATCACGCGCACCGCCGGCCTGCTCACCGATAACCTGAGCCGGGGCGTCAACTTCGATAATACCAGCCGCCAGGGCATCGACCGCATCTGGACTGTGGTGCCCGAAGTAGCCCCGCGCGCCGCCGTGCCCATGACGCTGCAGTGGCTGGCCGACGACGACAACGGCCTCACCAGCTTTGCCCAGCTGCAAGCCTGGCGCGCCGACCTGGGTACCGCCACCTGGATGGCGGCCGGCACCCCCCAGACCGCCACCGTGAGCGGTAGCAGCCGCAGCTTTTCGTTTGCCACCATCGCGCTGGGCCGCCTCACCCTTAGCAGCAGTGATGGCCCGCTGCCCGTGGAGCTGGTGCGCTTCACAGCCGAGCCGCTGGGGGCTGACGCGCTGCTGAAGTGGACCACGGCCTCGGAGAAAAACAACGACCACTTCGACGTGGAAGCCAGCGCTGATGGGCGCACGTTCCAGCGCATTGGGCAGGTGGCCGGGCACGGCACCACCACCCAGGCGCACGACTACCGGCTGGTTGACCCGGCCATTGCCCACTACGCGGCCAGCCCCGTGTATTACCGCCTGCGGCAGGTCGACCTGAACGGCACAGCCACCTACTCGCCGGTGCGCGCCGTGGCCGTGGCCGGCCAGTCGGGGCTGGCGCTGTTTCCGAACCCCACTAGCGGAGCCGCTACCCTTATCGGCACGCCTCCCGGCGCGGCCGTCACGGTGTTTGATGCCGTGGGCCAGCTGGTGCTTAGCACCACGGCCGATGCCGCCGGCACGGCCGCGCTGGTGCTGCCGACCGGCTTTGCCACCGGCGTGTACGTGGTGCGCACCGGCACCACCGCCCTGCGACTCACGGTGGAGTAGGGAGGCATTGCGCTCCTAGAAAAAGCTCCTTGCAGGTAGCAAGGGGCTTTTTCTGTGCGTGGTGAGTAAGGGCGGGTGGGCAGTTCTATGTCTACCGGCTCGCTGCCCACGGCCCTGAAAGATGGCTATAGGCCTGCCGAATAGGGGCAAATCCCTGCCAAAATGCAGTAAAAAGGGGGATAAAGTAAAATTGGCAGGAATTTGACCCGGTTCCAAAACGGGGACATCCAATTTTACAGCAATCATCCACTACCCGCTTTCGAAGCCTTCGGGCTTTGCGCTTCTGGTCGGCTGGCTTGGGGCTGCACCCGCCCGGGGCCGCTGTTCAGCGCGCATCCATTGCTTCAACCTATTTAATCTATGACAAACTTTTCTCGCTGCTTGAACTGCTGATGAGCCGCCGGCCTACGGCCGCCGGACTGGCTAGGCGCGCCGCCTGGGCCGGACTACTGTTCGTGTTGCTACTGCTGGGTCGGGCCGCCAAAGCGCAATCCGAACCCGCCCAGCAAGCGGCTGAGCTGGCCTGGCAAACGCGCCAGCAGTGGGCCGGCCCTAGCGTGGCCGCGGCCGACCTGCGCATTTCCAGCGCGCACACCGAGGCCTCGGGCTTACTCTATGCCTACCCGCAGCAATTGCAGGCCGGCATTCCGGTCTACAACCAGGTGGTGACGCTCGTTTTCAAGAACGGCAAGCTAGTTCACCACGCGGGCGGCTTCTTAGCAGCCAAGGCTTTTGCGGGCCAGTCGGCCGCGCCCCGGGTGCCGGCCGCGCGGGCAGTAGCCATGGCCCTGGCCACGCTGCCCGGCCGCCCCGAGGTGCGCCCCGCCACCCAGGACAGCCCCACCGGCCCCGACCAGCAGCAACGCTTTGCCCCGGCCGGGGTGGCGCGCCGGCCCATTGTGGCCCGGCTGGTGTGGGCCAGGGATAAAAACCAACAACCCCGCCTTGCCTGGAACGTGAACGTGGACGTGTTGGCCTCTGCCGACTGGCTCAACATTCGGGTGGATGCAGCCACCGGCCAGATACTGGGCCAAGATAACTGGACGGTAAATGAAAAGGCGGTGCACCCAGCCACATCAGCAGCGGCCACTGCACCCCGCACCGTGGCCGGCTCGGCTCATCAGCCGAAAAATGTGCTCGCCTCGCCCCTGCGCACCCAGGCCGTGACATCGGCCAGCTACCGCGTAGTAGCATTTCCTGGCGAGCGGCCTGATGTGAATACGCCTACTATCGACACTAACCCTTGGCTGCGCGCCGGGGCCGGCAACAACGCTACCACCTACGGCTGGCACTACGACGGCACCACGGACTACACCATCACGCGTGGCAACAACGTGGCGGCCTACGACGACGCGGCCAGCATCAACGCGCCCGGCAACTACGCTCCTTCCCAAACGACCTCGGCCCCGCTTAGCTTTCTCTACCAGCCCAACTTCACGCAGGCACCGACTGTCGCGAACAACCGCAACGCGGCCGTGACGAACCTGTTTTACTGGAACAACCTGATGCACGACGTGATGTATCAGTATGGCTTTACGGAAGCTGCCAGCAACTTCCAGGCCAGCAACCTGAGCCGGGGTGGCCTCGGAGGCGACTACGTGAATGCCGAAGCCCAGGACGGCGGCTCCAACAACGCCAACTTCGCTACCCCGCCCGACGGCACCAGCGGCCGCATGCAGATGTACCTGTTTAATGGTGCCATCCCAGCTTACACCATTAATGTGACGGCCCCGGCTACTGTGGCTGGCAACTATGCAGCCACAGAGAGTGGCTTTAGCACGAATAACAAGCTAGCTACGCGCGGCCCTATCTCGGGCCAGTTGGCGCTGTACGCCGATGCCGGCAGCAACCCTACTACGTACCTGGCCTGCGGCATGTATGGCGGCACCACACCCCTCACCGGCAAAATTGCGCTACTGTATCGCGGCTCCTGCGATTTTGTGGTGAAAGTAAAGAATGCCCAACTGGCAGGGGCCATCGCAGCCGTTGTAATCAATAACACATCCGTACCTCCTATCGTGATGGGAGGTACGGACAACACCATTACGATTCCGGCGGTGATGATAACGCAGGCCGATGGCGCAACCCTGGCTGCCCAAATAGCCAACGGCGTGCAAGTAACACTGCCAAAACCCATTACTGTCGCCGGCCCGCAACTCGATGGCGACTACGACAGCGGCGTGATGAGCCACGAATACGGCCACGGCATCAGCAACCGCCTCACTGGCGGGGGCACCAATACCAGCTGCCTCTACAATGCCGAGCAGGCCGGTGAAGGCTGGAGCGACTTTTTTGCGCTCATGATGACCACCGACTGGACCACCGCCCAAACCACCGATGGTGCCAAGGCCCGGCCAGTAGGCACGTATGTGCAAGGCCAGAGCCCAACGGCAGCCGGCATCCGGCGCTACCCCTACACGACCGACATGACCGTGAACCCGCTCACCTACGCCTACATGGCGACGAGCCCGGAGGTGCACAACATTGGGGAAATCTGGTGCACTACGCTCTGGGATATGACCTGGAATATCATTCAGATGCAGGGGACCATTGAGGCCAACCTCTACAATAGCACTAGCACTGGCGGCAATGCAGTAGCCCTGAACTTAGTAATGCAGGGTCTGAAGCTTCAGCCTTGCCAGCCCGGCTTCCTCGATAGCCGCGATGCCATTCTGGCCGCCGACTCCCTGCTGTATAATGGCCGCTACCACTGCGCCATCTGGGGAGCTTTTGCTCGCCGGGGCATGGGCTTTAGTGCCCGCGAAGGGGCCTCTACCAGCGCCACCGACCAAACGGTGGCCTACGACCTGCCCGGCGTGACGCTGCGCAAGCACACGACGCCCTTGGCTGGCAACCAGTTCAACATTACGCTTTCGGCCTCTTGCGATTGCCAGCCGCCGGCGCCGGTTTCCATCACCGACCAGCTGCCTACCGGCTTGCAATACCTCAGTAGTACGGGCGGCACGCTTAGTGGTAATACCGTCACTTTCTCCGGCCTGAACTTTACCGCAGGTCAGCAGCGCACCTTCCAAATTCAGGCACAAACAGCCACTGGCGCGGGCTGCGCCATTGCCCTACCCGTGAACGATGACCGCGAAACCAATACCGCCGGCGGCTTTACGGCGGCCGTGGTAACAGCGGGCGGAGGCAATGCCTGGGCACCTACCACCACCCGTGCCCACAGCGGCACCACCGCCTGGGCCGCCATCGACCCCTCCGCTAGCTCCGACGTGACCCTGACATCGGCCGCGTTCACCCCGACCGGCTTCTCGGTGCTGTCCTTCTACCACTTTTTCAGCACCGAATCCATCTACGATGGGGGTATGGTGGCTATTTCGGTGAATAACGGAGCCTGGCAGGATGCCGCCGCTTACTTTCTCCAAAATGGGTATAACTCGGTCTTTGCGACGGGCACTACCTCGGCGGGTAAGCCCTGCTTCTCGGGGATATCGTCGGAGCTAAGCGGCCCGGCTGCCTTCCAGCAATCGGTGCTCAACCTGACCTCCTTCAGCGGGCAATCCATCCGGGTGCGCTTTCAGTTCCAGTCCGATAATGTCAATGACAACGGCCCGCTGCCGGGCTGGTTTATCGACGACATCCAGGTGCAGAGCGGCTGCGGCGGCTTGCAGCAGGTGCAGCTGCTCAACAGCGCGAATGCAGTGACCGACAGCTACGCCCAGCCCACCTTCCTCACCCACTGCCGCCCGTCATCACCAGCCTCACGCCCCCCAGCGGGCCGCTGGGCAGCACCGTCACCCTCACGGGCCAGAATCTGCTGGGCCTCACCAGCGTGCTGGTGGGCGAGGTGCCGGCCCTGTTCACGGTGGTGAGCAGCACCAGCGTGACGCTGACCGTGCCGCCCCAAGCCACCAGCCAGAAAGTACGGGTGAGCAACGCCAACGGCACGGCCCTGAGCGCCACGGCCTTTACGGTGACGCGGCCCAGCGCCAGCAGCCTGTTTGTGGGGGGCGCGGCTCTCACCACCAACGGCAGCACGACGCTGGATATCAGCGACTTTTCGGCCCCGGCCGTGGCCGACGTGGACGGCGACGGCCGGCTCGACCTGCTGGTGGGTGACCTCTATGGCAACGTGCGGCGCTTCGAGCAAACCACGGCCACCGGCGACCAGTTTGCGCCCGTTGGTACCGACAACCGCCTCACCACCGACGGCACCACCGTGCTAAACGCCGGGTTCTATGTCATCCTGGCCGTGACCGACCTCGACGGCAACGGCCGGCTCGACCTGTTGGCCGGCAATGCTGCCGGCAATGTGGTGCGCTATGAGCAAACCGCGCCCAACGGCGGCAGCTTTGCCGGCGGCGCGGTCCTCACCACCGCCGGCGGCACCGCGCTGAACGTGGGCACTTATTCGGACCTGGCCGTGACCGACCTGGACGGCAACGGCCTGCTTGACCTGCTAGTGAGCAACAACGCGGGCAACATTCAGCGCTACGAGCAGGCAACGGCCAACAGCAGCAGCTTTGCCAGCATTGCCCCGCTCACCGACGCCGGCAATACCCCCCTGGCGCTGGGCAACATCGGCCTGACGGTGACCGACCTGGACAGCGATGGCCTGCTCGATATACTGGTCGGGCTCAACTACGGGCAAGTGGGGCGCTACGAGCAGACGGCCTCGGCCGCCAACAGCTTTAGGCCGCTGGGCAACCTGACTGCCAACGGCACCACGGCCATTGCGGCGGGCAACTATGCCAAGCCCGTCGTGACCGATGTGGACGGCGACGGCCTGCTCGACCTGCTGGTGGGCGACGTCAACGGCACCGTGCGGCGCTTCGAGCAGGACGTACCGGGCATCATCACGGGTATTGCCCCGGCCACGGGCGTGGCCGGCACGGCGGGCATCGTCCTCACCGGCACCAACCTGAGCGGGGCTTCGGCCGTGATGGTGAACGGCGCAGCGGCCACCATTACCGGCAACACGGCTACCACGGTTACTTTCACGGTGCCGGCCGGGGCCAGTAATAATCAGAACATTACTGTGACCACGGCGAACGGCCCCAGCCTGGCCTACACCGGCTTTGCGGTGCGGCTGCTGGTGGCCGGCACCAGCCCGGCGGCCAATGCCCGCACGGTGCCCACGGCCAACTCGGCCCTGGCCCTCACCTTCACCGAGCCGGTGACGGCGGCCAGCCTTGCGGCCAGCCGCACGGCCGGCATCAACGTTTATTCAGCGCAGGTGGGCGGGCGCAAGGCGGGCAGTTTCGTCAGCAGCGGCAGCACCGTGCGCTACACCAGCAGCCTGCCCGGCAGCCGCGCCAATTTCAAGCCCGGCGAAACGGTGAGCGTGAGCGTGCCGGCCACCGTGCTGGGCGCGGGCGGGCTGGCGGCCCGCAAGCGGGTGTACCAGTTCACCACGGCCACCGGCGGCCCCGGGCGCGGCAACTTCCAGTCTGGTACCAGCACCAGCCTGGACGCCAACCCCAACGCCGTGGCTACGGCCGACGTGGACGGCGACGGCGACCTCGACCTGCTGACCGCTAACCAGAGCGGCAGCGGCACGGTGACCGTGCGCCTGAACGGCGGCGACGCCACGGGCTCCAACACCGGCACGTTCAGCAATGGCGCCACCGTGGCCGTGGGCACCGACCCTCGGAGCATGACGCTGGGCGACGTGGACGGCGACGGCGACCTCGACCTGCTCACGGCCAACTACAACAGCAACACGGTGAGTGTGCGTCTGAACGGCGGCGACGCCACGGGCAGCAACACGGGCGCCTTCAGCAACGGCGCCGACGTGGGCACGGGTGCCCAGCCAGCCGCCGTGGTGCTGGGCGACGTGGACGGCGATGGCGACCTCGACCTGCTGGTGGCCAACTTCAACGGCAACACGGTGAGTGTGCGTCTGAACGGCGGCGATGCCACCGGCTCTAACACCGGCACGTTCAGCAACGGCAGCGACGCCAACACCGGGAGCTACCTCGCCTGCCTGGCGGTGGGCGACGTGGACGGCGACGGCGACCTCGACCTGGTCACCACCAATTATTATGCGGGCACGCTGAAGGTGCTGCTGAACGGCGGCGATGCCACCGGCTCTAACACGGGCACCTTCAGCAACGGCAGCACGGCCACCGTGGGGACGGCAGTGTATAGCCTGGCCCTGGGCGATGTGGACGGCGACGACGACCTGGATGTGCTGGCGGCCAATTCGTTCAGCAGCTCGGTGGGTGTGCGCCTGAACGGCGGGGATGCCAGCGGCTCCAACACGGGCACCTTCAGCAATGGCAGCGATGTACCGGTGAACGGTAGCCCCTACACCGTGGTGCTGGGCGACCTAGATGCCGACGGTGACCTCGACTTTGTGAGCAGCAACCAGCTCAACGGGGATGTTACGGTGCGCCTGAACGGCGGGGATGCCAGCGGCTCCAACACGGGTACCTTCAGCAACGGCAGCACGGTAACGGTCGCCGGTCGCCAGCAGGGCCTGACGTTGGGCGATGTGGACGGCGACGGCGACCTCGACCTGCTGGCGCCCATCCTGTCCGGCGGCACCGTGAGCGTGCGGCTCAACCAAGTGCCCGCGCCCCTACCCGTGGAACTGACGGCTTTTACGGCCGAGCGGCGGGGCAGTAACGTAGCTCTGGCTTGGGCCACCGCCTCGGAAAAAAACAGCGCCCGCTTCGAGGTCGAGCGCAGCCTTGACGGCCTGACCTTCGCCGTCATCGGCACGGTGGCAGCCGCAGGCAACAGCAGCAGCGCTCACCACTACGAGCTGCTGGATGCCCAACTGCCCGCCGGTGCCACCCTGCTCTACTACCGCTTGAAGCAGGTAGACCTGGACGGCACGTTCAGCTACTCGCCCGTGCGCGTGGTGGCCTTGACCGGCGCGGCGGCCGGCCTGAGCCTCTACCCCAACCCGGCCCACGGCAGCGCGGCCACCCTCACGGGCGCGGAGGCCGGCACAGTAGTGACGGTGTACGATGCGCTAGGCCGCCCGGTAGCCACGGCCACCGCTGATGCCACCGGCACCGCCGCGCTGGTGCTGCCCCAGGGACTAGCCAGCGGCGTGTACGTGGTGCGCGCCGACACCCGCGCCGTGCGGTTGGCGGTGGAGTAATGTGGTTGGTTGCCCAACAGCAGTTCCAGCCTCAGAACCAACCGCCCACAAACCTCCTTCCATAGTACTTACGCACTCGGGTACACAAGTACTTGGATGATTGGCCTTTGGAGCAACTGCTGCAGGTAAGGTGCCCACTACTGTTGGTGGGCTTGGTAAACAGTTTGCCCTATTTGGCGGGCGTGTTGGCGAAGCGAGACCCAAGCCAGGTAACAACAGGCCAAGTGGTTGGGCTGCGCCGTAGCCTTGCGGCACTGGCACTTCTCCGACCCGGTCAGTTGCTGCTTAAAGCTGCGGTGAAATTCCTCCACCTGCCAGCGCACCTGCATGGCCTCAATCACCATTTCGCGGGTCAGGTGAGCAGCTAGGTGATTGGTAATGACCCCGTCAATGTCGCCGTTTGGGGCCTCTAGCTTGAAGAGTCTCACCCCAAAGGGCACTTCTTTCAGACGTACTTCCACGCCCTGGCTCCAGCCCTGGGGCGGCGGTTCGAGCGTGTCTAGGCCTTGGTAGCCGCTTTCTTTGGTAACGCGCACCAACCGATTGCTTTTCAAGGTCGTGAAAAACGTCCAACCTGCCCGGTGAATGCGTTTCAGATTGGTGCTGGCCGCGTACCAGACCTCAAATAAAATAGTACGGTCCAGCAGCTTGTCCTCCGCCACTACCTGGTCAGACATGGCCAGGAAATGGTCACGTTTCGTCTATTCGTCCTGGTCAGGCGCATAGATGCGATAATCCAAGGGTAAAAAGTCCCCCGTCTCGCCGCTGCTGTGCACCAAATTACCCAGCTCGCTGCCGGTGACCATGCCATGTACGTTGCCCAATTACTGGCGCTTGGCCAGGTCGATGAACCGGCTGTCGCATTTGTCTTGAACGCTGTCGTCGTCGAGCAAAAAAGCTTCGGGCGAATCGCGCAGCAAGGGCTGAACCAGTTCGGGCAACTGGTTGACGGGCAGAATGCGCGTGCGCAAGAAGCAATTTACCTGGTCGTGGCTAACAGCCGGCAGATGGCCGCCAAATGCGTGCAGGTGTAGTTCTTAGGCGTACTCAGCAGGTACTCGATGCAAGTGGTCTGGGTTAGCATAAGTGTGCGTTTTTGCCTAAAGTACCCCAAAGTGCGTAAGTCCTATAACCGTTATAAGCTTGGCTATCTTATTTTCGGGCTGGTTACCATTACCACCCTTAAGAAGCAGCCGGGCCAGGAAACCACAGTTGAAACGCACTGCCCGACCCCGCCACGGAATGCACCTGAATGCTGCCCTGGTGCAACTGCATGATTTGCTTGGTCAGGCTCAGCCCAATCCCGGAGCCGTTGGGATGGGTGGTGAAAAAAGGAATGAAAATACTGTCTAGCACGTCGGCGGGAATACCGCTGCCGTTGTCTTTTACCTCGATAATCACCCGTTCCTGCTCATCGGACCAAGCTAGCAGGCTAATGTGAGGATTAGTAATTTGCGCGAGCGCCTGCGCAGCATTAAGTATCAGATTGATAAGTACTTGCTCCAACAGGTGGCCGTCGGCGTGCAGGGTGAGGTGCGCAGGCCGGACGCTAAGGGTTACCGCAATGCCTTGCGCGGCTAGCTGCTCCGCCAGCAGCTGCCGGGTGGCCTGGAGCAATTCCTGCATATAAAGGGTCGTGCGCTGCGGCGAGGCCAGGGTGCTAAAGTCGCGGTACACTTGGGCGAAACGTAACAGCCCTTCGCTGCGCTGCTGGATGATGCGAATACCGGTGCCCACGTCGTCGAGCAACTCAGCGGAAACTTCCTGCTGCTGGGCGCGCTCTACGTGGCGGCCCAATGAATCAGCCAGCGAAGCAATGGGGGCGACCGAGTTCATGATTTCGTGCGTCATCACCCGGAGTAACTGCTGCCAGGCGGCGGTCTCGGTGTCGGCCAGGGCTTGGCTCACGTTCTTGAAGGCGAGGAGGGTAAACGCTGCACCTCGTAGCTTAAACTGCGTAGCCGACACGAGCAGCTGCACCGTTTGGGGGCCCACCGTCAGCTTCACCACCTCGGGCTGGCCCGGCACCGCCCGGCAGATGGCCTCATAGAGGACCGGCTGCCGGGCTTGCAGCGCCCGGATGTTTTTTAGGTACGGCAGGTGCAGCGTTTGCTTAAACGCCTCGTTCACCCAGGCCACGGTGCCCGCCGCGTCGTAGGACACGATTCCAGTATCAAGCAGGGCCAGGATGGTTTGCAGGTACTGAAACTGGCCTTCCTGCTCGGCCCGCAACTCCCGAAACGTGGCGTTAACTTGATTGAAGGCCTCGTGCAAGGGCCGCAGCGCCGCCGGGACGGACTGCGCCGAGTACTGCCGCGAAAAGTCGCGGTACTTGAGGGCCAGCGTAAAGTCGGCCAGGGCCTGCTGGCCGCGTGTCAGGTAGCGAGTGAGGTCCAGGACTAGCACTACTAGCAGCACCAACGCCCCCAGGGCCAGCCCGTAGGCGTGGTGCTGCGCGGCGTACCCGCCCCCAGCCAGCGCGGCTACCAGCAGTACCAACCGTCCCAGCAGGCGAGCATCTAGGCTATTAAATATCATGCTTGTCGAGCCGACGGTAGAGGGCGGTGCGGGTGAGTCCCAGTTCCTTGGCGGCTTTGGTGAGGTTACCCTGGTGACGCTCAATGGCCTGCTGAATGGTGTTTTTTTCTACTTCCAGCAACGGCAGAGGATGCTCAACTACGGCCGCCGCCGCCGCAGAATTAGCCGCCAATGCGGGGCTTCGAAATGAAAAATCGGCCGGCATCAGCACGGGGCCAGCCCCTAGGATAACGGCCCGCTCCACGGCGTGTTGCAGTTCCCGCACGTTGCCGGGCCAGGGGTGCTCCCGGAGCTTTCGCAGGGCGGCGGCACTAAATTCCGGCGCGGGTTGCCGGTTGCGGGCGGCGTACACCTGCGCGAAATGCTGGGCCAGCAGTTGCACGTCGTCGTCACGTTCGCGCAGGGGCGGCAGCATGATTTCGACTGTATTGAGGCGGTACATCAAGTCCTGGCGGAAAGCACCGCGGGCCACCAGGGCGTGCAGCGGGGCGTTGGTGGCCGACAACAGCCGAATATCCACTGGCACGGGTGCGTTGCTTCCTACGGGCACCACCTGGCGGTTCTGTAGGGCCGTGAGCAGCTTGGCTTGCTGCGACAGGCCAATATTGCCAATCTCATCCAGAAACAAAGTTCCTCCGGTGGCCGCCTCAAACCGGCCCACGCGGCTGGCCTGGGCATCCGTGAACGCGCCCTTAGTGTGCCCAAACAGCTCGCTTTCAAATAACCCCTCGCTGAGCGCGGCTACGTCGGCGGCCACAAAGGGCTGGGCGGCGCGGCGCGACTGCTCGTGCAGGGACTTGGCGACCAGCTCCTTGCCCGTGCCGTTCTCGCCGAGCAGCAGCACGTTGGCTTCGGTCGGGGCAACCTTTTCAATAATAGTGCGCACTTCCTGCATGGCGGGCGACTCGCCTAGCAGGGCAGTAGTGGTAGCCGGCTCAGGTGGTTTTTTCGGGCTACCCTCACTTTTGCTACCGGGTTTGGGTTGGAGGGCGGTGGCCAGCGTTTGAAGCAGCTGGTCATTGTGCCAGGGCTTGAGCAGGAAATCGGTGGCGCCGGCTTTGAGGGCGCGCACCGCCGTGCGCACGTCGCCGTAGGCCGTTAGCAGGATAACGGCCGTGGTGGGGTCGTGCTCCCGGATGCGGCCCAGCCAGTAGAAGCCCTCGTTGCCGGTCGCCTGGCCGCTGCGGTAGTTCATGTCGAGTAGCACGGCGTCGAAGGGCTGCTGGCGGAGCAAGGAGAGCAGCAACTCCGGATTTTTCTCCGTCACTACTTCTCGCACCTCGCTTTTGAGTAGCAGCTTAAGCGCGAACAGCACATCGGGTTCGTCGTCCACCACTAGGATGCGGGCGTGTTTAAGATTCATGAAGCAGCAGCATGGTAAAACGTAAAAGTCGGGGCTGGCAGGTGCCCCCACCAATTCAGGCCACATAAACCGTGCAGTCCTTGGAAAATACTGGGTTTCAGGCGACCAAGTCATTCCTGACCCAGCAACAGCTTCAAACTGTATCAGAACCGAACGGTCAACTGTATCAAAACCGGACGCTCGGCAACAGCAGGCAACCAGGACTTAAAGGCAGTCCGCTGATTAGCAAGGGTTTGTGAGTAAGGCACCGTTCTTGGCACCTCCGGTCAATAGCTTTTTGCGACTATTGCCTGCGCCGAACCGAATGGATATCCTGATACCGAAGAAAAAGTGGTCTTTTGTCACCCGCTGGTGGTGGCTGGGGGTCCTGGTGCTGGCGGGGATGGGCGCGGCCGGCCTCTACTGGCCTAGGCCGGGCCAGCGGCTGCATGTCGTGGCCAGCCGGCTAACCATCAGTCCCGTTACCCGAGGCAACTTTCAGGAATTTACGGCCATCGACGGGGTAGTGCAGCCCCTGCACACCGTGTACCTGGACGCAGTGGAGGCCGGTACCGTGCAGCAGGTGCTGGTGGAAGAAGGCACGACCTTGGCGGCGGGTCAACCCATGCTCCGGTTGACCAACCCCGACCTGCAACTGGAAATGGTGAACCGCGAAACGGCCGTGTATGACCTGATGAACAACCTGCGCAACACCCGCACCCAGCTGCTGCAAAACCGCATCCTGCGCCAAAATCAGCTAGCCGACATCGACTTTCAGCTGGCCGAGGCCCGGCGGGTGTTCGACACCAACCAGGTGCTCTACGACCAGAAGGTGATTGCGCGGCAGGATTACTTGCAAAGCCAGAACGCCTACCGCTACCAGCTGCGCCGGCGACAGCTGACACAACAGACCCTGCGCCAGGATTCGGTGGCCATGCAGCAGCAGCTGGGCACCATGCAGGAATCGGTGCAGCGCATGACCAGCAACCTGGCCCTGATGCGGCGCAAGATGGACGACTTGCTGGTGCGGGCCCCGGTCGGCGGGCGGCTCAGCTCGCTGGCCGCGGAAGTGGGCGAAGCCAAAACCCGGGGGCAACGCCTAGGTCAAATTGACGCGCTGGCGGGCGTGAAACTACACGCCGCGGTGGACGAGTTTTACATTGCTCGCATCGCGGCCGGTCAGGTGGGCGAAGTGGTGGTGGATGGCCAGGCGTATGCCTTGCGCGTGACCAAAATCTTTACACAAGTGACCAAAGGCCTGCAAATCGACCTGGCCTTTACCGGCACTTCGCCACCGGGTTTGCGGCGGGGGCAGACCCTGCCCATCCGGCTGGCACTGAGCGCGAAGGCCCCGGCGGTGCTGCTCTCCAAAGGCGGCTTTTACCAGCAAACCGTGGGCAACTGGGCGTTCAAGCTGGCGGCCGACGGCACCCGGGCCCAGCGGGTGGCCATCCGGCTGGGGCGGCAGAACCCCGATTATTACGAAGTGCTGGCGGGCTTGCGGCCCGGCGACCAGGTCGTGACGTCCAGCTACGAAGGCTACGCCGACCAGCAGGAGCTGGTGCTGGATAAGGACCGTCCCTAGGTAGCTAAAAAATACAAATAGGCCGTCATGCTGAGCGGAGCGCAGCGCAGTCGAAGCATCTCTACCGCTTCATTGGGGCCGTTCAACGAAGCGGTAG